>JAJQCD010000014.1 GCA_021202925.1 Clostridiales bacterium | reverse complement strand
TACCGCAGTTTTCTGTGGAAGAAGAATTAAAAAACGGTTCCCTGCTCCGGTTGGAGACAGAATTGGATGACAAACCATATCCAGGGGTCATTGTGTTTCACAAAAACAGGTGGATCAGTCCGCAGATGGAACTGGCGTTTCGGATTTTACAGGATCAGATTGAGGTTGACTATGATAAATATACGGGCAATGCAATTTGACAGTTGCCAAAAAGCATGGCAAAAACAAGGCGTCTGATATGAGTCAGGCGCCTTGTCCGGAATCGTTCAGGGGGATTCGTTCCCACGCCCGATTCCGGGGACATCCGGATGCGATGATCTGCGTAGTGGCAGCGATTGCCTCGGCATCAACGATCGCATCCATATCTGTAACCATCGCTGTCGCGATAATCCGGCATGGCAGATAAAGCCGCCTGTATAAATTTTTGAGTTGCTATCGTAGGATCATTCGCATAAACCAGTCCATAGGGCATGGTATAATCGGTTTCCAGTGGAATTGTGACCAGATTGGTGTGGATATCAGCATAAACCGGCTGTGTAATCAGGACATAGGGATTTACTTCACACAGGGTAAAGGTGTCCACGCCGTAATAACTGGAATCAATGATCTGTATGGTTGGAAACTTTTCTGTAATCTCTGCGCGAAAATTGTCCAGTTCTTCCGATACTCCTTCAATCGGCATGACCAGATACTCTCCGTTTAAGTCCTGCAGGGATAATTTTTCTGACTTTGCAAGGCGATGTTTTCTGGAGACCGCGCAGCAGATGGAAACCTCGGAAAGCTTTAGAAACCTGCAGTTTCCCTTCCATCCTTTGGACCCGTAAACAGCTTCAAACAAATCAAAATCGACGCCTAAGGAAGAAAATGTCGTCCCTCTGTTCTGATATTCCGCCATAGGCAGAATTTCAATTCTTAATTCAGGATGTTCTTCACTGATTTTTGCCCAGATCTCCGGCAGAAGCCGGCATTTATAGAGAAGCGAAGTTCCGATGCGCACCGTAGTTTCGGCCTGCACGGCTAATCGTGATGCTTTGTTTAAGGCGTCTTTGGAAAGCCGGATGATGGTTCTGGCATCTTCGCAGAGAGATTTCCCGGCCGGGGTGAGCTTTACCCCATGGTTGGAACGGATAAACAGTTTAAATCCGCATCGGTCTTCCAGTAAATTAATCTGCTGAATCAGAGCAGGAGCGGAAATATACATGGATTGTGCCGCTTTGCCGAAGCTTCCCATATCTGCTGTTCGAATAAAAGCATCAAGCTGATGATTGTACATGAAGACCTCCTGTATAAAGTTTATCCTTTATACCATGATAACACATTGATACTTCTGTATCAAGAAAAAAGGAGTAAAATAAAAGGATACAATCGGCAAATAACCGGAAGGTATCCTTCGGTGAAACGAACAACGTGATGTGAGATAAGGAGAAGTGAGATTATGAAGAAACTTGGTTTTGGACTTATGAGATTGCCTCTTATTAATCCGGATGACTATGCCAGTATAGATATCGATGCGGTAAAAAGAATGGTCGATATGTTCATGGAAAGAGGATTTACTTATTTTGATACGGCGGCGCCCTATCACAGAGGACAGAGTGAGGTGGCTTTTCGGGAGGCGGTGGCAAAACGTTATCCCCGCGATTCCTATACGATTACCGATAAGCTGTCGCTTTTTATGTTAAAAGGTGAGGAGGATTTTCAGCCTTTCTTTGACGCACAGCTGGAGCGGTTGGGAGTGGAATATGTGGACTACTACTGGCTCCATGGTCTTGGTGCGCCGTCCTATCAGCAGGCACAGGAGCAGCATGCCTTTGCTTTTATCCAGAAGCTGAAAGAGCAGGGGAAAGTGAAACACATTGGTCTTTCCTATCATGACAAGGCGGCGCTTCTGGAGGAGATCCTGACAAAGCACCCGGAGATGGAATATGTACAACTGCAGCTTAATTATCTGGACTGGGAAGATCCGACTATAGAATCCAGAAAATGCTACGAGGTGGCGTTAAAGCATCACAAGCCGGTGATTGTCATGGAACCGATTAAGGGCGGCAGTCTGGTGGATGTTCCGCAGGAGGCAGTAAAACTCTATCAGGATTACGCGCCGGGGATGTCGGTTGCTTCGTGGGCAATTCGTTTCGCAGCAAGTCCGGCCAATGTGATGATTGTGCTTTCCGGTATGAGCAGCCAGGAACAGATGGAGGATAATGTCGGTTATATGGAGTCATTCCATCCGTTGAATAAGCAGGAAATGTCTATTGTAGAGCAGGCCGCGGAGGTGATCCGCGCGGCGGTTACCATTCCCTGCACGGCCTGTCGATATTGTGTGGATGACTGTCCGATGAAGATCGCCATTCCGGATTATTTTGCGATCTATAATAATCTGAAACGATTTGGAGCCAGACAGGGAATGGTTGCCGGGACCTATTATGGAAATCTGGCACAGACGCATGGCAAAGCCTCTGATTGTCTGAAATGCGAAAAATGTGAAAAACGTTGTCCTCAGCATCTTCCCATCCGGCAGTATCTGGAAGAAGTGGCCGGAGTATTGGAGAGATAGTTTTACATACTTTCAAGGCATAAAAACAGATAGAAAATAAGTATTTGAATGACAAAAAGAGACTGTGTTATTCTGTTATACAGAAGATGGAAAACTGGGCAAAGAAAGGAGACAAAATGAAGAAAAAGATCATGTTGATGGTGGCTTTGCTGGCGGCTGCAAACGTTTTGTCAGGCTGTGCGATCACCGGAAACGCGGCCGATGTGGTCGTCGCGGGAACCGCAGGGCAGGAAGAAGAAGGCGGCCCGGGAGGGACAGCAGAGGTTGAGACTGATAATGATCAGGCCGGAAGTCTGATGACAAACGGCGGTGCGGTGATCAGCCTCTCGGATCTGGCATGGCGGACGGATTCCGCGGACGCGCCGACGGTATATTATATTTCTGATATTTCTCCGGAAACGCTGGTTCAGGTATATGACAGGCTGAACTGGACGCCGACGGGTAATGTGGCGGTGAAGCTGTCTACCGGCGAGCCTCCGGTCTCCAATTATCTGCGTCCGGAATTGATTGCGGATCTGGTTCATCAGGTAGAGGGAACGATTGTCGAGTGTAATACCGCTTACGGCGGTTCCCGCGCGGAGACGGCGATGCATTATCAGGTGGCGGAGGATCACGGATTTACCGCGATTGCCAATGTCCAGATCCAGGATGAAAATGGTTCCATGACTCTGCCGGTAGAGGGAGGGACAAAGCTTAGTGAGAACTATGTGGGAGCGGCGTTTGGCGATTATGACTCCTATGTCGTGTTGTCTCATTTTAAAGGCCATGCCATGGCAGGCTTTGGAGGCGCGATCAAAAATATCTCCATCGGCCTCGGCTCCAGTGAGGGAAAATGCTGGATTCATACCGGGGGAGTAAGCCGGACGAGCTTTATGGGAGGCCAGCAGGATGACTTCCTGGAAGCGATGGGAGATGCCGGAAAATCGGTTTCGGATTATCTGGGCCACGGGGAGCGCATTGTGTATGTCAATGTGATGAACCGCCTGTCCATCGACTGTGACTGCGATGGCAATCCGTCCGAACCTGATATGCATGATATCGGAATTCTGGCGTCCACGGATCCGGTTACTCTGGATCAGGCATGTATCGATCTGGTCTGGGTGTCAGAGGGCAATGAATCATTTGTCAGACGGGTGCAGGATCGGAATGGCCTTCATACGCTGGAAAACGCGGAGACAATCGGGCTGGGGAGCAGGAGTTATCAGCTGGTTGATATCAGCGGGTAAGCATATGGGAAGCAGGTGGTGGACAAGGAGAGGAGACAGCGGCTATGTTAAGCATGATTCGCAGGGAAATGATCTATCTCTGGTATTATTTTGAGATCCAGTTCCGACAAATCTTCCGGTACTGGGTGCTGGGGATGGTGCTTGGTTCCGCTGTCTCTGTCTTTTTGAAAGATCGTATACATGATATATTCCGTAGTCTGGGTGATCGAAAACCGGGTATAGCTGGTACGGCTGCAGCGAGCGCGCTGGGGATCGCTTCGCCGCTGTGTATGTACGGCACGATTCCGCTTGCCGCATCCTTTTCCAGAAGCGGGATCCCCGACGACTGGCTTGCGGCATTTATGATGAGTTCGATTCTGCTTAATCCGCAGCTGATCATTTACAGCGCCGCGCTGGGGCGGACTGCTCTGATTGTACGGATCCTTTCCAGCTTTGTGTGCGGTATCATCGCGGGACTTCTGCTGCGGATTTTTTTTCATGGGAAGAAGTTCTTTGATTTCCATGGGTTTGAGGAACCGGTAAGCCATGATACCGATCCTAATGTTGTCCTGCGATTTGTGAAGAATCTTGGGAGAAATATAAAGGCCACGGGCCTGTATTTTTTGTCGGGAATTGTTATGTCCGCGGTATTTCAGCGTTATGTGCCGCAGGATGTCATGACGGATCTGTTTGGCGGAAATGAGGCCTGGGGTGTGCTGATGGCGGCGACCATCGGCGTGCCGCTCTATGCATGCGGAGGAGGGACAATCCCTCTGCTGCAGGCATGGCTCTCGGATGGTATGAGTATCGGGAGCGCCGCCGCGTTTATGATAACCGGCCCGGCGACAAAGATCACCAATCTCGGCGCGGTAAAAATCGTGCTGGGAACGAGGCGGTTCCTGATGTATCTTGCGTTTGTTGCTGCGTTCGCGCTGGTTACGGGGATGATGGTAAATGTGTTTTTCACATCATAACCCCTCTGTGGGAACGGATTTTCTCACGGCATTGTCCTGAAAGCGGAAGTAATCGGGGCGGTGCCGTGACTGTGTATACTCGAACATGACGCCGTTGCTGTTGTAGGTGAAGCTGGTGATGACCGCGACGCAGTTGTATTCTTCCGCATTCAGATCCATATATTTCTCATCGATCTCTGTAATCTTTTCGACTGTCATGATTCGTTTGCTGTTGACGATGGTCATGTGAAGTGTATTTTCCAGGTAATCATATATGGAACGTCGGGCAATTTCCGGAGTAAGGCCGGGGACGGCTTCCTTCAGAAAATAGTTGTGGTTGAGGATCAGGGGCTTTTCATTCAGGTAATGGAGTCTCTGGAGATAGTATACCGGCGTGCCGACTGGGAACCCGGTGCGGGAGGACAGTATCTCATCGATCGTGATCTCGGAGAACAGCAATACTTCTGTCCGGGAGGACTGACCGTTGCGCAGTGTAGACTCGCGGAAGGTCTCAATCTCACCAATGGTGAAAGTAGACTGTTCGACAGGGCGGTAGATGTTGCGGACGCCCTTGCCCTGCATGGTCTGGACGTAACCGGCGGTCACCAGCTGTCCGATCGCGCGCCGGACAGTGTTCCGGGAGCAGTCATAGATTTGAACCAGGGTGTTCTCTGAGGGGAGAAGCTGCTGATAGGGGTATTCGTTTGATTCTATTTTTCTTTTTAAATCCTGATAGATTTCTTCAAATTTGCTTTTTGGCATTTCCGTCGTCCTTTTTGTCGTTTCCAATGGTGTTATCATTATTATAAGGGAAATAAAACCAGTGTCAAGAAAAAAGATTAAACTTGTTTAAACAAATTTTGAAAAAACACTTGACATGTTTAAACAAGTGTGGTACTAATATAGACAAGAACTTGTTTAAACAAGATAAAACCAATGTAAGGAGAAAATTTTATGGGAAAGTATGCGGAAGATGCAAAAGAACTTCTGGCACTCGTAGGCGGGCGGGGGAATATTGCCGCAGTGTCGCATTGTATGACAAGGATGCGGTTTGTGCTGAACGATCCGGGCATGGCCGACATCAAAAAGATCGAGGCAATGAAGGTCGTGAAGGGCAGCTTTACACAGTCCGGACAGTTTCAGGTGATTATCGGCAACACTGTGGCAGATTTTTATAACGATTTTACTGCCGTTGCCGGTCTGGAAGGGGTGTCGAAGGACGCGGTTAAGCAGGCGGCAAAACAGAATCAGAATGTGATGCAGAGAATCATTACGGCTCTCACGGAAATCTTTGCACCGTTGATTCCGGCGATTATCACGGGCGGTCTGATCCTGGGATTCCGGAATTGTATTGATAGCATGTACCTCTTTGAAAATGGAACAAAAACGTTGTGTGACATCAGCCAGTTCTGGTCGGGGATTGACAGTTTTCTGTGGCTGATTGGAGAGGCGGTTTTCCACATGCTCCCGGTTGGAATCTGCTGGTCCGTAACGAAAAAGATGGGAACGACACAGATGCTTGGAATTGTTCTTGGCCTGACGCTGGTTTCCGGTCAGCTGTTGAATGCCTATTCTGTGGCGACCACGGCGGCTGCAGATATTCCCAAATGGGATTTTGGTTTTTTCCAGGTTAATATGATCGGCTATCAGGCGCAGGTTCTGCCGACCATCCTTGCCGCGTTCACGCTGGTATATCTGGAAAAGTTTTTCCGGAGAATCACGCCTCAGGTGGTGTCGATGATTGTGGTTCCCTTTTGCAGCCTGGTGCTGTCGGTGATTGCGGCACATTTCATTCTGGGTCCGATCGGCTGGAAGATCGGTTCGGCGATTTCCGCAGTCGTGTATGCCGGGATTACAGGCACATTTAAGGTCGTGTTTGGCGCGATTTTCGGTCTGGTTTATGCGCCGCTTGTCATCACGGGTCTTCATCACATGTCCAATGCGATTGATCTGCAGCTGATTGCGGATTACGGCGGGACCATGCTGTGGCCGATGATCGCCCTGTCCAATATCGCTCAGGGTTCGGCAGTTCTGGGAATGATTTATCTGCAGAGGAAGGAAGCAGATGCGCAGGAAGTAAATGTACCGGCCTGTGTTTCCTGTTATCTGGGTGTGACAGAACCGGCAATCTTCGGCGTTAATCTGAAGTATGTCTTTCCGTTTGTATGCGGGATGATTGGTTCCGCCTGTGCGGCAGTGCTCTGCGTAGCGACAGGTACGACAGCAAATGCGATCGGTGTGGGAGGACTTCCGGGAATCCTGTCGATTCAGCCAAGGTTTATGCCGAGCTTTGCGCTCTGCATGGCTGTCGCAGTGGCAGTTCCCTTTGTTCTGACTGTGCTGGTTGGGAAAAAACGGCTGCCAGTGTCGGGAAGTGCGATGGAAGAGATCGCAGAGGACGTAGTCGGAAACAAAGAAAATGCAGGTGGACAAACGGAGAAAAATGCAGAGACGGCGGAAACGGGTCACAGAGGAGAACTGAGGGCTTATCTGAGCGGCCAGGTGATTCCGCTGAAGGAAGTAGGAGACGGTGTGTTTTCGGAAGGTGTTCTGGGTGAGGGTCTTGCCATCATTCCGGAGAATGAGACGCTGTGCGCACCGGCAGCTGGCAGAGTGACCGCACTGATGCCGGATTCCCGACATGCCTGCGGGCTGGTGCTGGAGAATGGCATGGAACTGATCCTGCATATCGGTATAGATACGGTGGATATGCAGGGAGATGGTTTCTCCTATCTGGTGGAAGAGGGACAGATCGTTGAGGCCGGAGCGCCGCTGATCCGTTTTGACCGGGAAAAGATAAAAAAGGCCGGACATCCGGATGTGACAATCTGCGTGGTGACAGGGATGGGAACGGCTTCGGGAATTCAGTTTCATACCGGAGCATATGCCGTGGAAAATGAGACCGTGATTGCGGTGATTGATGAGTAACGGGCTATCGATTGCGATTGTTTGTGACCTCAATGAGAGGTCGGCGAAATGGAGATTGAAATGACAGAATTCAAAGACAAGGTGGTATATCAGATCTATCCGAAATCGTTTCAGGATTCCGATGGAGACGGAATCGGAGATTTACAGGGAATCATTGGAAGACTGGATTATTTAAGGGATTTGGGCGTAGATTACCTGTGGCTGACACCGGTATTTATTTCTCCACAGAATGATAATGGATACGATGTGGCGGATTACCGCCGCATCGATCCCAGATACGGGACGATGGAGGATATGGAGGAACTGATCCGCGAGAGTGGAAAGCGGGGCATGGGAATCATGCTGGATATGGTGTTTAATCATACTTCGACGTCGCATGAGTGGTTTCAGCGTGCGCTGGCGGGAGAGAAGGAGTATCAGGATTACTATATCTTCAAAGAAGGAAGTCCGGAAAAAATGCCGACAAACTGGGTGTCCAAGTTTGGAGGACCTGCCTGGGAATATGTGCCGGAGCTCGGCAAGTGGTACCTTCATCTGTTTGATGTGACGCAGGCCGATCTGAACTGGGAAAACCCGCGGGTGAGGGAAGAATTAAAGGATGTGCTGCGTTTCTGGAAGGCGAAAGGCGTTCGCGGGTTCCGGTTTGATGTGGTCAATCTGATTTCGAAACCGGAGATCTGGGAGGATGATTTTGAGGGAGATGGAAGAAGATTTTATTCGGATGGCCCCAAAGTGCATACGTATTTAAAGGAACTGGTACGGGATGCGGATATCGAAGATTGCGTGACGGTCGGCGAGATGTCTTCAACGACACTGAAAAACTGTGTTGGTTATTCAAATTCAGATGAGAAGGAACTTTCGATGTGCTTTCATTTCCATCATCTCAAAGTAGATTATAAGGATGGAAATAAATGGGAGCTGATGGAACCGGATTATCGAAGATTAAAGGAGTTATTCCGGGAATGGCAGGAGGGAATGCAGGCAGGGAATGGCTGGAGTGCGCTCTTTTTGTGTAATCATGATCAGCCGCGTACCGTATCCCGGTTTGGCGATGAGGGGAGGCACTGGAAACAGTCGGCGATGATGCTGGCGGGTATGATTCATCTGATGCGTGGGACGCCTTATGTCTATCAGGGTGAGGAAATCGGCATGACAAATCCGCATTTTGCATCAATCGACCAATATCGGGATGTGGAGAGCCTGAATTATTATCGCATTCTCTGTGAACAGGGAAAAACAGAGGAGGAAGCGTTGCAGGTGCTGGCTGCGCGTTCGCGAGATAACGGCCGGACTCCGATGCAGTGGAATAAGGGAAAAAACGGAGGATTTTCGGATGCTGAACCGTGGATTCCGATGGCTGACAACGCTGGGAGCATCTGTGTGCAGTCGCAGATGGGGGATCGCGAGTCTGTGCTGGCTTTCTATAAGAAACTGATTGCGCTGCGAAAGAAAAGGAAGATCATATCTGAGGGTACGATTCAGTTCCAGGAGGAAGCGGACGATCATGTGATCGCATATCGCAGAAATCTGGGCGAGGAGAAACTTTTGGTATATGGAAATCTGTCCGGTACCGTCCGTACCGTTTCCGAAAAGTTCCCGGACGGGACATATCAGAAGATTCTGGGAAATTATGAGGGGGAACCAGAGATGATAGACGGGAGGCTGACGCTGAGGCCGTATGAACTGGTTGTGATGGGGCGATAAAAGGCCGTCCGGAGGAGTTTGTGACTGGGTGATCTCCTTTTCCCCGTCTGGAAATAAACCAGGCGGGGATTTTTGCGTACGTAGGATATTGTTTCCTCAAATGAATATTTCACATTTTTCCTTTGACAAAATACAGGTGATGCATTAAACATATAGTAAACGACGTAAGTCGTTTTACTTTGCGCCTGACGCGAGGCAGCGTTAGCTGCCATTCCTCGTGCGTCAGTGCGCATCATTTAAAGAGAAGCAAAGAAGAAAGCTTTTTTGTATTCAAATTAGCCAGACCGGCACATACCAGTTGTTTTCATCAACAGGGAGCAAATTGTTTGTCATACAGATGACGCTTCCTGTTCCGATCGTCACCTTCAGGGAATCTAATCCGGCAAAGTTTTCTTCCTGAGATGCGGGAGTTAAAACCCGGAAATTTTTGATGGCGGCTTTACCTGGAGATGCGGCCTTTTTAATTTCTATTGGTGAAAGTGTTCCGTTTTGATAAAGGAGCAGGTCAATCTCCCTTTTATCCTTGTCTCTGTAATAGAAAACCGGCGGTTCTTTCCCGGCGTTCAGATAACTTTTATAAATTTCCGAAAACACATAGCTTTCGAAGAACGCACCGGACATTGCGCCCTTTTCCAGAGCTTCGGGATTTCCCCATCTCAAGAGGTAGGCGGCCAGACCCGTATCCAGGAAATGAAGGAGGGGCATTTTGACAATGCGTTTCAGCGCGTTGTTATGATATGGCTGTACAAGGGCAATCACATGGGAAGAGAGCAAAACAGAAAGCCATTTCTTCGCTGTTGGAGCCGAAATGCCGGCGGCACTGGCCAGTTCCTCGTAAATGACAGGTTTCGAGGTATGAGCGGCGACAACTGTCATAAAATTGTAAAACTGCATTTCATCAGCGACCTGTGTGAGATCGCGGATATCTCGCTGCAGATAGGTATCTACATAGGAGCGGTAATAGGTTTCCCAGTCCATGGATTTGTCTGCATGCAGTTCCGGCATTGATCCCTTGAAAATTCTGTCGTAAATTTCGTTTAAGTCCCTTTGTGTTCTTACCGACAGGCGCTTCATCAGGTATGCTGCGTCTGTCTGGAATGGTTCGCTGGGTTCTCCGTAAATTTCTGCGTCGGACAATCCAAGCAGATTGACAATGCCAACCCGTCCTGCGAGACTTTCACTTACATTTTTCATCAGGCGAAAGACCTGAGACCCTGTAATCCAGAAATCGCCTTTCCTTTTCGAACGATCGACGCTCATTTTGATATAAGGTAATAGTTCCGTTGCATATTGAATCTCATCAATCAGTACGGGAGGAGAATATCTTTGCAGAAATAGCGCAGGATCCGTTTTGGCCAGATATCTTACGTCAGGGTCGTCCAAGGTTACATATTTTCGTTCCACTCCGATATTTTGCTGATTTTCTGCGATTTTTTGCAGCAGAGTTGTCTTTCCGACCTGTCTGGGGCCGGTTACTAACAACACAGGGAACATTTGGGAAATACGCATAACAGTCTCTTCAGCGGCTCGCTTAATATATGCCATGACTCGTGCTCCTTTCGTCACAATAGTGTCATTATCGATGAAAATTCGTCTAAACTAAAATGTGATTTTATTATGGACGTATTTTTGACGCTTGTCAAGGATGAAATATTTAGAAACCAGTAAATCCCCTGCCACAAATATTGATTCATAGCAGGGGATTTTTGCGTACACAGGGTATCATTTCCTCACAGGAGTTCTTTGGTTTTTCGTGCAAGATATAGCGGGAGATTGGTAATCAATCCATCTTTCCGATATCCACGCTTTGAAAAACGGATTGCGTATTCGGGCTGGTGGTCGGCAACATATTTTTTAAAGGATGGCGCAGATTTGTCTTCTCCTCCTTTTGCTTCCAAAGGAATAATCTCTGTCCCATACTGAAGTACAAAATCAATCTCACTGTTTTTGTCGGAGAAATAACGCGGTTCAACATCAAACTGCCCACGCAGTTGTTGTAAAATGAAATTTTCGGTCAGCGGTCCCTTGAATTGATAATCGGATTTCAGGAGAATTGCGCTGTTGTCAATACCGGCCATAGCTTTCAGAAGACCGGTATCAAAGACAAAGAGTTTGAACTGGTCCAGTTTGTCAAAGGCGGATAGCGGATGTTCCATCTTTGAAACATTATAGACACGATTCAGCATACCGGCAGAGACAAGCCATTCAATGGCTTCTTTAAAATCACGCGCTCTGCCTCCTTCTCTGACTGCACCATACATGAATTTTTCATTGGGTTTGGCAAGTTGCGTTACAATACTTCGGAAAACCATGAGGATGCGGCCGCTGTTAATTTTACCATTATGTTTGGAAAAGTCATTCTCATAGATCGTGATAAGCTCTCGTTGTATCTGACTGATTTTTGCCGGATCCTTATATTTAATCCATGAGACCACGCATTCAGGCATACCGCCGATGATGAGATAGTTATGATACGCATCCAGCAGACGTTTATGAAAAATATCCTCAATTGTCTGCTCTTTTTTTATACTGTTGTAATAGTCGTAAAGCGCCGGGTATGTTGCTTTCAGGAACTCATCAAACGTCAGCGGGAACAGTTCCAGCAGATTCACCATGCCAACAGGATAAGATTTCGGCTGTGCAAGCAGTGTACCAAGCAGACTGCCTGCTGCGATCACATGATAATCGTTTGCTTTTTCCTTAAAATATTTGAGTGCATTTAATGCTTCCGGGCATTCCTGTATTTCATCAAATATAATCAGGGTTTCAGCCGGAAGAATTTTCTGGCCGACAATCATGGAAAGCAATTCTATGATTCGATGAGGATTTTTATTTGTTTCAAATATGGATTTTAATTCATCCTCTTCATCAAAATTAAAATAAACATAACTTTTATAGTGAGACTGACCGAATTCTTTCATGAGCCATGTCTTGCCGACCTGTCGTGCGCCTTTTAATACCAGCGGTTTCCGATCTTCGTCGGATTTCCATTTTATTAAATACTGAAGTGCATTTCGCTTCAAGTAAATCACCAGCCTTTCCAGGTTACTGATAACAGTATAACACATTTTTCTGAATTTTAAAAACGAATATTTCACGTTTTTCTTGAAAAATCAGACATGAAAATGCACATTTTTCTGTTCGTATAAAAAACGGCTGGACAAGAAAAGTTTTCAACCGGATGTTTCCTGTAAAAGCAATCTATGTTATGAAAAAATATGAAAATTTTTGTGCAGCTCTGCGGGCGAGAAATAATGTGGCGCATACTTATAATCGGCTTGTAGCGCTGGATATTGTGGAGCAGACAAAGAGCAGGTTTAACGATATGTTTGTTACATTGAAAGATGAGATGGAAGCAAACTGGATATGATTTGTGCGGAAGGATGAAAGAAAAAACAGGTATCAAAAGATTATTTTGACAATGGTATGACAGGTATGCTATTATCTTAACTATGAATATTCTGGTAATCGATGGTCAGGGTGGCAGATGTGGTCATCGGACGGATCAGAAACCATCAGGAAGATGGTGAATTGGCTCAGAAGAGCATCCTTTTCCATAGAAGAATCTATGAGAATTTTCGATTTATAAGAATGAGCGAATTGCTATTACCACGAAGGTAATTTTTCTCTTTTGAAGGGAGATGAATTACTTTCGTGTTTTTGTTTTATTTGATTTTTGAATTTGTTGTATGAGGAGAAAGAGGATGGAAGAGATTAAAAAGCAGATTACCGATTACTGGACCAGACGCACGCCGTCTTTTTGTGTGCAGAGGATGAGAGAGTTGTCAGGAGATAAGCATTTCTTATGGCTTAATGAGTTTCGGAATTATTTGCCGGAAAGGAAGCGGCTAAAAATTCTGGATATCGGTACGGGGACCGGCTTTTTTGTTTTTCTGCTGGCAAAGCTCAGCCATGAAATGACGGGAATTGATCTGACGGAGGAGATGATACGGGAAGCGAAGGAGACGGCAGAGCTGATGGGAATATCTGCGCGGTTTGAAGTTATGGACGCGGAGGAGCCATCGTTTGCTCCCGGTACGTTTGATGCGATTGTCACTCGAAATCTGACCTGGGGACTGCCGCATCTGAGACAGGCATACCATAGATGGCATGATCTGTTGAAGCCGGAAGGGATTTTGATTAATTTTGACGCAGATTACTGCAGGGAGAACAGCGATATTGAGCTGCCGCCCAATCACGCTCATAAAGAAATCGGAGCAGATATGATGCAGAAATATGAGGAAATCAAGGCAGCGTTGCGCCCGTGTCAGCAGCCGAGGCCGGAATGGGATGTGGAACTGTTAAAGGATGCCGGATTTCACAAGATCCGTGTGGATACCGGAGTGTGGGAGCGGATTTATCATGATAAGGATGAGTTCTACAATCCGACACCTGTTTTTGCAATTACGGCAAAAGCATAGGAGGGACGCAATGCGATCGTATGTATGTAAACGGCTGCTGCAGCTTATTCCGATTCTCCTGGCTATTACTTTTTTATCGTTTGGCATGATGCGGATTGCGGGAAGCGACGCGGTGCTGCAGAAGATGGAAAATACCGGAATCGTGCTCTCACGGGATATGATTGAGCAGACCAGGGCAGAGCTGGGACTGGACCGGCCATTTCTGGTCCAGTATCTGACATGGCTGTGGAATCTTCTCCACGGCGACATGGGAACCAGTTATATATCCGGGAAAGCAGTGCTCCCGACGTTTCTTTCAAAGCTTCCGGCGACGTTACTGCTGGCTGTGGTTTCCATCGGACTGACGATGGTGATTTCCATCCCGCTGGGAATCCTGGCTGCGGTGAAACAGAACCGGTTTATGGATTACCTGATCCGCTTTTGCAGCTTTCTCGGGAACAGCATGCCAAACTTTTTTGTGGCGTTGCTGCTGATGTATGTTCTGGCGATCCGTTTGCATGTGCTCCCAGTGATTTCGAACGGCGTCAATGGGAGGAGTGTGGCGATGCCGGCGCTGACTCTGGCGATTGCCATGTCCGCGAAGTATTTGCGGCAGGTAAGAGCAACGGTGCTGGACGAACTGAGTAAGGAGTATGTGGCGGGGGCAAAAGCGAGAGGCGTACGGTTTTCTGTGACGTTGATAAAGAGCGTTCTGCGGGCATCGATGGTGACGATCGTTACGCTCCTTACGTTATCCATCGGCAGTTTGCTGGGCGGTACGGCCATTGTGGAGTCGATTTTTCTCTGGGATGGGGTGGGAAAGCTGGCAGTCGACGCGATAAATATGCGGGATTATCCGATGATTCAGGCGTATGTGATGTGGATGGCGATGATCTATGTCGTGGTCAATCTGCTTGCCGATCTTTCCTACCGGCTGTTGGATCCGAGGATACGTCTGGGAGGAATGGAGCCATGAAAGAAGAGAACAGGATTCCGGCGCGCAGGCCGAAGATAAGGAAGAATCACATCCGGTTCAGACTTGTCTTTTTTGTGGGGATTGCCTTAATGCTGATGCTTGTCGCAATATTCGCGGAGTATCTGTGTCCTTATGACCCGAACGCGCAGGACTACAGTGTGTCTCTGCAGACGCCGAGCCTTCTGCATCCCGCCGGTACGGATTCATATGGCAGGGATATGCTGTCCCGGATTTTGATGGGGCTGCATACCAGTATTCTTGCGACTCTTGCACTGGTCATGATTATCACGCTGACGGGAACGGCCATTGGCGTGATCTGCGGATATTGGGGAGGTCTCATGGATGCGTTGGTTATGCGCATTTCTGATCTGTTTCTGGCCTTTCCGGGACTGGTATTTGCGCTGGCGATTGCTGCAATCCTGAACGGCGGTCTGTCCAGTGCGGTGCTTGCGCTGGCTGTGATCAGCTGGCCGAAATATGCCAGGCTTGCAAGAAGCCAGACTCTGGCGCAGAAAAGCATGCCATATATCTGGGCGGCGAGATTGGCCGGAGATACGGCGGGGCAGATTATTTTCCGGCATATTCTGCCAAACAGTATGGGTCCGATTCTGGTGACAGCCATGCTGGATATCGGCACGATGATGATGGAGCTGGCCGGACTGTCTTATCTTGGCCTGGGGGCGCAGCCGCCGGTGGCAGAGCTCGGCAATATGATGAGCGGCGGGCGCAGTATGCTGCAGACCTACCCCTGGGTGGTGATCGGCCCGGGTGTGGCCATTTTCGTGGCAGTGGTTATTTTCAATCTGCTGGGTGATACCGTCAGGGATTATCTGGATCCGCGAAATATATGAAAAGGAAGGGGAAAGTCCGATATGAAACGGATGAAAACCGTTTGTCTGTTTTTGTTGAGTCTGTGTCTGGGACTGGGAGTCCTTGGGGGATGCGCTGAGAGTGAAAGCAGTGTTGAGCGTGCTGGCGAAGAGGTTTCGGATGATGAAGAAAGGAAAACGTTTGTTTTTGGCGATACGACCTTTAATCCGGAGAATGAGGAGCCGGATGTGAACCCGCATCGTGCCTATTCCGGCTGGGCCTGTATCCGCTATGGGATCGGAGAGACACTGTTTCATTATTCGGACTCCATGGAGATGGAACCCTGGCTGGCAGTCAGATATGAAAATCCGGATGAGCGGATCTGGGTGATCACTCTGCGCGATGACGTTACGTTTTCAAGCGGCAGGAAGATGGATGGCGAGGCAGTGAAGGAATGTCTGGAGCATCTGGTCGAAACGCATGACCGGGCCAGAGGCGATCTGGGCATGGAGAGCATTGAGGCAGAGGGACAGGTTCTTACGATTACAACGTCGGAGCCAAAGCCGGCTTTTTTGAATTATCTGTCGGATCCGTATGGGTGCATCATTGATATGCAGGCAGGAATTACGGAGGATGGGATCGTCGCCGGTACCGGCCCATATATTGCCGTATCGCTGGTGTCCGGCGAGCGTCTGGAGCTGAGAAAAAATGAGAATTACTGGAATGGAACGCCGGGGTATGATTCGATCACGGTGCGTACCATTTCCGACGGAGATACTCTGACGCTGGCGTTGCAGTCCGGTGAGATCGACGGGGCTTACGGACTGCCGTATGCCAGCTATGCAATTTTTCAAAATGATGATTATCAGATTTCGAGCTGCGCGACGAGCCGCGCCTTTTTCCTGGAGATGAACGCCAGGAGTGCTGTAACGGCGGATGACGCGGTACGGCAGGCCATTGCCATGGGGATTGATAAGGAGGGGTTTGTGAATACGCTCCTGCAGGGCAATGGCTATGTCGCTGCGGGAGTCTATCCGGACAGCTTTTCTTTCGGCGGCGACGCGGTGACAGCGGAAGCCTATGATCCGGAGGGAGCGCGGGCGATTCTGGACGCGGCCGGATGGGTCGACAGTGACGGGGATGGATATCGGGAGAAGGACGGAACGAAACTGTCGATTCGCTGGCTGACTTATCCCAGCCGCCAGGAGCTTCTGTTGCTGGCGGAATCCGCGCAGGCCACGTTAAAGGAAATTGGCGTGGAGGTCGTGATTCATTCTACCGCAGACCACAACAGCCTGCGCGTGGATCCGGTGGCCTGGGACGTCTATGCCAGCGCCATGGTGACGGCGCCGACCGGAGATCCGGAATATTTTTTTACGACACATTGTCTGGATGCTTCTTCTGCCAACAACGGTTCTTATCACAGTGACGAACTGGAAAAACTGGAGATGGAGCTGGCGGCGACGTTTGACGTCAGCCGACGGGCGGATCTGGCGGTGCAGATGCAGCAGGTCATCCTCGATGATCATGCTTTTGTATTTTGTTCTCATTTGAAAATGAGTATGGTAAGTCAGGCTTCTGTGTCCGGGCTGACGGCGCATCCCTGTGATTTTTATGAGATTACGGCGGATCTGGCGCCGGTAAGCTGAGGAGAGGCAAGTATGGAAACATTACTGCAATATAAATCGGTGGAGATTTCTTTCGGGGAGCGGGCTGTCATCCATGATGTGAATGTTTCCCTGCACGCCTCAGAAATTCTTGGCATCGTAGGAGAATCCGGCAGCGGGAAGAGTACGCTTTTAAGGGCGGCATTGGGACTTCTCGGTGAAAACGGCGTGGTTACAAGGGGAAATTTGCTTTATCAGGGGAAAAACATTCCGGATCTGAATGAAAGGGCGATGCGTAAAATTCGAGGGGCGGAGATCGGCATGATCTTTCAGAATGCAGAAGCCTCCTTCTGCCCGGTTCGTACGATCGGGGCACAGATTTATGAAAGTATGGCTGCCCACAGGCGTATTTCGCGGGCGCAGGCCAGAGAGAAGGCGCTGGCTCTTTTTGAAAAGTTGAAATTCAAGGATGGAGACCGGCTTTGGAAGAGTTATCCGTTTGAATTATCCGGCGGCATGAATCAGCGTGTGGGCATTGCCATGGCCATGTTGATGGAGCCGTCCATCCTGCTGGCAGATGAGCCGACCAGTGCGCTGGACGTGGCGGTTCAACGGCAGGTTGTCCGCGAAATGCTTCAGATGCGGGAACTGTTTGGCACGGCGATCATCCTGGTGACTCACGATATCGGCGTCGTATCTGCCATGGCGGATACGATTCTGGTACTAAAAGATGGAAGAGTGATGGAATATGGTGAGGCGAAGCGTGTGCTGCAAAATCCGCAAAACGCATATACCAGGCGGCTGTTGTCTGCCGTCCCCAGATTGAGGAGGACGTAAATGGAGACGATACTGGAAGTGAAGAATCTGACTGTGATTTTTCATCAAAAGGGGAGGCCGTCATTTGCGGCGGTGGATCATGTGTCTTTTTTACTTCGGGCGGGAGAGACGCTTGGCATAGCAGGAGAATCGGGCAGCGGGAAAAGCACATTGGCAAAGGCGGTTACCCGGCTGCTCGATCCGACGGAAGGAACGATTCGTCTGTTCGGGGAAGATATGACTCATGTGCGGGGGTCTGCGCTGCGTCGTATGTATCGTGATATTCAGATGATATTTCAGGATCCGGTAAGCTCTTTTGATCCACGCAGGACGCTGGGTGACGGGATCGCAGAAAGCCTTTATAACGGTAGATTATCGCAGATGGAGATCCGAAAAAGAGTGGAAAAGCTCCTGCGGCAGTGTGAGCTGCCGGAAGAATTTGCGGGACGCTATCCTCATGAGGTGAGCGGAGGAGAGTGTCAGCGGGCCGCGATCGCCAGAGCGCTGGCGGTGCAGCCGAAGATTCTGATCTGCGACGAGGCGACATCCGCGCTGGATGTGACGGTACAGCAGGAGATTATGGAACTGTTGAAACGATTCAAGCAGGAAAATGGTCTGTCCTGCCTGTTTATCAGCCATAACCTCGCCATGGTGCAGTCCTTCTGTGACCGGCTGCTGGTGATGCACGAAGGGAAGGTTACAGAGGTGGGGATGGTGGATGAGATAATTCGGAATCCCCGGTCGGAGTATACGAAATTATTAATCGAGTCCGTGTTATGACGGGTGCGGGAAGTTCAGTCATCCGGAATACTTGCGTTCCGTTTCCCTTTATGTTATACTGACTTTGCTTCGCGGCAGACAGTTCGAAACCATCCTGTCTATAAATAAAACTAGGGACGAGAACAAAAACTTTTGTTTGGCACACCTGGTATGGGTGTGCCCTTTTTTGTGAGGAGGTGACGAAAATGGATATGAAAAACATGAGTAAAACACAGAAACTGACTTTGTCCGGTACGGTGATGGCTGTCTATATCGTGGTCATGTACTTTACTCAGAGTTTTGCATTTGGGCAGTACCAGGTGCGAATTGCAACAGCGATTTATTCAACGGCGTATCTGTTTCCGTTCCTGGTTGTGCCGCTGGGGCTTTCCAATCTGCTTTCGAATATGCTGATGGGCGGATTTGGATTTTTTGATATCTTCGGAGGCGGACTGGTGGGAATCCTGACGGCAGGCTGCTGTGCGCTATTGGGTCGTAGTCGCTGCAGTACATGGCTGGTTGCATTACCCATTGCGCTGATCCCGGCCTTTGGCGTATCGCTTTATCTTTCCGGCCTGCTGGGTGTATCCTATTGGGCGCTGGCTCTCAGCCTGCTGGTTGGACAGATTGTATGCGGCGTGGCAGGCGGGGCTTTCTTAAAAGCGTTATACCATGTCTGGAAGCCTTCTAATCGAAAGGAGAAAAGCAATGCGTGATGAGAGTTCCCTGACTCTTTTGGGCAGTGGAAAAACGGTTTACAAAAATGACTATGCGCCGGAGGTGCTGGAAACGTTTGCAAACAAGCATCCGGACCATGATTACTTTGTGAAATTCAACTGTCCGGAGTTTACCAGCCTTTGCCCGATTACGGGGCAGCCGGATTTCGCGACGATCTATATTTCCTACGTTCCGGGAGAGCGCATGGTAGAGAGCAAATCCCTGAAGCTGTATCTTTACAGCTTTCGCAATCATGGTGATTTTCACGAGGACTGCATGAACATCATCATGGAGGATCTGATTCGGCTGATGGATCCCAAATACATTGAGGTGTGGGGGAAATTCACGCCGCGCGGCGGAATTTCCATCGATCCTTACTGCAATTATGGGAAGCCTGGTACACGCTGGGAAGCGGTGGCCTGGGAGCGGCTGAGCCATCACGATTTGTATCCGGAAAAAGTGGATAACCGGTAATTCTGTCGTTCAAAAGACGCCTGCGCGCGACCGGAGGCATTTCGATGATTCGGGATGCCTCCGGTCACGCGCAGGCGTTGTCATATCCAGATTGCTCCTGTGGGAGTTCTGTGGGAGATCGGGTGAATTCCGCTTGGCTTGATGGGGGATTTCTGGTATAATCAGAATGATGCGGGCGTGAGACGGAGGCCTGCCGGGAAAGGACAGGGAAGCGATGAAGTGGAAATATATTTTAAAGCGGCTGCTGATGGCGATTCCCACATTTTTTAGGATTACGATACTGGCCTATTTCATCTTGAATCTGGCGCCGGGGTCGCCGCTGGACGCGCTTCTGGCGGATCCGGGTATTACTCCTGCGGAACTGGAGCGGAAGCGAGTGGCTCTGGGGCTGGATCAACCGGTTATCATACAGTACCTGAACTGGCTCAGACAGCTGCTTCAGGGCAATATGGGCTTTTCTTACAGTACGCAGAGGCCGGTCGCGGATATGATTCTGGAACGTCTTCCGGCGACAGCGAGCCTGGCGGGTGCTTCTATTGTTCTTTCCCCGCTTGTTTCCATTCCGCTTGGGATTTATGCGGCATCGAAGCCGAACTCCGGGAGGGATTATATTTCCGGAGGGATTTCTCTGCTGATGATGGCTACGCCCAATTTCTTTGTCGGTCTGGTTTTCATTTATGTGTTCGCAATTGTTCTGCAGATTCTTCCGTCCGGGGGTATGTATGATTCGGCGGGGGTGAAGTCGGGGCTCTCCCTGGCAAGGCATATGATTATGCCGTGCCTGGTATTGTCATTTCAGCAGATCGGAGGCTAGGTGCGGCATATGCGCAGCAGCATGCTGGAAGTCATGCAGGAGGATTATATCCGGACCGCGCGTTCGAAGGGATTGCGCCGCTGGCCGGTTATTTACCGGCATGGCCTGAAGAATGCCCTGATTCCGGTGATTACGGTCGTGGGGATGTCCATTCCGTCGCTGGTAGGCGGCGCTGTCATTACGGAGCAGGTATTTGGCTGGCCGGGCGTTGGTTCCCTGATGGTGACGGCGATTAATGGCCGCGATTATCCGGTTATTATGGGAATTACGGTTATGATCGCGGCTGCCGTGCTGCTGGCAAATATTCTGACGGACGTCGCTTACGGTCTTCTGGATCCGAGAATCAGTTACAGTTAGAAGGCGTGGAGGACTGCGAGATGAAGAAAAGAGAGAACGAAAGCTACTTTTCAGAAGTACTGGACAAGCTGGTGGAGCATCGGGCGGCGATGGCCGGATTGTGTGTCCTGGTTCTGGAGATTGTACTGGTGATTATCCTTCCACCCATTTTGAAACTGAATCCATATGACTCCGATTATACCGCTTTTTCAGCGGCGCCGGGTGCAGCGCACATTCTGGGGACGGACGCCATTGGACGGGATATTTTTGCGCGTCTGATCTATGGTGGACGGACGTCTCTTCTGGTAGGTCTGGTATCGACGATGATCAGCTGTCTGGTGGGTGTGCCGCTGGGGCTGATTGCGGGATATTTTCGTGGGAAGGCAGAGATCGTGATTATGCGTGTGGCGGACATTTTTATGTCCTTCCCTTCGATTGTATTGATCCTGGTGCTGGTCGCGGTGCTGGGGCCGTCGATCTGGTCTGTGACGATTGTGATCGGTGTGCTTGGCTGGACACAGTTTGCGCGACTGATTTATGCAAATGTTCTTTCGGTTTCGGAGAAGGAATATGTGGAGTCCGCGCGGGCGATCGGGACATCTGATTTTGAGATTATTACCAGATACATTCTTCCAAATTCCTTCGCGCCGATTCTGATTGCGATCACGTTTCAGATGGCGAGCGCGATACTGACGGAGTCGTCTTTGAGCTTTCTGGGCATGGGTGTGCAGCCGCCTGGTGCGAGCTGGGGAAATATGCTGTATGATGCACAGTCGATCAGCGTCCTCTCGAAGCGCCTGTGGATGTGGATGCCGCCGGGAATTGCGTTGCTGATTACGGTGTTAAGCATCAATTTCCTGGGAGATGGTATCCGGGATGCGCTGGATCCGAAGATTAAGATCTGAGCGCTGTATTTTTCAATGATTCGTTTTTCACCGCAGAAGAAAAGAGGGCGGTGGGAACTGAACATAACACTAATATCTACATGAGGAGGAACGTTATGAGAACGGGGAAATGGCAGAAAATGATGAGCATTGCCGTGGCAGGATTGATGGCAGTGGGGCTTGCGGCTTGCGGAGGCAGTGGAAGCAGCTCCACGGCGCAGACAACGCCGGTGGCAGACAGCGGAGCGTCGGCGGGAGAAAGCGCATCGGCAGATACGGGAACCGCTGCTGCTTCCGGCGAGAAGGTAATCACTGCAGCGTTTTCCACGGCATGGGATACGATGATGCCGTTGAACACGACCAGCAATTATACGCGGATGATCTGCGATCAGATTTATGATCGACTGACCCAGTCAAAGGCGGATGGGACGATCGAAGGCCGTCTGGCGGAGTCCTGGAGTACAAATGAGGATTCAACGAAGGTGACGTTTCAGCTTCATCAGAACGCGGTCTGGAGCGATGGCGAGCCGTTGACGGCGGAGGATGTGGTCTTTTCCTATCAGATGTATTCGGACCCGGAGGTGGAGGCGAAGAGCCGCTATCATCTGGAATACATTGCCGGCGTCGATGATTCCGGTGCGGAGCTTTCTGAGGATTCCATTGAAGTGGAAGCGGATGACGCGTACACGGTTACATTTACACTGAAGACGCCCATGTTTGTGGACACGTTCCTGCAGGATATCGATACGGTTTACATCATTCCCAAACATATCTTTGAGGGAAAGACAGCCGCCGAGATCAATGCGCCGGATCTGTGGGCGAACCCGGTTGGTTCCGGACCCTTCATCTATGACAGCGAGATCAATGGCGAGCGGATGGAATTCGTGAAGAATCCGAATTATTTCCTGGGCGAGCCGAAGATCGACCGTCTGGTGCTTCGCGTTACGGATTCGGCCAGTATGCTGGCCGGACTGATCAATGGCGATCTGGATATGATCGGCTATGATTCGATTCTGATCGATGACTGGGATCTGGCGAACGAGCAGGAAAATCTGGTGACGAAGTCGGTTCCGACGACATCGTACAGTACGCTGATTTTCAACACGGCAAAGCCGTATATGACGCAGAATGTGCGCCAGGCGCTGAGCATGGCGATCAATCGTCAGGTGCTGGTGGATGCGTTGCTTCAGGGGCAGGGAGAGGCGATTGTCACGCCGATCAGTTCAATCAGCCCGTATTATAACGAGGATGTAGAAGTCTGGTATGATCCGGAACTGGCGAAAACAATGCTTGAAGAAGAAGGCTTCCCGTTTGATCAGATGCTGGTGTTCTATATTTCTTCCGGCAACAGCGTCACGGAGCGCGCGGCGGCTCTGATTGTCCAGGATCTGCAGAAGGTGGGTGTGAAGGTTCAGATCGAGCAGGTGGATTTCGCAACCCTGATGAGCAATATGCTGGATGGAAAGCATGACCTGGGAATCATCGGCTCTGGCGGCACACTAGATCCGAGCGAGAGCCGGGAGATGATCCATCCGGACAGCTCGGTCAATTTCTGTCAGCTGACGGACACGGAACTGACGGATATTATCGACGAAGGGAATTCGAAGCTCACTTTTGAGGAGAGAAAACCGTATTTTGACGAGTATCAGGTAAAGATCAAAGAGCGTTCGCCGATGGCTTATCTGTATACAAAGAATATCCTGACCGCATATAATAAGCGGGTCAGCGGGGTAGAGGTAGAAAACTTCAATTCTCTGAACTGGTCTTCATGGAACTGGGATATCGAGTAGAAGACTCAGAGTGAAAGGAACAGGCTATGGATTCATTGCTTTCGGTAAAGGATTTGCAGGTGCAGTTTCAGACGAAGAAGGGGTTCATCACATCGGTGGATGGGATCAGCTTTTCGGTGAAAAGAGGAGAGATCCTCGGAATTGTGGGAGAGTCAGGCTGCGGTAAGAGTGTGACCAGTCTGTCGATTCTGCAGCTTCTTGCGTCAAACGGGAAAATTTCGCGGGGGAGCATCTGTCTGGAAGGGAAAGATTTGCTGACACTGTCGGAGCATGAGATGTGCGGGATTCGTGGAAATGAGATCTCAATGATTTTTCAGGATCCGATGACGGCTTTGAATCCAACGCTGACGATCGGCACACAGCTGATGGAACCGCTGATGCTTCACCAGGGATACAGCAAAAAAGAAGCCTGGAAGGAAGCCGTGGAGGTTTTAAAAAAGGTCGGGATCGCGGCGCCGGAAAAGCGGATGAAGGAATATCCGCATCAGCTTTCCGGCGGCATGCGCCAGAGAGTGATGATTGCCATGGCGGTATCCTGTGCGCCAAAGCTGTTGATCGCGGATGAACCGACGACAGCGCTTGATGTGACGATTCAGGCGCAGATTCTGGAGCTGATGCTGGATCTGCGTCAGAAGATGAATACGGCGATTATTCTGATTACCCATGACATGGGGGTGGTCGCCGAAACCGCAGACCATATTCTGGTTCTCTATGCGGGGAAAGTGGTAGAGTATGGTTCTGTGAAGGAGATTTTTAACACACCCAGGCATCCGTATACCCAGGGACTTTTGCATTCCATTCCGCCCCTGGGAGAGGATGTGGACGAGTTACACACGATAGAGGGTACGGTTCCGGCGCCGGGACAGATGCCGGAGGGATGCCGTTTCAGCCCGCGCTGTCCCTGTGCGCGGGAACGCTGTAAAAAGGAGCAGCCCGGGGTTTATCATGTGGGAGACGCGCAGGTGAGCTGCTTTATGTATGAGGGTGACCAGGATGACAAATGAGAAGCCGATTTTGGTGGAAACGAAGGAACTGACAAAATATTTCACCGGGAAAAAGGACCTGCTGAATCTGCATCCACAGGAGGTAAAGGCGGTCGATCATGTAAACCTGACCATTCGTCGGGGGGAGACGCTGGGCCTGGTGGGAGAGTCCGGGTGCGGGAAATCCACGTTGGGGCGGGTGATTCTGCGTCTGATTCCCATGACGTCCGGACAGGTGTTTTATGAAGGGGTGGACATTGGTGCTTACGACAAAAAGCAGATGTGGCAGATGCGCAAAAAGATGCAGATTATTTTTCAGGATCCTTACAGTTCGCTGAATCCGCGCATGACCGTTTATGATCTGGTTCGTGCGCCGTTGGATGTTTTTGGAATCGGAACCACTGAGGAACGTCGGGAGATGGTGATTTCCATTCTGAATGATGTGGGACTGGACCGTCAGTATCTGAACCGTTTTCCGCACGAGTTCTCCGGCGGACAGCGTCAGAGAATCGGGATTGCGCGTGCGCTGGTGTTGAATCCGGAGTTTGTGGTCTGCGATGAGGCGGTATCGGCGCTGGATGTGTCGGTGCGTGCGCAGGTGTTGAACCTGATGTGTCGGATGCAGGAAAAACGCAGACTGACGTATCTGTTTATTTCCCATGATTTAAGCGTTGTGCGTCATGTCAGTGACCGGGTCGCGGTCATGTATCTGGGAAGCGTGGTGGAAATCGGCACGAAGCATGAACTGTATGGATCGCCGCTTCATCCCTATACCCGGGCGCTTCTTTCGGCGATTCCCATTCCGGATGCGAATCGAAAGCGGAACCGCATCATTCTGGAAGGAGACGTGCCGAATGCGTATCATCCGCCGGCCGGATGCAGGTTCCATACCCGCTGTCCTTACGCGACGGAACAGTGCAGCCAGGAGGTGCCGGTTCTGCGCCAGGTGGGCGACGGGGAACATATGGTTGCCTGCCATCGTGCCGAAGAGGTATGAGAAAAGAACGCTGAGGCGTTGATCGGATCGATAGAAGGAAGAGAGTGTGAGCAACGTGAGAGATGAGAGAACATGCGGATCAGATGCGCTTCATCGAAACTATGAATTCAGAAATATTCGCCGGGAGGAGGCAGAGGAGGCCGCAGAGATCGAGCGGATCTGTTTTCCGCCAAATGAAGCCTGCCCCAGGGAGATGATGGTCCGGAGAGTGGAGGCTGCGCCGGAGACTTTCCTGGTAGCTGTGGATCGCGTGACAGGGCGCCTGGCTGGTTTCCTGAATGGGCTTGCCACGGATGAGGCCGTGTTCCGGGATGAGTTTTTTACAGATGAGTGCCTTCATGATCCCGCAGGGAAGAATGTGATGCTGCTGGGGCTGGATGTGCTGCCGGAGTATCGCAGACAGGGACTGGCGCGCGAACTGGTAAGCGAATATGGAAGACGAGAGCGTGACAGGGGACGCAGGCAGCTGATTTTGACCTGTCTGGACGCAAAGGTAGAGATGTACCGGACCTTTGGATTTAAGGATAACGGAATTGCGAATTCTGTTTGGGGCGGGGAGCAGTGGCATGAGATGGTGTATGTGATTGCGAATCCCTGACAGAAGGATGGATTGGCAATTGTTCAGACAGGACAAAAGGAAGGGGAGGGCAGGACGTGGTCTATCGGTATCCTCATTATTATCGCCGGTTTCACTGTATTGCGTCAGACTGTCCGGACACCTGCTGCGCCAGCTGGGAGATTGGAATTGATGGGAAATCGCTGGAGCGATACCGGCATGTTCCGGGTTCCCTCGGTAACCGACTGCACAATTCCATTGACTGGCGGAGGCATTCCTTTCGCCAGTATGAGGGCCGGTGTGAGTTCCTGAACGACGAAAAGCTCTGTGATCTTTATACGGAACTGGGAGAGAAGGGGTTCTGCCGGGCCTGTCGGCTGTATCCAAGACATATTGAGGAGTTCGAAGGTGTGCGGGAGGTGTCGTTGTGCCTTTCCTGTATTGAGGCGGCGCGGATTATTCTGGAGACGGAGGAGCCGGTGCGCATTTTGACGAAGGAGACGGACCGGGAAGAGACGTATGAGGATTTTGACGTCGCGCTTTACAGAACGCTGGTGGATGCGAGAACACAGATCATGGAGATATTGCAGGATCGGGCGACGGATGAGCGGACGCGGATGGGACTGTCCCTTTTGCTTGCGCATGATTTGCAGCGGCGGATTCGCGGGGATCGATTGAGCGAGACAGATTCTCTTCTGGAACGATATCGCAGGTCGGATCGGGCGGTTTATTTTGTGAAAAAAATGACTGCCTGTGAGCCGGGAGGCAGCAATCGATATGAGACGATGAAAGCGCTTTTGTGTGAACAGCTGATGGGATACTGGGTATTTGCGTATTTTTGTGGCGCCGTATATGACAGAAACGCATATGGAAAAATGAAATTTGCGGTTGCCTGCACGCTTCTGATTGAAGATATGTGTCAGGCCGTCTGGCAGGAGAACGGAGAAACACTGGTTCATGCGGAGATTGTTGATATTGCACATCAGTTTTCGAGGGAGATAGAGCATGTCGATGAGAACCGGGAATCACTGGAACGCGCCCTGACTCGTGATACCCGGCTGGGAATCCGGGCGCTTTTGTGCGCGGTCTGGGATCGGGCGGATCTGCTGCCGTGATGTTTTCTGGCAGAGCGGATATTCCGGCGGCATGTTTTTGCTCCACTTTGATTTGTATCAGAAAGGCGCGGCAGACAGCTCAAACAGCTGTCCGTCGCGCCTGTTATGTTGTTGATGCGACAAATCGTAAAAGGAAATCTTATCTCTGTACGCGTGCGCCTGCGCCGCCCATAATTGCCTCGACTTCTTTCTTTCTGGCGGTAGAAGTGTCGCCCGGGGTGGTCATGGCAAGTGCACCGTGAGCCGCACCGTAGTTGACCGCGATCTCAGCGTCGCCGGTTGTCATCAGGCCGTATACAAGACCGGAAGCGAAGGAGTCGCCGCCGCCGACACGATCCATGATCTCCAGACCCTTGTAATCCTTTGCCTTGTAGATCTCGCCGCCAGCCCAGCAGAGAGCGCTCCAGTCATTGACCGTAGCGGTCTTAACGGTACGGAGAGTCGTCGCGACAGCCTTGAAGTTCGGATAGGTCTTAACGGCCTCATTGATCATCTTCTTGTAACCCTCGATGTTCAGCTCCTTGAGGTTCTCATCCTGACCTTCGATCTGGAAACCAAGGCAGGCAGTGAAGTCTTCCTCGTTGCCGATCATGACGTCCACATACTTGGCGATCTCTTTGTTGACTTCCTGCGCCTTCTCCAGGCCGCCGATTGCGCTCCACATGGAAGGACGATAGTTCAGATCGTAAGAAACGATGGTGCCGTACTTCTTGGCAGCCTTGATCGCAGCGATTACGGTCTCGCAGGACTGCTCAGACAGAGCCGCGTAAATGCCGCCGGTGTGCAGCCAGCGTGCGCCGAGTGTGCCGAAGATGTACTCAAAATCGAAATCTTCCGGAGTTGCCTTCGAAATCGCTGTGTTTGCACGGTCAGAGCAGCCGACAGCGCCACGGATACCGAATCCACGCTCGGTGAAGTTGAGGCCGTTTCTGCAGACGCGGCCGATGCCGTCGGTCTTGCACCACTTAATCAGAGAGGTGTCAACGCCGCCCTGATTGATGAAGTCTTCCATCAGCATGCCGACTTCATTATCCGCGAAAGCGGTGATCACGGCAGTGTTCAGACCAAAGCACTTGTGGAGACCACGGATTACGTTGTACTCTCCGCCGCCTTCCCATGCAGTAAAGGATCTCGCGGTGCGGATCCTGCCTTCGCCGGGATCCAGACGAAGCATAACCTCACCCAGTGAAACAGCGTCAAATTTGCATTCTTCTGCGGGTCTTAAATTGAGTTCCATGATTGTCCTCCTTAATGGTTTATGGTTTTTGTAACGCCCCATAGTGAAATACATACAAATCCATTATACCGTTAATCGGTTTTTTCGTCAATCAATTCCTTTTTTTGTTGCTTAAAATGCGAAAAGCCTGTTTTCATATTTCCTGAAAAATGTTACAATAGACGATATCTGGAATGAAAAGAGGGGTGGGTTTATGTTTCCAACCGGAGTAGTGATGAATGTGGCGGCTGTATTCCTCGGCGGTATCATCGGCGCTGCTGTGGGCAGTCGGCTCAGTGACAATTTTAAAAATCAGCTGTCGTCGATTTTTGGCGTCTGTGCGATGGGCATGGGGATCAGTGCCATCATGCTGATGGAGAATATGCCGGCGGTCATTTTTTCTGTCATTGTCGGCACGGCGCTGGGACTTGCGCTGCATGTTGGCGAGAATGTGACCAAAGCGGCGGGGCTGATGCAGAAGCCGATCGCACGGATCTTAAAAACCGATGCTTCTGCGGAGGACGAACAGAAGAAGGCGTTGCTGGTGACGATCATCGTACTTTTCTGCGCGAGTGGGACGGGCATTTATGGATCGATTGACGCCGGCATGACCGGAAACCATTCGGTGCTAATTTCCAAGTCGATCCTGGATATTTTTACTGCGCTGATTTTTGCGTGTCAGCTGGGGTATGTGGTATCCGTGATCGCCATTCCTCAGTTTGTTATTTTTTATGCGCTGTTTTTGTGCGCAAGACTGATTTATCCGCTGACGACGCCGGCGATGATCAATGATTTCAAGGCATGCGGCGGCATGCTGCTGATCGCGACCGGATTCCGGATGCTGAATCTGAAACCGCTTCCGACCGCGGATATGATCCCCGCGATGATTCTGGCGATGCCCTGCAGCTGGGCCTGGACGAATCTGATAGTACCGATGCTGTGAATGAAAATAAAAAGAAGAATACGGTAGTGTGATACGGATTTGAAAAAAGAGCGACTGTCATGCCGCTCTTTTATTTGTGTGCGCGGGTTGCAACAGAAAAAATAAAGGATCCAACAGGAACCCTCGAAGCGCTATAGAATGAATCTATAACCGGGTATAAAAAGATCGTATAAGCGATCGGAACAAAGCAGATTGACAGTTTTGAGAAAGGACATTATAATTTGCATTATTCCGAGCGGAATAGTATGAATAAGAGGTGAGCCTGAGTATGATTCAGATAGAAGGAGCCAGCAAAACCTTTTCCGGAAAAACCGGAGAGGTGCAGGCTTTGCGGGAGGTCAGCCTGCATGTGGAGAAGGGCGATATTTATGGTATCATTGGATTTTCCGGCGCCGGAAAGTCGACGTTGATCCGACTGGTCAATGGCCTTGAAAAGCCGGATCGCGGCCGGGTTGTGGTGGAAGGACGTGACCTTGGGAGCCTTGGAAAAGGGGAATTGCGGATCCTGCGCCGTAAAATCGGAATGGTATTTCAGCAGTTTAACCTGCTGGAGTCGAAAACCGTTTTTCATAACATTGCGTTACCGCTGATTCTGGCCGGTACGCCGAAAACGGTGATCGCTGAAAAGGTCGCCAGGGTGTTGCAGTTTGTGGAACTGGAGGATAAGAGGGAGACTCATGTGAGTCAGTTGTCCGGCGGACAGAAGCAGCGTGTTGGAATCGCACGGGCACTGGCGACGGAGCCGGATCTGCTGCTTTGCGATGAGGCGACCAGCGCACTCGACCCACAGACGACGGAAGCCATCCTCAAACTGCTGAAGCGCGTCAATCGTGAGATGGGAGTGACCATTTTGCTGATCACACATCAGATGGATGTCATCCGTATGATCTGTGACAAGGTGGCAGTGATGGAAAACGGCAGGATTGTCGAGAGAGGACGCGTTGTGGATGTGTTTGGCAGTCCGCAGATGCCGGTAACGAAACGGTTTGTCCGCACGGTAGTCAATGACCGGATTCCAGAGAGCATCCTTCGTCTTTTGCATGAACAGACAGAACACTATCAGATTGAACGACTCAAGTTCATCGGTGCGAGTGTGAAACGTCCGGTCATTTCGGATATCTGTCAGGTGGAGGGCATCGTGGTTAATATTCTTGGTGCGACGGTTCAGGAATTGCAGGAAAGTGTGATGTGTGTGTTTATTCTGCAGCTGATCGGAGAGGAAGCAGATATCCGTCGGGCAGAAGCACAGATTGACGCAGCTGGTGTGTTGCGGGAAAGGGTGGCGGCGGACGAATGGAAGCATTATTAGAAACAAAAATATTTAAGGTTTCCGTGGAGCGTCTGCTTCTGAATGGAAGCCAGACGGTATATATGGTTGGCTGGGCGCTGGTGATCGGAACGGTGATCGGCAGTGCCATGGCACTGGGGCTGGTGCTTTGCCAGAAGGGCGGCCTGGCAGAGAACCGGGTGGTCTTCGCGGTTCTGAGTTTTTACATCAATGTGGTGAGAAGCGTTCCGTTCGTGATTCTGCTGGTGACGATCATGCCGCTTACGCGTGCGATGGTGGGAACGACGATTGGCAGCACGGCGGCTCTGGTGCCGCTGGTGGTGTATATCAGTCCCTATCTGGCAAGGCTGATCGAAAACAGTCTGCTGGAGGTCAGCCCGGGCATTCTGGAAGCGGCCCAGGCGATGGGGGCAAGTACCTGGCAGGTCATCCGTTACTTTCTGGTGCCGGAGACGCTGGGTTCGATCGTGCTGGCTCTGACGACAGGGACAATCGGACTGCTTGGTGCGTCCGCGATGGCAGGCTATGTGGGCGGAGGCGGAGTCGGTGATCTGGCGCTTACCTATGGTTATGAGAAGATGAATACGCCGTTGATGATTCTGACGGTTGTGATCCTGGTTATCATGGTGCAGGCGCTGCAGCTGTTGGGAAATGCACTTTCCGGGAAGCTGAGGGAATATCGGTAGCGGTTGCCGGATGGATGGGATTGGCGTCCTCGTGCGGCAAAATCAGAAGCAGGGATGATAAGACAGAGGTCATAAACGGCATAGTCGTTTGCGATAAATGAAAAAAGAAAAGAGGAGAGAGATTATGAAACAATCATTACTGGCAATTTTATTTTTTGTTGGAGCGGTGGGGCTGACGGCATGCGGTGGTTCTGCCCCGGCGACGGCAACGACCACGACGGAGACGGAAGTGGGAGCGGAGACTTCCGGGGATGCGGAGGCTTTGGCAGCCGACGAAAAGACGGAGATCATCTATGGTAAATCCCAGGGGCCTTATACCGAACTGTTCGAAGCGGCGATTATCCCGATTCTGGAGGAGCAGGGCTATACGCTGAAGGGGATCGACTTTTCTGATCTGCAGACCGCGGATGTGGGACTGAATGACGGTGATGTGGACGTCAACGTGGAACAGCATACGGCTTACTGCGAGAATTTTAATGCAAATTACAATGGTGATCTGGTTCCGATCAGTCCGATTCCGACCGTGCCGGCGGGGGTTTATTCCGTCAATCATGAGACATTGGAGGAGATTCCGGATGGCGCGAAGGTTGCGGTGCCGAATGACGCTTCCAACACGGCTCGCTGCTATTTGATGCTGCAGAAGATCGGCTGGATTACACTGGATGAGAACGCGGACAGCGCAGCCGTTACGCAGGACGATATTGTGGAAAATCCGCATCATATCGAATTTACGGAAATGAAAAGTCTGACCATCCCAGCGGCGATTCAGGATTTTGATTATGTGGCGATTACCGGCAGTGTGGTTTATAATGCTGGCATCGACGCTTCGACGGCCCTGGCCAATGAGGACATCCAGGATCATCTGATCCTTCAGGTTGTGGTAAAGGAAGCAAACAAAGACGCTTCCTGGGCAAAGGCAATCGTGGACGCCTATCATTCGGATGAATTCAAACAGTATATGGAAACAAACAACGACGGCCTGTGGTGGATTCCGGAGGAATTGCAGTAAACGAATTTTGGGAGTTTGATGCAATCCGCTTCCATTTCTGGTAGAATAGAAAGAAATTCGGGAGCTTAAGGAGGGCAGATGAAACGATGGATGCGACGGAAAAAAGAATCATTGATGAAATTGACGCGAAGCGGGAAGAAATTCTGGCATTTGCCAGGGATATTTATACCCATGCAGAGTTAGGGTACAAGGAATTTCGTACATCCGGGAAATTTCTGGAGAAAATGGAGGCGCTGAAGCTTCCGGTAAAAAAGGATCTGGCGGTCACCGGGGTGAAAGCATATCTGAATCCGGAAAAGAAGGATCGGGTGAGTCTGGCCCTGATCGGCGAGCTGGATGCGTTGCGGATTCCGGATCATGCGTTTGCGAATCCCGAGACGCAGGCGGTCCATTGCTGCGGCCATCACGCGCAGATGGCGGGAATTTTTGGCGCGGCGCTGGCATTGACGCTGCCGGAAGTGGCGGAAAAGCTTGACGGGCAGGTGGTGTTTTTCGCGACGCCGGCGGAGGAATATGGAGAGATTGAATTCAAAAACCGTCTGCGTACGGAAGGAAAAATCCGCTATGGCGGAGGAAAGTGCGAGCTTCTTCGAATCGGTGCGTTTGATGATATTGACCTTTGCCTGGCGCATCACATTGCTCCGGAAGATGCGATTCAGATCGGAAATGGAACCGGTAATGGATTTGTCTCAAAGGTAATCCGTTACAGAGGGAAGGCGTCTCATGCGGCGGGAGCGCCGGAGAAAGGGGTCAATGCGCTTTCGGCGGCTTCCCTGGGTCTGCAGGCGCTGGGCTTAAACCGGGAGACGTTCCGTGATGAGGATTGTGTGCGCGTCCATCCGATTATTACAAAGGGCGGGAATCTGGTCAATGTCATTCCGGATGAAGTTGTTCTGGAGACGCTGGTGCGGGGGAAGACGATTGCGGCATTTACGGATGCGGCGAAGAAGACGGACCGCGCGTTTAAGGCCGGAGCGCTGGCAATGGGAGCGACAGTCGAGATCGACACGGTGCCGGGATATCTGCCGAGCCTCGCGGAAGAACCCTTGCCGGAACTTTTGCGGGCGTCTGAAATCGCCGCACCGGAAAAGGAAATCATCCGTCTGGACCGTCATACGGGCGGATCGACGGATGTCGGCGATGTGCAGCACCTGATGCCGGTTTATACCTTCCGTACAGGAGGCATTCGTGGTGATCTGCATCGCGTGGATTTTGAGATTGTGAATGAAGAAGAGGCTTATCTGAATACGGCGAAGATATTTGCTCTGACTGCGTATTATCTGCTGAAGGATGGCGCCGTGAGGGGACGGGAGCTGGCAGACCACTATCAGCCGGTATTTCAGAATAAGGAAGAATATATTGCATTTATGGATTCCTTTGATTCTTCCGAGGTGTATTCGGGGGAATCATCTCGCCGCAGCTGACTTTCATGCGTGGGGGAGCGCCGCGTCAGCGGCGTATGTCGGTTTACAGAGACAAGTCTCTGTAAAACAAAAAAGACGCATTCGGTCTCGCTTGAACCGAATACGTCTTTTTTGTCCGAAAGATGTTGCCCGATCTTTATCGTGCAAAATATGCAACATACGGAATCGTGTACGCCGCAACTACTACGACTGCTCCCAGAAGAAAGGAGCTGATATTCTCTTTCTGAAAAATATTTATATTCTTAAGCATATTGTTTTCCTCCTTGTTTGTCATAAGGTTTCTTCGGTTTTTCAACCGATGGCCACATTATAGAGGATAATCCTGGAAGAAAAAAGGCATGATTTTGCCCGAAAGTTAGGCGATATTGACTTTTTACCCATATATGCGCCCAAAGTCAATGCTTTTCGGTATGTATTTTTCTGCGGAGACAGGATATAATAAAACGACAGGGTGGCGAAAGGAATCAGAAAGTGGAACATCGGAAAGCGGAGGTGCTGATGGCGGCGTTGCTGCTGCTATTTGTGTATCTGATTTCGCGAAGGGCTGGGATGATGGTTTCCGGTCCGGCTGTCGTGGCCGAAAAACGGAAGCCGGTCGTGTGTCTGGATGCAGGGCACGGTGGCAACGATCCCGGCAAGATCGGCGTGGACGGCAGCCTGGAGAAGGAGATTAATCTGGCGATCGCGCGGAGGGTGAAGGGATATCTGGAAGCATTTGACATGGAGGTTGTCATGACCAGGGAGGACGACGCTGGTCTTTATGAGGAGGGTGATACCCACAAGAAGATGGCGGATATGAGAAATCGTTGCGCGAAAATTGAGGAGGCCAGGCCAGATCTGGTGGTCAGCATTCATCAGAACAGTTATCATCAGGAGAATGTGTCAGGCGGGCAGGTGTTTTACTATAAAAATTCAAAGAATGGGAAACGGCTGGCAGAGATTCTGCAGAAACGGTTTGATTATGTGCTGGGAGAGAAGAATACGCGGCAGGCGAAGCCGAACGGGGAATATTATCTGCTGCTGCATGTGAAGGAGCCAATCGTAATCGTGGAATGTGGGTTCCTTTCCAATTGGGAGGAGGCTGCGCGCCTTGGTACGGAGGAATATCAGGATCGGGTTGCCTGGACAATAGCGGTCGGCGTGGCGGAATATCTGAATACGATGCGGCAGACAGAATGAGGAAGGCGGGCCGATGCGGTCCGGGAGGGGAGAATACATTTGAAATTTTTGCATTTGTCGGATCTTCATCTTGGGAAACGGGTGAATGAATTTTCCATGGTGGAAGATCAGAGATACATATTGAGACAGATTCTGCAGATTATGGAGGAGGAACAGCCGCAGGGAGTGCTTCTCGCGGGGGACATTTATGACAAACCGGTACCGTCGGCTGAGGCGGTGCAGATGTTTGACGGCTTTCTGACCGCACTGGCCGGGCGGGGGACGCTTGTATTTGCGGTGAGCGGGAATCACGATTCAGCGGAGCGGCTTGCGTTTGGGGCGCGGCTGATGCAGGGACATGGCGTGTATCTGTCGCCGGTGTACGACGGGAAGGTGCAGATGGTGGAACTGGCCGATGCGTATGGGAAGGTTTGCGTCAGTCTGCTGCCGTTTATCCGGCCGGTTCAGGTGCGCCATGCGTTTGAGGATGAGGACCCGGTGAGTTACCAGGAGGCGGTGGGGGTCGCTGTCCGCCATATTCCGGTCGACACTTCTGCGCGGAATATCCTTGTGGCACATCAGTTTGTCACAGGAGCAGAGCGGTGTGACTCGGAGGAGGTTTCGGTCGGTGGAATGGACAATGTGGACGTGTCCGTATTTGACGCGTTTGACTATGTGGCGCTGGGACACATTCATGGACCTCAGTCGGTTGGCCGGGAGACGGTCCGTTACTGTGGGACGCCGCTTAAGTATTCGTTCTCCGAGGCTGACCAGGAAAAGTCAGTGACGGTGGTGGAACTGTTGGCGAAGGGGGATGTGCGGATCCGGACAATTCCGCTTATCCCGCTTCGCGATCTGCGTCGAATCTGCGGAACCTACGCGGAGCTTACGCTGCGGGCGAATTATGAGGGAACGAATACGGAAGATTATATCCATGCGACGCTGACCGATGAGGAGGATGTGCCGGACGGCATGCAGAAGCTGCGGGCGATCTATCCGAATCTGATGCGCCTGGAATATGACAACCGGCGAACCAGAGAGAGCCAGACGGTGGAGGCGGTGGAGACGCTGCGCCGGACAGAGATGGAATTATTTGAGGAGTTTTACGAATTGCAGAACAATCAGCCTATGAATGAAAAACAGCGGGCGTTTGCACAGGAGCTGCTTGCAAAGCTGAAGGAGGAGGGGGAGTCATGAAACCGGAAATGCTTGTGATCAGTGCCTTTGGCCCCTATGCGGGGGAGACGACGATCGATTTTGCGAAGCTGGGCGGGGATGGTCTGTATCTGATTACCGGAGATACCGGCGCCGGGAAGACGACGATCTTTGACGCCATCACCTTTGCCCTTTACGGGGAGGCGAGCGGAACCGTGCGGGATTCGGGGATGTTTCGCAGCAAGTATGCCGCGGATGACGTTCCGACCTTTGTGAAATTCACATTTTTCTCCGGAGGAAGGACCTATCGCGTGACACGCAATCCGGAGTATCCGCGTCCGAAGGGGCGGGGAACCGGGTTTACCGTACAGAGAGCGGATGCGACGCTGGAATATGTGGAAGAACGCCGGTCGGTTTCGAAGGTGAAAGAGGTGACCGCGGCGGTGACGGAGATTCTGGGGCTGAATTACCAGCAGTTTACACAGGTGGCCATGATTGCCCAAGGGGATTTTCAGAAGCTGCTGATTGCCGGGACGGCAGAGCGGGGCGAGATTTTCCGGCAGATTTTCCGCACCGGCCTGTTCGGGCAATGGCAGGTACGGCTTGGCAAAGAGGTGAATCAGAAGCAGAAGGAATATGGGGAGTTGAAGAACAGCATCGCGCAATATCTGGGCGGAATCCGCTGTGAGGGGCATCCTGTGCTTCAGGCAGAGCTTCTGGAACTGAAAAAGGTGAAGTTTGAGGGGCGGGCTGCCAGGGCGCTGGAAATCCTGTCGTGTCTCATCCATGAGGATGAGGAGGCAGTTCGCGAGGCCGATCAGGCGATTGCAGAAGCGGAGAAGCAGATTCAGGAGGAGAATAAGAGCCTGGGGAAGATTCGTCAGAATCAGGAGATTCAGGCAGAAGTCGCGCGCAAAGAACAGAAACGGGAGGAGTTTGCCCGGCAGCTTGCCGTGGCGGAGCCATGTTTTGAAGCCGCCAGGGCCGCGGCGCTTCAGTGCCCGGAACTGGAAGAGCAGATTCGTGTCGGCAAAACGGCACTGGAGCGATGGCAGGAGATTCGCCAACGGGAGAAGACCGTCCGGCAGGCAGAGCGAGAACTTACGGCCAACCGTGCCGACCGTGCACAAAAGGAACGGGAAGCGGAGCGGCTGGGGCAGGAAAATGTGTCTGCCCGTGAGAGCCTTGCTGATTTGCAGGATGTGGCGGAAAAAGAGCATCGGCTGATGCGCCGGAAGGAGCAGGCGGAGCAGCTGCTTGGTCATATGAAGGAATGGAACGCCCGGTCCCAAACGTTGCGGCAGATCAGACAGTCGTTGCAGCAGGCAGAGAAGCGGGAGCAGGAGATTCAGGAAGATCAGGCGCTGCATACCGCGAGGGCGGACGAGCTTCGTCCGGCTCCGGAGGAAGAGAAGGATACCCGTCGCCGGATGGAGGAGATTCGCAGCGGGCAGGAGCAACTGACTGCGCTTGAGAAGAATGGTCTGGATTGCCGGGAGGCGGTCCGGGTACGGACGGAAAGCCGGGCCGCCTGGGCGTCGAAAGAGGAAGAACAGAGGAAACGGGTTGAGGAATATCGGAAAGAACAGACGGAGCTGGGGGAACGGACCGGCCGCCTGGATGCGCTGATGCAGCAGGGAAAACTCAATGAGGAGCAAAAGAAGAGGCTGGACAAGCTGAGCGGGCGTCTGGATTTTCACGAAAAGCAGACGCGGCTATGTCGGGAGGCGACAGAGACCTACGTTCGTGCGGTAAAAAAGCGGGATGAATTGCGGGAGGAATATCAGCAGCTGGAACGTCTCTTCCTGGATGCGCAGGCGGGGCTTCTGGCACGGACACTGGAAGAGGGGAAGAAATGTCCGGTCTGCGGCTCGGTACACCATCCCCAACCGGCTGTGTTCCCGGAGAGAACGCCGGAGAAGGCCGAGCTGGATGAGAACCGGAAACAAAAGGAACGGGCGGAACAGGAGGCGTTAAGATGCAGCCTGGCTGCCGGGAGAGAACAGACCTTACTGAACCAGGTCTGGGAGGAGATTCGCAGGGATGCGCTGGAACTGTGGACAGATGGGGCCAAACTGGAGACGCCGGCATCTGTCCGGCAGCGTATGGAGCAGGCAAATCGGGAACTGGAAGAGCAGGAGGCAGAGCGCCGGGGAGAGCTTTCGCAGGCCAGAAGAGACGAGGCGCGGTTCCGGGAGCTCGGCGGAGTGATTGAAACGGAAGAAGCTGCGCTGCGATCCGTCACAGGGAAGCTGCAACAGGCGGAACGGGATCTGGCAGGCGCGGTCGCGCGGGAAGGCGAGGCCGCAAGACAGCTTAGGGAATTCCTTGTCCGGATTGGAACACAGATGGAGAAGGCTGGGAAAATGCAGGAATCAGGGAACGACCATAACACGGCAGAGGAAATTGCGGCCTGTCTGAACCGCCAGTATCAGGAGGCAGAAAGCGCATGGAATCAGGCGAAGAAGCGGGTTCGTCAGCTGGAGGAGGAGAACCGGGCGTTGGAATGGCTGACCAGGCAGCAGAAGGCCCTGGAGAGCCAGACCAGGACACTTCGGTCCGAATGCGATTCCATGCGTGGGCAGATTGCGGCGTTGGAAAAGCAGATCGAGGCAGAGATCGTTTCCTGCGAAGTCCTGAAGGAAGTGTCGGATGTGGCTTCATTGTCTGCGCAGACGATTCCGGATCACGTGACCGGTGACCACGATGCCGCAGGGGAAGACGCGCAGGCGGATTTCGGGCGGATGCCTGCACGCCTGTGCGATGCTCTGACGCGCCTGAACGCGGAACTGGCCCGCAATGTGGAGGAACAGAAACGGAAGAAACAGCTGGAAGATGCGGTTGCTTCCCATGAGAAGACGATCCGCAGCCTGGAAACACGGTTGTCCGAACTGGATGTTGCGTATGCCGGTCTGCTGGCAGGAAAGCAGGGAGAGGAGCGACAGATAGAAGGACTGCGCCAGCAGACAGGCGGAGTCAGCGAGGAGGACTGGATTGGTCGCGTAACAGATTACCAGGCCCGGAAAGAGACGCTGGAAAAGGAACTGGAACGGACAAAGAATGCCCGGGATGAGCTGAATCAGGAGATCGGGAAACTGAATGCGTCCGTGACGGCACTCCGGGCACAGATCAAGGATGAACCGGAACAGGCGGAGTCAGAGTGCCTTGCGCGCAGAGAGCAATGGACACAGAAAAAGGCGGCTTTCAGCGAGCGGAGGCAGGAACGGTATGCCGCGCTGCAGAGCAACCGGGCGATTCGCGAATCGGTTCGTGGGCGGCAGACGGCGTTAGAAGCGGCGGAACAGGAATATGTCTGGATGAAAGCGCTTTCGGATACGGCAAACGGCACCATTGCCGGGAAACAGAAAATTGAGCTGGAGACTTATGTTCAGATGGCATATTTCGACCGGATCCTTCGTCGGGCGAACCTGCGTCTGATGACGATGAGCAGCGGGCAGTATGAACTGAAACGTCAGGAGACCGGCGCGAACCGGAGGGAGAAGGCGGGTCTCGATCTGAATGTCATCGATCATTATAATGGTACCGAGCGGAGCGTGAAGACGTTATCTGGCGGCGAGTCGTTCGAGGCGTCACTTTCTCTGGCGCTGGGGTTGTCCGATGAGATTCAGTCCATTGCGGGCGGTATCCGCCTGGATGCCATGTTTATTGACGAAGGATTTGGTTCCCTGGATGAAGATGCGCTGAATCAGGCGATCCGGGCGCTTGGCGCGCTTGCCGACGGGAAGCGGCTGATTGGCATCATCTCTCATGTCAGTGAACTGAAGGAACGCATCGAGCACAAGATTATCGTTACCAAGAGCTGTGGACGGGATGGGATTGGGAGCCATGTGGAAGTGCGGTAGAAAAGAGTTTGAACCATCCGTCGATTTACATTTGAAGCGGGATGAGGTATACTGGATGACATGCGGCGGTTATTGCCTGAAAGAGAACAGCTGTGAGTAATGGAAAGAAGGATTCAGAACAGAGATGGATACCAGACTGGTAAAGGTGAAAGATACCGAAGCGATCCGGGATGAGGAGCTTGCGGAGGCGGCACAGATTCTGCGAAACGGCGGGCTGGTGGCGTTTCCGACGGAGACGGTCTACGGACTGGGGGCAAACGCACTGGACGAGACGGCGGCGAGACGAATCTATGCGGCGAAAGGCCGCCCGTCGGATAATCCGCTGATTGCGCATATTTCATGCATGGAGGAGCTGCCGCCTCTGGTGGCGAGGATCCCGGAGGCGGGACGTCGGCTGGCGGAGGCGTACTGGCCGGGGCCGCTGACGATGGTATTTCCGAAAAGTGCCGTTGTCCCTTATGGGACGACTGGCGGCCTGGATACGGTGGCGGTACGGATGCCGAGCGATCCGGTGGCGAACCGCCTGATTCGTCTTGCGGGCGTGCCGGTAGCGGCGCCGAGCGCGAATACATCGGGGCGGCCGAGCCCGACGATGGCGCAGCACGTCTGGGAGGATATGAATGGGAAGATCGAGATGATCGTGGACGGTGGCCCGGTAGGAATCGGTGTAGAGTCGACGATCGTGGACGTATCCGGGGAGACGCCGACGCTCCTGCGGCCGGGTGCGGTGACGATTGAGATGCTGCGGGATACAGTTGGACGTGTGGAAATCGATCCGGCGATCCAGGAGCCGCCGGGGGCGGATTTTCATCCGAAGGCGCCGGGAATGAAGTACCGGCACTACGCGCCGCAGGCGGAACTGATCCTGGTTGAAGGGAATATGGATTCGGTGGTTGCGCGGATTAATTTTCTGGTGAAGGAGAAGACCGGGCAGAACTATCGCGTGGGCGTCATCTGTACCGATGAGACGCGAGACCGTTATCGCGCCGGTCTGGTGCGGAGCGTCGGGCTCCGCGCGCGTGAGGAAACCATTGCGCACAACCTGTTTGCGGTTCTGCGGGAGTTCGATGAACTGCAGGTGGATCTCATCTATTCGGAAAGCTTTTCCAGGGATCATCTGGGCCAGGCGATTATGAACCGGCTGACAAAGGCGGCGGGATATCATGTGATTCACGTATGAAGGTAGCTTTATAAGGCAGGACTCCTTCGGATGAGAAAGAAAAATCCCACCGTGCAGCGAAACTTCCTGAGATATTCTGCTCGGTGGGATTGAAACGATTCCTGATGATCCGGATCAGACGTTACTTTTTACATAAGATTCTGACTTTTCCGTGTATCCGGGCTATTTTGCGTGTGCGAGGGCTTCTGTATAATTGGTAACACGAAAGACCTGGAAATATTTACGAAATTCATTTCCCCACATATCCATCTCACCCTCAATGTCATTCCGGGGATTCATGATAAATACCACTGTCTTGCAGCCGGTTGCAGCCATCAGAGGAATCAGGTGGGCGAAGGCCCAGTCGACGTCTTCTTTTTCGTCCTCAAATCCATTTCTCGCGTCGACGACATAAGTGCTTCCGGGGTGTTCTTCCAGAAGCCAGAGCATAAAGAGAGAGGGCGAACGGTAATCGTTGAAACTGCAGGCCTTTTTCCAGGCAAGAAGAACGACATGATCCGTTTCCATATATTGAACGGTACAGAATTCAGAATCAAAAATCTTTGCATTTTCCATAATATATTTCCTTTCTGTCATTAGACAATTTCCAGTACAGAGCCACAGTTTTCCAACGCGGCCAGGGAGGAATCGGAGATTTCTTTTCCGATAATAATCCGGGAGATGGAACTGAGCGGGGCAATGCTCATGAAGGTTTTGACGTCAAGCTTGGAATGGTCGCAGAGCAGAATGACCTCGTTGGCAGATTTGATAATCTGACGCTTTACACCAATATCGTCTGTGGTGTAGCTCATAATTCCCAGTTCCGGTGAGAGGGCGTCACAGGAGATGAACGCACGATCAGCATGTATTTCCCGGAAAACGCTTTCTGTAAAGTAGCCATAAAATGAACCGAAATTGCGCCGAAGGACACCGCCCGCCATGATAAGCGAGATATCAGGAAAACGGGAAAGCTCTGCTGTTATCTGCATATCATAGGTGATGGCGGTAAGATTCTTGATTTCACCCAGAAGTCTGGCTAATGTGAGGACAGTTGTACCGGCGTCAAGAATAATGTACTCATTTTCCCGGACATATTTGAGTGCGGCAGCTGCAATCCTCTCCTTTTCGTCCGTATTCATGGAGCTTCTCGCATGAAGGGATGGCTCAATGGCGACGCTTCGGGAGAGAGACATAACTCCGCCTGGAACTTTTTTCAGCAATCCGTTGTTGTCGAGTCGGCTGATATCACGGCGAATGGTTGCTTCTGACGTGCCTATGGTATCAGCCAGATCTTTCACAGTGCAAAAGCCGATGCGATCCACGATTTCCCTCATAGATTCCAAACGGTTCATTTGTGTCATAGTAACATCCTCCTGATTATAGTGTATTGAAAGCAAGCGAAAAAACTCGTTTCACAGAGAATGTATCACGCGGAGAGCTTTTTCATAGGTTTCCGTTCTGGTATGATATAATTCGTGATATTCGCTTCTCGGTTCCATGGTGCGGGCTGGATGAACCATGGCTTCGGCTGCCTGATGAAAATTGCTGAATGCGCCGATCGCGATTCCGGCGCACATGGCCGCACCACGGGCTCCCTGTTGCGACCCTTCCGGTATCGTGATGGGTCGCTGTAACATATCACACAGCATCTGACTCCAGGGTCGGGAGGAGGAGAGCCCTCCGGAAAGCACAGCGGAAGAAAAGGGAGTGGTTCCTTTTTCCAGAAGCGATATATGGTGTATGGTCGAGAGGAGGATTCCCTCCATCACAGCGTACAGAAGATCCTCTTCCTCATGGTGTCCCTGAAGGTTGAGAAAAGCGCCTCCGGTATTCGGCTTTTCCCCTCCAAGATAGAGATGGGGGATGAACAGAACATGGTTCTGCGGATTGGGCTTTTCAACAACCGTTCCGCAGAGATCATAAAGTTGTTTTCGTGACAGTTCAGGATGGTTTCTGGAAAGAAAACGATCCAGATACCATTCAAGGTTGACGGTTCCCGTGGGACTCCCCTGTTCGAGCAGAAACCGGTCTTCCAGGGCAGTGACCGTGACAATGGTAGATTCATCCGCCTGTTGGTAGGATGATGAAAAGCAGGAGGCCATTGACCAGGTCCCGTTTGTCATAGCGAATGTTCCGGGTTCCAGCGCACCGCAGCCGAGTGTACAGGCAGAGACATCATATAATCCGGCGGCGACAGGGATGCCTTGCGCGAGACCGGTTGCCGCGGCAGCGGAAGCAGTGATACGACCTGCCACGGAGATGGGAGATAACAGGGGAGCGTCAAACAGTCTGCGTTCATCTTCAAGGTCAGATAGCCGGAATAGATTTTCACTGTAGGAACTGCTCTTCGGGTCGATGAGGTTGTGGTTGGATGCGTCTGTGATTTCGCAGGATATCTGCGAGGTCAGCTGACTGCAGATATAATCCTTTACGGTCAGCAGGTATCGGGCTCTGCTGAGAACGTCAGGACGGTATTCCCGAAACCAGTGCAACAGACTGGCGGCCTGTCCTTCCCAAGGCTGCTGATGGGTAATGTGGAAAATCTTTTCTGCCGCACCACAGTCATAGAGGGTTTTCAGCTGACAGGAAGCGCGTGTGTCGGTCGAGACAATCAAAGGGTAGACCGCATCTCCTTGTTCGTCAACAAGGCAAAGCCCACCGCCATAACCACAGAGGGAAACGGAGGCAACCTGATGAGGGAAGATGGAGGACATCTGGATGGCCGTCCGGATAACCTGACAGACGGCCGCCCATACGGCCTCCGCTTCCCGCTCGACCCATCCTGCCTGGGGCTGATGAACGGGAGGAGCCGTTTTGGCTGTGGCCAGTTCCCGGCCTTTGAGGTCGAAGACGGCGCATTTGATATTCGAACCGCCAATATCTATTCCCATAAGAACCGGCGTTTGTTTCATGAGTTCTCCTTGTTCCGGGCAGATGGTTGCCCATAAGAATGCCAACTGTCCGCTTCCACCTGGACCAGAGCAGGATCCAGCGTGGGAACCGATCCGACAGACCGGGCGATCATATAGGTTTGGGCGGATTCTTCGAGATAAACGGCAGAAAAAATAGCATCCTTCAGAGTCGGCCCGTAAGCCATAACGCCGTGATGCTTGAGTATGACAGCCCAGGCATCATGCGCATACTCTACGGTGAGAACTCCCATCTGTTTTTCACCGGACGGAGTAAAGGGGGCAACGTAGACATCGCTTCGATTGGCGTCAATCTGCGTAACTAAGCAGGCGGGCAGCACATCGGCAACAAGCCCTACGGCTGTGGCCCAGGGCTGATGCGTGTGAATGACAGCGTTCACCCAGGGCATTTTTTTAAAAATGTAGAGAAGAGCGGGAGCATCGCTGCTGGGTCGTCGGATTCCTTCGATCACTGTGCCGGTTTCATCGATGCGAACGACGTCGTCTGGGATCATATCCTCATAGATCATACCGGATGGGGTTACGAGGAAGGTATTGTCGGGCAGACGAAGGCTGATATTCCCTCCGCATAATGCAACAAGATGATTGCGTTTGATCTCTAAGGCTGCGTCAAGTACAGATTTTTTTTCATTTTCATACATTATTGTATCATCCTTTCTGCCGGTTGGCTAGCATTTTTTAAAGCGTTCTGAAGAAACGATACGGTGTAACGAAGTGTTTCCATATAGTGCGGATTTTCCAGTCCCCACATTTCCAGTGTCAGGGGACAGGATAAATTCAATTGCCGGAAATGACGAAATGTTTTTACAAAATCAATAATTCCGGTACCGATATCTACTCCATAGTAGAAGTCCGGCAAGGCATCCCGGATATGAATCTGAACAATGTGCCCGATCCCTTTCTCCATCTGAGGGAAATAATCGATTCCGAGAGAAGCCATGTTGGCGATATCCGGATAAATCTGAAGAAAGGGAGAGCGAATCTGATTGACGATGGCAAGAGCCATCTCAACAGAAAGAACTCCTTTTTCTACGGGTTCAATCGCCAGCATAACGCCGTGCCGTTCGGCAATTCTGGTCATCCGGGCCAGATTGTCGATATATCTGGCGTAGGTATTTGGCGAAGAAGGTTCATAATAGACGTCAAAACCTGCCACCTGAAGCGTGCGGATCCCCAGATACTGACAGAGTCTGATGCATTTTTCCATCAGAAGAAGCGAGTGCCGGACAAGATCTGGGTCCTCGCTGCCCATGGGAAAACGGCGCTGCCCGCTGAAACAGAGGGACTGCAGCAGAACTCCTGTGTCCGCAGCTGCCCGCATCACAGACAGACATTCTTCGCGTGTCCAGTCCAACCGGGCCAGGCGGGCGTCGCTTTCGTCGATGCTGAGTTCAAAACCGTCAAAACCGAGTTCGGCAGTATCTGCGAACATTTCCTGCCACGAATGAGGCATAAGCGCTTTTTCATAAAGAACAAAAGGGTATGACTGGTCGATCATAAGTTGTTTGCCTCTCTTTCCAGCAGATCGAGTCTGTTTTTGGGATTGTCATCAGAAAAGATGGCACGCCCCATGACGGCGACGGAAGCACCCGAGGCACGGAGCTGAGGGAGGTGTCCGGGACAGATGCCGCCGTCGCACCAGAGCTCTGTTTCCGGAGCCAGAAGATTCCTGAACTGCTCGATTCGTTTGAAAGAACATTCGAAAAAGGTCTGTTCTCCATAATCCGGCTCGGATGTCATGACTAGAACATAGTCCAGGTCATTCTTATAAGGAAGCAAATTCGTCGGGCCGGTCTTCAGGTTAAAGGCCAGCCCGGCTTTCATTCCGAGCGATCTGGCATGTCTCAGAAACTGTCTCGGATAGGGAAGTGCTTCTATGTGGCCGCATATGGCAGAGACACCGCATTCGGCCAATGGCTGAAGCCAGCATTCTGGTTTTGTGGTCATCAGGTGCGCGTCTAGCGAACCATGAAATTCACGGGCAATCGCTGTGATGGTTCTGAGACCAAATGTAATATTGTCGATAAAGTTTCCGTCTTCGATATCCAGATGCAGCCTGCCGATGCTCTGAATCTGTGCGATTTCATCGCGAAGGGCCAGTGGGTCGGCAGACGCGATGGATGGCAAAATTTTCAGCATAACTGTACTTCCTTTCTAAAATATGGATACGGTTAATAATAAGAACATTATATACGCGGGTGAAGAAAAAATCAACAGATTTGAAATAAAATAATCAAAATACGGACTTAAATTACAATATATTTTCAAATATTGTTGACATTGAATCAATAAAGTTGTATGATACAATTATAAAATATAAAAAGTAAGGCAGCACATTAATGAAGGCACAGAAGCCATCAACAAGTAGGAGGAACTTTCAATGAGCTGGATGCAAGAATTATTTCATGTGGAAAAACCGATTATCGCGATGTGCCATTTGCAGGCACTGCCGGGAGATCCGGGTTATGACGAGAAGGGCGGAATGGAGAAGGTGATTACCTGCGCGCTTCACGATCTCACTGCTTTGCAGGAGGGCGGAGTAGATGGCATCATGTTTTCAAATGAATTCAGCCTTCCATATCTGACCAAGGTAGAGCCGATCACGATTGCGGCCATGGCGTATGTCATAGGAGAGCTGAAGGATAAAATTAAAATTCCATACGGCGTCAATTGCCTCTGGGATCCCATCGCGTCGCTGGATCTGGCGAAAGCGGTGGAAGGGCAGTTTATCCGGGAGATCATTTCCGGCGTGTATGCCAGTGATTTTGGACTGTGGAACACAGACGCCGGCCGGACGGCTCGCCACAGGGCGCGTATCGGAGCGAAAAATGTCAGGATGCTGTTTAATATCGTGCCGGAGGCGGCGAAATATCTGGCGGATCGGGACATTAAGGAAATTGCACGTTCGACAGAATTCAATCACGCGCCAGATGCGTTGTGTGTATCGGGGCTGACCGCGGGAAGCGAGACCGATACTCAGGTACTGAAACAGGTAAAGGATGTGGTGCGCCATACGCCGGTATTATGCAATACGGGCTGCAACGTGAACAATATCCAGCGACAGCTTTCGGTTGCTGACGGGGCTGTGTGCGCGACTACGTTTAAAGTGGATGGTATTTTTGAAAACGAAGTGGACGAGAGCAGGGTTCGGGCGTTCATGGATAAGGTGAAAGAGTTGCGATCATAACAATAAAAAGCAAACGCAAAGGAGGAAAATCATGAAAAAATGGGGGAAATTATTAGCGGTTGTGTCTGCGGTGACGATGGTGGCCGGAATGATGGCGGGTTGTTCGGGTTCCGGGGGGAGTCAGACGGCATCCGGGACAACGACAGCTGCCGCAACGACCAGCGCGGAGACCGAAGCAGAAGCGGTAGCGGAAGCAGAAACCGAAGGGGAGGCTGACTCGGCCCCGGTTGTGATCCGCTTTGGTCATTCCGGGACAGAGGAACACCAGTATCAGGTGTTTGCAGGGAAGTTCAAGGAACTGGTGGAGGAAGAGAGCAATGGACATATTACGGTTGAGATTTATCCGAACGCGATACTGGGCAATGACCGTGAAATGATAGAGGGGATGTTAATGGGGCAGCAGGACATGTTTGTCGGAAGCTCGACTACTTCATGGGTTCCGGAAACAGCGGTTACGGACATGCCATTCCTCTATCGTGATTACGACCATGCGTATTCCTGCTTTGATGGTTTCCTGTTTGATGAACTCGGCAGCCGCTTTGAGGATAATGGTCTGGCTCTATTGGGATATGTATCGATTGGCTGGAGAAATATTTCCAACAATGTAAAACCGATTCAGTCGGTTGATGATCTGAAGGGAATGAAAATTCGTGTTCCGGATATGGAAGTATATTCAGCTACGTTTAACGCCATGGGTGCGACGACGGTTACCGTCAGCCTGAATGAGCTGTATATGGCTCTTCAGCAAGGAGTGGCCGACGGTCAGGACAATCCGGCCTCTACATTCTGGGCGCAGAGTTTTCAGGAGGTTCAGAAATATGTGACGCTGACGCATCATATGCTGGGTACCAATTTCATTCTGGCCAACAACGAATGGCTGAACGGCCTGTCTGGAGCGGATCAGGAGATGATCAGGAATGCGGTCGAAGAAGCAGAGCAGTATCAGAGAGATTATCTGAGTGGCGTGGAGGATGAACTGGTTGAGAATATCCGGCAGGCGGGCGTTGAAGTAAATGAACCGGAGGATATCGAATCTTTCCGCGAGGCATGCGAAGGAGTACCGGAGTCTCTTGGAACGGTTCCGGCAGAGTGGATCGAGCAGATTAAGGGAATGTAAACAACAGGATATTATTTGATAACCGGCTACAGCGCATGGTGAGCTGTAGCCGATTGTAAATAATCAGAAAGGAGATGCCGGTGAAGTTGAGAAAAATCATGTTTACGATCATTCAGGCATTGTGCGTGGTGTGCTTCCTTGCGCTGACGGTTTCGCTGCTTCTGATGATTCTCTCGAGAAATGTACCATTTATAAATTTTGATGTCATGTGGACTGACGAAGTGGGGCGTTACCTTCTTGTCTATCTGGTATTTCTCGGCAGCGGATTGGCCATGATGGAGGGAAAGCATATCCGAGTGACTTTCGTGCTGGACAAGATGCCTCCTGGAATCCGTCACGTGGTAGAGGTGTTTAATGATCTTATGACAATCGTGTTCTGTTTGGTTATGACAGGCGGCGGCTATATTCTTGTGAAGAGTACAGGGACGCAGGCGGTTGCTACGCTGAGAAAATATTTTAATATGCCGATGGCCTGGTGGAACTCTGCAATCATGGTGGGCGGCCTGATCATGTTGGTGGCGGTCTGTCTCGATGTGATCCGGAGAGTTCAGAGAAAAGGAAATAACAGTGAAACAGACGCCGGGCAGGAGAGGAGGGAGTAGAACATGGCAATCATCATGTTTGGGATTATGATTCTTCTTATATTCACCGGTGCACCTGTGTTTGTGGCGATGGGAATCGGCTGTGTGATTTTTATCCTGACGCAGGATTCCATCTCAATGGTGGGTATTGCGAATCAGTTGTTCCGGGGGGTCAATTCGTTTACGCTGATGGCGGTTCCGTTTTACCTGTTGACAGGAGAGCTGATGAATTCAGGAGGGACAACCAGGCGTATTATGAATCTGGCTCAGGCGGTTGTCGGCCAGTTTCGAGGTGGCCTGGCTCATGTGAATATCCTCAGCAGTACCGTCATGGCGGGAATGTCCGGTTCAGCTTCGGCTGATGCGGCGACTACCAGCGTGATTCTGATTCCGGAGATGGTGGAGAAAGGGTATCCGAAACCTTTTGCGGCGGCTGTCACCGCCTGCTCCGCGGTTATAGGTCCGGTGATTCCTCCCAGCATAAACATGCTGATCTATGCGAGTGTAGCCAGCGTTTCCGTGGGAAAGATGTTCGTGGCGGGACTTTTGCCCGGGGTCGTTATCTGTTTTTATGAGATGATCGTTACCTGGTTTATATCAAAAAAACGAGGCTATGGCGTTGTGACAAAATTCTCCTGGTCCAACTTTCTCCATGCGTTAAAGGAGGGATTCCTGCCACTTCTGACACCGATCATTATCATGGGAGGCATCCTGTTTGGCTGGTACACGCCGACAGAGGCATCGGTGGCGGCGGCTGTCTATGCGGGTATTCTGGGCTTTGTTTATAAGGAGATAACCATAAAGGATATTCCGGGTATTATTCTGAGAACGACAAGCCTGACGGCCACGACGATGATCATCGTTGCTGCGTCGAACGTTATGGGCTGGGTAGCCGCGCTCGACAGTATTCCGCAGAAGATCCTGTCGGTTTTCCTCATGACAACAGACAGTGCGGCGATGGTTATGGCAGTGCTGATACTCTTTTATCTTTTGATTGGTCTTTTTATGGATGGTGTGGCGATTACATTGCTGACTGTGCCGATTGTCTTGCCTTTGATCAACAGTTATGGCATTAATCCAATCTATTTTGGTGTCGTTATGGTGGTAGCGTTGATGATCGGACAGATCACACCGCCGGTTGGAATGGTTATGTATATTACAACAAGTATTACTAAGGTCAGTCTGGCGGATTTCATGCGAGAGGCTGCGCCGTATTTTCTGGCTTTATTTGCTGCTTTGATTACGATGGCGCTCTTTCCTGATGCGGTTGTCTGGCTGCCTAATTTACTGATCGGGATATAATATTCAGGAGGGAAGAAGTTATGCTTGAGAAACGAAATTTGGCACCTTATAGTTTTTCTGGTTCTGATAATGAAGAGGAGGAAAAGTTACCGAATAGTGTGCAGGCAGACGAACTGAAGAGCTGGTGTTCAAAGGTCCTGGTCCACATCGGAATGTCGAAAGAGGATGCCGACGTGATGGCCAATGTCCTGGTGGAAACGGATTTGATGGGAGTAGATACTCATGGCGTATTGAAGTTTCCCATGTACATCAGCCGAGCGAAGGCGGGAGGAGATAATCCGAAAGCAAAGTTGCGTGTATTGTATGAGACGCCAACTACGGCCAGGTGCGATGGTGAAGGAGGATATGGCCAGGTTATGGGGTGGAGAGCCATGGAAATGGCTGTCAGGAAGGCCAACGAAAACGGAGTGGGCTTTGTCAGCGTGGGCAATTCCAATACGCTGACAGCAAATCGGATATACTCGCGCTATGCCACGGAAAATGGCTGCATCGGTATCTGTATTACAAACGGCACTCCGCAAATGGCACCTCCGGGAGGAACGCAGCGTCTTTTAGGAACGAGCCCATGGTCTTTTGCTGTGCCAGGCATACGTTTCCCGGTGGTATTTGATATGGCATGTACTGTAGTGGGATGGACCCGCATGGCTATGATGGCAATGAGGGGAGAAATGACGATACCGTCCAACTGGGCGGTTACGGCCGATGGTGAACCGACAACGGACGTCACGGAAGGAATGAACGGACTGATGCTGCCCTTTGGAGGCCATAAGGGCTATGCTCTAAGCTGCATGGCGGAGATTCTTACAGGAGTCCTGAGTGGCGGCAGGGTAGCAGATGAACTGGGATTTTATGGTAATCATGATGAAAATACAGGAGTATCTCATTTCCTTGGAGCGATTCGGATTGATTCATTCATGCCACTGGATGAATTTAAGACAAGGGTCGATCAGTATGTACAGCACCTGAAGGACTGCCCAAAGGCAAAGGGAGCAGGTGAGATTTACGTTCCGGGGGAGAGAAGCTTTCTGACGTCAGAGAAGCGCCGGGCAGAGGGAATTCCGCTACATGTTTCTCTTGCAAAGAATCTTGTGGCCGTCGGAGAGGAAACGGGGATCCCATTCCCTGGAACGGCCTGATGAAAGACAGGGGGAAGATGGATGTGTGATCTGGTCATAGCGGGAGCGCGGTTGGATGAAACCGAAGCCCGCTGGGATGTGGGAATAGAAGGGGAGAAAATTGTCTGGCTCAGGCCGGCGCGGGATCCGTCTCATACCGGAGAGAGTTGCGAATGCGAGAGCAGAGAACGAATAGAGGCCGGAGGCCGGTTCCTCTTGCCGGGAATGATTGACGCCCATGTTCATACAAGAGATCCGGGATATACCGGGAAGGAGGATTGGCGGAGTGCGACGATGGCGGCAGCCAACGGCGGTGTGACGACCATTATGGCTATGCCAAACTGCAATCCGCCTATGACAAACCGGGCGGCGATTCAGCTCGTCAGGCAGAGTGCGGATGAAAAGGCGCTGGTTCATGTGGCTCTGACGGGAGGAACATGCGCCGCGGCTCCTGGATGGATTGTTCCATCTGTACAGGCCGGCGCGGTTGCCATGGATGTTTATGATGATATGTTTTCCTATGGAACGGGGGACTGGCTTCGTCTGTTCCGGGAGGCAAAAGAAATGTGCGTCCCGCTTTGCTTTTATCTGATGGATCCGCAGCTTGAGTCACTGAGGAAAAAACAGTCGTTGGATCTGGGGAAGGATGAGACGGACGTGATCGCGGATGCGACAGATGGAGAGACGGAAGCCTTATCGATTGCGCGGATCTTCCCAATGGCAGCTTATTTTCATGTGCCGGTGGTGCTTCGGATGGTGAGCACGAAAAAGGCGCTTGAGACGGTGCGCGCCATGAGAAATCTGTACCCGGACGCCCTGGTGTATGTGGAGATTTGCGTTCATTATCTGTTCCTGACCAGAGATGCGCTGCGGATTTATGGATCCGGCGCGCATATTCATCCGCCGCTGCGGACACAGCAGGATGTGGATGAGCTGTGGAACGGGGTGAGGGACGGAACGGTAGACTATATCGCCTCGGATCATGCGCCTCATATGGTGAAAGAGAAAGACCGGGAGAGGCTTGCCTCCTGTGCCAGTGGGATGACAGGGCTGGAGACGGAGCTGGCATTGCTTCTGGATGCAAGGAGCCGCGGACTCCTGAATCTGGAGGATATCCGAAGGCTTTGCTGCGAGAATCCGGCAAACATATATGGTTTGTCATCGCAGAAGGGGAGGATTTCCCCGGGGTATGACGCCGATCTTATTTTAATTGACGAGAACGAGCGGTGGACCGTGAATCACCAGCAACTGTATACGAGAGGAGCGCCGGGACCTTTTGAGGGTAGAGAACTCAAAGGAAAAGTTTGCGTCACAGTCTGTGGCGGACAGGTCGTTATGAAGGATGGACGAGTCATCGGTTGATCGAGTTTGATGGAATAGCACGGAGGTTTGTTGTGAAAGAATTGAAAGAATGGTTTGATGCGTTGTCTGAAATCGGAGTGGCGGCGGAGGGCGGCTACTACAGAGGCTCCTATACACCGGAGGAGACGGAAATGTATCGTCTGGTGGCCGGATGGATGGAAGAGGCAGGGCTTACGGTGCGAAGAGACGCGGCCGGTAATCTATGGGGAAAGGTGGATGGAAGGAATCCGGAGGCATTGCCGATTGTCACTGGCTCCCATATTGATTCGGTGCGGAACGGAGGAAATTACGACGGTATTTTTGGCGTACTGGGAAGCCTCATGGCAGTAAAGGAGATCCTGAAAAAGCAGGGACAGCCGAAAACCACCATGGAAGTGGTAGCCTTTACCGGGGAGGAGGGATCTCGATTCTCCATTGGCCTGATGGGCAGCCATGCGGTTGCCGGCTCTCTCGACAAGGCAACGTTCCGCGAAAAGACGGACGTAAATGGTGTGACAATTGCAGAAGCGATGGCTGAAGTCGGCCTGGACGCAGAACAGGTGGATGAGGCCGTGCGCGACAAAGTAGGCGCTTATCTGGAAATGCATATTGAACAGGGACCGGTGCTGGAAAAGGCCGGAATTCCTGTTGGAGTTGTCGATTCGATTGTTGGAACGCAGCAGTTTCGTGTGACGATGTCTGGCGAAGCGGGCCACGCAGGAACCGTTCCGATGGCAGACCGAAGAGATCCCATGGTATATGCGGCGCGTGCGATTGCCCGTTTTCCCGAGATCGCGAAGAATTCGGGAGACGGGGTGATTACGGTAGGCCGTATCTGGACAAAGCCGGACGCGGAAAATGTGATTCCGGGCGAGGTGTGCTTTACCGTTGACCTGCGTCATCCGGTAGAGGAAATCAAACAGGAGATGGCGGCTGCGGTAAAGAGAGTCTGTGAAGAGGAGGCGGCTCCGGGCGGGCGTGAAATCACCTGGATTCCGTATCCAAACAATCTTGCTACGGAGATGACGCCGGAGTTAAAGACCATGCTTATGGAGGCCTGTGAGGAACTGGGCTATCCCTGCCGCCTGATGCCAAGCGGTGCCGGACATGACACACTCAACATGGCGAAGCTGGGACCGGTGGGAATGCTTTTTATTCCCTGCCTGGGTGGACGGAGCCACTGCCCGGAAGAATATGCGTCGATAGAGGATATGGAAAAAGGCGTGAGAGTGCTAGAAACGTGCCTGAACCGGCTGGCTTATTAATTACGAATTCAGAAGGAAGACAAAAGAAGCGATCCGCACACTGCCTGGCTAAAGGGCGTGCGGATCGCTTTGCTGTCTGGATATTTCTGCAAGAAAAAATGGAGACTACAGGGCTCGAACCTGCGACCTTCTACACGTCAAGCAGACGCTCTCCCAGCTGAGCTAAATCTCCATCGGCATTTATTATACGGCATCTTCGCGCGTTTTGCAAGCTGTTTTTTATGATTCGGGAGAAATTCGGGAAGAAGGCATCGAAATAGCGGCAAATTGTTCGACTTTCCGGTGTTTTAAGTTGTCAAACAGGTAATAATTTGTTAAGATGAAAAACAGATGTGATGGTTTTCGGTGTTATGACGGAATTCTGTTTCAATGAGGTCGACGAGGATGAAAGAGAAAAAACAGTCCGAGGAATCAGTTCGGATAGAAGAATTCGAAAAATTATATATTTTAACCTATCAGACTTTATATCGGCATGCAGAATTGGTATTTGGCAATCAGGAAGACAGAATGAAGGAACTGCTGATTCTGACTTATATGGAAGCGTTTCAGAGGGCCGATCAGCTTCAGAAGGAAAAGAAGCCGGTGGACTGGCTGTTAAAGCGGGCGGATTTTCTGGCGGAAACGAAGCTGAATGCCAGCAGAGAGATGCTGGAGGATTCTTACGCAGAAGAAAAGATGCAGTCGAAGGACGCAAAGAAAGAAAACCGTTCCCGGTTCGATGAAGCGTCGCTGCTTCTGGAGATTGAAGATCGTCTGGATATCACTGATGAGAAGGAGACGTCCGTTCCGAAAACGCCGCTGCGGACGGCCGCACAGGTCCTGTTTTCTGTGGTAATCCTTGCCGCGGCGATTGGTATGATTGGCCTGGGAATATGGAAGATTCGCAGTCAGGTCAGTCAGATCCGCAATCCGTTGGATATCGAACCGATTGCGATGACGGAGGATGACGGACAGGAAGAGCCGGAGACGACTCTGGCAATGGCGGGGAGAGAAACAACGGAAGAGGAGTCGGAATCGGAAACGGAAGAAGAGAAAGAAGACCTGTGGATTCCGGTCGGAGGACAGTTCGTCTATCTGTCAGAGGATGGAGATGTGTTGTATGCGCTTACTGCCGAGGAGGCTGATGCGCAGGAGGAACCGGAGCTGAATCCGGAGGTGCAGACGGAAGGCGGATGGACGTATTATCTGCCGTGTCCGGAGCGTCCGGACAGCCGGCTCTCCAGGGTGCATGAGTCCCTTTCTCATGTGCTGTATCGTGTGCGGGAGAATGGGGACGAGGTGCAGACGATAGCGTCTGATGTGGAGGATTATTATCTCTGGGAAGACTGGATTTTTGTCTGTCAGTATGGAAGCATCAAAAGAGTGGCTCCGAATCAGAGCTTTGAAACGTTGACGTGCAGCACTTACGCGGCTGTCGAGGATGGGGAGATTTATCTGTACGATACGATTGGGAGGATGGTGACGGCGGGAAATGATGGAATGATTCATTATGAAGACAGGGTATTTCAGATGTCTTCCAACCGGATTCGCAACGTGGATATTGACAGCCGGACCAGAGGGCAGACGACGTTTGTCCTGAGTTCCTATGAGGATGGCAACGCAATTTATAAAAAATCAGGCGGCAGTACGGAGCTGTTCGAGTCACGGGGAAGGACGATTGACAGTTATTGTCTTGCGGGCGACTGGGTGTATTACAGCAGTTATGTCCGTCGGGATGAGAATCAGGTCTATTACAGTGAAATCTATCGTCGGCCGATCGGATCCTACGGGGAAGCGGAGCTTCTGCATGGCGAATTCCAGGGAAGACTGGCGCAGATGAGCTACTCGGAAACAACCGGGCAGATTTACGCAACCTATCTGCCGGAAAGCTGGAAAAGCAATCACGGACTGATTGCGGTGATTTCGCTCAGCGGTCAGATGAGTTATCTGGAGGATACGGCGCTTCGCAGTCTGGTTTCAACGACCGGAAATGATGTGGTGCAGTTTGTGCTGACACAGGGTGGGTATGCGTATTGCTACTGGATGGACTGCGACTGGGCGCCGGGGAAACAGGCAACCGCGCTCTGGCGGCGGGTGCTGGTGATTCCGGAGCAGAACCGGGTGATGATTGAATAGCGGGTCCGGCTGCGTATCGGAGCACGGTCACTCGTCGAAAGCGACAATGACATAGAAGCCGCGTGTATTCTCGCGAATGTCTTTGACGATTCCTTCGCGGGATTTCAGGCGGTTTCTGGATTTGTAACAGCCGGACATGGCCACGGCCGGTTCAATGATATAACTGTAATTGATTCCTTCGCGTTCGGTGACTTCAACGCGGTCTCCGATGGCTACCAGGCCCTGGCGTTCCATTTTAAATTCCATTTCTCTCATGATTGCCTCCTTCAGGATTTCATTATAGCCATGTCTGTAAAAATTGTAAAGCATTCACCGGAGGATTCCAAAGATGACCAGAGAAGATCTTTTGCTCTCCAGACTGGAGAGATATGTGGCGTCAGATGCAGCGCCCATGCACATGCCCGGACATAAGAGACGGACGGATCGGGCTGAGATTGCGGCGTTTCCGAATCCGTTTGCCATTGACATTACGGAAATTGACGGGTTTGACAATCTTCATCATCCGGAAGGAATCCTGAAGGATTCCATGGCATGGGTCGCTTCCGTGTACGGCTCCGACCGTACCTGGTATCTGGTCAATGGCAGCACGGCAGGGGTGCTTGGCGCGATTCACGCAGCGGCGGATGGGAAAATTCTGATGGCGAGAAACTCTCACAAGTCTGCATATCATGCGGTTATCCTCAATCGCCGGCCGGCTTGCTATGTTTATCCACAAACAATTGACAAATGGGGGATAAACGGAGGGATTTCAGCGGAAGATGTGGAGCAGATTCTGGCCGGAGACACGAAGATTTCCGCGGTATTTCTCACGTCTCCGACCTACGAGGGAGTTGTCTCCGATGTAAGGGCGATCGCGGAGGCGGCACACCGGCACGGTGTTCCGTTGATTGTGGATGAGGCGCATGGAGCCCATCTTTCGTTTCGCCCTGGCATCCGCAGGGAGCTGTCGTCGACCGGTCCGGCCGAAGGTGCCTTCCCGGAGTCGGCTCTGTCGTGCGGTGCGGATGTCGTCATTCAGAGTCTGCACAAGACGTTGCCGTCGCTGACACAGACGGCAGTGCTTCACCTCAAAGGGGAGCGGATCGAGGAAAGGAGACTGGAGCGCTATCTGCAAATGTTTCAGAGCAGCAGCCCGTCCTATGTTTTTATGGCATCGATTGAGCGATGCATTTACGAGATGTGGAAGCACGGGGTGCGGGAACTGGAAGCATTTGCCGGACGGCTTGAGAGGATCCGGGAGAGACTGGCACCGCTTCAGAATCTGCGGCTGGCTGGCCGGGAATGGGTCGGGAAACGGGCGGTTTTTGCGGTGGATTCATCCAGAATTGTAGTGTCCTGCAGAGCGTGTTTTCCGGCTGCTGACGGGGTTCAGGCTGTGACCGGGGAGCGGCTGGGGCAATGGCTGCGCGAGGAATACCATATTGAAGTGGAGATGTGCGGGGCAGATTATGTGGTGGCAATCACGACATTTATGGATCGGCAGGAGCATCTGGATCGCCTGGCGGATGCGTTTCTGGAGATTGACCGGCGACTGGTTCGGGCATCCGCAGATGATGCCTGCGAGATAGCCTTTCCGGTTGCGGAGCCGGTATGGGAGATGGCGGACGCTCTGTCAGAGAACGGCGAGACCGTGCAACTGGAGGCCTGCCTGGGACGTGTCTGCGCGGAATTTGTCTACATTTATCCGCCGGGGATTCCGATTCTTGCGCCGGGGGAGCGCGTGACGTCGGCAGCTTTTGCGGTACTGAAGCACTACAGAAAAATCGGTCTTCCACTGAAGGGAATGGCGGATCCGGAGGGTAGGTTCATTCGCGTCATCTGATTGATTTTTCTATACATGAATCAAAAACTGTGTTATAATTCGGATGAACAGGAAACGGATTTCGTCCGTTCCCTGGTATGAAAAACAGACCGATGCAAGGGGGCATACTTATGTTGAGTTTTCATGATATTGTCGGGCAGGATCAGATCAAGGAACATTTACAGAAGGCAATCGAAAATCATAAGGTGTCCCATGCTTATATTCTGACGGGCGAAGCCGGAATGGGAAGGAAATCGCTGGCGGATGCATTTGCACTGACGCTCCTGTGCGAAAAGGGCGGAAGGGAGCCGTGCATGGAATGCCATGCCTGTCGGCAGGTTCTGAGCGGGAATCACCCGGACCTGATCCATGTGACGCATGAGAAACCGAACAGCATCAGCGTAAATGACATTCGTGAGCAGATCAACGATACGATGCTGGTGCGTCCATACAGCAGCTACTATAAGATTTATATTGTGGATGAGGCGGAGAAGATGACGCAGCAGGCGCAGAACGCGCTCCTCAAGACGATTGAAGAGCCGCCGTCTTACGCAGTCATTATCCTGCTGACGACGAATCAGGATTTGTTCCTGCCGACGATTCTGTCCCGTTGTGTGCAGCTGAAGCTGAAGCCGCTTAGGGATTCCGTGGTGAAGAGTTACCTGGTTCAGAACAGGAAGGTCCCGGAAGGGGACGCAGAAGTGTATGCGGCTTTTGCCAGGGGTAATCTGGGCAAGGCGATCGCGCTATTCTCCTCGGACGATTTCAGGCGCCTGGTGCAGGCGGTTCTGGGAATTCTCCGGCATGTGAAGGATGCGGATATTTCTGAGCTTCTGGAGGACATCCGGCGGTTGAAGGAAGACAAGCTGGACATCCAGGAATGCCTGGATTTTATGCAGCTCTGGTATCGGGATATTCTTATGTATAAGGTAACCAGAGATATGAATCAACTGATTTTTAAGGATGAGTTTCGGTTGATCAATGAGATCAGTAAGAACAGTGGGTATGATGGCCTGGAGAAGATCCTGGAGGCAATCGAGAAAGCGAAGGTCCGCCTGAACGCCAACGTCAATATGGATCTGACAATGGAACTGTTGCTTCTGGTGATGAAGGAAAATTGATTCAGGAGGAGTAGACGGATATGACAACAATCATTGGTGTGCGGTTTCGCAGCGCGGCCAAGATCTATTATTTTTCCCCGCGGGAACTGGAAATCCGGAAGGGGGATCATGTCATTGTAGAGACAGCCCGTGGCATTGAATACGGAACTGTGGTTTTGGGGAGACGGGAAGTTGAGGATGAGAAAGTGATTCCGCCGCTTCGGGCCGTGATCCGGATGGCGACGAAAGAGGATGAGGAGCGGGAGAAGAGCAATCGAAGCAGAGAGAAAGAGGCATTTCGCATCTGTAAGGAAAAGATCCGGAGACATGAGCTGGATATGAAACTGATTGATGTGGAATATACGTTTGACAACAATAAGATTCTGTTTTATTTCACTGCAGATGGCAGGATTGATTTTCGCGAACTGGTCAAAGATCTGGCTTCTGTATTTAAGACGAGAATTGAACTGCGTCAGGTGGGTGTTCGCGATGAGACGAAGATTGTGGGTGGAATTGGCATCTGTGGGCGTCCGCTCTGCTGCCATTCGTATCTGACGGAGTTCGCGCCGGTTTCCATCCGCATGGCAAAGGAACAGAACCTTTCCCTGAATCCATCCAAGATTTCCGGTGTGTGCGGCAGACTGATGTGCTGTCTGAAGAATGAACAGGAGACTTATGAGTATCTGAACAGCAGGCTTCCCGGCGTGGGCGATTATGTGACGACGGACGACGGTCTGAAAGGAGAGGTACACAGTGTCAATGTGCTGCGTCAGACGGTCAAGGTGGTCGTTATGGTCGGCAAAGAGGATAAGGAGATCCGTGAGTATCCGGCCGATCAGCTGAAGTTCCGGCCGAGACGCAAAAAGGGAAAACCGGAAGCGTCTGACTCCGAACTGAAGAAGCTGGAGGCGCTGGAGAAGAAGGAAGGAAAAACGAAAAACCATGGATGAGAAGGGGATGCTGCTGGAAGATGAGAGAATTGACGATCTGCAGCGGAATGGATACCATATCATCCAGAAGAAAAAGGGATTCTGTTTTGGGATGGACGCAGTTCTTCTCTCCGGTTTCGCTTCGGTGAGGCGGGGTGAACGGGCGCTGGATCTGGGAACCGGGACGGGCATTATCCCGATTCTTCTGGAGGCGAAGACGGAAGGCGAACATTTTACCGGACTGGAGATTCAGGAAGAAGTGGCCGGGATGGCCGGTCGAAGCGTGCGGCTGAACCATCTGGAAGACCGTGTGGAGATTGTAAAGGGTGACATCAGAGAAGCCAGCCGGATATTCGGCAGGGCTTCTTTTGATGTGGTGACGTCGAACCCGCCATACATGACCGGTTTCCGGGGGCTGAAGAATCCGGATCTGCCCAAGGCAATCGCGAGACATGAAATCCTCTGTACCCTGGAGGACGTCGTGCGGGAGACGGAGCTGCTGCTGAAGCCTGGCGGGCGGTTTTATCTGGTGCATCGGCCGGAGCGGCTTGCCGAGATTCTGTCTGTCCTGAACGGACATCACCTGGAACCCAAGCGGATGAAACTGGTGCATCCCTTTGTTGATCGGGAGGCGAATATGGTTCTGGTGGAAGCCGTGCGCGGAGGGAAACCAATGATGAAGGTTGAGGCGCCGGTGATTGTGTTTCGGGAACCGGGCGTCTATTCGGAGGAAATTACCACGGTATATGGATATTGATAAGGAGAAGAATATGGCGGGAAAGTTGTACCTGTGCGCGACGCCAATCGGGAATCTGGAAGATATTACGCTGCGTGTCCTGAATACATTGCGGGAGGTTGATCTGATTGCGGCGGAAGATACCAGGCACAGCATCAAGCTGCTGAATCATTTTGAAATCCGGACGCCGATGACGAGTTATCATGAATATAATAAGGTAGAAAAGGCGCGGTATCTGGTGGAACAGATGCGGCAGGGGACAACGATTGCCCTGGTGACGGACGCGGGAACGCCGGGCATCTCAGACCCGGGGGAGGAACTGGTGCGGCAATGCTACGAGGCGGGCATTGAGGTGACTTCCCTGCCGGGACCGGCAGCCTGTGTGACGGCTCTGACCCTGTCGGGGCTGGCGACCAGACGCTTCTGTTTCGAGGCATTTCTGCCGGTCGATAAGAAAGAGCGGCAATGGATTCTTGAAGAGCTGAAATCGGAGACACGCACGATCATTGTCTATGAAGCGCCGCATCATCTCGTGGCGACACTGACGGAACTGGCAGAGGCGCTTGGCGAAACACGGAAGATCACACTCTGCAGGGAACTGACCAAGAAGCATGAGGAAGCATACCGCACGACTTTCGCGGGGGCGCTTGCGCGGTTTCGCACAGAGGAACCGAGGGGAGAGTGCGTGATCGTCATCGAGGGGCGCTCCATCGGAGAGATGCAACAGGAACGACAGCGTTCCTGGGATGAGATGTCCATCGAGGAACATATGGAGGTCTGTCTTGCCCAGGGAATGGATCGCAAGGAAGCCATGCGGGTGGTTGCGAAGGATCGCGGAATCGCGAAGCGGGATGTGTATCAGTATCTGATGGCGAAAAAAGAGGAGGTTGATAACTGACGGATCATTTCATCGCCAATCGTCGGAAAAATATTTCGCCAATCGTCGGAAAATCGTTGAAAAAACGGACATTTCAGTATAACCTATAGATAAAAGAATGGAAATCGGGGTGTTCCTTATGATGAATTACAAAAAACGGATCGCGGATGGTATGCTGAAACGCAAGCTGGAGGGCAAAGGCGCGGTGTTGATTGAAGGTCCCAAATGGTGTGGAAAGACTACGACGGCGGAGCAGATTGCCGCAAGTGTTTTGTATATGGACGATCCGGAGAAAAAAGAACAGAATATCAGCATGTCAGAGCTGAATCCAAAGCGACTTTTGAAGGGAGCAGTTCCAAGGCTGATTGACGAATGGCAGCTTGCGCCTAAACTTTGGGATGCGATTCGATTTGAGGTTGATCATCGCGGCGAACAGGGGCAGTTTGTTCTTACCGGCTCAGCGGTTCCTGTCGATACCAGGGAAATTACACACTCTGGCACGGGGCGCTTTACGTGGCTTACCATGCGGCCAATGAGTCTGTATGAATCCGGAGAATCGACGGGAGAAGTCAGTTTGCAAAGTCTTTTTGAGGGGGCGGCAGATATTGACGGCGGTTCTGATATCAGTATCGATTACCTGGCTTTTCTGGTGTGCCGGGGAGGGTGGCCGCAGGCTGTGGATATGCGTGATGAGATAGCTCTGGATCAGGCGATGGATTATTATGATGCAGTTGTTCGTTCTGATATCAATCGGGCAGACGGCGTGCAGAAAAATCCCGAGAGAGTTCGCCGACTCATGCGTTCCTATGCGCGAAACCAGGGCGGGCAGATACCCAACACGGTTATTGCGCAGGATATTGCCGCAAATGACGAGAACCCTATGAGTGAAGAAACCGTGGCCTCTTATCTGAACGCACTTCGAAAAATTTTTGTTGTTGAGGATATGCCGGCATGGAATCCCAATCTGCGGTCAAAAACCGCGATTCGTTCGTCCGATACCCGGTATTATATTGATCCATCGATCGCAACAGCAGCGTTAGGCATCGGTCCAAATGATTTGCTGAATGACCTGAAAACGTTTGGGTTTCTTTTTGAAACTCTCTGTGTCAGAGATCTTCGTGTGTTTGCGGATGCACTGAATGGAGAGGTTTATCATTATCGGGATAAAGACGGCCAGGAATGTGATGCGGTTGTTCATTTAAGAAATGGGAAATATGGTTTGATTGAAATCAAACTCGGAGGCGATAAGCTGATTGAGGAGGGGGCTGCAAGTCTGAAAGCCATGCAGGCAAAAATTGATACAGATAAGATGAAGACAGCATCTTTTCTTATGGTGTTAACGGGTGTCGGTGACTATGCGTATCGTCGCCGTGACGGGGTATATGTAGTTCCGATTGGATGTTTGAAAAACTGAGACAGCAGAAATGGTTTCGTATAGAAAGCCGGAGCATAAAGCTCCGGTTTTTCGTGTATTATGGACAGAATAATCTGGCGGCACCGCGTAAATGAGAAAGATTATCATCTGCATGAGTTGACATACGCTAACTGACGGAAGTACAATGATATGAGTTAGCGATATCTAACATTGGAATGATGGCGTTTGACCTTGTCAAAGAAGTTTTGGATTGTTTCAGGGTCAATGAGTTGGATTGTAAGTCGGTTTTTCACGGATAAAAAGCAGGACATGTCAGGCGGAACTCATCCGGCCGCCGGGGCTGCCTTTGCAATACCCGTGTAAAACCGGTTTATGATAAACCGGCTGTCAGGGATCAGGTGATTCCGACATACCGGGAAATTGAAAAAGAGGAGGTTAGTTATGCGAGCAGAAAGAAACAGATTGCGCAGATCGATCGCGACGCTTCTGATTGTGGCGATGATCTGCAGCTCGAATTCACTCTGGGTGCTGGCAGACAGTTCGTCAGGCTCTTCGAATGGCAATTCGTCGACAGAATCGACGGCGACCGCTTCGAATGCCGATGCCGATTCTTCGGATACAGAGGAAGACGAAGATGAAACGGCAAGTGATTCGAACAGCAAAGCATCGGATGCAGACGCGGAAGCGGAAGAAGAACTGGAAAATGATCTCGACTTCTACGCGATGATGAATATTCCGTATGCGGATTTCTATGCGGCAGAGGTGGACAATGACGTTCCCGTTGACGCGTTTACTTCCGCGACAAAGAGTAAGACCACGAATACGAATCTGGCGGGTGGCTCTTACCATGAGGACAGCAGTGCGATTCTGGGCGTGACCTATCCGGTACATATCACGGCGGAGGTCAGCGCGGAACTGGATGCAGCGCTGGAAGTTGCGGATGAGGATGATCTGTTCGGCAGTCCGAGTTATTCCTGGTACAATCTGAATCTGGGGGAGGATGAGACTCCGGATTTCTACAAGGAAGTGACGCTGGGTGCGGATGGATATGAGTTTGACGAGGTCGAGGGCGACAGAACATCGATCGAGGGATCAGCGGTTCTGACAACTGAGACCAGCTACGGTGATTATCAGCTGGATGTGACGGCGGATCAGCTTTCCGGCACAGTCAACGGAATTGTGATTCATACGGATGGCCATGATTATGGCCTGCGCCATCTGGAGAACTACTGGAAGCCGAAGAATTCGCTGGCCTGGTGTACCGGATTTACAACCAGTGTACATAATTGCCCGACTTCATCGGAGCATTATGAGTCCATGATGGGCGAGACGATTACCGGCCTTACCTATTACACGACCGATGGCATTTATGAAATTGATCTCGATGAAATCTATGTTCCGATTATTACAGACGCGGAAATCGTGGTCGAGGACGCATCGGTGACCGCTACATATACGTCGCTCACTATCTCCGGCTTCCCGTCTGATTTCGAGCGGGAGTATGCCGTGTATAATTCCGACGGCGATGAGATGACAGACTGGGAAGTGACGGTTGATCCGATTGCGACCGTCGCCGAGGATGAGACTGAAACGGTTACCCTGTATCTGTACTATGGCGAGAGTGTGAGCAGTGGTCTGTATACGCTTTCCATTACGGATGCAAGTGGGACGTATGCGGCTGTGTCTTACGAGTTCAATCTGTATGTGGATGACATGCCGGTTGTCTATGATGCGGAAACCAGGGCACTGGTGGCAAGCAGCGCAGATGCGGCTGAGGGTACGGTTGAAACGTATGTCAGTGCGATCACATCGGTAGAGGTCGATGGGACGTCCTATAATACAGGAAATCATGGTACAACGATCATCAGCAGTGATGGTTCTGTCAAGGCAGATGCTGCCCCGATCACTTCCGCTGGTATCTATGCGATTACCGTACACGCGACCGGTTATCAGGATCTGGAATTTGTTTACTGGACGGAGGACGAGCTATTTGTCCGGATGAACATCCCTTACGCGGAATTTTATGAGGCAGATGTGAATAATGACGTTCCGGTTGACGGATATACGTCTGCGACGATGAGCAAGACACTCGGTTCACTGGCGTCCGGCGCTTATCATGTGTCATCGGATGGTTCTGATCTGACTGGCGTCATGTTCCCGGTGAAGGTGTCCATCAGCAGCGGACTGACCACCGACGGAAAGGTGGCGGATACGGATACGTTGGCGGCAAGCCCAACCTGGTCCTTTGTCTGCATGAGCGCGGATCCGGATTTCTACAAGGAACTGACGGTTGATGAAGATGGTGAATATGAGTTCGGCGCCCTTGTGGGGGATGTGACGACGACATACAGTGACATTGCGGACGAGCTTACATTTACAACCGAGACGAGTTATGGCGATTATGAACTGGACGTCAATGCGTTTAAATTCAGCAGCGAAGCCATGTATGGTGTGATCATCCATACCGAAGAGGGGACGGATTATGGTCTGCGTCATCTGGAAAATTACTGGAGACCAAAGAACGCACTGGCCTGGTGCACCGGATTTACAACGGCGGTGCATGGCTGCCCGACTTCCTCTGCGCATTATGAGTCCATCATGGGACAGACAATTACCGGCCTGACTTATATTGTGGAGAGCGGTATTTATGAGGTAACCGATCTGAGTATTTATGTACCGATCAAGACGGGTGCTTCTGTCGAGGTTGCGGATACGAATACCTATACAACCACCTATACGTTTACCGGCGAGGTTCCGTTTGAAAGCAGGGCAGTCTATACGGTGACGGATTCGGATGGTAACGAAGTCAATGCAGTTGTCCTGAATGGTTCGATTACCTTGCTTGCTTCCAGCATTGGAAGTTATACGCTGACAGTGAGCGATTCACAGGGAGAATATGCGGATCTGGTGACGACATTTACCGTGTATACAACATTTGTACCGGCTGTTTACAACGAGAACAATGAAGAACCGGCACTGGTTGTGGCGACCGGTGCGAACGCGAGTCAGTTTGAAAGCTATATAAGCAATATCAGTTCCGTGACGGTAAACGGGACGACATACAGTGCGTCCGGTCATGGATCAGCGACGCTGATCAACAGCGACGGGACTCTGAATACAGAGGCAAGTGCGTTCGCTTCCGGTGAATATTTTGAAATTACGGTGTCTTCAACCGGATATGTGGATTATTCCTTTGTCTATGAAACGGGAAATGATTATTACGTCCTGATGAATATTCCGTATGCGGAATTCTATGCGGCAGAGGTAGAAAATGATGTGCCGGTCGATGCGGTAACATCTGCGACACTGAACAAGACAAGAACCATGAGCCTTGTGAGCGGTTCTTATCATGTCGATCCGGAAGGAACGGATATCACCGGCGTGACATTCCCGGTAAAGGTTCCGGCGGGAACGGATCTGTCCGCGTATACGCATGTGTACGATACGAGCTCCGTCACCATCAGTGTGACAAACAGAGGAACGGCGAGCACGACAACTTATGAAGGCAGCGACGCTCTGTTTGAGAGTGAAAGCTATTCGTATTATCTGCTGAGTGAAGTGCCGGAATTCTATAAGGAAATGACGGTAGCGGCAGATGGCACATTGTCTTTTGGCAGTGTGACCGGAACGAGTGCAGAAGATTCTGATGCGACGGCTGAAATCACCGCGACAACAAATTATGGTGATTATCAGATTTCGGTTGATGGTATTGAATTCTCGACGGATGAGGTGTATGGTGTCGTCCTGCATACTGCAGAGGGAACCGATTACGGTCTGCGACATCTGGAAAATATCTGGAGAAGTTCGAGCCTGGCATTTGCGACCGGATATACGACAGCGGTACATGGCAGCCCGACCTCATCGGAACACTACGCGTCGATTATGGGCAAGACGATTACCGGAATTACCTATTATACAGATGACGGAATTCACGAAATTACGGTTGATCTGTATGTGCCTTATAAGTATGTCCTGATGAACATCCCATATGCGGAGTTCTACGAGGCTGAGGGAACTTCAGATGTGGATGCTTATAGTTCTGCAACAACCAGCAAGCCGTTATCTGGCTCGTTGGCGGGCGGTTCCTACCATGTCAATGCGGACGGAACAGACATCACTGGTGCGATCTTCCCGGTGAAGCTGGGAGAAGGCGTCGACCTGAGTGATTATACACAGATCACAGACGCATCCAGCGTGACAATTACGACAACGAATCGTGGTCAGACAAGCACGACAACTTATACTGGAAGCGACGCGTTGTTTGAGAGCGGTAGCTATTCGTATTATGTGCTGAGCGAGACACCGTCCTTCTACAAGGAGGTCAGCGTGGATGCTGACGGAAACCTGGTATTTGGTGCAGCCGTAGGTGAGGTAACCAGCATTGATGCAACGGTAGAGCTTTCTACCGGAGGCAGGCATACGGATTATGAGCTTTCTGTGGATGGAATTACCGATTATGTAACTGCCGGAACCGATCAGGTGTACGGTGTGACCCTGACCACTTCGGACGGAACGGTTTATGGCCTGCGTCATGTGGTGAACATCTGGAGAGTATCTGAGCTTGGCTGGGATGCGGATGAGGCGAACCTGGCAGAGCTGGTTGGCAAGACCATTACCGGCATCAAGTATTTTGCGAGCACCGGCATCTATGAGATCGAGACGGAGGTAGAAGTACCGGAGATCGAAGAAGATGAGGAACTGGACACGGCGGCGCTCGAAGAGGCGATTGAGACGGCAGAGGCTCTGACCGAAAGCGATTATACCTCTGACAGTTGGGAAGCGTTGGAGGCTGCGCTGGCAGAGGCGACAGATGCGCTGACAAATGCGACAACGCAGGATGCGATCGATGCGGCAACGGATGCGCTGAACGCAGCAATTGAAGCGCTGGTCGAGGCATCCGACGACAGCGATAATGACAACGACAATGACAGTGGCAGCGGCAGTGGTAGTGGCAGTTCGAGTGATGAGGAGGATACGATCGATACCTCCGAACTTGAAGCAGCCATTACAAATGCGGAAGCTAAGACGCAGAGCCGTTACACGGCCAGTACATGGAGTGCGATGCAGACCGCCCTTGCGGAAGCAAAGGCAGTTCTGGAAGCAGCAACGACGCAGGATGAGATCGATGCAGCAACCGAAGCACTGAACGCAGCGATTGATGCGCTGAGAACCAGGAGCAGCAGCGGCGGTTCCAGCGGTGGCGGCTCTGGCAGTGGAAGCTCCAGCTCCGGAAGCTCTTCGAGCGGTGGCAGCTGGCAGCATGACGGCAGCGGCTGGTGGTATCGTTATACCAATGGAAGCTATCCGAAGAGCGCCTGGGCAAGACTCGGCAGTCAGTGGTATTACTTCGACGGAGAAGGATATGCGTGCCGCGGCTGGCAGCAGATTGACGGTTCCTGGTATTATCTGGATCCGACGGATTGCAACATGTTGACTGGCTGGCATCAGGATCCGCAGGACGGCTACTGGTATTATCTGAATCCGTCCGATGGCAGAATGCTGACCGGCTGGCAGGTGATCAACGGGGTTTCCTATTTCTTCAATCCCATCGAGCCGGCACAGCCGACCTGGACCTACAGCGAAGCCGATGAGGCATGGAATTACACGAATGCGGGCAATCGTCCGTTCGGATCCATGTATGTAAGTGAGGCGACGCCGGATGGATATCAGGTGGATGCAAACGGAGCGTGGGTTCAGTAAAGGAACCGGATATCCGGAACAGGAAACGACAGGAAATAAAAGCAGAGAGGGATCGCTGGAAACCAGCGGTTCCTCTCTGCTTTTTCCCGGAAAGATATCGAAAGCATCTTGACATATCCCCCCGGTTTGCGATATCATAAATCTGTATGTCTTTGTGGGGCGATATCGGGAGAAATAACGCTTGACAAATCATACCTCATTATATAGAATAGTTTTGAATATTTTGAAACTCAAAACAGTTTATCAAACTATTGACAGAATCAAATTATTTGGGAGACACAAGATGACAAGCAAGGTGTTGGGAACCGGTTCTTATGTGCCGGAACAGATTGTAACAAATGATGACCTGGCGAAACTGGTTGACACGAGCGACGAGTGGATTGTCTCACGAACCGGGATTCATGAGAGACGGATTGCGATGGATGAAGGCACCAGCATGATGGCGGCCGAGGCCGGACGCCGGGCTCTGGAGGACGCCGGAATAGCCGCAGAGGAACTGGATGTGATTGTGCTGGCGACGACGACGCCGGATAACCTGCCACCGAGCGGAGCCTGTGAGGTGCAGGCGATGCTGGGAGCGGTACATGCGGTGGCGTTCGATATTGCTGCTGCATGCACAGGATTTGAGTTTGCCTTGTCTATGGTACAGGCATTTGTGAAGACAGGTGTTTATCGGACCGGGCTTGTGATCGGAGCGGAGTGCCTGAGCAAGATCGTGGACTGGACGGATCGCTCGACCTGTGTGCTGTTTGGCGATGGCGCCGGGGCGGCGGTTGTGCGGGCGGACGAGAGCGGAGTGATTCACTCGGTTCTTGGCTCGGACGGGACGAAGGGGCCGGTGCTTACCTGTACCGCGCGTTCGACGGGGAACTTTCTGAATGGAAGGGAACCGAAGCTGGGCTATGTCTATATGGATGGCCAGGAGGTCTTTCGGTTCGCGGTGAAGAAGGTGCCGGAGTGCATCCGGCAGGTACTGGATGAGTCGAATACGGATATCAGTGAGATCAAGTATTTTGTTCTGCACCAGGCGAACTTAAGGATTTGTGAATCGGTTGCGAAACGGCTTCATGTGTCGATGGACCGGGTGCCGATGAACATTGGCGCGTATGGGAACACATCAGGAGCAACGGTACCGATTCTGCTGGACGAGCTGAACCGGTCAGGGAAGCTGGAACGGGGCGATAAGATTGTGCTCTGTGGGTTTGGCGGCGGTCTCACCTGGGGCGCGGTACTGCTCGAGTGGTAAGACAGGCAACATCATGCGGCGGTTCGAAACGCACAGAAAGACACGATTTGAAATCGCTGCAAATCATATCATTAATCAATCAATAAAAAGGAGAACAAGACGATGTTAGAGAAAATGAAGGAACTGATTGCGGACCAGCTGAGCGTGGAGGCGGATGAGATTACGGAAGCTTCTTCTTTCAAGGATGATCTAGGTGCGGATTCCCTGGATCTGTTTGAGCTGGTGATGGCGCTGGAGGATGAGTACTCCGTTGAGATTCCGTCTGAGGATCTGGAAAAGCTGCTGACGGTCGGCGACGTGATCAAATATCTGAAGGATAAAGGTGTGGAGGCGTAAGCAGTCAGCGTATCCGGTATTTTTTAAAAATGCGTCTCTGACGCATTTTTTTGGAATGGTAACTGTAAGGTTTTGATGGAGGTTTTTCATGGAAACGAGAATTACAGAATTGTTGGGGATCCGGTATCCGGTCATTCAGGGCGGTATGGCCTGGGTGGCGGAGAACAATCTGGCTGCGGCAGTATCGGCGGCCGGCGGCCTGGGACTGATTGGCGGCGCAAATGCGCCGGGCGAGGCTGTCCGGGAGTATATCCGGAAGGTCAAGGAAGTGACGGACAAGCCGTTTGGCGTCAATGTGATGTTGATGAGTCCATATGCGGATGAAGTGGCGAAGGTCATTGTGGAGGAAGGCGTAAAGGTTGTGACGACCGGCGCCGGTGACCCGGAGAAGTACATGCGCATGTGGAAAGAAGCCGGTGTCAAGGTGATGCCGGTGGTATCTTCCGTGGCGCTTGCCAGACGGATGGAGAAGTACGGCGCGGACGCGGTTGTGGCCGAGGGCATGGAGTCCGGTGGTCACATTGGCGAGGCGACGACGATGACGCTGGTTCCCCAGGTTGTGGATGCGGTATCGATCCCCGTGATTGCGGCGGGCGGTATCGGCGACGGCAGAGGGATCGCAGCGGCGTTTATGCTGGGCGCAGAAGCCGTTCAGATGGGAACCCGTTTCCTGGTGGCGAAAGAGTGTACGGTTCATCAGAACTACAAGGACCGTGTGATCAAGGCGAAGGATATCGACTCGACCGTGACAGGACGGACTCACGGACATCCGGTGCGCTGTCTGCGCAACCAGATGACGCGGGAGTATCTGAAGATGGAAGCGGAAGGCAAGAGCTTCGAGGAACTGGAGTACATGACGCTTGGTACCCTGCGCCGTGCGGTGCAGGAAGGCGATGTGACAAGAGGTACGGTGATGGCCGGGCAGATTGCCGGTATGGTTTCAAAGGAGCAGACCTGCCAGGAGATCATCGAGGAGATCGTCGGTCAGGCTGAGAAACTGTTGAAACTGAATTAGTTACATGACAGAATAGTGGAATTGCAGAGGGCGTCGGGATGCCCGGCAGAATAAAGGAGCAGAGCGGATATGAGCAAAGTCGCGTTTATTTACCCCGGACAGGGGGCGCAGGTATGTGGAATGGGACAGGATTTCTATGAGCGGTCGGAGACAGCGAAGGCGGTTTTTGATCTGGCGACGGAGATTCTGGGCTTTTCCATGCCGGAGTTGTGCTTTGAGAAGAATGATCGGCTGGACGTCACAGAATATACCCAGGCAGCGATGGTGACGGTCGGCATTGCGATGACGAAGGTTCTTAAGGAACGCGGCGTCAGACCGGATGTGACCGCCGGCTTAAGCCTGGGTGAATATTGCGCGCTCTTTGCGGCAGGCGCCATGACGGAGGCGGACGCGATTGCGACTGTGCGGCAGAGGGGGATCCTGATGCAGGAGGCAGTGCCGCTTGGCCAGGGCGGTATGGCGGCGATTCTGGCGATGGATGCGGCAGCGATTGAGGCAGTGATTGCAGATATTGACGGCGTGCAGATTGCAAATTATAACTGCCCGGGACAGATCGTGATCTCGGGAATGAAAGAGGCTGTAGATACCGTCTGCGTGAAGCTGAAAGAGGCGGGCGCGAAACGGGCAATTCCGCTGAATGTCAGTGGACCGTTCCATTCAAAGATGCTGACGGGAGCCGGAGAGAAGCTGGGAGAGACACTGGAAACGGTTGCGATTCGGCCGCTTCAGATCCCCTATGTGGCGAATGTAACGGCGGAATATGTGACGGACAGCGCACGGATTAAGCCGCTTCTTGTGAAGCAGGTTTCTTCTTCTGTGCGTTGGGAGCAGAGTGTACGGGCGATGCTGGCGGACGGTGTGGATTGTTTTATTGAGATTGGACCGGGGAAGACACTGGCCGGTTTTATGAAGAAGATTGATCGTTCGGTAAAAGTGCTGAACATAGAAAAGTTTGATGATCTGGATCGGGTTGTGGAGGCATTGGGATGATGTTGACAGATAAGATTGCGGTAGTGACCGGCGCGAGCCGGGGGATTGGAAGCGCGATTGCAAAGACGCTGGCGGCAAAAGGCGCGGTAGTGATTGTCAATTACAATGGCTCTGTGGCGAAGGCGGAAGCGGTTGTAGAGGAGATTACGGCGGCTGGTGGCCGGGCGGAAGCAGTACAGTGTAATGTGTCGGACGCGGCGGCAGCGAGTGAGATGCTGTCGGGTGTGATTAAGAAATATGGCCGCGTGGATATTCTGGTGAATAATGCCGGGATTACAAAGGATAATCTGCTGATGAAGATGAGTGAAGCAGATTTTGACGCGGTGATCAATACGAACCTGAAGGGCGCATTCAACTGCACAAAGGCGATTTCGCGCCAGATGTTAAAACAGAAAGCCGGACGGATTGTCAATATGGCTTCGGTGGTCGGTGTGACCGGCAATGCGGGGCAGGCGAATTATGGCGCTTCGAAGGCTGGCCTGATTGGGCTGACGAAGTGTGTTGCGAGGGAACTGGGGAGCAGGGGGATTACCTGCAACGCAGTGGCTCCGGGCTTTATTCAGACAGATATGACGGATGCGATGGATGATGCGGCGAAGGCAGCCGCGGCTGCCCAGATCCCGATGCGCCGGCTTGGCACGGTGCAGGATGTGGCAAATACGGTTGCGTTCCTGGTGTCTGAGGAAGCAGCATATATCACGGGACAGGTGATCTGTGTGGACGGCGGGATGACCTGCTGCTGACAGAGATCCCATGATTGGTGCGGCGCTCGCACGGATCGGGGGTAACGACCGATGAGCGCGGGACTGACCTGCGCGGAGCGCATTCAGAATTTTGATGAAGGGAGACTGGACATGAGCAGGAGAGTAGTTGTGACCGGACTGGGGGCGATCACCCCGATCGGTAACAGTGTGGATGAATTCTGGAACGGATTGAAGGAAAAAAAGGTCGGCATTGGTCCGATTACCTACTTTGACACGACGGAATACAAAGCGAAGCTTGCTGCGGAGGTCAAGGACTTTGACCCGAAGAAGTATATGGATCCAAAGGCGGCGAGACGCATGGAGCGTTTCTGTCAGTATGCGGTGGCGGCTGCAAAGGAAGCCATCGAGGATGCCGGGCTGGATCTGGAGGCGGAGGACCCGTGGCGTGTGGGCACTTCGGTCGGTTCCGGAATCGGAAGTCTGCAGGCAACCGAACGGGAGTATACGAAGCTGAAGGAGAAAGGGCCGGGGCGTGTGAATCCGCTTCTGGTTCCGTTAATGATTTCGAATATGGCGGCGGGAAATATTTCCATTCAGTTCGGTCTGAAGGGCAAGAGTCTGAATGTGGTGACGGCCTGTGCGACGGGAACCAATTCCATTGGCGAGGCGTTCCGTTCGATCCAGTATGGCGAAGCGGATGTGATGGTAGCCGGAGGAACGGAGGCTTCGGTCACGGAGATTGGCGTTGCGGGATTTACTTCTCTGACTGCACTGAATACCACGACGGATCCGTTGCGTGCGTCGATCCCGTTTGATAAGGAAAGAAATGGATTTGTGATGGGGGAAGGCGCAGGAATTGTGATTCTGGAATCTCTGGAGCATGCGCAGGCGAGAGGCGCGAAGATTTACGCAGAGATTGCCGGTTACGGTTCTTCGAGTGACGCGTTCCATATTACTTCTCCGTGTGAGGATGGCAGCGGTGCGGCAAAGGCCATGGAGCTGGCGATTGCGGATGCGGGGCTTACGCCGGAAGACGTGGATTATGTCAATGCGCATGGTACGGGTACGCATGCGAACGATGTAGGAGAGACGAAGGCCATCAAGCTGGCATTCGGCGATCATGCGTATCGTCTGAAGGTCAATTCCACCAAGTCGATGGTCGGACACCTGCTCGGTGCAGCCGGCGGCGTGGAGTTTATTACCTGTGTGAAGTCCATTGAGGAAGGTTATGTCCATGCGACGGCAGGTCTTACGGTCGATGATCCGGAATGTGATCTGGATTATGTGAAGGGAGAAGGTGTCGCGATGGATGTGAATTGCGCGATTTCCAATTCTCTCGGGTTTGGCGGCCATAACGCGACCCTGCTGGTGAAGAAGTTTGCGTAATTATATGGGAGAGATGTCGTCAAAACCGCACTGGTTTGCGCAGGTTCAGGCGGCGTGGACAGGGAAAGACAACAGAGAATCCGGAGGTGTAGGATGAGACTGGGAATCAAAGAGATTCAGGAGATTATACCCCATCGGCACCCGTTTTTGTTAATCGACTGCATTGAAGAACTGGAGCCAGGGGTGCGTGCGGTCGGTTATAAATGCATTACTTTTGACGAGCCGCAGTTTGCGGGGCATTTCCCGGGGCAGCCGGTGATGCCGGGCGTGCTGATGATTGAAGCTCTGGCGCAGGTTGGCGCGGTGGCGATCTTAAGCCTGCCGGAGAACAAGGGAAAGACTGCATTTTTCGGTGCGATTAACAATGCAAAGTTCAAACAGATGGTGGTCCCCGGAGACCGGCTGAAGCTGGAGTGCGAGATTATCAAACGCAAGGGGCCGATTGGTGTAGGCAAGGCAGTTGCTACCAACGCAGAGGGTAAGGTTGCGGTCAGTGCAGAACTGACATTCGCGATTCAGTAGAATCAGGGAGCAGCGCTTCCAAAAGGTGTGAGGGCAGCTTTTTATGATCAAGTCATTGACGATAGGGGATTTAAAAGCAAAATATCCGCTGATTCAGGGCGGTATGGGAGTTGGAATCAGTCTCCACAATCTTGCGGGGGCGGTGGCGAAAGCCGGTGGAATCGGAATTATTTCCACCGCGCAGATTGGATTTCAGGATCCGGATTTTCTGAAAGATCCGATTGAGGCAAATATGCGGGCGATCCGCTCGGAATTTGAGAAGGCGCGTGCCATTGCACCGGACGGGATCCTGGGTTTCAACATCATGGTGGCGACGCGGGATTATGCCCGCTATGTGAAGGAAGCCGTGAAGGCGGGGGCGGATATTATTATTTCCGGTGCCGGACTTCCGATCGATCTGCCGAAGTTTGTGGAGGGTGCGAAGACAAAGATTGCTCCGATCGTTTCCACCGCGAAGTCAGCGATGGTGATCTGTAAAATGTGGGATCGGAAATACAAGAGAATTCCGGATCTGCTGGTGATCGAAGGACCGCTCGCGGGCGGACATCTGGGGTTTTCCAATTCGGATCTGACTCGTTATGGTGTGGACACACCGGATGTGTCGAAGACCTATCAGAAGGAAGAATATGACAGAGAAATCCGAAGCATCATGGATGTGGTCCGGCAGTTTGAGGCAAAGTACAGCAGGCATATTCCGGTCGCAATCGCGGGCGGTATTTATGACCATGACGATGTTGTGCATGCGATCGATGAACTGGGGGCGGACGCCGTACAGGTGGCGACGCGGTTTGTGACAACGGAGGAGTGCGATGCGCCGCTTTCCTATAAGGAAGCGTATATCAACGCAAAGGAAGAAGATATCGTCATTGTCCAGAGCCCGGTCGGTATGCCGGGACGGGCGATTCGTAACCCGTTTCTGAAGCAGGTGGAAGAGAGGAAGGCAAGAGGAGAGCATGCGAATATTTCACATTGCTATCGCTGCCTGCAGCACTGTGATCCGTTGAAGGTTCCGTACTGCATTACGAAAGCACTTACCAATGCGGCGGAGGGGGCGCTGGAGCAGTCGCTTCTGTTCTGTGGAAGCAATGCCTGGAAGGCGACGAAGATCGAGACGGTGGTCGATGTGATCCGGGATCTGTTTGGAGTGCGGGACTGCGAGCGCCAGGCGTGAAAGAATCGAAAGTTTATGGGGCAATCATCGAAGGTTTCTGGCCGGAGATGAGTGCCCTTTTTCTTTTGCACACTTTATTTTCTGAAGTTTATGTGGATAAAATAAAAATTATATAAAAAAATAGTAGTTTTTCTATAAAAAATCTATTCACAAAGTCGCTTTGCGGTAGTAAAATAAGCCTCAATGGCTTCTGTCTGGATACCGGAGGTTTGATGGTTCATGGAATTGCAGGACGCATTGAAGAAGATTGTCTGTTCGTTTGAGCGTTATTACAATGTAAAATGGGAGAATGTGACATCACCGTTTATGGTGGAAGCGGAATTTCATTCTCACGATGAGAATTATTACCTGATTCGTTCACTTAGGCTGTTTGAGTCAGAGTCGAAGGAATATGTATTTTTTGCAGGTGAGCATATTCTCACAGAGAAACGACTGAATGAACTGGATCAAATCGCGTGGGAGGAGGGACTTTCCCGGGTGAGACCCGGAGAGGGACACAAAAGTACCGACGTGACATTGATCGTACTGGCAGAAGAGGTGGAGGACGCTGTGTGGAAGCGGGCGCCGAAGATCCACCATTATAAGAGTTATCGGTTCAGCCTCCATGGATGGAGCCAGTATCGACTGGCTGTAATCGAGGTTTCTTCCGGTCAGACGGCTACGAACCGCCAGGGCCGTGACCTGAAGAGACTCGTCAGCATGATAAAGTGAGCGCAGCTGTCTGCGAATGGTTGCGCAATAACGTAAGCAGTAGGAGGTAAATGACAAATGACAGCATTATGTATCATCCTTGCTGCGATTGTCCTGCTGGTTATCGGATATATCTATTACGGTAGCTGGCTTGCGAAGCAGTGGGGAATCGATCCAGCCAGAAAGACTCCGGCCTATGAACTGGAGGATGGCGTGGATTATGTGGCGGCGCCGCCGGCAGTATTGATGGGACACCATTTCTCATCGATTGCGGGTGCGGGGCCGATCAACGGACCGATTCAGGCATCGATTTTTGGATGGGTTCCGGTATTTTTGTGGTGTGTGATTGGCGGTATTTTCTTTGGCGGACTGCAGGATTTTGGCTCCCTTTTTGCATCGATCCGTCATAAAGGAAAGACAGTGGGTGAGATCATCCATGATTCCATGGGGAAGCGGGCGCAGAGACTGTTCACTATCTTTGCGTTGCTGGTGCTGATCCTGGTTATCGCTTCGTTCGTCAACGTCGTTGCGGGTACATTCTATACACTGGAAGGCGGATTTGGCCTGAATGGTGCGCCGACCGGCAATCAGACAACGGCGATGATTTCGGTTCTGTTCATTGTACTGGCGATTCTTTACGGTATGATTACCAATCGCTTTGGCGTGCGGACGGTTCCGGCAACGATCATGGGGATCGTTGGTATCGTGGTTATCGTCGCGCTGGGGCTGAATGTTGGCCTGGTGATGGGTCGCATGGCGTGGATTGTTTTTATTGGTATTTATCTGTGTGCGGCTTCTCTGGCTCCGGTCTGGATTCTGCTGCAGCCGCGTGATTATCTGTCCAGCTTTCTGCTGTATGGCATGATGTTCCTGGCGGTACTCGGAATCGCGGTGGCGGCGTTTACGGGAAGCGCGACGTTTGCAATGCCGGCGTTTACCGGATGGTCTCCGGTGGCGGGAAGCTATCTGTTCCCAACGCTGTTTATTACCGTGGCCTGTGGCGCATGCTCCGGTTTCCACAGTCTGATCGCGACGGGTACCTCCTCCAAACAGCTGGAGAATGAGAAATACGCAAAGCCGATCGGTTACGGTTCCATGCTGATTGAATTGGCGCTGGGTATCGTCGCTCTGATTGCAGTCGGTATGGTGTATCAGACTTACCGGGAGGGAGGGTTTGGCTCTCCGGCAGCGGCGTTTGCGGCTGGTATCGGCCTGATGTATGGCGAGGAAGGAAGCGGCGTTTATAACACAATCTATGCGTTGCTGACGCTGGCAGTATCCGTGTTCGCGCTGACCTCTCTGGATACGGCGACCAGGCTGAGCCGGTTCATGTTCTCTGAGCTGTTCTTAAAGGAAGGCGAGAAGAGTTATCAGGATGCGACGGGATTCCGGCGGGTTCTGACGCATCCGCTGGTCGGCACTGCGGTGATGGTGGTGATTGGCTGTGTGCTGGGCGCGCTGAGCCTGAGCCAGATCTGGGGATTGTTCGGCGCTGCCAATCAGCTTCTTGCCGGTATCGCTCTGATGGCGATTGCCGCATGGTTGGGCAACGTGGGTAAGAACAACAAAATGTTCTTTATTCCGATGCTCTTTATGCTGGCGGCAACGATCAGCAGCCTGATTCTGACGGACATCAACAAGATTAAGATGATCTCCGCAGGCACGGCGGCGTGGGGCGACTGGTTCCAGCTGCTCTTTGCGACGGCAATGGTCGTGCTGGCGCTGATTCTGGTTGTGGAAGGTGTACAGACGTTTTCGAAGCAGGCGGCGAAGAAGACGGCGTAACAGAATAAGAGAAAAGAGAAAGAGAGCCCCCGGTTTGCAGTTCAGCCTGGTCAATGCTGGACGGAGCCGGGGGCTTTTGCGGGCGCTTACAGGAATATCTCCGGTTCGGCGCGCCGGGTATAATTGGATTCGAGCATGGCGACGTGAGAGAGAAACGCCGGATCGTCGAAATATTTCGCGTGTGTAGGACAAGAGCGGATACAGGCCTGGCATTTGATACACAGACCGCTCACCACAAGCGGGTTCTCAGCGGAGATGGAGCCCATCGGACAGACGGTCACGCATTTGCCGCAGAGGTTGCAGGCGGCTTCGTCTGTTTTTGGTTTTGCCTTGAGGAAGACGGCTGGTTTCCCATCCATGCCGAGCGGGGTATAATAGGGGCCGACCGGTGTGTCTCCGCGGACAGCGATCGGAGCCGGAATCTCATTCATCGAGCGAACTCTGGCGGCGGCGCCGGAGGCGAACGCAGCGAGCAGAGCCATATCCTCTGCGTCGGGTCTTCCCGGTGCAAGCCGGTCGGAGAAGGCGTGGGTTGCCACAAAGGCGGCGCCGGCGATGGTGTGGAAACCAAGCTCTTCAAGCGTATTGCGAAGTTCAATCAGGCCATTATCAAAATTGCGGTTGCCAAAAGTGACGACCGGAATCGCGAGAGCGCCGTTTCCCTGGAAAAGCTGCGGGATCAGCGGCAGAACCTTGTTGGGGACGCGCCCGGCGTAGACCGGTGTGCCGAACACAACCAGGTCGGTCTCGTCAAATGTGGGGGGATCCTTCCTTTGAACCGGAGTCGTAAAATCATAAGTGGTCATGGGGACGCAAAGATCCTCAGAGAGGGCTTTTGCGATGGAGGTGACGACTTTTCTGGTATTTCCTGTGGCGCTGAAACAGACAGCGCGGACGGTCCTGATGTTCATTCTGTATGTCTCCTTCTGGTATTTGCAAATGTTAGCAGATTTCTTTTTTATTTTACGACAGGTGATGGTTGTTATCAATAGTCAAATAAAGATTTTTTCTTGACGGTCAGAAACGGGACGTTTATACTGTAGGTAGTGGTAAAGATACTTCAATTTCTATCAAAGGAGAGACAAAACGATGAGAATTGCACTGATCAATGAAAACAGCCAGGCGGCGAAGAATGAAACGATTTTTCACGCATTGAAGAAGGTAGCGGATCAGTATGGCTATGAGGTGGATAATTACGGGATGTATACGGCGGGAGACGCCGCTCAGCTGACCTATGTACAGAATGGAATTCTGGCTGCGGCTTTGCTGAATGGCGGCGCCGCGGATTATGTGGTTACGGGCTGCGGTACCGGCGAGGGCGCGATGCTTGCGCTGAATTCTTTCCCGGGCGTGATCTGCGGTCATGTGGAGGATGCGCTGGATGCCTATACGTTTGCGCAGATCAATGATGGCAACGCGATTGCGCTTCCGTTCGCAAAGGGCTTCGGCTGGGGCGGAGACCTGAATCTGGAGTATATTTTTGAAAAGCTGTTCTGCGAGCCGTCCGGCCAGGGTTATCCGCGCGAGCGTGCCGTCCCGGAGCAGAGAAACAAGAAGATTCTGGATGAGGTGAGAAAGGTCGCGTTCAAGGAGGAGCTGGTCGAGATTTATCAGGGACTGGATCAGGAACTGGTGAAGGGCGCGTTTGCCGGGGAGAAGTTCGCAGAGCTGTTCTTCCCGAAGTGTAAGGATGAGAAGCTGGCCGCTTACATTAAGAGTCTGCTTGCGTAAGAGAGGACGATTCTTCCAAATATGAGAAAAGGGAACCGACCATATGTTGTGTGGTCGGTTCCCTTTTTGTCTGCAATTGGTTCCGTGTCTTTCCACATGCAGATATGTATTTATTCATTCACAACATGGATTTCGACGGGCAGCAGTCCGGTATCCCAGTGCTTTTCGAGGAACTCGTCAAGCGCCGCGGAGTCTGGTTCGTGGCTGCAGTGGACGTCGGCTGCGAGAACGAGCTTGTGTTCCTCGCCCCAGCGGACATAGGCGTCGGCGCTGTGGATGCCGGGGAAGCCGACAAGCAGCCGTTCCAGGGCGTAGAGGTCGACAAAATGACGGCCGGTGAGCTGCTCCATCTGGACCGTACGCCCGCCCTGATCCAGCAGATCGAGGGAGCCGTCCGGCAGGATGCGCGCGGTGAGTCCGGTCTGGTAGAGGATACCCTTGGTGTAAGGGCTGGTGATTTTGTCCTTCCAGCCAAGGGTGGGCTGGTCGAGGATGTACAGATTTCCCCATCCGCCGTAGGGCTGTTTGCGGCAGCTCTCATCGAGGACATAGGCCTTGACCATCATGTCCGGCGAGGTCTCGTTGATCAGACGGAAACCGGCGGTGCGGTTGACCATACTTGCCTTGATCGTATAGTGGCGGGGGAAGATGCTGTCCGGCAGATGCTTCTTCAGTCTGCGCACAGACGGCTCATCCAGCATGGCTTCGACGATGCGCTCCATGCAGGTCATAAAGATGACCAGCTGTTCCCGGTCGAAGCGATTCTCCCAGTAACGTAGTTCATAGTAATAACCATTGCCGTCGTTTTCTGTCATGACCATCAGATGGAAGGGCAGGGAGTCCAGCTGAACCGGTATGCGTTTCGCTGGAAGTCCGCCGATTTCCGGGATGTTGAGGATATCGCCCTGGTACTGGAAGAACATCTCGTCTCCATGAATGGTGGAGGTATGGCAGCGCATGGTTTCCATGATTTCGCGTGCCATACGCGTCAAAAGCTGCGGTACGGTCTCGTGAGGGATATTGGTGTAACGGAACAGATAGGTCAGAAACAGGGGACCGGCCAGTCTGTTCCAGCGTCCGTCGGTTCGCCCGCTGTGAATGCTGGTGGAGATGGTGTCCTTCTCGCCGCTGAAAATGCTGATGCAATAGTTGAAAGCGGTGAGGAAGATCACATTTTCCGATACGCCCTTCTCCCGGCAGAAGGCAGTGATCTCACGCCGGTCCAGGCGCTCGAAGCGCTCCCGGATGGAGGCGTTCACGCCACGGTCGAGAAAGCTGAAATCACGGCGGTTGAGGATGCTCTTGCGGATGCGGAAATCCTTCATCAGCTTCTGGAAGTATTCCACATCGCGCTGCCGCTCGCCCTTTACTTCCCGCGCCTGCTCGTCCAGCACATATTCATACAGCGTGTAAGACTCCAGAGCGACCTTTTCGCCGCAATACAGAGCGTTCAGGTCTTCAAAGAGAACGTTCATGGTCACGCCGTCGCCGATAATATGTGCGATATCAAAATACAGATAATTCGCAGATTCGGTCTCGTATATGCCAATATGGTGCAGAGCTTCCCCTTCGCCATAGAAATAGGGACGCAGAAGCTCTCCACGCGTGCGCTCCCACTGGGCGTTGCTCATTTTGCAGATGGGAATCCTGATTTCCCGGCTGTCGTCGCGGAAGTTCTGATAGCCCTTCTCGGTCATATGGATCTGGGATTTCAGACCGGGATGGACGTTAAACAGGGATTCCACAGCCGTCTGCAGCCGGGGCAGATCGACGCCCGGATCCAGACGGAACAAAAACGGGAGGTTGGCCGTGGTATTGCCGCGCATCACATAAGCGAAATAAATCTGCAGCTTGGAGAGGGCGTAGACGGGACGAATGCTGTAGTCCACCTGGTCTGTGGGAGCGTCGCTTTTGCAGAATGCTTCCAGCTTTTCAATGGTGGCATGGCTCATCAGGTCGTCCAGAGTCATGGTCCGATCCATCACGGAGGCGAGGTCTGACAACAGCATGACGCTGCCCATGGAATCCAGCCCTGCTTCGTACAGATCGGTGTCGATGCCGAAATTGCGGTGACCGAGAGCCGCGGCGGCAATGTCATAGATTTGCAGCTGCAGCTGTGTCTGCGGAAGCTTCAGCCCCTCGGATTTGCGTGCGTCCTCCTTTTTCCGGTTAAAATACCGGGAACGGATAATCTTCTTCGAAGAGGTCTTTTCAAACGGGACCTCACGGAAATGGCAGTTTAAAATACGCTTGTAGGACGGAAGAGTTTCACAGCGCTCCTTAACAATCTGCCGGATGGCAGACTGCACATCGGTGATTCCGGCCGCTTTGGCGTATTTGAAATTCGGATAGACCTCGGCGGTGATGGTATCGTTCTCCTCAAATACGAGAATTTCTTCAATCAGGCGTTCATCTGCAAATAAATTTTCCAGCTGCTCCGGCGCCACGTTCTCTCCATTGCTGAGAATAATCAGGTTCTTCTTGCGGCCGGTCAGGTAGAGAAAGTTCTCTTCGTCCACATAACCGATATCTCCGGTACACAGCCAGCCGTCCTCTGTCAGTGCGAGTGCGGTCTGTTCAGGGTCCTTATAGTAGCCCATCATCACGGACGGACTCTTGACCTGGATTTCGCCGTCGACAATGCGAACCTGGCAGCCATCGACAACCCGACCCACGGAAGCGACCGTGTCCGGACGGGACCAGTCGGGGGTGGAAATTTTGGGCGAACATTCGGACATGCCATAGCCCTGCGCGATGGCAATGCCAAGCCGACGATAGTTCTCCGCCAGTTCCGGCGCGAGATAGCCGCCGCCGCTGATAATGCGGCGCAGGCGTTTGCCGAGAACGGCTTCGCGGATTTCCTCAATGGGGCGATCCGGTTCCTGCTTTTCCATGACCGTGATCCGGCTGTACAGTGCCTTGGCAATCATAGGCACGACACGGAACGAGGTGGGCTGGAACAGCAGCAGATGTTCCGCCAGCTTGGAAAGATCGCGGTTTAAGCAGAGGGTGCTCCCGTAACGCAGGGTCAGCAATACGTCACCGTTGATACAGAATACATGGTGAATCGGAAGAATATTCAGGTTTACGTCATCACACACCGGGCCGCTTTCTGTCGAACAGAAGGTATTGTCGATCAGGTTGCCGTGGGAGAGCATGACGCCTTTGCCACGGCCGGTTGTGCCGGAGGTAAAGAGGATCATGGCCAGGTCTTGTGGACGGGCGATGGGAGCCGTTGCCTGGCCGGTATATTCTTTGATGATATGGTCCGAACAGAGAACATGACGGCCATGCTGTAGGGAGACGCATTGCGTCAGGTTTGCACAGCGTTCTTTTGCTCCATCGGCCAGAGTGTGATGTTCCCAGTCGTAGAAGAGAATATCGACGTCGGAACGGTCTATGCAGTCGCACAGGGATTCCAGGTTGGACTGGACATCCAGCGGGACAGCTGTGCTGCCTGCGCTCATGACGCCGAGCAGGACAGCCAGATAATGGTGGCTCGCGCTGCCTAACAGTGCAACGTGCAGGCGGCGCCCCAGTCTGGCCGCCTGGGCAGTCGTCCACGCAGAAATGGCGTCGCAGTCTGCCTGGAACTGTCAGTATGTGACGTCATACAGAATCTCGTTGTCTTCATAGCGGAGGAAGTCGCGATCACCGTGCTCCCTGCCTGCGTTATGTATCAGATCATAAATTGTCTTTGTGTTTTCAAGCGAAATCATAGTGAACTCTCCTTTCTGTTCGGATTTCGTGTTTCGTTTCCCCCGGAGGGGATTCTTCTATCGTGTTGCATCAGGCACCGGTAAAGATGCTGTAGTTTTCAAAGTTATCCTGTGTGTCGGCCACATTATAACAGAGATTGGGAACGAATGCCATAGACAAACTTCCGACTTGTCGTGTCGCAGTGTTGCGGCTATAATGAAAGATGCACAGGCATTTTCGAAGACAGGATGCGACAGGCAAGTGATGTTGCATAAAAAGGAGACGAATGATATGAGTATGAAGGCAGTGAGAGCCGGAACCCTGGCACAACGGGCCGGCGCTTATTATGTGCGTATCCAGGCGATGGCACGAAAGTATCACATTACGCTGGAGCAGGAGTTTGATGAACACGACACGCCGGACACCAGATACATTGTGTTTCTGGATGAAGATTTTCCGGTTGCGACGTGTCGGCTTTATGCGCTGGATACGGACCGTGTGATGCTGGGACGGGTTGTGGTTCTTCCGGAATATCGGGGGCGGGGACTGGGGAGACGCGCCGTGCTGGAGGCGGAGCAGTGGGCGCGCGATCTGGGATTTCAACGCGCGGTGCTGGAGAGCCGGGTGGGAAAGACCGGTTTCTATGAGAAGCTGGGCTATACAGCGGATGAATCCAATGTTATTGTGGGCGAAACGTTTACCTGTATTCATATGGAAAAAACGCTGTGAAAACCGGGGAAAATAAAGTCTGGAAATTCATCCCAATTTACTTTATTATTAGAAAAGATGCCCAAAAGAAGATTGACCATCTTCGCGCGATATGGTAATATAGACAAGAATGAGAAAAGTGTTTGACCGCTGTGTGCGGGCAAATGATTCCATGCAGAAGACAAGAAGGATAAGGAGACAGAAGGAGACATGGAGAAACGGCCGTTTATCATTGATTGTGATACCGGGACGGACGACGCGATTGCGGTGATGGCAGCACTTGGCTGCGAGGATATTGATGTGAAAGCGATTACCTCGGTAAATGGCAACGTCCGGGAGGAGTGGACCTCGGCGAACAACCGGAACCTGACAGAATATCTGGGGATTCCGGTGGAGGTGGCCAGAGGAGCGGTTCTTCCGTTTTATCCGAGAGGCGATTATTACGGTGATACCCATGGCAGGACGGGACTGGGAGATGTGGTGATTCCCACGGCAGAGCACAGCGAATTTTCAAAAGATCGCGCGCCGGAAGTCATTCGCCGGATTGCAGACGGGGAAGGCGGCGCACTGGAACTTCTGGTCATCGGCCCCATGACAAATATTGCGATTGCACTGAGCCTTTATCCGGAACTCGCAGGGGAGATCCGGCATATCTGGGTGATGGGCGGCGCGGTGCGCGGAGGAAATGTGAATACGACGGCAGAGTTTAATATCTGGGTCGATCCCTACGCCGCAGCAATGGTATTTCGCGCGGGGATTCCCCTGACGATGGTAGGGCTGGATGTGACAGAACAGGCCATTTTAAATGGGGAAGATGAGAAACGCTACCGGGCGCTGGGAACCCGGGCAGGCGTTCTGACCGCAGATATTCTGCAATATATGTTTCAGCGCAACCAGAAGGGCGGAGAGGATGCCATGATGCACGATGCTCTGGCGCTGGCTGCGGCGGTCTGTCCCCAGTGTCTGGAGTTTAAGCCTTATTTTGTTGACGTGGAGTGTCAGGGCGTTTATACGGCGGGACATACGGCCGTCGATGTGCGGGGAGTGAGCGGCAGAAAGCCCAATGCCATGGTTGCCACAGATCTGAAGCTCGATCGGTTTAAGGAGTGGCTGTTCCGGTGTATCGAGGGGTGTGGCCGGTCATGATCCGTAAACAGGTGGACGGGAGTCTGATTGTCACCAGACCTTCCTTTTATACCGATATTCTGATTCTGGCCATGCCGCTTATTCTTCAGCAGCTGTTGCGGGTCAGTGTCGATACCCTGGACAATATGATGCTGGGCCGCATTGATCAGATGCAGATGTCAGCGGCTACGCAGGCGCAGCAGATATTTTTCGTATTTTATACACTTTGCAATGGATTTTCCTCCGGCTGCTGTGTGCTGGTTTCGCAATACTGGGGGAAGCAGGACCGGGAATCCATCAAAACGCTGTGTGCGATCGGCGTCCAGTATGTGGCGGTGTTCGCGCTGGTGGTTACGCTGGTGATTCAGGCGAATGCGGAAGCGGTGTTGGGACTTTACAGCAGCGATCCGGAGTTGATTCGCCTGGGAGCGTCGTATCTGAGAATTGCCTCGCTGATGTACGTTCCGTGCGCGGTCAGTACAATGCTGTTTGCCTGCTGTATGGGCATCGAACAGACGAAGGTGTCTTTTACGACGAATGCCGTGTCCTATCCGTTGAATGTCCTGCTGGATTATTGTTTCGTCTTTGGCGTGTTCGGGTTGTCCGGCATGGGAATCCGCGGCATTGCCGTAGGGGCGATTATCGCCCGGCTGGTTGAATTTGGCATCATCGCGAGTTTTGTGTTCCATCGGGAGAAGGCACTTTGCATGAAGCTTAAGGATCTGACCAGACATAACCGGAAACTCAGCCTGGATTTTGTAAAGGTGGGAATGCCGATTGTGGCGCATGAACTGATCTGGTCCACTGGTACGACGGCAGGCAGCTTTATTATGGGACATGTAAGCACCGTGATTGTAACCGGTTATAATCTGGCTTATACGCTTTATCAGCTGATGGCCTGCTTTATGAACGGAGTGCTTCATGCCTGTTCGGTGACGATGGGTAAGACCATCGGCATGGGCGCAGGGAAGGAACAGATCCGCAGAGAGTCTTACAGTCTGCTTCTGATTGGACTGGCCGGCGGTATCCTGTTGGGCGTTCTGACGTTGCTGGTCAGGCAGCCGTTCCTGGATTTGTATCATCTGGATGCAGAGACACGGGCCTATGCGTCTGTGTTTGTTGTTATCATTGCCTGTATCTGGCCTTTCTCCGGCATGGAAATGACCGGCCTGATTGCAACGTTACGGGCGGGCGGAGACGGAAAGACAGGATTTATCTGCGATATCTTTACCATGTGGCTGATTACGATTCCGCTGGCGGCATTATGCACCTTTGTGCTGGATTGGCCTCCCTATATCGCGATTGCGATTATCAAATTCAATATTGTTCTGGAGTCCCTGGTGGGAATCTGGAGAATTCACACGATGAAGTGGGTGAAAAACCTGACTACATAAATACAATCACAAGGAGGAAGTATCATGAAAATCAAAAGAATACTGGCACTTGCACTGGCAGGGGCGATGACGGCCTCTCTGGCGGCCTGCGGCGGGAGCGGAAGCTCCGGCAGCTCCAGCTCAACGACGGCTGCTGCGGCTGATTCCGGTGCGGAAGCGGCTGCGGAGGACAGCGGCGATGGCGGAAGCGAAGCAAAGAAGGATAAGATCGCTTACGTAGTAGGCTATCTGGGAGATAAGTCCTTCAACGATTCCGGCGAGGTGGGCATGAACACGCTGCGCAGCGAGGGCTGGGAGGCCAAGACGATCGAAGTTGGAGATGAGACGAAAGCAGACAAGTGGGAGGATTCCATCCTGGATGTAATCGATGAGGGGTACCATTACATTGTGGCCTCTTCGTCCTATCGTGATATCCTGCTGAAGCTTGCGGATGAATATCCGGAGAACCAGTTCGTGCTCTTTGACGATTCGCTGGAAGCGGATCAGATCCCGGAGAATCTGGCGGTGATTTTCTATGCACAGAATGAAGGTTCCTACATGGTGGGGCAGCTGGCCGCAGGTATGACGGAGACCGGCGTGGTTGCTGTGAATGTTGGTATCGACGGTCCGGTTATCGCGGACTTTGTAACTGGTTTTATCAACGGTGCGTCGGATTATGATCCGGACATCAAGGTGGTGAAGGCGACGGTTGGTTCCTGGACAGAACCGGCCAAGATGAAGGAGCTGTGCCTGTCACAGGCGAGAGACCAGCAGGCGGATGTCTTCTATCAGGTGGCTGGCGGATCCGGCGGCGGACTGTTCGAGGCCTGTAAGGAGCTTGGTACCTGGGCAATCGGTGTGGATTCGGATCAGTACGAGTATTACAAGAACTCCGAGAATCCGGAGCTGGCGGACGTAATTCTGACCTCCATGCTTAAGAACGTAGGCGATTCTCTGGTTTCCTTCTTCCATTCCGTGGAAGCGGGCGAGGATGTATGGGGCAAGGAAAACCACCTGGGCCTGAAGCAGAATTCCGTGGGCTATGTGGATAATGAGTTCTTCCAGGAGAATGTTCCGCAGGAAGTCAGAGACAAGATGGCGGAATCACAGGAGAAGATTCTGGCTGGAGAAATCACAGTGAAATCCTATTATGATTTTGCGGACGAGGCCGAATATCAGCAGTACCTGGATGCGGTGGCGCCGTAACGATCGGGCGATACCGGGGGCGGGGGCGCCGTGAAGGCGCCCCTGTTTGATGAGGAGGAGGAATATATGCCCAAAGAAGTATTAAGGATGGATGGGATCACCAAGATTTACGGTAACGGCTTTGTCGCGAATAAAAATATTACTTTCTGGCTTTATGAGGGCGAGATCCTGGGGCTGGTGGGTGAGAACGGCGCGGGGAAAACGACCCTGATGAAGGTGTTGTTCGGTCATGAGACGCCCCAGTCCGGCGAGGTGTTTCTCGATGGACAGCCGGTCAAAATACTGAACACGCTGGATGCGATCAGCAAAGGAATTGGTATGGTACATCAGCATTTTATGCTGATCCCGTCGCTGACGGTGGCGGAGAATGTGGTGCTGGGCGTGGAGCCCATGAAGAACGGGCTTTTTGATTTTAAGAAGGCAGTCGCCATGACACAGGAGGTTGCGGACAAGTATGATTTCAACATCGATCCGATGGCAAAGATTCAGGATCTTTCCGTGGGACAGATGCAGAAGGTTGAGATCATGAAGGTGCTGATCAAGGGCGCAAAGATTATTATCATGGACGAGCCGACGGCGGTGCTGACGCCGCAGGAGACGGATGAGCTGTTTGAGCAGCTGATGCTGTTAAAGCAGCATGGCCATTCGATTATTTTTATCTCCCATAAGCTTGAGGAGGTAAAGCGGATCTGTGCCAGAATCACGGTATTGCGCCATGGCTATTGCCTGGGCAGCTATGACCTGAAGGATATGGATGAATCCGATATTTCCAGACTGATGGTCGGACGGGATGTGGTTTTAAAGATCGACAAAGAGGATCCCAAACCGGGAAAACCGGTTGTACATATCAAGAATCTGGTGAAGATCAACGCCGCGGGCAAGCGTGTCCTCGATGATGTCTCTATTGATATTCATGAAGGAGAGGTTGTGGGAATCGCGGGCGTAGAAGGGAACGGTCAGGGAGACCTCTCTGACGTGCTCTCTGGCATGGGCGTTTATTCATCCGGCGTGGTAGAAGTCAACGGAACAGATATAAAGGGCAGAACGGTTCGCCAGATCCGGGATCTGGGGCTTGCCTATATTCCCGAGGATCGTATGGAGTACGGCTGCGCAGGCGATATGTCAATTCGTGACAATATCATTGCCGACCGCTATTTCCGGAAGGAATACCGCAAGGGATTCTTTTTAAATCAGAAGCATATCGATGAGATTGTGGATCGGTATATTCAGGAATTTGAGATTGCCTGTGACGATAAGAGCCAGCCGGTGCGAATGCTGAGCGGCGGTAATATTCAGAAGGTAGTTGTGGCCAGGGAGTTTACCTCCGGATCCAATTTCATCCTGGCAAATCAGCCGACCCGGGGCATCGATGTGGGCGCTGCCGAGATGATCCGCAAGACGATTGTGAAGAAGTCCAGAGAGGAAGGAACGGCAACGCTGCTGATTTCCGCCGATCTGAATGAGGTTCTGGAGTGCTCGGACCGGCTTCTGGTAATGCGTAAGGGCAGGGTGGTGGCTGCGTTCCCCAAGGCCAATCAGGTATCGGAGGAGCTTCTGGGCGAATACATGCTTGGAATTAAGACGATGACGCAAGAGGAAATGGAGGGGCTGCTATGAATAGAACAAGAAGGGTAGAAACCATGGTGGAGCTGCTCCGGATCGTTGTAGCCATTGCGATTGCGTATGCAGTTGCCCTGGTCACACTGTTTGCGGTCAGTGAGGAACCTCTGTATATTATTCAGCAGTTTATCCTGGGACCGGTTTCGTCCGTTCGACGGATCGGAAGTATTGTGAACCTGGCGATTCCGTTTACCTTTACGGGACTTTGCTTCTGTTTCATGTATGCGGTGAACAAGTTCAATCTGTCCGGCGAGGGAATTTTCATGTTTGCCGGCTGTATCTCTACCTATGTCGCCATCAATCTTGGGGAGGGGCTTCCGGCTCCGCTTATGATTCTGGTGCTGCTGGTGGTCGGCGCACTGGTGGGTGTGGTGATCACGATGATTCCGGCCTGGCTGGATATCAAATTCAACGCCAATATTGTTGTTGTTTCGCTGATGCTCAACAGCATGCTGGTGTTTCTGTCGACGTATGTCCTGCGCTATAAGATGCGCGACGCGTCGATCTCATCCCTGGGTTCGCTTCCGCTTCCGGACAATGCATCGATTCCCACCATATTTGGCGCTTTCCGCATTCAGGCAGGTCTGTTTTTTGCCGTGATTGCCGTGGCGCTGGTTGCTGTTCTGTTTTTTAAGACTGTCTTCGGCTATAAGATGCGTGTGGTGGGAAGCAATCCTCTGTTTGCGAAGGCGAGCGGAATTAACATGGCCGGGACGATCGTGTGCGCCCAGCTCATCGGCGGCGCTCTGGCGGGAATCGGTGGAACCACCGAGATTCTGGCCAACTACGATCGCTATAAGTGGATTGCCAGTACACAGCATGGGTTTGACGGTCTGATGGTGGCGGTGCTTGCCAGAAGAAATCCGTTGCTTGTGCCGGTTGCGGCGCTGCTTCTGGCGTATATCCGTATCGGCGCGGACGTCGTAAATTCCAAGGGAGATATCCCGATTGACTTTATTACGGTGATTCAGGGTATTATTATTCTGATGGTGGCTGCGGATGAGTTCATGGGACGATTCAAGAAGAAGCTGATCTATAAGGCGGCGCAGGAGAATCTGGCTCATGAGAAGAAAGAAGAAGTGGTTGCGCCTGCGACGGAAGGAAAGGAGGAGTGATGGCATGTTTACACTGAGTTGGTTTGCGAGCTTTGGCTTTTCTGTCCTGCGTCTGGGGACGCCTCTGATCTTTGCCGGACTGGCGGCTGTAATCAGTAAGAAGGCCGGCATGATGAACATGGCCCTGGAAGGCATGATGCTCTGTGCGGCGCTGGCCGGTGTTATTTTCGCCGGATTCAGCGGCAATGTATGGGTTGGCCTGCTAGGTGCGGTCATTGTCGGGTGTATTGTTGGCTGGGTGATTGCCTTCGCCAGCCTGAGCGGCATGACCGATCTGTATCTGACCTGTATTGCGGTTAACCTGGCGGCATCCGGCGGAACGGTATTTGTCATGTATGTTCTGACGGGAGAGAAATCGACAACCTCCGCGGCGATCCGCGCGTTTACGGTTCCGTCCATCAATATTCCTCTGATTGAGAACATTCCCCTGATCGGGCCGATGATTTCCGGGCACAATATTCTGACCTATCTGGCCTTTCTCAGCGTGTTTGTTGTGTGGATGTTCCTGTACCGGACCCGGCTGGGACTGCGCCTGCGGGCCGTGGGTGAGAATCCGGATGCGGCTGCGTCGGTTGGGATCAACGTGAAAACGGTCGGGTATATTTCTTTCCTTATATCAGGAATCCTCTGCGGCTTTGGCGGCGCGTTCATGTCGATGGGCTGGGTCAGCTTCTTTATGAAGAACATGGTCAACGGCCGTGGATACATCGGCCTGTCGGCCAGCAACATTGCCGACGGCAATCCGGTCGGATCGGCAATTGCCGCGGTATTCTTTGGCTTCTGCGACGCGACAGCCACGACGTTGAAGAGCCAGGGCGGTTTCCCGTCAGAATTCATTGAGATGATCCCTTATGGCGCGACGATCATTGCTCTGGTTGTGATCAGCTCGATCCGTATCAGCCGCCAGAGGAAGATTGAGAAAGGAACTGCCTGATGATGGAGGGGAAAAAGGTTGTCATCGACTGCGATCCGGGGATTGATGACTGCTTTGCTCTGCTGCTTTGTATGAAGCATCTGGATGTGGCGGGAATCGTAGCAGTGGGCGGGAATACCGATCTTCAGTATACGGAGCGGAATGCCCGTCTGATTACGGAACTGGCCGGACGGCCGGAGATCCCGGTATATGCGGGATACAATCTGCCTTTGGGGCGAAAGGTTGTCCGCGCAACGGATGTGCATGGAAACAGCGGACTGGGAGATGTGTTCGTGCAGGAACCGATAAAGAAGCTGGAATCCCGGCACGGCGTGGACTACCTGATTGACACCTTTATGAACCGGGATGATGTGGCGCTGATTACCCTTGGCCCCATGACGAATGTGGCCCAGGCATTACTGAAGGAGCCACGGCTGGCGACCCGGATTCCGGGGATTCTGAGTATGGCGGGATCCGCTTTTGTCGGAAATGACACGGCGGTGGCTGAGTTTAACATTTCGGGAGATCCGGAAGCGGCACAGATCGTATTGCAGTCGGGTATCCCGATCCGGATGGTGGGACTGAATGTGCTTCGCCAGAACCGGTTCACAGAAAAGGAAGTGGAGCAGATCCGCCAGTGCGGCGGGCCGGTAGCGGAGTTTGCCGCGGAGCTCCTTTCCTTTGCGATCAGGCGGTACGGGTACAGCAACCTGTGCGACGCAAGCGCCGTTTCCTGGATGATTGATCCTTCGATCATCACGAAAAGTGTGAAGGTACACATGGATGTGGAAACGAAGGGTGAATTGACCAGAGGCATGACGGTCTGCGACTGGCGCGCGTTTCTTTCAGCGGATCCAAAGGAAGATCTGGCGCACGAACGGCAGATTTCCCATGAGGAGATGGGAGCGAAAGAGGGGGCGCTGAATGTGGAACTGGCAATGGAGATGGACAGCGAGAGAATGAAACAGCTGCTTCTGGATACGATTCGGTCGTATGGCAAATAAGAAGAAAAGAAAGACACGAAAAAGGGGACATGGTGCATGTCCCCTTTTTTGTGTCCTGGAGAAAAATGGATTTACGCAAAGCGCAGATTTCGGATAACCTCATTATTTATTTTACATCAGTCCACCGATCGAAGTCTCCGTTGTAGATGCCCTTCAATTGTGAGAGGGACAGATTCGTTAAGGGGCTGGCCTGGTTGACAGCAACGGCAATCGCGTCATAAGCGATCGCCTGATATTCCAGCAGCTCTGCCTCATAGTCTTTCAGTGAGCGCGAGGACATTGCCAGGTCGCATTCACCGCGGATGGCAGCGGTCAGTCCGGATGAGGAATCGGTTGCCTCGATGCGAATGGAAGCATTGGGATTGTAGGTTATGTAATCCGCGGCAAGCTGTTCCATCAGAGGGGCGACGGAGGTGGAGCCGGTGATAGTGACGGTGCCCAAGGAGCGGTCAGACAGAAAATGCGACGGTGTGTGAACCGGGATGCAGAAGTCCGCGACCTGCCCCTGTCCGGCACTCATTACATACGCGAGAAAGTCGGTGGTGAGCGCATCCGGCTCGCCAAGGTAAGCAAGGTAATAGTTTCTGCAAAGCGGATACCGGTTGTCGCGAATGGTCTGTTCCTGTGGCAGGACGCTGTCAACGGAAATCAGTTTGATATCGGGCGTTGAGAGAGCACTGAAAGCAAGATAACCGATCGCGTTTGAGTCTGCGGTAATAAGGGACTCTACTTCTCCTGTAGACAGGGCGACCTGAGCAGCTCCTTTTTCGTCGGTCCCGACCAGGGACTCGAATTCCGCGCGTGTGCCGGAACCTTCCTCGCGGGCAATGGCATGGATCTCGCCGAGTGCGGAGAGATCCGGAAGCGAAGGCTGAGAGCCGCCGCAGGCGGTCAGCCCGCATGTGGCAAGTCCCAGCGTGAGACAGATGGCAGACAGGATGTGTATGTGATGTATTCTCATGAGGTCTCCTCCTCCAGCGTCACTGCGTCGATGGCCGCATTCAGAGTGACAAAGGATACCTGATCCTGAGATTCTTCTGCGATGGCCGTGCAGTTGTCGGCGATCCGGTCAAGGCTGTAGAGAATGTTGCCGTAATCCTGGGTCAGGGTAGAGTTGCAGATCTTCCTGCGGACACGCACCAGATGGTTCTTGTTGTATTTTTTCTGAGCCCGGTGGATTTGATTTTTATCTTTTGTCATGGACTCCACGGCTTCATCACTGCCGGTCCGGATGCAGTCCATTGCTTCTTCAAACATTCGTCCCAGAATGGTAAAACAGTCTTCCAGTTCGTCGGAAGCTTCTCTGGAGAAGGTAACGCCATCGTTTTTCAACAGGCGATTCTTCTCTCCGATTTCTTCGCACCGGTCCGCAATCCGGTCCACATGATTGACAACGAACAGCAATCCGGCCGTCAGTTCTGCCTGTTCCTCCGTGAGCACACCACGGGAGAAGAGCCGGGAGATGTACTGTGCGATCTGTTCCTGCAGATTCTTTACGGACTGAAACAATTCTTCTGAGGGAATGTCGACATGGGGGATGGCGTCACCGAGAATTTCTGCCTTGACAGCATTCATCAGGGACAGGGTATATCCGGCACAGCGGTCGATTTCCTGTGAGATGAGGCAGAGGGCCGGAAGTGGCTGCCCCAGCACCTTTTCGTCCAGATATTTTGGCTGACTGACCGTCAGTGTCTTCTTGTCTTCGCCCGGGATGACGGTGGTGACCAGCTTCACCATGAGCGGCAGAAGCGGAAGCCAGATCAGGGTGCATGCGATATTAAACGTTGTGTGTGCGTTGGCGATCTGGCGCGAGATCACTTCCACTTCCGGGCCGCTCGGCGAGATCATGCGCACAAAGCTGGCAAATACCGGAATGATGCAGGCAAAGACAACGCTGCCTGTGATATTGAAGAAGCTGTGGGCGATCGCGGTTCGCTTGGCGTTCCGGGACTGGCCGATACTGGCGAGCAGGGCTGTGATGGTGGTACCGATGTTATCGCCCAGAAGGATCGGGATTGCGCCGGTGAGACCGATGACGCTGGTGACGCCGTCCGGGCCTGCCTGAGAGGCAAAGTTCTGAAGAACGGCGATGGTCGCCGAACTGCTCTGCACGACGAGCGTCATAACCGCTCCAAGAAGAATGCCGAATACCGGAATGTGGGATACCTGTCCCATCAGATCCGTGAAGACGGCGCTGCCGGCGAGCGGTTTCATGGTGCTTCCCATGATCTCGATTCCCTCGAAGAGAAGGCCAAAAGAGAAGATGACCATACCGATGTTCTTTACTCGTTCTTTTTTACCGGCAAAGTACATGATAAAGCCAATGAAAATAATCGGATAAATGTAGTTGCTGATCTTGAAGGCCATCAGCTGTGCGGTCATGGTGGTGCCGATGTTGGCACCGAAGATGACGGAGATCGCCTGTGGGAGTGTCATCAGTCCGCTGCTGACGAAACCGATCACCATTACCGTAGTGGCGGAACTGCTCTGTAAGACGGCGGTGACCAGTGCGCCGGCCAGAGCGCCCATCACCCGGTTGCTTGTCAGAAATCCGAGGATTTTCCTCATCCGGTCTCCGGCAACCTTCTGCAGATTGTCGCTCATGGTATTCATTCCATAGAGGAACATCGCCAGGCCACCGATGAGGCCAAAGAGAACTTTCAGTGATTCATTCATTGGTACGAACCTCCATTCGTATATGCGTAATCATTACAGAATAAATTCAGGATACTTCCTGTACGGGCGCAGACCGGGCAAGAAGATGCTGTCCTGATTTCAAATGTATTGTAAAGGCGCGATATCAAATGAAAGGCAGAATATCGTTAAATTCATGTAAAATCCGGAAAGAAAAATCCGGCGAATGTAAAATACAGGTTAAAATTCAGAAAAGAGAGCCGGAACGAAAAAACGCTTGAAAAAATAAATATTTCCTGTACAATATAGATGAATTGCGATTATGTAGGAAAGCTCCCACGAAGAAAGGTATTGGAAGATGATAAGTGCAAATGGCGTAACCCTTCGGGTAGGAAAGAAGGCATTGTTCGAGGACGTCAACATCAAATTTACGGAAGGCAACTGTTATGGCCTGATCGGCGCAAACGGCGCCGGTAAGTCCACATTTCTGAAGATTCTGTCCGGTCAGCTGGAACCGACCAACGGAGATGTGGTGATTACAGCGGGGCAGCGCCTTTCCTTCCTGCAGCAGGATCATTTTAAATATGATGATTATACCGTGATGGATACGGTGATTATGGGCAATCAGCATCTCTACGATGTGATGAAGGAGAAGGATGCCATCTATATGAAGGAAGATTTCTCTGACGAAGACGGTCTGCGGGCGGCAGAACTGGAAGGGGAGTTCGCGGAGATGAACGGCTGGGAGGCAGAATCCGACGCGGCGAATCTCCTGAATGGCCTTAGTGTGGATACGGAGTATCACGACAGCCTGATGAAAGACCTGATTGGTTCACTGAAGGTTAAAGTGTTGCTGGCGCAGGCACTGTTTGGGAATCCGGATATTCTGCTTCTGGATGAGCCGACGAACCACCTGGATCTGGATGCAATCGCGTGGCTTGAAGAGTTCCTGATCGGTTTTGAGAATACGGTTATTGTGGTGTCGCATGACCGCTATTTTCTCAATAAGGTCTGCACGAACATTGCGGATATCGACTATGGCAAGATTCAGTTGTACGCAGGCAATTATGATTTCTGGTATGAGTCGAGCCAGCTGATGATCCGGCAGATGAAGGAAGCGAACCGGAAGAAGGAAGAAAAGATTAAGGAACTGCAGGAATTTATCCAGCGGTTCTCTGCGAATGCATCAAAGTCGAAGCAGGCGACGTCGAGAAAGAGGGCTCTGGAGAAGATCGAGCTGGATGAGATCAAGCCGTCAAGCCGTAAATACCCGTATATTGATTTCCGTCCGTTCCGGGAGATTGGTAACGAGGTGCTGAGCGTGGAGAACCTGTCGAAGACCATCGACGGGGAGAAAATCCTGGATGGACTGACCTTTACGCTCAACCGCACGGACAAGGTCGCCCTGGTAGGGCCGAATGAGCGCGCGAAGACGGTGCTGTTCCAGATTCTGGCCGGGGAGATGGAACCGGATGAAGGCTCTTATAAGTGGGGGCTGACGACGACGCAGTCTTATTTCATGAAGGATAATGCGGCAGAATTTGACAGTGATGATACAATCGTAGACTGGCTGACGCAGTATTCCTCAGAAAAGGATGCGACTTATGTGCGGGGGTTCCTGGGCCGGATGCTGTTTGCCGGGGAAGACGGAGTCAAGAAGGTGAGAGTCCTGTCAGGTGGTGAGAAGGTGCGCTGTATGTTATCGAAGCTGATGATTTCCGGCGCGAATGTGCTGATGCTCGACGAGCCGACGGATCATCTGGACATGGAAGCAATTACCGCACTCAATACCGGCCTGGTGAAGTTTCCGGGTGTACTGATTTTCTCTTCCCGGGATCATCAGATCGTACAGACCACGGCGAACCGGATCATGGAGATCATCAACGGAAAGCTGATCGATAAGATTACGACTTATGATGAATATCTGGAGAGCGATGAGATGGCGAGAAAGCGTTTTGTATTCCAGGTATCGGAGAAGCAGGAAGAAGACAACTGATCGAAGCACAGAAAGAGGGACAGTCGTGAGAGTTTGGATGAGAAATCAGTCAAACCATCAGCGGCTGTCCCTTTACACAGGTTGTACCGTCAGTCAGCTTTTTCATAATCAGTTGTGAAAAATCTTTTCGATTTTCTTCTGGGCGGCGAGTTCATCGGCTCCGTTGAAGCAGAACAGAATCGAATGACCGCTTGGTCTTAAGTGGCGGATCATCTCATCGTAGCATTTCACATTGACATTGCGTTGTCCGCATTCCATGTAAATCTCGCAGTCAAAGGAATTTGCGGTTGAGATGAGAAAGGAAAGGGGCACGGGCACATGCCTCGTGCGGGTGTTAATTTGCTTGCGTATCATAATTGTCCCGACCTCCTTTGTCGCAGGACGCTTCAGTGAGGGATGAAGCAAATCAACAGTATCGGTAAACTTTCCGAAAATCGGGAGAGAACACCAAAATCCGAAAATTTATTGTAACGATTCCGGATATAAGATAAGATAGAACCGAAATAGTTACAATATATTTAATTATACCACAGATAAAGTCAGAAAACAAGAAACGCATCTTAAGAATTTCAAAATTTTTATCACTATTTTGAAATGCTGTTAAAATTTTACAGGAGGAGAATGAGATGGATCAGGAGGCCGAAAAACTGGTGCAGGAGCGGATTGCAAAGAATCGGTTTGCAAATCTGATTGGAATGAAACTGGTGAAGGTGGAGACCGGATACGTGGTGACGATGATTCCGATCACGGCGGATATGTGGAATCCATATAACGCGGTACACGGCGGGGTGTTGTTTACGGCAGCGGATGTAGCGGGAGGTGCGGCAGCGGCGTCCTATGGGCGTAAGGTGGTGACGCTGGACGCGGATTTTCATTATCTGGAAGCGGGCATGAATTGCCGTTATATTCAGGCAACGGCGCGGGAAGTGCGGTGCGGGCACCATGTGATGGTATTCCGGCTCGATGTCACGGATGATGTGAACAACCATCTGGCGGAGGGGACATTCACCTATATAGCAATCGACTGATTATCAGGAAAAGGACACAAAACAAGGCCCTCGTATCCACGCTTTGCGGGCATGGATGCGAGAGCCTTTTATTGTGTCACATGCTTACTTTGCTTTTGCAGCGGTGGAAGGCGTCATAAGTCCCTTTGGAAGCAGAACATTCAGCAGGATGGCCGCAAATGCAGCGGGAACGATACCGGAACCGCCAAAGATCAGCTGCACATAGTACGGAAGGTGAGCAGTCGCTCCGGTGGTAGAGCCGAGACCGTAGCCAAGACCAAGCGCCACGGAGATGATCGTGACTTCACGGGATGTAATCGGCTCCCGGGTGACCAGCTGAATGCCGGATACCAGGATGGAGGCAAACATCATGACAGCTGCGCCGCCGAGAACCGGCTGGGGCATGATGGAGACGCAGGCACCGATTTTTGGACAGAGTCCGCAGAGAACCAGGAAGACCGCGCCGCAGGTCAGAGCCATGCGGTTGACGACATGCGTCATGGAAACCAGACCGACATTCTGCGAGAAGGATGTGTTCGGCAGGACACCGAAGAGAGCGGCGAAGGCGGAACCGAGACCGTCACAGATGACACCGCCAGAAAGTTCCTCATCGGTCGCTTCGCGGCCGACGCCGCCTTCCATGCATCCGGAAATATCACCGACTGTCTCAATCGCGGTGACGATGAACATGATACAGACAGGAAGAATGACGGAGATGTCAAAGGTCAGGTGCAGATCGGATAACGCGCCGATCCCGATGAAGCAGGGAAGGGAAATCCATGCTGCATCGCGCACAGATGCAAACTTGACAACCCAGGCACAGGTATATTCGGTCCCATCCGCAGTGACGGCCGTGTTGGGAAGCGTCAGGGTCATAACGATGGCTACCAGATAACCGATCAGAATGCCGAACAGGATCGAAGAAGTGCTCAGCAGGCTTGTGGGGTTGGTAAAATGCTTCATCAGCAGAATCGAAATGAGTACAACGGCGCCGAGGAAGAGATTGTAACCGGATCCGTAATCCTTCGTGCCGGAACCGCCACACAGGTAGTTGATGCCGACGGAGAGCAGGGAAAGTCCGATTGCCATAACGACACAGCCGGTAACGACCGGTGGGAAGAAGCGGCGCAACGGTTTCAGGAAGCATCCGAGGATTCCTTCGAAGATGCCGCCGATGATGCAGGCGCCCATGATCGCACCATAGGTGAGGGCGCCGCCGCCAAGCGCTGCGACGGTACTCTGGAACACGCCGAGAAATCCGGAGGATGTGCCCATGACGATCGGCACTTTGCCGCCGCACGGACCGATGGAGAACATCTGTACCAGGGTGACGACGCCGGCGATGATCATTGCATTCTGCAGGATCGCCGTGCGCATGGCGCCGTACCCGGCGTCAACCGTGAGCCCGCAGGCTCCCATGATGATGATCAGGGGAGTGAGATTGCCGACGAACATGGCCATGACATGCTGAAGGCCGAGGGGAATGGCCTGAGAGAAGGGAATAGAACCGTAAAACGCATAGGGACTTGATTGCTTTTCTGGTGCTTTCATGTTTTGTTGTCCTCCTTTTTTCGTTGGGTATGGGGAATTTTATCGAATTAAAGTCTAGCATCAGGGAGTATCGTTTGTCAAGGTTGAAATATGGAATGAAATACTTTATAATGCAAAGAGACTGGTGAATCGCCGGGAAGGAGGGCAAATGATATGGGCATGTATCTGAATCCTGGAAATAAGGGGTTTCAGACAATTTTAAATGGTGTTTATGTTGATAAAACAGGATTAATTGACTATGTAAACAGTACCATTAATACGCCTCTGAAATTGACAAGTGTCAGCCGTCCCCGTCGTTTTGGCAAGTCGTTTGCGGCAAAGATGCTGTGCGCTTATTATGATAAGAGCTGTGATTCGCGTGCTCTTTTCGAAGGATTAGAGATATCGAAAAAAGCATCTTTTGAAAAAGGGTTAAATAAATACGATGTGATTTATCTGGATATTACGTGGTTTATCTCTACGACAGATCATATCGATGAAATGGTCAAAGATATTCAAAACAGCGTTATTTCGGAACTGAGAGAAAAGTTTTTTAATCTGGTTCCGGAAAGTGAGAAATCACTGCCCCGAGCGCTCTCCGGAATTTCGGAAAAGACAGGAAACGAATTCGTCATCATTATTGATGAGTGGGACGCGCTTTTCCGTGAGGCAAAAAGCAAGGAATCTCTTCAAAAAGAATATATCCAACTGCTTCGCGGGCTGTTCAAGGGCGGGACGACAACGGATGAGACAATTGCGGCTGCTTATATGACGGGAATTCTTCCGATTAAGAAATACGGGACAGAATCTGCATTGACGGATTTCAGAGAATATTCTATGACAAAGCCGGGATGCCTGGCTGAATATGTCGGATTTACAGAAGACGAAGTGAAGCGTTTGTGTGAAGATTCACAAATGAATTTTGAGGATTTACGCACATGGTATGACGGATATTCATTCAGCCGGATTCAGCATGTGTACAGTCCGAATTCTGTGATGAGTGCATTACGGGAAGGGGAGATTTTGAATTACTGGACGCAGACAGAGTCTTTTGAAAGCTTAAAAGAATATATTGGAATGGGTTATGACGGATTGAAAAGCGCAGTTATTGAAATGCTTGGCGGCAGTCATGTCGGCATAAAGATCAGTACATTCCAAAACGATTTAACATCTTTTAACAACAGAAATGATGTGTTGACACTTCTTGTCCATCTGGGTTATCTTGCTTATGATTCGAGGAGGCGGGAGGCTTATATCCCGAATCTGGAAGTCGCTGAGGCATTTGAGGATGCGGTGAGTACCGGGAATTGGGGAATGATAGGAAAGGCGATATCGGATTCGGAAAAGTTACTTCAGGCAACCCTGAGAAAGGATGAAGAAGCAGTGGCCGAAGCGCTGGAGGAAATTCACGGTTCTGTTTGTTCTGTACTTCAATATAATAATGAAGCGTCTCTGAGTTGTGCCATTACGATTGCATATTATACAGCGAAACGATATTATAACATGATACGGGAACTTCCTGCGGGTAAGGGCTTTGCTGATCTGGCGTTTATTCCCAGGCGGGGAGTGGGAATGCCTGCCATGATCATCGAACTAAAGTATGATAAGGATGCTGACAGTGCGATTAAACAGATTCATGATAATCGGTATGAAGGTGTGTTAGAGGAGTATTCCGGCAATTTGCTTTTAGTTGGGATCAATTATGACAGGGATGCAAAAGGCGCGAGAGCGAAGAAGCATAGTTGCGTGATTGAAGAAGTCTGATTTGTTGGTTTTATGCTGGGAGAAATAATTCTCGGTTGAATCATGGAGCGGCAGTTTTAAAAGCGGCCGCTCCATCGCAACGTTGACCAATTATTCCATGAAAAAATCCTCGTAATGTTCCAGCAGATATCGGGTCATGTGGTTGGAGGACACGCCGGAGATTTCAGCAACAAAAGACGAGGCTTTTAATTTCCTTCTGGAAGTGGAAAAACCATGGCGGAATAAAAGCTGATAGTCTTCTTCGCCCAGATAAAAATGCAGTTTTATGCAGTCATATCCCAGGTCGCTGAGCATAGTGGCAATCCGGTTGGAAAAAACGATCAGATGATCATAGTCGATCTGCTCGAGCAGGTAAAGTTCATTGATGTGAATCACTTCTTTAAGAAGGACATCTGCCCGCAGCTTCAGCTTTTCCATAAAGAAGCCGACTTTTTCCATCGAAGAATTGGTAACGATCACCAGCCGTTTCTGATTACGTCCGGCCAGTTTGTTTTTGGTGATGAATTTGCGAAAAATCAGGGTCAGAGAGGAAATCTGGAAATGGCTCAGTGGGAGGCCGTAAAACTCTTCAAAAGGTTTTACGGCTGTCTTCAGCACATCGTACAGGTTGTGGTAATATTCTCTGGTTTCCTCAAGTTTATTATCATAAAAAGAAAAATGATAATGGTTGCGGATGATACATTTGTGGAGAAAAGAATATACTTCTTCGTAGATGCAGTGGTCATCCAGAATCCTGGTGATAATCTGATTTTGCACTTCCTGTATCATCCGGGTCGACAGGGAGGAGAGAGTCTCGTTAAAAGGCGGCAGTACCTGTGAGATAAAATCCAGCGAGGAAATGAGCTGATTGACAAATTCATTCTCCGGTGGATTTTCCGACAACTGATAATCATGGAGAGAAACCGGGAGAGTCTTTACAGTTGTAAGCGCGTGACCGGCGTCCAGACGGAAGTATGCGCAGCTCAGGTAAATATAGAGGAATTTGACCGAAGCATAGGAAATCCGGCAGTGATTCGAGTCAATTAGCCGGGTTAAAGCCGCCCGTGTACGCTCAAGCTGAGCGTCTGCTTTGACGAGATAGTATCGGACAATAAGCAGCTGCCATGGATTGTTGGCATGACGAAAAGTGAGATTAAAATCACGATCTACCTCTACATATTGATATAGAATGTTGCTGACACAGATTCGGTAAAGAATTTCGTCTCCGACAATGCGGATCCCGGCTCTGGGTACCACTTCTGTGGACAGATTCCTGTCGGCAAGCCATTCAGACAGCGCCCGGCTGTCTTTCTTTTTGGTAGAAAGACTGATACGCAGCGTGTCATAAAGGTGCGTCATATTGAGAGTCTCGTTAAAAAACGCATATACCGCGATAATATCGAGGCGCTCTGACTGCGAGGAGTAATAGTCGTCGAGCGTCAGAGAACGGATAAACTCAAGATATTCCGTATAGGTCATCTGAAAAACAGCATGATAATCATTGATGAGAATCTGCTTTTCGGGCGGGAGATATGCGTTTACGGCGGCAATGCTGTTTTTGACGCTGCTCACACTTCTGTTCATGCGGCGGCCGCATTCGACCAGAGACATGGAGTGCTTTTCCTGAATCAGTGATGCCGTCTGAAGATCGTAATAATGAATTCCCATGAGTATATCCTCCCTGATTCCAGTATACCATGCCCGCTGTTTTTTGGGGCATTTTTTTGTTTCCGCAGGGGCAGAAAAGTGGCCTTGAAGCTGTGCGGTTCCAACGATATAGTATAATTAATCACTGGCCAGGATGTAAAAATGTAAAACACCGAATGAGGAGGATATCATGAGTAAAAAAGATTCTGTCAGATTCAAAGATGAGATACAGACCTTTGGACGTTCGCTGCTGCTTCCCATAGCTCTTTTGGCGCCGATCGGCATGATAACAGGGATCTGCGGCGCGTTGGGACAGTCGTATATGATTGAAAAATTCCCGATTCTCGCGGTTCCGTTGTTAAAATTGTTTATCAGTGGAGCAAAGGACATTACCGCTGTCATCTTCAATAATATTCCGATTCTCTTTGCCATGGGCGTTGCACAGGGGATGGCGAAAAAAGAAAAGGGGATCGCTGTCTTTGCGGCAGTGGCGGGTTACCTGACTTTAAATACCGTGATGAACGTATATCTCAGAGCTACCGGAACACTGGCTGACACAGCGGTCATGGATCAGGTCGGCCAGGGAGTAGTGCTCGGAGTACAGACATTGAAAACAGAGGCGCTTGGCGGACTGATTTCCGGCCTTGTTGCGGCTAAGGTTGCGGATCGATTTTATAACCTGGAGCTTCCGCTGGCATTTGCCTTTTTCGGCGGAAAAAAATCCATACCGATTATCACATTTGTATGTATGATCCCGATTGGGCTTGTGCTTCCGCTGATCTGGGATATACTGATCCGTTTTTTGATCAGCATTTCCTTTATTTTCACTACGGATTACATCGGAAGCGGGATTTACTATATGCTCCACCGTGCTTTGATTCCCTTTGGGCTTCACCATGTTCTCGCGGCAGTGGTTCGTTTTACGGAAGCCGGCGGCACCTACATGATTAATGGCACCGAATATGTGGGCATTTTACCGGCGGTAAATGAGATTCTGTTTAATCTGGGGCCTGACAGCCCCTATTGGTCAGAACTGATGCCGAAGCTGACCAGTTATCTGGGAGGCTGCCAGATGCTGACAACGCTGTTCCGTATTCCGGCGATCGGCCTTGCCATGTACCATACCTCGTTTCCAAAAAACCGTAAAATGGCTAAGGGTGTTATCACAACCTGTGTGCTGACTGCTTTTCTGGGAAATATCACGGAACCGCTGGAGTTTTCATTCCTGTTCATCTCGCCTCAGCTGTTTGCGGTTTACTGCGTACTGTGTGGTCTGATGACGATTCCTTATCAGATGCTGCATATTGCGATCGGATATATCAGGGGAACAATTTTTGATTTTGGTATCTTTGGGCTGCTGTACGAAAATACAAACTGGCCGAGTCTGATACTTTTAGGTCTCGTTAATTTTGTGGTATTTTACAGCGCATTCCGATTCTTTATTAAGAAGTGGAATCTCGAAACTCCGGGACGGGAAGCCTTTGAGGTTGAAGAATCCGCAAGCCAGCTGCTGAAGGATAAGGACTGGCCGGAAATCGCCCGCATCGTGGTCGCGAACCTGGGAGGAGCCGATAATATTTTAAAGGTAGAAAATTGTATATCCAGGCTTCGGATTGATTTAAAGGATCCGGAAAAGGTAAATCAGATCGGACTGAAGGAATCGGGATGCGCCGGTATCTTCTTCCCGTCGAAAAATCACATCCATGTTGTTTTCGGTCCTCATGTGGAGTTTGTAAGAAATGCGGTTGATAAGATTTTGAAGGGATAAGGGAAAAACGATGAGAGCATTATATGATTCAAAGAGTAAGGGCGATGACAGGGGGATAAAGGCGCTTCTTACCAATGATGCCAGGATTGAATCATGGCTGAGGGTAGAGGCGGCATTGGCGGATTCTCAGGCGGACGAGGGATTTATTCCCCGCAGCGCAGCCGATAATATTATGGCAAACGCAAAACTGGATCGAATCGATCTGGAAGAGATGGAGCGGATCAAAGAGAAAGTGGGGCATGGCTTTGTCCCGTTTGTGAAGGTACTGGTAAAAGCCTGTGATGAGCAGGGCGGTAAATATGTCCACTATGGCGTCACGACTCAGAATATCCAGCAGACGGCACAGCTTTATACGACTTATAAAATTCACGGGATATTTAAGTCGTACATCGTGGATATTCTGGATCATCTGGCCTGTCTGGCTGAGCAGCACGCCGATACGGTTATGGCCGGCCGGACCCATGGCCGCCATGCGATTCCCATCACCTACGGATACAAGATATCCGTCTGGATCAGCGAGCTTTTGAACGCGGCCGAACGTCTGGAGGAGTGTGAAAAGCGAGTCTTTCAGGTTATGGCGGGAGGCGCCGTGGGGGCATTTAACGCAACCGGCGATATCGGATATCGAGTGCAGAAGCGTCTGGCTGAAAAGCTGGGGATGTACGTCATGCCGGTTCCGTCCAGAAATATCAGCAGCCATAAAGAAGAGTATATTATGAACCTCGCGCTCTTGTGCAATGGTCTTCACAAAATGGCGGAGGAAGTATATTACACCGGCATGGAGGAATTTGGAGAGGTCAGCGAAGCCTTTCAGGAGGGAACGATCGGCAGTTCTACCATGCCGCAGAAGATAAATCCTAAACTGGCAAAAGGTATTATCGCCAACGCGCAGAAGCTTTACTCGATGGTATCTCTGGGGCTCTTTTCCAGTGTGCGCATGTTTGAAGGAGATTCCAGTTCCTACATGCTGTATGATGGAATGCTCGAGGAAGCTCTCGAACTTACGACGGAGGTTCTGATGAGGGCGGAGGAGCTTACGGCGACAATCCGAATTAATAAAGAACGGATGTATCAGAACGTCATGTTAAATAAGGGACTGGACAACAGCGAATGTGTAATGATGCGGATTGCGCGGAAGCTTGGCAAAGATCAGGCGCATCAGCTTCTGTATGAAAAAGCGATGTTGGTTGAATTGGAAGGAAAAGATTATCTGACTGTGCTGAAAGAAGATCCGATCCTGTCTGAAAATTTTACAGAACAGGAGTTAGAGGAGATGATTCTGCCTGAAAATTACACGGGTATCAGCAGCTTTCTGGCCCATACGATGGCACGGGAGGCCAGGTTGAAAGCGCAGGAGTTAAAGGAGGAGAAGAATTAGATGGGTTTATTCAGCCGTAAAAAGAAAGAAGAACTGATTTCTCCGATGACGGGATCACTTATCCCGATTGAACAGGTACCAGACCCCGTGTTTTCGAATAAGGTCATGGGCGACGGCTTCGCGGTCGAACTGAGCGACGGAAAGGTGATCGCACCTGTAAGCGGGACGGTGACGGCAGCTTTTCCCACAGGTCATGCCTTTGGTTTAAAAAGCATGGGCGGGACAGAACTCCTGATCCATATCGGCATCGATACCGTGAGCCTGAACGGACAGGGGTTTCAGGTTTTTGTAAAACAAGGGGATAACGTGAAACAGGGGGAATTACTGGTGCAGGTGGATATCGACTATGTGAGAGCACAGGGGATTTGCCTGACCTCTCCCGTGATCTTTACAGGCGGAGAGAAAGTCTGTTTGCGAAAAAGAGGCGCTGTTAAGGCAGGCGATAAGGGTATTGTTCAGTTAGACTGATATCGGCATCGCATTTTGTTTTCGAAAAGATGTTTTCGGAAGACTCTTTTCCGGATCCATCATGGCAAGATATTTGGCGACTCCGCCTGTAACACCGTAGCAGATGGCCTTGTCTTCGAAAGAGTAGTCCGGGACAAAAAGCGCAGCAGTTTTATAATCAAAAGGTTCCAGCTTGATCTGAGAGTCCCTTCTGCCAAATAATGGGCTTTTTTCACTCAGAACTTTATTCTCCATAAAGCTGAGTGCCGATTCTTTTTCTGCCGTAGATGACAGACATTCCGAAACCGGCCTTGTCATACAATTCCTGCAGACTTGCAAGCTCTCGTTGTCTTCCTATAAACATATCGGTCTCCTGCAATTATTTTAGTTCAGATTGATTTGACTCAAATGAATTTGACTCAAATCAATCTGAACTAAATATAGCCTAAAAGATCGAAAGTGGCAATATAAAAATTTCGTTGTGAAGAACGATTCAGGTTAATGCAAGCTGCACTCTGTGCAGCAGGAAATCCACAATGTTCACATGCGCAATCCCATTACGGCTCAGGTCAAGTCTGTCCAGGGACAGGACATATTTGGGTGAGGCGTCTGTAATCGGAGAGAAGGCGCCAAATTCTCTCTGAATGGTACTTTGGCTCGCCAGCAGATAAGAGACCTGAATAAAGCATTTTTTGCCATTTTTAATCGCGACGAAATCAACTTCGGATTTATAGGTTTTTCCGGTAAAGACGGTAAAACCCTGGGTTAACAGTTCATTGTAAATGATATTTTCCAGAAAAAAGGTATCTTCATAATTAATTGTATTGGTGTTGATTGTGCGGAAGCCCGTATCAACCGTGTTTCACATGTTATCATAAATTTTGGCTTTGTGCAATAATATCATTCATAAAACAGAAAATATTTTATGAAAGTGAAAATAGAGTAGAAATAAAAAGGCAGATAAAAATAATCTGGTGTATATCCAACTGAAAAGATTATCTCATGGATTCCGGGAACTGTAAAACCGCCGGATTATTCATCGCTTACTATAATCGTAAAGAAAAGGGGGAGAATTAAATCTGCCCCTGAAGGATATTGATAAAAACATCCATTGTGCGTGTTACATAACTAACATTTCTGGTGTAGATGGAGACATCTCGATTAGCATGAGGATGGTCGATTCGGTAGAAAACCATTTCTGCTTCATGGCCTAATTGACGTATTACAGTATCCGTGACGATACAGGCTCCCATTCCGTCATGGGAGAGGCGGAAGGTGGTAGATGATTGATCGAGTTCCAGCACAATTTTGGGGGAAAAGCAGGCGTCAGCAAAGATTTTATCAGTACGGATTCGCGAGTCATTTCCCTGACGCATTCCGATAAAAGGGATTGATTCGAATCCTTTTAACAGCACTCCGCTTTTTGTGAAAATTGAGTTGTTCCGGATATCTTCATAGGAAAGGGTAAATTCTGGATAGAGTGGTTCGGGCATAATACTAAGAGGAACTGCCAGAATCATGTGTTCTTCAAATAGAAAAGTTTTCTTATAAGAAGATTCATCCAAATGACCGTTGGTTACCAGGACGTCGATATCACCGATGGCAAGCTTATGTTCAAGATCTTTGGTTCGGCCTTCCAGGAGCTTTGCGGAGATATTGGGATATCGTTTTTTCAAGGTCAGTATTGCAGGAGCAACCAGGTAGGTAGTAAGAAAATTGCCGGAACCAACGGAAATTTCGCCTCGCTTTAAATTGTTGATGTCATAGATATAATTAGTCAGATTGTTGGTGATATTGCGGATTTCCTCAACGGCGTGGATATAAAGAGAGCCAAATTCCGTAAGCTGGATAGGATAGGTACTGCGGTCAAAGATTTGCATGCCAATTTTTTCTTCCGCGTGTTTGATGGTAAGGCTCAGAGAAGACTGAGAGATATAGAGTTTCTGAGCAGCTTTGCTAAAGCTGCGTTCCCGGTAAACTTCATAGATATAATTCATGTGGGTAAACATAATTTTTCCCTTCCTGTTTCTTTCATGTGGATGTTTGTACAGTCTTTCTTTATTTGGTTTACAGGTATCAGGTATCATTATACGGCAAAGTATTTATAAAAAACAATATATTTTATTAATAAATTGATATTTGATTATAATTGATATGTATTGTAAGATAGAATCAGAAAAAGAAGAGAGCTCAATTCTTGTAACCCGTAAAATTTTTCAATATCATAAAAGGGGATAGAATAATTATGAAGGCAAATTTACATAGAACCTGTTGGCTGGAAATCAGCTTAGATAATATTAAAGGTAATTTCAGGAAGATTCAGGAAATGGTTGGAGAAAAGATAACGGTTATGCCGGCAGTAAAGGCGAATGCTTACGGTCATGGAGTCATTATGGCATGTAAGGCACTGCAGGAAGCAGGGGCAAAGGTGATTGCGGTAGGAAATATTGATGAAGCGATCAAACTTCGCGAAGCAGGGATTACCATTCAGATTGTGGTATTTGCGAGCAACCTGGTTGAGGAAGAAGTTGCAAAGCTATATGTAGAATATAAGCTTACACCTACAGTTATGTATCCGTTCCAGGCAGAAAATATTTCAAAAGCTGCTTCGGAGGAAGTTGGAATTTTTGTTAAGATTGAGACTGGACGTGGGCGCCTGGGGATTAATGCGGAGGAATGTGCTGATGCGATCCGCGAGATGGTGTCTTATCGGAATATCCGTGTAGATGGTATTTATAGTCATATGGCTTATGCGGGTTGGGATGAATCAAAGAAATCCTATCCGATGTGGCAGTATGATCGTTTTAAAAAAGCTCTGGATCAGCTGGAAAGCTATGGTATTCATATTCCATTCGCGCAGCTTGTCAATACACCGGGAAGCATTGCATATCCGGATATTCGTTTGACGGGAGCATGTCCGGGGCGTGGTATCTGGGGTTATTCTCCACTGGAGAGGCGAGAAGGCCATCCCGATCTTCAGCCTGCGTTGCTTGCATGGAAAAGCAGATTGCTGATTGTTAAGGATGTTGTGGGCGGAAAGTTGGGACCAAATTTTGAGGCGATAAGATTGGATTCGCCTAAAAAGATCGGAATTCTTGCAGGCGGAGTATCAGATGGAATTGGTCGGGGACAAGTAAAAGGAGGTACGGTTCTGATTCGTGGAAAGAGGGTACCGATTTGCAGTCCGATGTCACTGGAACATATGACAGTGGATTTGACTGGTTGTCCGGAGGCACAACCGGGAGATGAGGTCGTGATTATGGGTAGACAGGGAGACGATGAGATCACCCAAGAGGAATTGATGGAGCGCTGGGGAAGTACAATCCCATATTTCTGGACAGCGATTCCGGAGCATTTGGAAAGAATCTATTATGAAAATGATGCGGAAGTGGCTGTTGCAAGAGGTTATGAAGTTGAAATGCTCTAAAAGGAGTTGACAGTAAACCGACATGCGCCGCTGACGCGGCGCTCCACCACGCATGAAAGTCAGTGGCGCGGAAACGATAGAAGTGTATATTTGAGGCGGTCCAGTTTAAAAATTCAGCTTACAACGGGGAAGTTATCGAAAAAAGAGATGGAGATTCTGATTGCTGGCTGTATGATCAATTGCAGCAGAAAGAGAAAATAATCAATGAAGTATACGAATAGCGTTATCTTTATCATGGAAATCATGGGAACCATCGCGTTTTCGGCCTCCGGAGCGATGGTTGGCATACATAAAGGCATGGATCTGTTTGGGATCTGCGTGCTGGGAGTGGTGACTGCCGTGGGTGGCGGCATGACCCGCGATGTGATCCTGGGTATTGTGCCAAAGGCGTTGACCAATCCGGTTTATACACTGATCGCAGCTGCCGCCGCACTGGTATTGTTTTGTATATTGTATATCAAAAGGGATATGTGGCAGGGAGACCGGCGCCTGATGTATGATCAGGTCATGTTTATCATGGATTCCATCGGTCTGGGCGCATTCACCGTGGTGGGTGTCACGACCGGGATTGACAGCGGTTATGCAGACAAAACCTTTCTGCTCGTGTTTTTGGGAACGCTGACCGGAGTAGGCGGCGGTCTCCTGCGTGATATGATGGCGCAGGATCCGCCGTACATCCTGGTGCGCCACATTTATGCCTGTGCGTCGATTGCGGGAGCGCTGTGTTATGTACTGCTTTATCGCAATATCAGTGAGATGACGGCGCTGGTGATTTCTCCGGTTGTGGTGATCATGATCCGGGTGCTGGCGAGACATTATCGCTGGAATCTGCCGCGGATGAAGGAATAAAGGGGAGATATTCTGTGCGGCGGCATAATTGCAGAACTCTAGAATCGGATCGGAGCATCGCACATCCGCAGCATCTTCTCCTTCATCTCATCAATCCCCAGCACCCCGCAGGCAAAGCCTTTTTTGACCAGTTCTTCCGGCAGATATTCATCGTATTTGTCGAAAATGGGTACTTCACGTGGATAGACCAGGCTCATCGGGTCGATCGGCTGTTCCAGTTCTTCTCTGAGAATCTTCCAGAATTCCCGTTCGGAAACGGTCATCACAAACTGGATAAAATATGGCCGGGAGGGGTCGAGTCCCTTCAGTCCCAGGCGTTTGCCGCAGCGGATCTTGAGAAAGCGTTCCAGTGCAAGAAACGCATAGGTGCCAAGCCAGGGGAAAAGGCAGTACATATTGCCGCCCAGACAGACCAGAGGTTTGTGGACGAGGTCGGAATTTCTGGCGGAGATACGGGCCGTGGCCAGTCTGGTCACGGCATTTTTCATCAGATAAGGATAGGATTTCTCTTCACAGAGAACTCCCCTCATCCGTTCCAATATTTTGGTGTTAATGTCGCCCGCGACCTCGCCGAAGTAGGCGGGTACTTTGCCCCTGACCAGTTCGCAGTAGACCAGATGGCGCTTGTGGTCTACTTCATTGACCAGCCAGACATGACCGGCAATGGCGATCTTTTCTCCGGCTGGCGGCGGTTTGACAATGGTGCCGAGTTCTTCGGAACCGGCGCGGACGGTGTATTCCTCATTTTCCTGAAATACGGCGTAAAATTTAAAATTGTTGATGACCCGTTCCCCGGCGAGGCCTACGATGAGGCCGCCGCCTTCGGTCTGCTGGATATGATCGGTTTTTAACAGATGGCGCAGGAGAATGCGGAAATCCTCCTGTGAGACATTGCGGAAATACCGCAGAGTGAGGATCCGGGACGCTAACTGTGCCGGCGTCATCTCCCCGCAGGAGGCGAGGGTACTCATTGTCTGGTGGTAGAGCAGACTATAGGGCAAGGCGTCCAGTTTCGGCGGCTCTACCCAGCGCTCCTCGAGGTAAAGCTGTACCAGCGCGATCCCCTGGATCAGTTTCCAGGGGATGGTGACGGGCAGGAGAGCCCGAGGTTCGGGAGGTTCCTCTCGCATGACAAACCACATCTCCGGCGGCAGGTCGCGGCGCCCGGTGCGTCCCATACGCTGGAGGAAAGAGGAAACGGTAAACGGCGCGTCGATCTGAAAAGCGCGTTCCAGCCTGCCGATATCGATGCCCAGTTCCAGAGTGGCGGTCGTAACCGTGGTCTGGAACTGCTCTTCATCTTTCATTACTGCTTCGGCGGTCTCCCGGTAGGATTGGGACAGATTGCCGTGATGAATGAGGAAGCGGTCCGGTTCGTTCTTTGCTTCGCAGTACTGGCGTAAAGTTGTAGTGACAGCCTCACATTCCTCTCTGGAATTGACGAAGACAAGACACTTTTTGCCTCTGGTGTGTTCAAAGATATATCCGATGCCGGGGTCGGCTTCTTTCGGGGCGATGTCAGTTCTGGGCGACAGAGCATCATCGGTCTCCTGAGTATCGGATACCGATACGGTTTCCGGCGGAACCTGTCCATGGATTCGTGTAGGCGCGCCGGGGTTGGTCGGCGGGAAGGTATAAAAATGTTCCATCGAGAGCCGCCATTTCATTCTGCCCTGCGGCAGCTTCGGGACGATCGTCTGCCGGCCGGTCCCTGCGGAAAGAAAGGCTCCCGCGTCTCTGGGGTCGCCGATGGTGGCGGAGAGACCGATGCGTCGTGGATTGACATTTGCCAGACGGCACAGGCGTTCGATCAGGCACAGCGTCTGCCCGCCCCGGTCTCCGCGCATGAGAGAATGCACCTCGTCGATGACGATGAACCGCAGATCGCCAAAGAGTTTTGCGATGGCGGAGCGCCGGTGCAGGAGCATGGCTTCCAGACTCTCCGGAGTGATCTGCAGGATACCGGAGGGGTGCTTCATCATCTTGTTTTTATGCGATTGTGATACGTCTCCGTGCCAGTGCCAGACCGGGATGTCCGCTTCCTTACAGAGATCGTAGAGGCGGATAAACTGGTCATTGATCAGGGCCTTTAGCGGGCCGATGTAGATCGCGCCCACAGAGGAAGGCATATCTTCGGTAAAGAGAGTGAGGATGGGGAAAAAAGCGGCTTCCGTCTTGCCGGAGGCAGTGGAAGCCGTGAGCAGCAGATTCTGGTCGGTGTTGAAAATCACATCCGCCGCCGCGGCCTGGACAGCCCGCAGCGATTCCCAGCCGTTCTGGTAGATATAGTCCTGGATAAAAGGCGCATAGCGGTTAAAAGTATTCACAGAGTTCCCATCTCCTTACAACGTAAATTCTGCATATTCCCCCAGATGATCCGTCGCCTGTTCTTCCAGAGGAGTCTGCGCGTAGGAGAAATCCTCTGAGTTCATGAGAGAGGCTACGTCAAGCCGGGGATTCTGAAAGAGGATGTCCAGCAGCTCGATGAAGTCCCGGATAATCTCTCTGGGAGTGATGTGGGAATTGGCGCCCACCCGGCTGTATTCGATGCGGATAAAGGTAATCAGGTCGTCCTGAGTCAGCCGGCGTTCATAACCAAAGAGCTGAGCATGAATATCGGACAGTTTTTCTACGAGAATCAGCATCTCCTCGTTGGTCAGGGGAGCCAGTTTAATGATGGGAGCCAGCAGATCGCGGGTATCTTCGCGGGCAAAGCGTCCTTCGGCCAGCCGCGAGCGCAGGGCTTCGTAGCTGTAAACTCCTCTGCGGGTGTCTTCGATACACTGAGGCGTCCCGCAGAGAATGATGCCCAGATGACTGGCTTTGCCCTGCAGAGTGTCATTGTACATGGTAAGGATCTTTTCGTAGTTATACTGCCGGGTAATGCTGTTGGGAATCTTATAGATATTGACCAGCTCGTCAATGAGTACCAGCATACCGGCATAACCCGCATTTTTCAGGAAGGCTGCGAAAATCTTGATATATTCGTACCAGTCGTCATCCGTGATGATGACATTGACGCCCAGATCCTGGCGGGCCTCGGTCTTTGTCAGATATTCCCCGCGGAACCAGCGGATGACTTTCGCTTTGGTTTCCTCGTCATTATTGAAATATGCTTCATAATAGAGGGTCAGCAGTCTGGCGAAATCAAAGCCGTGCACCATGCCGTTCAGATCATTGATGACCGTAAAGATTTTCTGCTGAACGAGCCGGCTGAATTCCGGATCGTCAAAGGACAGACCGGTATCTACAGCCACTGTGCTCTGGATGCCGCTGATCCATTTGTCCAGAACCAGCGGCAGAGCGCCGCCTTCGGGACGGGTTTTGGTAGACATATTGCGGATCAGTTCCTTATAAGTCGCCAGCCCCTGGCCTCGGGTACCCTGAAGACGGCGTTCCGGGGACAGGTCGGCGTCCACAACCACGAAATTTTTATCCATGACATAGTTGCGGATGGTTTGCAGCAAGAAGCTCTTGCCGCTGCCGTATTTGCCGGAAATGAAACGAAATGCCGCTCCGCCGTCGGCAATAATTTCTACGTCATGGAGCAGGGCGTTGATTTCCTGTTCCCGACCAACGGTAATATAGGGCAATCCGATACGGGGAACAACGCCGCCCTTGAGAGCATTGATAAGAGTAGCGGCGATTCGTTTTGGTATCTTCAACTTGGTATCATTCCTTTCAGGTCATCCCGATAATCATCTACGATTACGGGCGTATTTTCATTAAATGTAATCACCGTATCGGCAAATTCGTCATAGAGCTGCTCGTTGACAGCCTCGGCCAGTACGGAGGCCATGAGGTGCTTTTCCGACAGGAAACTCTGCAAGTCTCCGCCGTATAGCAGGATCTGTAAGAAACGCAGTTCATCGCCGGAGAGGGGGCAGCCGCCGGATGTGGATTCGGCTGGCGAAACCGTGGAGGCGTATGGAGAATCTGCTGATCCTGTGAATCCGGCGGACGAAGCGGAAAGCGGAATTGCGGAATCAGTGACCGGAATCTTCTTCTGATCGACAGAAGATGGTGCCTCACCTGCCGTTGTCGGAGACTGACTTCCATCCGTATCGCGTTCTTCCTCCGTCATCAGCTTTCTTCCGATTATTTCCGAGCTTTTGCGGATCCGGTTCAGCTGGCGCAGATCGAATTCGATTATGGGTGTAGCTGCTTTTTTTTGTTCTGCGATGGCATCCTCGATCAGGCGTATCATGGTTTTGGTTTCATTGCCGGCTTTGAGAGCCGGGCGTATGTCATAAGCTTCTCTTACTAGCCGGTCAGCTGCGCGGACAAACACACCCAGATCCCGGTTTCGCTGAGGCAGGAGATAAGCACGTTCCACATTCCATTGATTTTGCTCACAACGATAACACTGCACAGGGCTGAGCCAATATTCAAAATGATCCCGTCGGACATGATTGAAAAATACTGCCGCACGGAAAGGCTGATACCAGGTTTTTACCTTATGCCCATAAAGCTTTTCTGTATAGGGGCACTGATAGCGTTTCGCGTAGCGGGCATTGAGTCTGCGGTAGGCTTCACAGATGACCTGCGCCAGTTCTGCCGGATGCAGCTTGTAGGCGCGGGACTTGTCCAGACGATAGGAAGAGAGCCGCATGATTGCCGGAAACAGCACCTCATCACTGACAGTATCGCAATGCCGCATGGCGTCCATGGCCTCGTCAAAGTCTGCATTTGTGTAAGCCCGGACGCGTTCCGGCGGCAGATTATAATAAATGGCATAATCGATAATCCATTGCCCTGCATAACGTTGGATCTGCGGATCCAGGGCACCATATTGTTCATAAAACCAGGTGAGTTTTTCGAACCCGTTTTCTTTGTCCGTTGCACCGATCCGATGCAGGAGTTCGTATATATAGAGGTAGGCGTAGGACAGAGAAGTCTTTTCAAGCTGTCCATGACGCAGCCGGGTACGCCAGGTAAAATATCCCCGCAGCTCGGCCGTGGACAAACTCTGATAGGTGGGATAGTAATGAAGCACTTCGCTATCATAAGGGCAGTCATCCTCAAACTGCTCCATATACCGGGCTTGCAGATAAAAGATTTTCGCGTCGTTGTTGCGGTTGAAGGGTGACTGCAAAGCAAGATCCCGCATGCGGCGGTATTCCTTTGGTGGCAGCTTTTTTTCATGCTCCGGTGAAAGATGGATGGGTTCATCTTCGTAGGATCGCCCTGGGCTGGTGTAGTCGAGGGTTTCTTCGAAAGAATGAAATGCATTTTGAAAAAGTTTAGTCAGTTGTCTCATCATTTATGTACCATATGACATTTAAAAACATCAAAAAGCTTTCCAGTGCTTTTTGTTACACAGAAAGCTTTTTCGTTTCCGGAACGTTGTGTTCATTTGCCCATGCCGCCATAGCGACAAAGATCGTATAAAGGCTGCGCCCTTCTTCCGTCAGAGAATATTCGACCCTTAATGGGACTTCCTGATACTGAGTCCGGATAATCAGGCCTCGCGCCTCTAAATCTTTTAAGGTTACGGTAAGCATATTGTTGGTTACGCCGGTTACTTTGCGCTGGAGTTCCTTGAAACGTAACGGTTCGTTGCGGATCAGTTCCAGCAAAACTCTGGCGGTCCATTTCCCCTGAAATAAAGCGATTGCATTTTTTACCGGGCACGCTTCACAATCGGTGTCAATGCCTTTCAGCATCTCTTTGAAATCTTCGAAGGTCATTTCCTCTGCTTTCTCTGGTTCGGTTTCTATGACCAGGTTAGTTTTTTCTACGCACTTGATGCTTTTTTCTAACTATATTATAATGAACACAATTATTGATGTCAAGGAGGAGCTGTTTTATGAAGAAAAGATGGATGATTTCACTGTTACTTGCAGTTGCTTTGACCGGCTGCTCCACTGCCGTTGCCGAAACGACAGCAGCAACGACGGAAGCCTTTGAGTCAGAAACATCGACGGATGCGGAAACGGCTGCGACGGAAGAACAGGCCGGAGATACCAGGGAAGCCGCAGATACTGTCCAGGAATCGGTAAACACAGTAAGTAACGAAGCATTTGCGCAGTATCTGACCGAAGTGAAGACCAATCAATATTTTGAAGACACTCCGGTATCGGAAGAAGATATGCGGACGATTCTGGAAGCAGGAATCAATGCACAAAGCGGTATGAATATGCAAAACTGGCATTTCACTGCGGTAACTTCTCATGATGTATTGCAGCAGATTGCCGACGATATGAGTGCGGGATTGCCGGCCGGAGCCATGGGCGGGATCGCAAAGGCAGGCATTGCCGACGCGCCTCTGGCTATTTTGATTTCCTGTGGCGATGGCAAGGAGTATGATGCGGGTCTTGCGACTCAGGCGATGAATTCGGCGGCTCTGGCACTCGGTTACGGAACGAAAATTGTTTCGTCTCCATCCATTGCTCTGAACGGCGAGAAACAGGCAGAATATAAAGCGCAGCTTGGTATCCCGGATGAGATGGCATTTGTGGGAGCGATTCTGATCGGCGAGGCGACGGACACAGGTACACTTGATGCAGATGCGGTTACCGGCCCGACTGAGAGAAATGATTTTTCTGAGATGACGACGTTTGTAAACTGATCTGTCCTGCAGGCACAGGGAACCTCCTGTGGCTTCGGTCACGGGAGGTCGTAATGGTATGAATGAGGTACGAGTTGTGCAGAAAGAAAATAACGATACACAGTTTAAAATAATGACTGAGGGCTCGGTGAACCGGATTATTCTTTCACTGGGAATACCGGCTACCATCAGTATGCTGGTTACAAATTTATATAATATTGCAGATACCTATTTTGTCAGTCAGATCGGCTTAAGCGCCAGCGGAGCCGTGGGCATTGTGTTCGGGTTCATGTCGGTTTTACAGGCAATCGGGTTTATGTTCGGCCAGGGAGCCGGAAGCAATATCGCAAGAAGTCTGGGAGAAAAGGATGAGGAAGCAGCCGGAGAATATGCTACGATATCTTTTGCGATTGCATTTATTTTAAGTATCGTCATCGGCGGGATATGCCTGGCTTTTTTAAATCCTTTTTTAAGGCTTCTGGGCAGCACGGAGACGATTCTGCCATATGCGGCCACTTATGTGAAATTTATCATTGCCGCAGCACCTTTTACCGTCTGTGGGTTTGTCATGAATAACATTCTGAGATTTGAGGGGAAGGCAAACTTTGCAATGATCGGTCTTGTCTCCGGCGCGCTTTTAAATATGATCGGCGATCCGATCCTTATCTTTTATTTCGGACTGGGAATATACGGAGCCGGTCTTTCCACGGCATTTTCGCAGATCGTCAGCTTTTTTATCCTTCTTTCGTTTTTTGTTCGGGGGAAGACGTCAGTCAAACTGAAACTTGCACATATTAAGTTTGACCCGGATAAATTTAAGGAAATCGTAACGATTGGGTTCCCTTCGATGTCAAGGCAGGGACTTCAAAGCATTTCAACCATGCTGTTAAATAACTATGCCGCTGTTTATGGAGACGCTGCCGTTGCCGCCATGAGTATCGTTTCGCGGATTGTTTTCCTTGTGTTTGCGGTCGGTCTTGGAGTCGGCCAGGGGTATCAGCCTGTAAGCGGATTCAATTACGGGGCGAAGAAATATTCAAGGGTGAGGAAAGCTTTCCGATTTACATGGATTTTAAGCGAGGGAATTTTAGGCACCTGTGCAATTGCCTGTTTTTTCGCCGCTCCTTATGCGGTCGGTATATTCCGAAAAGATCCTGAGGTCCTGGATATCGGGATCCTGGCGTTAAGACTTCAGTGTGTGAGTATGCTTTTTCAGCCGTTAGGCGTGGTTTCCAATATGACCTTCCAGAGCACGGGAAAGGCGTTTTTGGCGTTTGTTTCCTCATTGTTCCGAAACGGCCTTTTCTTTATACCCACTATTATAATAGGAACGCATTTTTTGGGTATTCTGGGAATCCAGTCGGCGCAGGCCATAAGCGATATACTGACTTTTATTACGACGGTTCCTCTTATTATACATTATTTTAAAACGCTTCCGGCTGATGGAAAATAAAGTCCCTGACGGGCATTGTAAGGGCGGATCTCTTATTCGTGAGAGGTCCGCTTTTTTGTTGGGATGTGATCTGAAAATGATAATCGGATACATAATGAACAAAAATGGCCCATTTATCGACAAAAATAGCCAGTTTTTGCGAGTTTGGATATGGTATGATAACAATGGCTTATTTTAGCCAGAAAGAGGGTGCGGGTATTGAAAAAGACAAAGTTTGGTCGGCCTTTTCTGGTGGGGCTGGCGTCGTCGTTCCTGTTGTTGGGAACGGGCTGTAGTCTGTCGGTTTCTATGACGAAGGAGGCCATGCCAGAGGATACGATCGAAGCGTTTGAGGATGCAGTGAACGCGATGGATGTGCAGGGAATGATGGATTGTATGGATGAGGATACGGTCGACGCGCTGACGTCCGGTATGGACATCGTGATGAAGATTGCCGGAAAGGTTTCGGGAGTCGACCTGGGTATCAGCGCGGAGGATCTGCTTAATGTCATGCCGTTGTTCCAGGGAATGCTGGGAGATCAGATGAATGAGATGGGATATCCCGAGGTCGATTTTCAGGTGACGGAGACACGAATCAAGGGCGATAAGGCGACTGTGTTCTTTGATGAAGCGAATTCCGGCGAGAGTAATGTGATCAATATGGAAAAGGATGACGGAACGTGGTATATGGTACTGGACACCAGATTGATTGACCGGGATGAGGCCGATCGGGTGATTGTACCGGGGGAAGAGGAAGCGTCTGAAGAGGAAGACGATGAGTATATAGAATTTTCTGTCCTGGATCTGTTTAGTAAGGAGAAGATAAAGGCGTTCCTGGAAGGGATTCTGGAGTGACAAAACGGGGTAATGAGGAAGGAAAAGCTTTGAGTGATGATAAAGGTAGCAATATGTGACGCGGATGTGTCTGTCCGGCGGCAGATTGAACATGTGGCCGGACAGATCCAGGAAATCAGGCAATGTGACTGGTATCCGGATCCGTCGTCGCTGATAAAAATTCTGGAACTGGGAAATGTGCCTTATCAGGTGATTCTGATCAGCCTGGAGTGGGATCCCGGGAGAAACTGGGTGAAAATGGTTCGGGAAATCCGGGATCAGTGCCCTTTTGCAAAGATGGTTTATATGGCGGAGTGTCCGCAGCGTTTTGTGGAACAGATTTTTATCCGGGAGATTTTGCCGGGCGGATTTCTGGTCAAACCACTGGAGCAGAGAGCAGTGACGGAGTGCTTTGCCCGTCTGCTCAGAGAAATGGAGCCTGAGCCGGGGTGTGGGTTGCTGATTCGGCGCAGGGGCAGGATTCAGTCGATTGATTTCCGTGAGGTTGTATATCTGGAGAGTGTGGGGCATCTGGTGGAGATCCGGACGAGAAGCGGCCGCTATGACTGTTATGGGCGGTTACAGAAGCTGAAAGAACAGCTGACGGAGGATTTCATTCAATGCCACAAGAGTTACGTCGTCAATATGCGTCGGGTCCGGCAGATTGAGGGAAGATGGATTGTTGTGGAGAGCGGGGAGAGGATTCCCATCAGCAAATCCCGGTATCCGATTACGAGAAAGTGCTATACCGATTTTATGGCCAGAGAATCTTCCGAGGAATCAGAGACATAGAAAAGGGCTGTTTTTGTATAAAAAAGGGCTGTTTTTGTATGACGGGGGCATGGGCAGATAATTTTTGATATAATGACCGCAGCAGTCATGCAGGAAACACGGCAGAGGAAGATAAGGCCGGCGGGAGTGGATGACGGGGAAAGGAGAACATCAGAAATGAAGTTAACGAAATGCAGCAACGGACATTTTTATGACAGTGATATTTATTCATCCTGTCCGCACTGTGGAGGCGGTGTCAGTCCGGATGAAGGCAGAACGGTGCCGTTTCAGGATGCCCCGGGAAGCGGGGACAGGGAGACGCTGGATCTGGACTCGTACAACAGCAGTGCGGGCATGGGCGGCGTTGCTCCGGTCGATGAGGATGACAATAAGACGATCAGCATTTACCAGAGTAAGAAAGCGGTAGAGAGCGGCGCGGTGTCGGCAGCTCCGACAGTCGGCTGGCTGGTTTGCACGAAAGGGAAATTTTACGGGCAGGATTTCCGTTTGAAGAGCGGACGGAACTTCATTGGCCGCGGCTCGCAGATGGATATCTGCCTGGCCGGAGAGAACAGTGTATCCAGAGAGCGGCACGCGACCATTATTCATGAGCCGAGGAAGAATATTTTCATCGCGCAGCCGGGCGAGTCGAGAGAACTGTTCTATATCAATGGGAATGTTGTACTTTCGCCGGTTCAGATGAAGAAGAATGATGTGATGCAGATTGGGGATGTCCAGCTGATGCTGATCCCGTGCTGTGACGAGGCGTTCAACTGGGAACTGGACTGATCCGGAAGAAAGACCAGCATCGGATCCGGTTTCAGGATGATGCGACAGGGCATGTGACCGTTTTTTGGCCATGCTCAGGGGGATCTATATACAAACAGGTGAGGGAGGCAGAAATATGTCAGGTTTGAGTGATATTTATGAGTTGGAACAATTGATTGACGGAATTGCAGGTATGATTCAGGGAATCAGTATGCTGATTGCTGTACTGGGCATCGCATTTGTGCTGGCTACTTATTTTGTCCATGGGTATGCTTTGATGTGTACGGGACGGAAGGCGAAGGTAGAGGGAGACTTTATGCCGTTTGTGCCGGTCGCCCGTCAGATTTATCAGATGAAGATTGCACGCTGTCCGGTCTGGTACATCTTTTTCTTTGGCAATTCTCTGGTTACATGGGTGTCGGTGGGGCTGATTCTGACGCTTCTGTATAAGCTGACAGGGAATATGGCGATTATCACGGTGCTTTTGATCGTCTACGTTCTTGCTAACATGGTATTCACGTTCCTGTATTATCAGAAGTTTTATGAATTGTTTGGTTTCAATCCGAATACGGCGTGGATGAATATTATACCGGCATTCTGGCCGGTGGCGAAGGTGTTTGGTATGCTGATCGCGTTTTCCAATTCCATTCGTTTTGGAAAATTTGTCGAGCAGGAGAAGAAGCCGGGCGATACCAATGTAGTGCAGAACCGGGGCGTAATCGTGGGTACGGTCGGTATGTACAAGGATGCGACGTTTGACCTGGCTGACGGCTCGGAGCTGGTCTTTGGCCGTTCTACCCAGGAAGCGAATATTGTCTTTGACCAGTCTGCGACGGATGTCAGCCGCAAGCATTGCGTGGTTCGTTTTGATGGTCGTTCGAATCAGTATGTTGTGACGGATTATTCGAGCAACGGTACTTATCTGGAGAGCGGAAGCCGCCTGGAGAGCGGGCAGCCGAAGCAGCTTTCCAGAGGTACGGTGATTTATCTGGGAAGCAGTAGACGAAACGGATTCCGGCTGAACTGATGCGGATGGCGTCAGGCAATGGGGTCTGACCGAAGGCGGTTGACCATGTGCGCGGGAGGGGCGTTTTCCCCTTCCGCGGGCGGATGGCTGGCTGTCGGCGAAGAAGGTGGAAAGGTGGGTGGAAGAGATGCCTCCCTGTTATTTGTTCAGTGATCCGGGAGATCGGGGAAACAATGAGGATAATGTCGGTATGTATCAGAATGAGCAGGAGTACTGTTTTGTTCTCGCCGACGGTCTTGGCGGACACGGAAAAGGTGAGCTGGCGTCCCAGCTTGCGGTCGAGTCCGCCATTATGTGTTTTGCGGAACTTGGAGGCGGCGAGGAGAGCCTGGGGAGGGCGTTTCAGAGTGCCCAGGACGCAATCATAAAGAAGCAGCGGGAAGACCTTTCCGCCAGAGACATGAAGACAACATTAGTTGTGCTCTATGTGGAGGCAGGGCAGGTTCGCTGGGGACATATCGGAGACAGCCGCCTGTACTGGTTTGAGAATGGAAAGCTGGCGGGGCGCACGCTAGATCACAGTGTTCCCCAGATGTTGGTGGCCGCCGGACAGATTCGGGAAAAGCAGATTCGCAATCATCCGGATCGCAACCGGCTGTTGCGGGTACTGGGGGCGGACTGGGATGATCCGAGGTATCAGATCGAGCCGCCGAAAGAACGAACCGGGAAACAGGCTTTCCTGCTGTGTACAGACGGATTCTGGGAATTGATCGATGAGAAGAAGATGATGCACTGTCTGAAGCATGCGAAGGATCCGGAAGACTGGGTGAGACAGATGGCCGCCATTGTGCGCAAAAATGGCAGAAACCGGAATATGGATAATTTTTCTGCTGTGGCAGTGTGGCTGGATTCGTGAGATCGGCTGCGATGCAGATACTGCGTATCCGCTGGGGAGACCGGGCGTGCGTGCGGTGCGAATGAAGGAAATTGCCGTCAGGCAAGGGGCGAATGAAGGAAATTGCCGTCAGGCAAGGGGCGGATAAAGGAGACAAGTATGAGAAAGAGCGGGAGATACCGGAACGGACTGGCTGCGTTTGTGCTGCTGCTGGTTTTACTGACTGCGGGGACGGCCCGGGCGACAGAGACGGGAACGGAATCCGCTACGGCGGCCGGAGAACGAAGGATCGGGCAGGTGTATCTGAATATGCCGGAGGTCGTCGTGTATGGCAGCGGGGTTACTCCGGAGGAAATGCAGGGAGGTGAGGCCTGGCTGGGTCAGGAGAAGCTGGTGCTGCAGGAGACCCCGCAGGTGTTTGGGGAGACCGGTAATGGCATTGGGTATTATGTGCTGGTCGATATTTCTGCTTCGATCTCAGACAGTAGTTTTGCCCGGATGAAAGCGTCGATTCAGGCCCTGCAGGATACTTTGGGGAATGAAGACCGTCTGGTTTTGTATGCCTTTGGCGATGAAGTGACGCGAGTGACAGACGGAGAACAGACGCCGGAGGAAATGGCTGCGGTGCTGGATGCGCTTGATAATGACAATCAGGAGACGCTGCTGTTTGAGGCCATATACCTGGCGGCCGCGGATGCGGAGAGAGAGACCGAACGGAGCCGGACGGTTTTTGTCGTGCTGACGGATGGAGAAGATTTTACCGTGGGAAAGACACAGGCTGACGAGGCCCTGACACGGCTTCAGGATCGTTCCATTCCGGTTTACGCATTCGGTCCGGCGGATACGAAGAAGGAGTACCTGGACGGTCTTGGAACATTCGCAAGGTCTTCGGGTGGAACCTTGACTGTGTTTGAGAAGACGGGAGAGGATAATCTGCTGACGGGACTCTGTGAATTGCTGGATTCCGATGTCTGCGCACGGTATCGGGCGGCGACGAATCTGGTGAGTTATCAGACGGAAACATTCAGTCTGAAACTTGCGGACGGAGTGGTGCTCCGGAAGGATGCAGTAAACGATCACTGGATCCCGGATGAAGAGGCGCCGTCTCTGGTGGAGTGGCAATATGCCGGAGGACAGGCGATCCGTCTCGTGTTCAGTGAACCGTTGTATGGAATGGATGCAGCGGCGAATTATCAGGTTCGTTACAGCGGAGAGGATGGACTGGCGGACCTGGGTGTGGTTTCGGTGGCCGTGGATGAAGATCTGGCCGCTGCGGTAAAGCTGACAGTAGACAAACCAGTCTGGAACGGAACCTATGAGCTGACATTGACCAATCTGACGGACGTCTCGATGGAGAAAAATCCACTTGCGGAAAGCAGCTTGACAATTGAGATCGACAGCGCGGAGACAAGGCCGGAGCCGGAACCAGAGCCCGAGCGGCTGATTCCGGGGATGCCGCAGGATATAAGCGGCATACTGTTTCTGATTTTTGCAGCGCTGATTGTCGTGGCGATCGTGGTAGCTGTCACTTCGAGAAAGAAAAAGGCGCAGGAGGAAACGGCGTCCGGACAGACGCAGGACGACCGGATCCAGATGGATGTCCGGATTCTTTCTGCAGAAGGCGGGGAATCGGAAGCGGTCTGGGAATTTGACCGCAGGCTGCTGGTAGGGCGTTCGCCTTCCTGCGACATCTGTCTGAATGACAGGGAGCTTTCCCGGCGACATTTCTGTCTGGAACGGGAAAAGGAGCATGTATCTATTTCTGATCTGAATTCTCTGAACGGAACGCAGGTGAATGGGAAGGAGATTCACAGCCGGCATCCGCTGATGCCGGGAGACCGGATCGAGGCCGGTACCTTGAAAATCACAGTCAGGTGGTGAGCGGAATGCAGACAGATTTTTGCCCGAATTGTTTTGCACCAGGGTTCGTGAACGGATGCTGTGCGAAGTGTGGATATCAGACACGATTTGAGGGGAAGGTCTATCAGAGGGCACTTCCTCCGGGTACGGTCCTGCAGCAAAGGTATTACCTGGGGAGAACGCTGGGAGAGGGCGGATTTGGAATTACCTATAAGGCGTTTGACTATGCGAAGCAGGCGATTTGCTGTGTGAAGGAATACGCGCCGAATGAAATCTGCAGGCGCAGCGAGCACGGACGGATGCTGGAGGTTTTGTCGGAACAGGTGGAGCTGCCTTACCGGGCCGGACTGAAGCGGTTCTTTGATGAAACCCGTATCTTAAGCCGTCTGGAGAATATTCCGTCGGTTGTGGATATCACCGATGTGTTTCAGGAGAACAATACGGCGTATTTTGTCATGGAATATCTGGACGGAGCGAATCTCCAGCAGATTGTCCGTGCGACGAAGGGGCGGCTTCCGGTGCAGAAAGCTACAGATATTGTTCTTCAGGTTGCCGTCTCGATGGATGTGATTCATACAAAAACGAAGATTATTCACCGGGATATCACACCGGAAAATATTTTTATCACGAGGCAGGATCAGGTGAAACTGATTGATTTTGGCAGTGCAAAACAGACGCAGACCGGCATGCAGTCGGGATTGTCTGTCGTTTTGAAGCCATGCTTCGCACCGCCGGAGCAGTATTCGACGGAAATGGTGCAGGGAAGTTTCACGGATGTATATTCGCTGGCAGGAACTTACTATTACGCGCTGACCGGAAAATATATTCCGACGGCTCCGGATCGCCTGGCGGGACAGGACTATGTCTCTCTGAAGGAAATGAATGTCGGGGTGTCGGCGGGGATTTCGGATGCAGTGGATCGGGCGCTGGCGCTCAAGGCCAATCAGCGGACAAAAACCATGCAACGGTTTATCGCGGAAATCGCTGCAGGAATGGAAATGCCGGTTGCGAGACCGGCAGCACAGGTGAGACCAACAGCACAGGCGAGACCGGCAGCGCAGGTGCGTCCAGCGGTGCAGAATCGGTCTGCGCCGCCGCAGAGACTGGGAATTCCGGTCAGGCCGGTTACTCCGACGAGGATTACCCCGGCGAAGGTTACCCCGGCGAGGCCGCAGGCGCCAGCCAGGCAGCCGCAGAAGGTGGCGCTTCCTTATGTGTCCGTCGTCCTGGGACCGGAAAAGGGGAAAAACTGGAATATCCCCCGAAACGAGACGCTGAAGCTGGGGCGGTCGAAGACAGAGGCAAATATCTGTGTGGAGAGACCGAATGATATCAGCCGGGTTCATTGCCTGATTACCTGGGTGGAGCAGACGCGGCGTTTCTGCATCCGTGACCTGTCGGTAAACGGTGTGTATTACAATGGGCAACGCCTGAAACGGGGAATGGATTGCTTTGTCAGCCCGCCGGCCAGGTTTGCCCTGGCCAGTGCGTCATGCGTCATTGAATTGGGAGTGAGATATGAATATCGTTGAGGAAAAGCGTGGCTGGAATCCCACTTATGATGTAGGGGCAAGCAGCATCCTGGGAACCAGAAAATATCAGCAGGACGCTGCTTATTATTGCATTGACTCCGATCAGATTCTGGCGGTCGTCTGTGATGGCATGGGCGGTCTCGAAGGTGGAGAACGGGCCAGCCAGACGGCCATTCAGCAGATGATTCAGGATTTTCGCCGCAGGTCGGGAAATCTTCCGATGTCGGATTTCCTGACCGGGGAAGTTGGCAGGATGGATCAGGCGGTGACAGCGTTGCGCAATGAAAGGGGAAAAGCGCTGGGGGCCGGGACGACACTGGTGGCCGCGAGCTTTCAGGGCGATCAGATGTACTGGGTGTCGGTGGGAGACAGCATGATTTATCTGATTCGTGGCGACCGGATTCGTTCACTGAATGTGGAACACAATTATCGTCTGCTGTTAAAGCAAAGGCTGGATGCCGGCGTGATCAGCAGGGAGGAATTTGACCGGGAATCGGCGACGCCGCAGGCGGACGCGCTGATCAGTTTTCTCGGCATGAATCATGTTCAGTATATCGATTCCAACCGGACTCCTCTGAAGCTGGAGCCGGGCGATATTGTGGTACTCTGCAGCGATGGAATTTACAAAAGCCTGAATGAGAGCCAGGTCTGGGCGATGGCAACGGATAATGACATTGATATGGCAATCGCAGCGGATCGGCTGACGGATATGGCTATGGACCGCAGAGTGAGAGGACAGGACAATACGACGGCGGTTCTGATCCGATATTTGGGAAAACAGGAGGACGGCAGGGATGATTTGCTTAAACTGCATGAAAACGTTTGACGAAGCCTATGGGGTCTGTCCCTGGTGTGGTTTTATACCGGGGAGTCCGCCTAAGGAAGCGTATCATCTGTATCCGGGGGTGAAGCTGAAGGATCGCTATCTGGTCGGTACGACGGTCGGATTCGGTGGATTTGGCATTACCTACCGTGCATGGGATACGGTTCTGGAGAAGAAGGTAGCAGTCAAGGAATATTATCCCAATGGAATCGTCAATCGTGTGCCGGGAGAGAAGGAAGTGATCGTCTATTCCGGAAACCGGGCAGAGGAGTTTCGCGGCGGCAAAGAACGGTTCCTGGCGGAAGCGAGGAATATGGCGCGCTTTAACACGCATCCGAATATCGTAAATGTGTATGAGTTCTTCGAGGAGAACAATACGGCATACATTGCTATGGAGTTTCTGGACGGCATGTCCTATAAGGAATATATTAAGCAGCATGGCGGAAAGGTGGAGGTAGACGAGGCGGTTCATGTCGTCATGTCTGTGCTGGATGCGTTGAAAGAGATTCACAAGGTGGGCATCATTCACCGTGATGTGAGTCCGGATAATATTTTTCTGGTGCCGGAGGAACCGGGATCCGATCGATACCGGGTGAAGCTGATTGACTTCGGCGCGGCGCGTTTTTCGAGCGGAGAGGAAGAAAAGACGCTCTCGATTATCCTGAAGCCAGGTTATGCGCCGCCGGAGCAGTATCGGAGCCGGAGCCGTCAGGGACCGTGGACAGATATTTATGCGGTCGGTGCAGTGCTTTACCGGTCGATCACCGGAAGGATGCCGGAGGAGTCCGTGAACCGGGTTGTGGATGATAAGCTCCCACCGCCTGTGACTTTTGTGCCGGACCTACCGGAGTATCTGAATACCAGTATCATGAGGGCAATGGCCCTGAACCAGGAGCTGCGTTTCCGCAATGTGGATCAGTTCAAGGAGGCCATTCAGAATCAGACGAAAATACTTACGGTCGATGCGGAACTGAAACGCAGAAAGTTCCGGCGTGGAATCGGTATCGCAGGAATCTGTCTGGTGGTGCTCGCGGCGGGAGCAGGATGTCTCTGGGTGTATCGGGGGAAACAGCAGGCGCTCTATCGGATTGCAGCGGCGATTCGTGTTGAGATGCCGGACATCAATGCAGAGAAACTTTCTGAGATTGAGGCAGCGTCCGCGATAGGAACGGAAACGGGTGAAACGAAACATGTGGAACGGATCACATCGGAGGAAATGCTCGGGAAGATGGCAGAAGAATATCAGGAAAGATTTTCCAGCGTCACGCTGGAACTGATCTCCGGAGATTCGTCAGAGGAATATGCCGGACAGCTGATGGAGGCAAGTACGCTGCCGGCCGTCTTTGAAACCACATCGATCACGGCGGCTGATGCAGAGCTTTGGGCAAGGCTGGGGACGCTGGATACCACATATGATACGTTGGATGAGAAGAATTATTACTTTATGAAGGATAAGGGATTCCAGGCATATTTCGGGGAGGAGAAGAAACAGATTCCGATTTCGTTCCGCGCACCGGTGCTCTATGTCAATACGAACCAGATCCCGGAGGATTTCCGGGCAGACGAGGTAACGAACATAAGCCAGCTGATTGATTCAGAAGGAAACGTCAGCTATTGTGTGAGCAGTGAAGTGCGCGAGATGTATCGTACGGCGTTTGCGGACGCTGCCGGGCAGGAAGCGTTTGAGGAGCCGGAGACCGGAGAAAAGGGTTACGAACCGTTCCTGGAACGCCGGACAGCGTATTATCTGGGAACGACGGATGACTATGAGGTTATCCGGGCCAGCCTGGGCGGCATTTACCGGATGGAAGTGATGGAGAGTCTCTGGAAGGACGGGAAGATTCGGGGACAGTTCACCTCTCTCTGGAGTATTGACGGCAGCCTGGAGGGGGATGCCAAGGAAGCGGCGGATAGTCTGGTATATTATCTCCTGGGAGAGACCGCGCAGGATGTGTATAACCTTCAGGGCGGGAATGGGTTGCCCCTCAACAAAAATATGATGAAAACTTATGTCGAGAGCAACAATGAGTTTGAGGAACTGGCCGGTCTTCTGGATTGGCTGACGATGGAGTATGGAGAGGATCAGGACGTATGAGGCGTTGTCTGAACTGTATGAAGGAATACGCCGAGGAATATGAAGACAAATGTCCTTATTGCGGATACGTTCACGGTGTGACACGGGAGGCAGATATGGGGCTGATGCCGGGAACGATCCTGCACAGCCGCTATATTGTGGGAACCGTGATCCGGGTGCGTGATGTGGATATCTGTTACCGGGGCTGGGATGCCATCTTTGACCGTCAGGTACGGATTCAGGAATATTTCCCCAGATATTGTGCCTCGCGTGGCGGGAATCCGCAGATGACCATTTATGAATCAAGGCAGGAACGATTTCAGGAAGGGCTGCAGGCGTTTATCCATGAGAGCCGGGAACTGATTCGCGCGTACCGGGAGCCGGATGTGATAACCTATTGCGCCTGCTTTGAGGAGAACCGGACGGCCTATGCAATTACGGAGGCACGGGAACTGCAGACGCTGGGGGACAGATTAGCCGACGGACGCCTGAGTGAAAGCGAGGCGCTGACTTTGCTGAGGAAGGCCTGGGAGGCCGTGGAAAAATGCCATGAACTTGGAGTCAGCCATGGAATGCTTGATCCGGAGGCATTCTGGTATACGGGAGACGGACGGCTGATTCTGAAGGATTTTGGTTCGTGGCGCTATGTCTGCGGGGAACCGGGAATTGTAAATTATGATAATCCGGGACCGGAAACAGATGTATATGGCCTGGCAAAGCTGTTCTGCTGCCTGGTGAGCGGGCGGGAGATTCTCGAAGGTGACAGGCTGGAGCAGGAACTACTGTTGAGCCAGACGGGACTTTCCAGGAATGTGATGACGGCCATGAAGCATGCACTTTCTCATGAGACCAAGTCCATGCGTCGGTTTCAGGAGGAATTAAATGGCCGGGTGACGCGAGAAGCAGAGGAGTCTTTTTCCAGGAACCGCAACAGAAGGCGGGATCTGCGGAAACCGTTAGGGATTCCGAAAGGAGCGGTTATCGCGGCGGCGGCGATTGCAGGAGTATTGCTGGTGCTGATGATTGTGATAGGAGTTGGTTTCCTGCGTGTTTCTCTGAAAGAGACCGGTGAGACCGGACTGCAAAAGGGAACTGTCCGCATGATCAATGTCGTGAACCGGGATGCGGATGAAGCAGAAGAAGCATTGAAGGATCTTGGCCTGGAAATGTCGAGAGAGCGGATGGAATATTCGGATGAAGTTGGGGAAAATGTGATTTCTTATCAGGAAAAGCCCGTAGGGACTCTGCTCGATGCGGGGACGGAGATTGTCGTCCATATCAGCAAAGGTTCGGAAAAAGGTGTGATTCCCCGGGTGCGGGGACTGGCGCGTGAGGAAGGACTGGAGCGGCTTGCGGAGGCCGGTTTTGAGAATATTCAGATGAAGGAATCCATGGACGAAGGCGTTTACAATCACATTCTGGAGATCAGTCAGATGGAGGGCGCCAACGTGGCGTTGGGCACAGAGATTATGGTTACGGTCTGTATGAATGAGGCAAGTCTGGATGGCGATGACAGCCAGCAGGTGAAGGCTCCTGACCTGATCGGCATGGATCGGGCAGAAGCGGGAGCCGCATTGGAAAAGAAAGGCCTGAAGCTGAATCCGGTGGAAGAGTACAGTGATGAGCCAGAGGGACGTGTACTGGCGCAGGAACCGAAGGCGGACGAGATTGTGAACCGGGATACCTACGTGACCGTGACAGTCAGTATCGGCCCGGAAAAAATCTATATGAAAAACGTGTTGCTGATGTCGCTGGAGGAGGCGACAGAGGAGATCGAGACGCTGGGACTTGCAGTCGGAACCGTGACGGAAACATACAGCGACTCGGTTGCATCCGGAAAGGTGATTACGCAGAGTATTGCACAGGATGAGGCGGCTTTGCGCGGCGATTCTGTGGATCTGACGGTCAGCAAAGGAAAGAATCCGGCGAAGCAGACGTCTTCTGTGAAGAAATCGACCACAACCGCCACAACCGCGGCGCCGGTTACAACGGCAGCGCCAGAGACAACGGCAGCGCCGGAGACAACGGCAGCGCCGGAGACAACGGCAGCGCCAGAGACAACCGCAGCGCCGGAAACGACGGTGGCGCCGGAAACGACGGTGGCGCCAGAGACAATGGCGGAACCGGAAACGACGATAGTGCCGGAGACGACCGCCGTATCAGAGGCAACGGTGTTACCGTTCACGATTGAGGCGTCGGAGATTACAGAGACATCGGCAGCCGTAGAAAGTCCGGAATCCGTAGACAGCCCAATGTCATAGGGCGGTTTTGCGGCAGAATAATCTGTGGAGATACCGGAGGCGGGAAGGTTATGCCTGCCCCGGTTCCAGATAATCAAGTAACAGAAAGAATGGAGGGATAGATATGAATTTGAAAAGGTGTGAAAAAGGTCATTTCTATGACGGAGATCGTTACGCGTCCTGCCCACATTGCGGTGCGGCGGCCGGGGCGTCTGATGATTCCACGACCGTAGCCATGCGGCCGGTAAATGGATCGGAGAATGTAACAATGGATTCTTTACAGCGGAGGTGGGGTTGCTGAAGATGATGCGGTTACAGTGCAGCATATTGCGACCGATTCCGATGTGACTCAGAAGAGACAGGAACCAGTCGAGGTACTTCCGATGGAACCGGTTCGTCCACAACCGTCCGCGGCCGCTCCGGTGCAGTCTTTGCCGGATGACGATGTACCGACGCGTCGTTATTATGAGGAAGCGATTGCCACGCCGGTGAAGGCAGAGCCGGTGGTGGGATGGCTGGTCTGCACGAAAGGCGAGTATTTTGGCCAGAGCTTTACGCTGAAAAGCGGGCGGAATTTTATTGGCCGCGGCCGCGATATGGATATCTGTCTGGAAGGGGAGCGTTCGGTTTCCAGAGACCGTCATGCGGTGATTGTTTATGAGCCAAAGGAGAGGATGTTCCTTGCGCAGGCGGGAGATGCCAGAGAGCTGTTTTATGTCAATGACGATGTGGTTCTGGATCATGTTGTGCTGAAAGCCAACGACATCATTTCACTTGGCAAGGTAGATCTGATGATCATTCCCTGCTGTACGAAGGAATTTGCCTGGGAAGACCTGGAGAAGAAAGAGAACGGCCAGTCATAAGGCGGGCAGCGGGAGTGTGCTATGAACAGATTATGCATGGGCTGCATGAAGGAATACGACGATCGCTTTGAAGTCTGTCCTTATTGCGGGTATGCCTTTGATACACCGGCGGAGCAGTCGTACCACATTCCGCCCGGTACGGTACTCAAAGAGAAGTATATCGTCGGAAAGGTACTGGGCTTTGGCGGATTTGGAATCACATATGTTGGGTGGGATTACCTGATGCAACGTAAGGTTGCGATCAAGGAATACCTGCCGGGAGAGTTTGCCACGCGGATGCCGACGCAGCTGCCGGTGACGGTCTATTCCGGAGAACGGGAGGAGCAGTACCGGGAGGGCTTGGTGAAGACGATTGAGGAAGCCAGGCGGCTGGCCCGTTTTGAATCCGTACCGGGGATCGTCCAGATTTACGATTGCTTTGAGGCAAACAATACTTCCTATATTGTTATGGAATTTCTGGAAGGTATGACATTGAAGGATTACCTGAAGGAGAAGGGAAAGATGACGCCGGAGCAGGCGATTCATGTCACGAAGCAGATCGCTTCCGCCATGGAGAGCGTACATAAGGAGGGAATCCTTCACCGGGACATTGCGCCGGACAATATCTATGTGTTGAACCCGGATGAGCCTGACAACCTGCGGGTCAAGCTCCTGGATTTTGGCGCGGCCCGTTACGCGACCACAAAGCACAGCAAGAGTCTGTCTGTAATCATCAAACCGGGTTATGCCCCGGAGGAGCAGTATCGCAGCCGGGGCGATCAGGGGACCTGGACAGACGTGTACGCGTTGGCGGCTACGCTCTATAAAATGCTTACGGAGGTGACGCCGGAGGATGCGATGGAGCGCAGCGTCAAGGATGAACTGAAGAAGCCGTCCCGGCTGGGCGTCAAACTGAGCAAGCCGACAGAAACCGCGCTGATGAATGCGCTCCATATCAAGACGCAGGATCGGACGCAGACCATGGGCGAGTTCCTGACAGAACTGTCCGCGGCAGAAGTAAAGGAACGCACGATCACGAAGGATAAAAACGATGTGGGCAGGATTCCGAAGTGGGTGTTCGCTTTGAGTGGCGCCGTGATTCTGGCGGTAGCCGCAGTGATTGTCCTTCTGATGACCGGCGTGATCCGGCTGCATATGAGTTCGTCTACGGCACAGATGGAAGCGGATATGGTTCGTATGCCGAATGTGGTCAACGAGGACGCAGATGAGGCGGAGACCATTCTGGCAGATGAGCGTCTGGGCATGTCGAGAGACCGGATGGAATATTCCGAGGAAATCCCGGAGAATCTGATTTCGTATCAGGAAGTGCCGGCCAACAGCGTGATCGCGCAGGGAACCGAGGTCATGGTGTATATCAGTAAGGGACAGGAGAAAGCGGTTTTCCCGTCCATTGTCGGGCTGATGCGTGAGGAAGCGATGGAGAAGCTGGAAGAAGCCGGTTTTCGGAATGTTGTGATTAAGGAAAGCGACGAACCAGGACTCTACGATTCGGTTCTGAGTGTCAGTGAAGAACAGAACGATAATGTGGCCTTGAGCGCGGAGATTGTTCTGACGATCTGCATGAACGAGGAGAGTCAGCAAGGCGACGAGAGCGTGCAGGTAGAGGTTCCGGAACTGATGGCACTGAACCGCGGGGACGTGGAACCTGCCCTGGAGGCGGTTGGCCTGAAGGTTAACTGGGTAGAAGAAAACAGCGACGAACCGGAAGGCACGATTCTGGCGCAGTCTCCGGCCGCAGGAGAGATGGTGAATCGCGATACCTATGTGACGGTCACGGTCAGCATTGGCCAGGAAAAGATTTATATGGAGAATGTACAACTGATGTCACTTGAGGAGGCAACAGAAACAATCGAAGCCCTTGGTCTTACTGTAGGCGGAGTGACGGAGGAGTATAGTGACTCGATTGCTTCCGGAAAGGTTATTTCCCAGAGTGTGGAAAACGGAGCGGAAGTGAAAAAGGGCGATTCGGTGGACCTGGTCATCAGTAAGGGCAAGGATCCGGCGAAACAGACGACGGCGGCTTTAGAGACAACTCAGGCACAGACATAGCCGGCTGCGACTCAGGCACCGGTGCCGGAAACCACCGCAGCGCCAACGACGGCCGCACCGACGACAGCGGCGCCGGAAACGACGGCAGCGCCGGAAACTACCGCAGCGCCGGAGACGACAGCTGGTTCGCTCGACGATGATCTGTTCGGCGGTATTGAAGGATGGTAGGTATAGGATCATAATGCCGTGCGGGAAATCCCGCGCTGGCAGGAAAAAGAAAAGGAGGAACAAACATGAAGAAGTGGAGTATTGGAGTCGCAGCAGCGGTTATGACACTGGCGGCAGTTTTTCCGGTCTATGCGGGCTGGGAGCAGGATGAAGCTGGTTATTACTATCTGAATGATAGCGGCAGCCGCGCCAGCGATCAGTTTATGCAGATCGACGGAGCCTGGTATTTCTTTGATGGGACCGGACATATGGCGGCTTCCAGCTGGTATCAGAAGGACGGAGTCTGGTATTATTCCGATGCGTCCGGTGTGATGCAGACCGGCTGGGTGCTGGTGAATGATGAGTATTATTATCTGGATGCCAGCGGCGCCATGAAGACCGGATTCTTGGATCTGGGCGGCAAACGTTATTACCTGGATGAAAGTACCGGGGCGATGAAGTACAGCACAAATTTCACCGTTGGCGGAAGCATGTACCAGGCACAGGCGGACGGCAGTCTGCGAACCGGCGAGATCATTGAGAAGGATGGTCTGATGCTGCGTTTCAACAACGATGGGTCGATCGATTTCAAGAATGCGGCGACGTCCGCGACCGATGAGTCCTGGAGACCTTATCTGGGCGGTGACGCAATGTCGCAGCTGCAGGAGGAAGTCCAGCAGGACAATCAGGATCGGATCGAAGAGAAAATGGAAGATCTGTATGAGCAATATAAGGAGAATGTCCTGACCGCAACCTCCTCGACCAGACGCGCGACCAAGCGGGCCAACTGGGAGGATAAGGTGACCCGGCAGCTTTCCGCGTTGAACGCAACCGAAGAGCAGATCAAAGAGTATATCTATGATGTGGAACGCGGATATTATGACAGCGACGATTACTGGGATGATTATGACGAAGATGATTACGATTACGACGACTGATTGTAAGTGGTAAATCACGGGTGTGGCTGCCGGCTGTTGTGCGGCAGCCGCACGGAAAAAAGAATGGTAAGGAGTATGAAACATGTGGACCAGGGCAGAACTGAAAACGAGGGCGAAGAAAAGCCTGAAAAAATATTACTGGAGCGCGGTACTGACACTGATTATTTATTTCCTTCTTTCAGGGATAACGATCGTTCCGCCGCTTAATATCCTTGTCGGATATTTGCTGGAAATCGGACTGTACAGCTATTTCCTGAACAGCGAGCGCAGACAGGAAAACGCGGGCGCAGGCGAACTGTTTCATGGATTCAGCGGCGGCCAGTTCCTGCGTTGCTGCGGCATCATATTCTGCAGGAACCTGTTTACCTTCCTGTGGTCGCTTCTGTTCTTTATTCCGGGAATCATCAAGTCCTACGAGTATGCGATGGTTCCGTATCTGGCTGTTGACTATCCGGAGAAGAGCAGAAAAGAGATTTTCCGCATGAGCAAGGAAATGATGGACGGCAACAAGATGGCGCTTTTTGTGCTGGGATTGTCTTTCCTGGGATGGATTCTTCTCGGCGCAGTTGTGTGCGGTGTCGGCCTGCTTCTGGTGCTGCCTTATATCCATGCGACGAGCGCGGAACTCTATCTGACCCTCAAGGAGCAGCGGCTCGAAGGGCGCGTTCCGGCGCGGCATGAAGTGTATGACGCCCCGCAGGGAGCGGCTGCCGGATATGAATCGGCCCCCAGGGCGGCGGTGTCTGCGGACAGCGCTCCTGCGATACCGGAACGAGCAACGGTACGGGAGACAAAGGGTGCATCTCCGGTTCTTTCACAGAATGAAAAGAAGGGATATCTGATCGGTGTGGAAGGAGAATTCACCGGGGCGAATATTCCGGTCGATCGCGGCGCGGTCATCCGGATTGGACGCGATGCGTCGAAATGCAACGTGGTCATTCAGTCGCCGGAGGTTTCCAGGCTGCATCTGACGGTGGAGTTCGACGGGCAGAAATTCCGTGTGACGGATCTGTCCAGCTTCGGGACCTACAATATGCAGGCGGGACGACTTCCAAAGGGACAGACGGTCGATATCATGCCGGGCACCTATCTGCAGCTTGGGACAAGCGCGGATATTTTTATACTGGATTGCAAATGACGCCTGAAACAGTTATATTTAACAGGGAAAGGATACCGAAGAAGGGGATGTGCGTGGCACATCTCCTTTTTCCGCTAAAGTGCATGAAAGAAGCAGTTGGTGACAGGTTTCGCGACTTTGTATTTCTGACAGCCGCATGATTTGTAAATAAAATTCAGAAAAATAAGAGGAAAATGGATTGCACTTTAGACAAAAAATTGTTATAGTACAAGACAGGAGAAAAGAGAGGGGGACACGGCAATGGACAAGCCGATTATTTCGCTGGAAGGGGTGGAAAAGCGTTATGGTTCCAATCTGGTCGTCAAGAAGATGAATCTTGAGATCGGAGAGGGGGAGTTTCTGACGTTGCTGGGGCCGTCCGGATGCGGCAAGACGACGACACTGCGTATGATCGCGGGATTCGAGGAAGCGTCAGCCGGTGTAATCCGGGTAGAGGGAGAGAGCATTGAGAACAAGGAACCGTTTCAGAGAAATGTCAATACGGTCTTTCAGAACTATGCTTTGTTCCCGCATATGACGGTCTTTAAAAATGTGGCGTATGGCCTGACGATTAAGAAGGTTCCGAAAGCGGAGATCGAAAAGCGGGTGGGCGAAATGCTGCGGATGGTGCAGCTGGAAGGCTATGAGAAGCGCAAGCCGGATGAACTGTCGGGTGGGCAGAAGCAGCGTGTGGCGATCGCCAGGGCGCTGGTGAATCAGCCGCGGGTGCTGTTGCTGGATGAGCCGTTGGGCGCACTGGATCTGAAGCTGCGCAAGCAGATGCAGATTGAACTGAAGCGCCTGCAGAAGAAATTGGGCATCACCTTTATCTATGTCACGCACGATCAGGAGGAAGCGCTGACCATGAGCGACCGGATTGCGGTTATGCATGAGGGTGTGATCGAGCAGCTGGATGTGCCGGCGGAGATTTACGATCATCCGAAGACGAAATTTGTTGCGGGATTCATCGGTGAGTCGAATATCTTTGACGGAAAAGTGAGAGAGATCGATGGGGAAGTGCTGACGGTGCAGACGGAAGCGGGGCGGATGCGTGTCTGCGGAGAAGGCTTTGCGGTTGGAGAAGAGATGCATGTGGCGATTCGTCCGGAATACATGATGGTGAGTCGTGAGTCGGCAGAAGGATTTGACCTGCCGGGAACGGTGAAGGATTTTATCTACCAGGGAACCGTAGTTAAAACGGCGCTCGACCTGAAAAATGGACAGGAAGTGAAGTATTCCCGTTTTGAACAGGATCATTCGGTCTCAGAGGGAGATCGGGTATATGTGTTCTGGAACCCTGAAAAAGCTGTGGCAATCCGCAAGAGCGGTCAGGAGGCGATGGGATGAACGGAAAAAATATCGTTTCTGACGGAATGTCGGCTCCGCGAAAGAAGAACCGGATCCCGGTTCTGGCCATGGCGGGTCCGGTATCTGTGTGGATGGTCCTGTTTGTGGCGCTGCCAATGCTGTATGTCATTTATATCAGCTTTATGTCCAGGGGTGTGTTTGGCGATGTCGTCTATGAGTTCTCCCTGGAAAGCTACCAGACCATTCTGGATCCGACCTATTTCAAGGTCGTGCTGAAGTCTTTGAAAGCGGCGGGGATTACGACCGTGGCCTGTCTGCTGTTTGGTTATCCGCTTGCCTACATTATTGCCCGCAAGCCGAAGGAGACGGCGGCGAAGCTGGTGACGCTGATTATGATTCCGTTCTGGACCAATTCGCTGATGCGCCTGAACAGCTGGCTGCTGCTGTTTCAGACCAGCGGGCCGGTGAACAATTTCCTGACGGGACACGGCCTGGTCCGTGAGCCGATCACGTTTGTCTATACGGATGGTCTGGTCATGCTCGGCCTGATTACCAATATGCTGCCGTTCGCGGTGCTGCCATTATACAGCACGATAGAAAAGCTGGAGAAGTCACTTCTTGAGGCTTCCGCTGATCTGGGGGCGGATGCGGTGACGACGTTTACAAGGATTACGCTGCCGATTACGTTTCCGGGGATTTTTTCGGCGATCATTCTTGTGTTCATTCCGAGCCTTGGTATTTATACCGTGACGGACATGCTGGGCGGTGGCAAGGTGCTTTACATCGGTAATATTATCAAGAACCAGTTCGGTTCGATTCGAAACTGGCCGCTTGGTGCGGCGCTTTCGGTGCTGCTGATTCTGGTTACCATGCTGCTGATCTTCATCTATACGAGATTTGCGAAGATCGATGACATGGAGGTGGTATGATGAAGGAATCAAGAATAGCAAAGAAGAAAAGGCGCTGGAACCGGCTTTGCAATGGGTATGTATTCCTGATCTATGCTGTGCTTTACCTGCCGGTTGCGGTGATGATGATCTTTTCATTTAATGACCAGAGATACAATTATTACTGGAACGGATTTACGACGCAGTGGTACGCAAAACTCTTTTCCAATTCTTCGCTGGTGGGCAGTCTGGTGTACAGCCTTCTGATTGCAGTGCTGAGTACGCTGCTGTCTGTTTTCATTGGAACGATTGGTGCGCTGGGATTGAAACGATATGAGTTTAAAATGAAGAAATATATCAACAACCTGTTGTATATTCCGATTATCGTGCCGGAGATCGTCATGGCGGTGGCGCTGCTGATCATTTTCATGAAGATCGGGGTGGCGCTTGGACTGGGAACGATTCTGATCGGACATTGTACCTTCTGTATTCCCTATGCGGTTGTGACGATTAAGGGACGAATCAGCGGGGACAACGAGACGCTGGAGGAAGCCAGCATGGATCTGGGTGCGGACCGGGTGCAGACATTTCTGCGCGTGACGTTGCCGAATATCTTTCCGGGTGTTATGAGCGCGGCATTTCTGGCGTTTACCCTGTCTTTTGATGACGTCGTCATGAGTAATATGCTGGCCGGGGCGAAACAGTCGACTCTGCCGGTGCTGATTCTGTCAATGAGCCGAACCGGTGTGACACCGGATGTGAACGCATTGACAACAATTATGATTCTGGTCATCGTTGCGGCGATGATTTTGAATAATATGATTCTGAAAGCTTTCCACAGAGGAACAAAAAAATGAGGAGGAACAGAGAATGAAGAAAACATGGACAGCCGTTTTGCTTACCGGGGCACTGGCTCTGACCCTGGCGGCATGCGGCACAGGCAGTAGTTCGGATTCGGGGGCAGGCAGTGCGGAGGCGTCTGCGGGCACCACTTCGACCCAGGCGGAGGCGTCAGCGGACGCGGGAAGTACGGAGCTGAATATTTATATGTGGCAGCAATATATTTCCGATGACCTGATTGCGAATTTTGAGAAGGAAAACAACTGCACGATCAATCTTTCCTATATGAGTGACAATGCGGATGCCATCAACAAGCTGACGGCCGGCGGCGGGGATGAGTATGACCTGATCATGACCTGCGACGCATATATGGAATCGCTGATTGCGGGCGGCTATGTGCAGGAGATTAATCTGGACAATGTCCCCAATTCGGCCAATCTGAATGATACATACTGGGTTTCCAAAGGGTATTGCGTCCCTTACCTGATGAATTATATTTATGTTGTTTATGATTCAGAAACCTGTCCGGTTGAGATTACCTGCTATAACGATCTGCTGGATCCGTCGCTGGCGGGCAAGATATCCACCATTGATGGTGCGAGAAATCTGTTCCCGATTGCTTTGATTGCCCTCGGTTATGACCCGAACTCGACGGAGGAGAGTGAGATCGCAGAGGCTTATGAGTGGCTGGTGCAGTTCAACGCGAATGTTGTCGCCTACGGCAATGCGGAACAGAACCTGACCAATGGAACTGCTTCCGTTGCCATTACCTATGATGGAAACGCTTCCTGGGCGATGGCGGAAAAGGATACCATCCGCATTGCAGATTTCACGGACGACGCGATCCAGCTGGGAATTGACCTGTATGTGATTCCGACAGGCGCGAAGCATATCGATCTGGCGGAAAAGTTCCTGGATTATATCTGTACGCCGGAGGTGATGGCGGCGAATCTGGATGAGTTCCCGTACTCCTGCCCGAATGACGCGGCGGTGGAGGTGGCGTCGGATTCCTATAAGAGCGATCCGGCGAGAGATTTTTCCTACAAGGAAAATGTGTTCTTCCAGGAGGATGTTGGCGAGGCACTGACCATTTATAACGATTATTATCAGAAACTGAAGGTTGGCGAATAAAAAAAGAAGAGCTTCCCATGGCCACCCTGGCGTGTCGCCGGGGTGGCTGTGTTATGACCGTCATGCAGGAAAGCGCAAAAGCGGCGGCGGGGAGCCGACGCCTGAAATCGAGACAGAATGGAGACAGAAAATATGCTAAAATTTGACGAACAGAAACAGCTGGATAGTGTGAATGGTGCGCTGGCGCTTCGTGGCCAGATCGAGGAAATCGTGGATGCGATCTGTGAAGAAGGATATCGCAACATCTGCTGGATGGGAATTGGCGGCACATGGGCGTCATGCCTGCAGGCCGAGGTTCATATGAAAGAGCGGTCTGCGATTGAGCTGTTTTCGCAGAACGCGGCAGAGTATATGGCGACGGGCAATCGGCGGATCGGAGCCGGTACGATTGTGATCGGTTCGTCGGAATCAGGAAGTACGGCGGAGATGGTCGCCGCGGTAGGGAAGGCAAGGGCGGAAGGGGCAAAGATCCTTGGATTTATTGATAAGGCGGATGCACCGCTTGCCGGGATGGTGGACGCCGTGATTTCCTATCGATCGAATGAACAGCTGAAATTCTTTATGGTAGCGGACCGCTTCATGAAGAACGCCGGTGAGTTCGACGACTACGATGAATTTTATGAAGAGATGGACGCCAGTCTGGCTAAGGCACTGGTGGAGGTGGAAAAATCGGCTGATGCGTTTGGACGGGAGTTCGCGCAGAAGCATTGCAATGACCGGCTGCATTATTTTGTCGGCGCGGGGAATCAGTATGGAGCGACCTATTCTTATGCGATGTGCTACTGGGAGGAGCAGCACTGGATTCGCACCAAATCCATTCACAGTGCGGAGTTCTTCCATGGTACACTGGAGGTGATTGAAAAAGATACTCCGGTGACCGTGTTTATCGGAGAAGATTCGCAGCGGAAGCTGAGCGAACGGGTGGCTGCGTTTCTGCCAAAGGTATGCGCAAATTATACGATTATCGATACAAAGGATTATGCGCTGGAGGGGATCAGCGAAAAGTACCGGGGAAATATCAGCCATCTGGTGATGCATGCGGTGACGCAGCGGATTGATGCGCATATGGAACAGATCAACTGCCATCCGATGGTCATCCGCAGGTATTACCGCCAGTTTGATTATTGAACGACGGTGATTCCGCATGACAGGATATCAGGCAGGAACTATGGAACCGGGAAAATCGGAATGGAATAGAGACAGAATGGCAGAGAACAGGAAGAGAATCCGGATTGCTACTGCAGGTGATAACTGCATGGACATTTATGATGAAGCCGGTAAGGCATTTCCCGGTGGGAATCCGGTTAACGTAGCCGTCTATGCGGCGCGTCTGGGCGCGGAAACAGCCTATGTCGGCCCGGTGGGGACAGATGATTACGGAAAGCAGATGATTGCGGCAATCCGGGGAAAAGGCGTGGATGTGTCGCATATGAAAATCCTGCCAGGGGCAACGGCAGTGACGCATGTGAAACTGGCAGACGGCGACCGGATTCTTGGTGAATATGAAGAGGGAGTCATGGCGGATTTCCGGCTGGATGATGCGGATATCGAGTTCCTGGCGGGATATGACATGGTAGTGACCGGGCTCTGGGGGACGATCGAGGACGAACTGTTTCGGCTCCGGGAGCGCGGCGTTCTGGTGGCCTATGACTTTGCTACACGGCCGTATGATCCCGCCGCGGTGAAGGCAATCGCCCATGTGGATTATGGTTTTTTCGCTGACGATGAAAAAACGGATGAGGAGCTTCAGGGCGAGCTGACGGCATTGCAGGAAAAAGGGCCGAAGGTCATGGTGGTAACCCGCGGGGGGAAGGGCAGTATGGCTTATGACGGGGCGCGCTTCTATTACGGCGGGATCGTACCCTGCGAGGTCGTGGATACCATGGGAGCCGGGGACAGCTTTATCGCCGGATTCCTGTATGCGGTCTGTGAGGGCAAGGGCATTGCGGAGGCCATGGCGGCGGGCGCCGCGAACAGCAGCGTCACCATCGGTTATGTGGGGGCGTGGTGAGCGCGGGGCGGCTGGCAGATTAGACAGAAAAAAATTGAATTATCCGGGAAAATGTGGTAGCATATGATTTAAAGCGTTGCAGTGTCGGTGTGCTTTTCGTGTGTGTTATTTGATGGATGCGCAATAGTGAAAATCGATAACTGGTCATAGAGAGCAGATATTAGCCAAAGCGCAACGATTCTGCTATGTTTATGTCAATCGATGGAATGAAGGAGGAAGTGGATTATGAGAAAGAAAACGGGTGTGTCAGTTGTCGGGGCGGCACTGCTTGCTGTCGTGTTGACAGCGTGCGGCGGGAGCAGCAGCACCACTACGACGACTGCGGCTGAGACGACAACGGCGGCGCAGGAGGAGACTGCGGCGGAAACGGATTCCGCAGCTACAGAAGAAAGCGGAGAAGCAGAGACAACGCAGGAGGAGACATCTGCGAAGCTGCTGGACGGTGAGACGGTCATCGTGGCAGTTCCGGGAACGCCGAAGCCGTACAATTATGTGGACGACAATGGCGATCTGCAGGGATATGAGATCGAGATGCTGAATGCGATGGGAGAACGCCTGGGATGCACAATTCAGTATGAAATTACAGAATTTGAGTCCATGTTTGTGGGTCTGGATTCCAATCGGTATGATGTAATTGTCGGCAATATTTCCAAAAAGCCGGAGCGTGAGGAGAAGTATCTGTTCTCGGAGAAACCTTATTTCAAGAATAAGATTGTGCTGATTACCGCTCCGGATAATACAGACATCACGACGATTGATGATCTGGGAGGCAAGCGGGTTCCGGGTGGTGCGGGCCGTGCCAATGCGCTGTTCATGGAGAGCTACAATGAGCTGAACCCGGATAATGCGATTGATATCCAGTATACCGATGCGGATGCAAGTGCGGTGCTGGTTGATCTGTATAATGGGCGTTATGACGCCTGCATTTACAACCAGACGTATGTGACCAATGTGACAGAAGAATATGGCTATGAGTACAATGTGTATGAGATTCCGAATGCGGATGAGATCGAAATCTCGGAGGCATGGCTGTTATTCAGCAAGGACAATACTGAGCTTCAGGAGGCGTTTGATGCAGGACTGGCTGAGATCAAGGCAGACGGAACGCTGTCTGAACTGAGCATTGCGTATTTTGGAGACGATTACGTACCGGTTGATTAAGCAAAAAAAGACAGGGAATCAGAAAGAAAATCCCCGGCCAGAGACCGTTTTGTGTCTGGCCTGGGAATTTCTGTTGTCCTGTCAGACAGGTGGTCAATGTGAATTTATTTAAACCTTCCGCCATTGTCGAAGGCATCTGGCGTATTATTCCCAACATTCCGGTGACGTTAGAGATCGCCGTGGTGGCCGCTATCATCGGCATCATTCTGGGCTTTCTACTGGCTTTGTTCCGGATTAAGAAATGGCCGGTACTCACGCAGATTGCGACCGTGTACATTTCATTTATGAGAGGAACCCCGTTACTGGTACAGATTTTCCTGTCGTATTATGGGATTCCGGTGATGCTGAATATATTCAATTATAAATTCAATACTTCGTTCAATATTAACAGTATTCCCAGTATGGCGTTTGTCTTTGTCGCGTTTTCCCTGAATGAGGCGGCTTATATGGCAGAGACGCTGCGGGCGTCCATCCTCTCGGTGGACTATAAAGACATTGAAGCGGCGTATTCCATCGGTATGACCGGCGCACAGACCATGCGCCGTGTAATTCTGCCGCAGGCCATGATCGTTGCGATCCCTAATCTGGGGAACAGTCTGATCAGCCTGGTGAAATCTACTTCTCTTGCGTTTACCATCGGTGTCATGGATATGATGGGAAAGGCAAAGGTCGTGTCCGGCAACAATATGCGTTTCTTTGAGGTGTACATCGGCCTGGCGCTCCTGTACTGGGTGATGTGTATTCTGATCGAGTTTGTGATCAACAAGCTGGAGAAACGCTTTAATATCATGGACCGGGAGGTGGACGACGATGATTAAACTGGAAAGGATGGATAAATCCTTCGGAAAGAATCACGTCCTTTGCGGCGTTGATCTGACGGTAGAAACCGGTCAGGTTGTGTCGATTATCGGTTCCAGTGGCAGCGGAAAGTCGACCTGCCTGCGCACGATCAATTTCCTGGAACCGGCCGATTCGGGAATCATTACGCTGGACGAAATCCGTGTGGATACCAGTCACGCGACAAAGGCAGACATTCTGACGCTGCGACGCAATACGGCCATGGTTTTTCAGTCCTACAATCTTTTCCGGCATCGCACCGCACTGGAGAATGTCATGGAGGGGCTTGTTATTGTCCAGGGCAAAAGTGAGGCGGAAGCAAAGGAGATTGCAGAAGAGGAACTGCGCCGTGTGGGACTGGCCGACCGGATGAAATATTATCCGCATCAGCTTTCGGGCGGGCAGCAGCAACGGGTGGGGATTGCCCGTGCGCTGGCATTGAATCCGAAGGTGATTCTTCTGGACGAACCGACCAGCGCCCTGGATCCGGAAATGATCGGCGGTGTGCTGGATGTCATTCGCTCGATCGCGGACGAGGGCCGCACAATGATCATTGTTACGCATGAGATGAATTTTGCAAGGGATGTTTCGGATCATATTGCGTTCTTTTCAGCGGGACGAATCGTGGAGCATGGCACGCCGGAGGAAGTCTTCGATCATACCCGGGAAGAGGAGACGAAGCAGTTTTTGCGACATATGTCAGCGAAATAGGATAGAAAAGGAATCTGAGAGGATGAAATTTGTTGTTTGTGGCGATGCGCTGTTTTCGAGTCGCAATCTGGCATCGAGACTGGACGTTCGTCTGGTAAATCTGCTCCGTCAGGCCGACGGGGCTTTTGTGAATGCAGAATTCTGTACGCCGGAGCCGGAGACGCCGCCGGCCTGTGGGCGTGGCTATATGACGTCGGTGAGACCGGCCACCCTGGATGAGTTCACCGACCTGAATCTGAAAATGGTGGGCTTTGTCAACAACCATACCGGTGATTATGGGTGGGAAGGTGTGATGGATACGATTCGCGGGGCGGAGAAAAGAGGGCTGATCCCCTGTGGTGTAGGGCGGAACCTGCGTGACGCCCGTCTGCCGCGTTTCCTGGACACTCCATCCGGACGCGTCGGGATCGTGGCGACCGGCACGACCCGCTCGGAGGTCTTCGCGGCCAGCGACAGCGGCGCGGCGGTCGCCGCACGGCCGGGCTGCAATCCTCTGCGTTGGGGAAGAGCGTATGTGCTTCCCGATGAGATGTTTGCACAGCTGCAGCAGATTGACGTTGCCCTTGGTACGCGTGCGAGCATGGATGAAGGATGCCGGGTAGAGACGTACCCGCCTCAGGGAAATGACAGCTTTCGTTTTGGTTCACTGTTTGAAGGGTGTCTGCAGATCGAGCGTGGAGACCATGCATATGTTCGTACTTATGCAAATGAAAAAGACGCTGCCGAGGTGATGAAGAGTGTCCGGGATGCGTCCCATCGCTCTGACCTTACTATTTTCAGCCTGCATACGCACGAGGGGCTGAATGAAAACTGGTATGCCTCCCGCCCGCCGGAATTCATTGAGAAGCTGGCAAGGAATGCGATTGACGCAGGAGCAGATGTGGTGGCCTGTCACGGCGCTCATTTCCTGCGCGGCGTGGAAATTTACAAAGGGAAGCCGATTTTCTATAATCTGGGAAGCCTTCTGATGGAATTTGAGGCAGGAGAATCGATCATTGCACCGGAGATGTATGAGAGCTATGGATATGATGTGGACAGCAGACCGTCTGATCTTCATCGGAACCGCGCGAAAGACAAGGAGGGAAATTTCATTGGTTTCCATGCGGAGCGGCGTTTCTCAGAGAATTGCCTGCTTGAGCTGGACTGGGAGGACGGTGCTCTGTCCTGGAGCCTGATCCCTATTGATCTCCATATGAACAGTCCGCGTGCGCTGAGCCGTGGGATTCCGGTCTGTGCGGATCCGGAGACGGGGGCGGCCATCGCGCGGCATTTGACGGAATACAGTCAGCCCTACGGCACGAAGCTGGTGTATGAGCAGGAAACGGGGCGAATTGTTGCAGCGTCGTGAAGTGCTTGAATTCAGGCCGATTTGATAGTATAATTGACTCAGTTGTCAATATTCGGGCAATCGATGGAAACGGCAGATGGCGGGGCCTGTCAGACGTCCGAATCAATCACACATCAAGGAGGGTATTTTACTATGATTAACTGGAACAACCTGGACACGCTGGCGTCCTATCAGGAGCTTTTGAAGGCGGATCGTGTAAACCTCAAAGAGGTCATGTCCGGAGAGAGCGGAGCGGAGCGCGTGAAGAAGTACAGTGTTCCGATGGCAGAGGGGCTTGTTTACAATTATGCGGCAAAGCAGGTTGACGACGCGATCCTGGCGGATCTGGTGAAGCTGGCCGAGGAGGCGCAGCTGTCCGAGAAGTTCGAGACTCTGTATAATGGCGCGGTGGTCAATACCGGTGAGAAGCGCCTGGTGCTTCACCATCTGGTTCGCGGCCAGCTGGGCGAGACAGTGACGGCAGACGGCGTAGATAAGCGCGTTTTCTATACCACGCAGCAGCAGAGGATCGCGGAGTTCGCGAATAAGGTGCATGCAGGCGAGATCACGAATGCGGCGGGGGAGAAGTTCACGACGGTTGTCCAGATTGGTATTGGCGGCAGCGATCTGGGGCCGCGTGCGATTTATCTGGCTCTGGAGAACTGGGCGAAGAAGAATGGCACCTTCAAGATGGAAGCGAAGTTCATCAGCAACGTGGATCCGGATGACGCGGCGGCTGTCCTGAATTCGATTGACGTGGCTCATTCTCTGTTTGTACTGGTTTCAAAGTCCGGTACGACGCTGGAGACGCTGACCAACGAATCTTTTGTGAAGGATGCCCTGAAGAATGCGGGTCTGGATACGTCGAAGCATATGATCGCAGTCACCAGCGAGACTTCTCCGTTAGCAAAGAGCGACGATTATCTGGCGGCGTTCTTTATGGACGATTATATCGGCGGACGGTATTCTTCCAGTTCGGCGGTTGGCGGCGCGGTTCTGTCGCTGGCATTTGGGCCGGAGGTGTTCGCAGATTTTCTGGCCGGTATGGCAGAAGAGGACAAGCTGGCAACGAATAAGGATGTGTTGCAGAATCCGTCCATGCTGGATGCGCTGATCGGCGTCTATGAGCGCAACGTGCTCGGCTATCTGTGTACTGCGGTTCTTCCGTATTCGCAGGCGCTCAGCCGCTTCCCGGCTCATCTGCAGCAGCTGGATATGGAGTCCAACGGCAAGAGTGTGAACCGTTTTGGCGAGCGTGTCAGCTATGAGACCGGCCCGGTAATCTTTGGCGAGCCCGGAACGAATGGACAGCATTCCTTCTATCAGCTCCTGCATCAGGGGACATCGATTGTGCCGCTGCAGTTCATCGGATATCGCAACAACCAGCTGGAGACAGACGTTGTGATCCAGGACAGCACGAGCCAGCAGAAGCTGTGCGCGAACGTAGCTGCGCAGATCGTAGCCTTTGCCTGCGGCAAGGAAGATGAGAACCGCAATAAGAATTTTGAAGGCGGTCGTCCGTCCAGCATTATCATCGGCGATCAGGTGAATCCGAGAACCGTGGGCGCTCTGCTGGCGCATTTCGAGAACAAGGTGATGTTCCAGGGGTTTGTGTGGAACGTGAACAGCTTTGATCAGGAAGGTGTGCAGCTGGGCAAGGTTCTGGCGAAGCGTGTGCTTGCACATGATACGGACGGTGCATTGAGCGTATACAGTGACCTGCTGAACATCTGATTGAATGACGAAGTGACGGATACTGTCACTTTGCACCGTGGTAAAGCATGACCACAGCAAATTGTGAAATTTTAAGCTTGACAAAAGCGGAAATGTTATGTATACTCTTTGTTAACGACAAGGGGGTTTGTGAGTAGGCACAAACCCTCTTTTTTCGTGGCAGAGCGTTGCAACAATGGATGTTTCGGTGTCCGGTCGGAGCGCGAATTGGACAGAGAGGTGCCTGGTTTATGATTAAGTTGGAACATGTAAACAAATATTTTGGCGATCTGCACGTCCTGAAGGACGTCAATCTGGAAGTGAAGGAAGGAGAGAAGCTGGTGATCATTGGTCCTTCCGGTTCCGGAAAGTCGACAACCGTGCGTTGCATGAACTTTCTGGAGGAGCCGACCAGCGGCCATGTCTATATCGATGGCATGGAGCTGACTTCGAAGAATAAGACCAGGGTCGTGCGGGAGACGACTTCGATGGTATTCCAGCAGTTTAACCTCTATCCTCATATGACGGTGCTGAAGAATCTGACGCTGGCGCCGATCAAGCTTCATCACAAATCAAGGAAGGAAGCGGAGGAGCTGGCCTATCATTATCTGGAGGTTGTCGGTCTGACCGATAAGGCGCATGTCTATCCGACGACGCTGTCAGGCGGCCAGCAGCAGCGGATTGCGATTGCGCGGGCGCTGTGTGCGCAGACGAAGATCATCCTGTTTGACGAACCGACTTCGGCGCTGGATCCGGAGACGATCCAGGAGGTGCTGGACGTGATGATCAAACTGGCCAGGGAAAACATCACGATGGTCGTTGTAACGCATGAGATGGGATTTGCCCGACAGGTAGCGGACCGGGTCGTCTTTATGGCGGACGGCCAGATCATTGAGGAAGGAACACCGGAACATTTCTTTGAGAATCCGGAAAACGAACGGGTCAGGCAGTTCCTGGGAAAGATTATCCGCTAATGGATGCATGGATGGAGATATGGCAGGGTTTTTGTGAAGCCGGGCCTTCTCAGATAGTATCAAATCATGTAACGTTTGCGGACAGATGGGAATCCATCTTCCGGAATCGTTATCAGCAAGAGGAAGCAAGGAGGAGAACATTATGAAGGATTGGAAGAGAGTGATTTCGATGGCGATGGCAGCCGGGATGTCGGCGATGATGCTTGCCGGATGTGGGAGCAGCACGACGGAGACGACGGCAGCACCAGCGGAGACGACAGCGGCCGCGACCGAGGCGACGGAAGAGACGGCTGAGGCAGAGGCGGCTGAGACAGAAGCAGCTGCGGAAGGAGAGCTCGCAGAGGATGTGCAGGCAATCGTGGATCGCGGCGTTCTGCGTGTCGGTGTAAAGAATGCGGTCATCGGGTTTGGCTATCAGGATACGCTGACCGGCGAATATTCCGGCATGGAGATTGACCTGGCGCAGAAGATCGCCGATTATCTCGGCGTGGACGTTGAGTACACGGCTGTGACCGCAGCGACGCGCGGCGAGCTGCTGGATTCCGGGGACATCGACTGCGTGCTTGCAACCTTTACGATCACCGATGAGAGAAAGCAGACCTGGGATTTCACCACGCCATATTATACGGATTATGTAACGGTTCTGGTGGAGCAGTCTTCAGGGATTACTTCCCTGGAGGGACTGAAGGACGCAAAGGTTGGTGTTTCTTCTGGTTCTACTTCCGCAAAGTCCTTGGTGGAAGCCATGATCGAGGGTGGATTCCTCAGTGCGGATGATTATGATGCGGAGACGTTTGATCCAGCGACCTGGACGGAAGGAATTTCGTTCCAGCAGTATGACGATTATCCGACCATTTCGACGGCGCTGAGTGCAGGAGAGGTTGACGCGTTCTGTGTGGATAAGTCCATCCTCGCTGTTTACAACACGGATTCCCGTACCTACATTGATGAGCAGTTTGCTCCGCAGCAGTATGGAATCGCGACGACCAAGGGTTCCGGCGTTTCCGAACTGTGTGAGGAACTGATCACCGGATGGCTGGAGGACGGCACGATTGATGGCCTGATTGAAGAATACAGCCTGAATTAAGTGCGGGTTGCATCACACCGGATTCCGGTTATCTCAGCCATGGAAGATGACCGGTAAACGGAAGGAATACTCTGGCGGCTGGCAGGCGGCTTCGCGTAATACGGATACGGAGCCACCTGCTGATATGGAAACCGGCCGGATGAAGCAGAAGGAGGATGGATATGTCCGGATTGTTTAGCGCAGACGCATGGGGGAAGGTATGGACGTTCCGGGGAACATTTCTTCTGGGGCTGGCCAATACGGCAAAGACAGCCATCTTCGGGCTGGTTCTGGCATTTGTCCTGGGAACCATCTTTGGCCTGATGGCAACCAGTGGAAAGAAGCCTTTGAAGGCGGTGAGCCGGGTTTATGTCGAACTAATACAGAATACCCCTCTCTTGCTGCAGCTGTGTTTCCTGTATTATGCACTTGCGTTTGCGGGAAAAAGTATGGGAATCCAGATTACAGGAACCCTTTCGCTTGGGATCTATCACGGCGCCTATATGTCTGAGGTTATCCGGGCTGGAATTGAATCCATTCCCAAAGGACAGTTTGAGGCGGCACAGTCGCAGGGCTTTGCTTATGGAGGAATGATGTATCACATTATCCTGCCGCAGAGTATCAAGATTATCCTGCCGCCGATGGTCAATCAGGTCGTCAATCTGATTAAAAATACCTCCTGTCTTTATATTGTAGGTGGGGCGGACCTGATTTCGCTGACCTACAGCTTCGTAACCGGAGCAACGACCGGCGGTGCGTATGCCCCGGCCTATATTGTCAGTGGTTTGTTGTTCTTCATTGTGTGTTTCCCGTTGTCAACGCTCGCAAGTGCGTGGGAGACTTCATTGAAAAAACGGGAACGAGTGATGAATACGGCTGCGCGGAATGCGGAAAGTGAGGTGGGAGCATGAGCACTTGGGAAGCCAGTCTGGGCATGCTGAAAAATCCGGCGCTTCTTGCATATCTTTTTAAGGGAGTCGCCTTCACTCTGGCCGTTTCCGTGGTTGCCGTCCTGGCCGGACTGGCGATCGGATCGGTGCTGGCGCTGACGCGGAATTACTGCACCAGCAGGAAGACAAGGATCTTCAAATGGCTTTCGATTGCGTACATTGAGATTTTCCGAAATACGCCGTTGCTTCTGTGGATTTTTATCTGTCTGGTATTTTGTCCGGCTCCGAAATTCCTGGAGCGGAAGATGCTGGGACTGACGGCGGTTGAGGTGAAGCTGCTGTTCAAGGCGGCAGTTGCACTGATCCTGTTCACGTCATCCGTGATTGCCGAAATTGTCCGGGGCGGTCTGAATTCGGTTGCACATGGTCAGTTTGAGGCAGGACATTCTCAGGGATTCCATACGGTGCAGATCATGATTTACATTGTACTGCCGCAGGCGTACCGGAACATCATTCCGACGCTTTTAAGTCAGGTGATTACGACGATCAAGGATTCTTCTTATCTGGCGAACGTGGCGACGATTGAGCTGATGGCGAGGACGAAGCAGCTGCTGAGTTCCGCCTATTCATACAATGGAACCGGAACAGTGAATGTCTCGGATGTGTTTGTCCTCTTCGGGTTCGCATGTCTGATTTATTTTATCATCAATTTTGCGTTGTCCTGTACGGTTCGCTATCTGCAGAAGCGGAGGAAAAGGGTGCCGGTGGTTGCCCGCTAAAGAAGAATGGGCGCACGCTTGCAAAAGAAATGTTGTTCAGAACCGTGATGAGATTGGGAGGAGACAGGTAAGGAGGAGCAGTCTGTGGAGAAATATGTAGTGACGCTTTCCCGGCAGTTTGCCAGTATGGGGCGGGTCATCGCACAGAAAATGTCAAAAGAGCTGGCGATCGAATATTACGACAGGGACATTGTGGAGGAAACGTCGCGGAGGACGGGACAGCCGGTTCCGGAGATCAGCAGCCGGGAGGAACAGGGCGGTTCAATCTTTTCCAATCACAAGTATCCGCTGGGGATGGGGCTGATCAGTATGCAGGAGGAAATTTTCCATGTGCAGTCCAATATCATCCGCGACCTGGCGAATCAGAGTTCGTGCATTATTGTCGGGCGCTGTGCGGATTATGTCCTGCGGGATATCCCCCGCTGTCTGAATATCTATGTTTACGCGCCGTATGAGGCGAGACTGAAAAATTGTACGGAACTGCTTGGTATGGATGAGAAGACAGCCAGGCAGATGATCCGGGAGGTGGATCGGGTGAGAGACAACTATCGTCTGCATTATTGCGGCGGCATCCGTTCGGTTCTCGCGCACCGGGATGTGATGATCAACAGCGCCCGTTTCAGCCTGGACCAGACGGCACATATTCTGTCGGGAATTGTAAAAGAGGCCTTTTGGGATTGAAGACCGGACACCCCCGGAGAATCGCAGATCAGACGATTCTTCCGGGGGCGTCCTGAAATTTAAGCAGAGTGCATCGATTCTTTTCATCGGAAACGATTGAAAAATTCTGCGAGCGGAGTCACGGTATCGTTGAGGTTCTGAATTGCTTCGTTCAGGTGTTCAATGTCGATGGCGTTGACCTTTTCCAGAGCGTCCTGGATCCCTTTCTCGCTGGAGACAACGAGCTGATCGACATCGGAGAACATCTGCTCCAGATCGGCGTCGGCCAGTTCTGATGTGACAACGTTCAGATCCTTCATGATCAAGTCCAGATTCTGGAACGTGTTGTTGATCTGTGGAATCAGGGTGGCGGCGACGTAGATGACGATGGCCAGAACCAGGACGCTGGCGATGGCGGTAATCTGCGACATGCGGTATTGCTTTTTCGCGTATTTTTCCTGCCCCGCGTTGGAGGCTTCGATGCGCTCCATCATGGTTCGAAACTGCGCTTCGTCTAAATGTTCGTGCAAATCGCTTGCTTTTTTGAGTTCCATAAACGCTCCTTTCTGAATTCCAAATCGTTGAAAAAGATAAAAGAGATGCGGGGGGTTAAGTCAGAATCAGTTCCAGTAAAAACACAGCCGTGCAGGCGGAAAGTGAGACCTGGAACAGGCTCCGTTTCTGCCATGCGAGTACGATGGCGACGACCAGCGCCGCGGCGCCTGACCGGACGGTGGAGGTGGCGTGCAGGATGGCGGGAAATGTCATGACGGACAGGGTGACATAGGGGACATAGTATAAAAAAGACCGGATATAGGTATTCCGGATCTCACGCCGGATCAGGGTCAGGGGAAGCATGCGGATGAGATAAGTCACCCCTGCCATGACCAGGATGTAGAGATAGACGCGCGTAGAATCATGCATGATCGGCTTCCTCCTCTCTGTGCGGAAATAAAAAGGCGGCCGCCCCCGCAATCAGCACGGTCAGGATAATAATCCGGAAACCGGACGAGATACCGTTTAAGACCGGAAGCAGGGAGAAGACCAGGCTGGCAGCCATGGAGATCAGAATGACGCCGGTCAGGACATGATCCTCGCGAGCCGGGGGAATGACTACGGCGAGAAACATGCCGTACAGAGCCACGTTCAGGGCGCTTAAGAGTCTGGCCGGAAGCAGATCGCCCGAGACGGCGCCAAGCAGAGTGCCGAACGTCCAGCCAGGAACCGCTACCGCAATCAGGCCGTAGCTGTAGAAGGGGCTTAAGATGTCGGCACGGCATACGGACACACCGAAGATCTCATCGGTTACGCCGTAGGAGATGAAAAGGCGGTGAAAGAATGGCATGCGGCTGTCCAGCTTCTGGGAGAGTGAACACGACATCAGGCAGTAGCGCAGATTGATGACGAGCTGTGTCATGGCCATCTCCAGGAAGGAGGCGCCGACCTGGATGATTCCGAGTCCGGCGAACTGTCCCGCGCTGGTGAGGTTCGTGAGCGAGAGGATGACGGACTGTGGGATGGAGAGTCCCGCGCCGGAGGCCATGATTCCAAAGGTGAAGGATACGGCCAGGTAGCCGAGTCCGATGGGGATTCCGTCGGCGAGGCCGCATCGAAATTGAGCAAAGTTATCTTTTATCATATCATATCCTTCGTGATGGAGCGCCGCGTCAGCGGCGCTTGTAAATTTACTATCTATTAATATAATGCAATCGGATGGACAGGTCAATATTTTTTGCTCCGGTAAGCTGGTTCTTTCCGGCCCGGAATGGATAAGACATTATTTTGTGATATTGAATCCTGTGGAAAAATGAAGTATAATCACTGTATTATATTGATGATTGCCTGGAGGAGATTCGTATGACAAAGAAACGTTCATTAGACACCATTTGTATTCAGGGAGGCTGGGAGCCGAAGAACGGCGAGCCGCGCCAGCTTCCGATTTATCAGAGCACGACTTTCCGGTACACGACGAGCGAACAGATGGGACGTCTGTTTGACCTGGAGGAGAGCGGTTATTTCTATACCCGTCTGGCGAACCCGACGAACGATGCGGTGGCAGCCAAGATCTGCGAGCTGGAGGGCGGCGTGGGAGCGATGCTTACCTCTTCCGGCCAGGCGGCGACATTTTACTCGATTCTGAATATCTGTCAGGCAGGGGATCATATTGTCAGTTCTTCGACGATTTACGGCGGCACGAGCAATCTGTTCACGGTGACGTTCCCGAAGATGGATGTGGAATGTACGCTGGTGAATCCGGATGCAGATGAGGAGGAGCTCGCGAAGGCGTTCCGTCCGAATACGAAGGCGGTTTTCGCGGAGTCCATCGCGAACCCGGCGCTGACGGTACTGGATTTTGAGAAATTTGCGCGGCTGGCGCACAGCCATGGTGTGCCGTTGATTGTGGACAATACCTTTGCCACCCCGATCAACTGCCGCCCGATTGAGTGGGGCGCGGACATTGTGGTTCACAGTACGACGAAGTATATGGATGGCCACGCAATGACGGTGGGCGGCGTCATCGTTGACAGCGGTAATTTTGACTGGGAAGCGCATCATGACAAGTTCCCGGGGCTGACTGAGCCGGACGAGTCCTACCACGGCATCATTTACACGCAGAAGTTTGGAAAGCTGGCCTATATTACGAAGGCGACTTCGCAGCTGATGCGGGATCTGGGATCCATCCAGTCTCCGCAGAATGCATTTCTGATCAACGTGGGTCTGGAGACACTGCATCTGCGTGTCCCGAGACACTGTGAGAACGCGCAGAAGGTGGCGGAGTATCTGCAGTCCCGGGATGATGTGGCCTGGGTAAATTATCCGGGACTTCCGGGCGACCGGTATTATGAACTGGCGCAGAAATATATGCCGAACGGGACCTGCGGCGTGATTTCCTTTGGCTTAAAGAGCGGCCGTAAGGGAGCGGCGGAGTTCATGGACAGGCTGAAGCTTTGCTCCATCGAGACGCATGTGGCCGATTCCCGGACGGCGGTGCTTCATCCGGCCAGCCATACCCACAGACAGCTGACGGATGAGCAGCTGGTGGAAGCGGGCGTGGATCCGTCGATGATCCGTTTCAGCGTAGGAATCGAGGATGCGGAGGACATCATCGAGGATATCCGGCAGGCGCTGGAATAAATGGTGAACGAAAAAAACAGGCAGGAGATAGTTCGTCTCCTGCCTGTTTTCGGTTCGCACCGATTGTATTTGCCAGAATCTTTGTCAGAAAGCCGGAAAGGAACTGTCGATGCCAGAGCCTGCTACTGATTTCTTCCTTCCATGGCGTGGATCATCTCTACCACGAATTCGTGGGTCGGCGCCGGTACGCCGCATTTTTTTGAAGCACGGACAACGGAACCGCTGATCGTATCGACTTCTGTCCGGCGGCCGTCGCGCAGATCCACACGAATTGAGGTGCAGCCATTTGGTGACATTTCGGAAGTCTTCTTTACTTTGGCGAGGATTTCCTCATCGTTTGCCTGCAGTCCAAGCCCTCTGGCGACCGCGGCGGCCTCATGAACCAGCCGGTCCGTCAGGAACCAGGCGTGTTCATTTGCGGCAATATAGCCCATATCGACCTGGAGGATTCCGGTCACGGCGCTGAGGGAAACGTTCGTGAACAGCTTGTCCCAGATCAGCTGCTGGATATTTTCGTGAATCCGTACACGGAAGCCACAGCTGTCAAATGCCTCCTTCAGCCGGGGCAGGAAAGCGGTGGAATCATCTGTCAGCATACCTACGTTTGTATTGCCCACGCCGCCTCTTCTGACATGTCCAGGACCGAGAACGGCGCCATTGTCTTCGGTGGTGCCGATGATAATGTGGTCGAGCGGAACAAACTCGCCAATGATGTCCTCATGGCCGGAGCCGTTCTGCAGCGTCATCACATAGGTATTCGGGCCAATGATGGCCTGATTGCCTGCCAGAGCCGTGCGGGAAAAGAGTGCCTTTACGAACAGGATCACCAGATCGACCGGCTCCATATCCGCACTGCTCGTAACCGCGTGAGGATGATAGACGACGTCCTCGCCATTCTCCTGAAGCACCAGGCCTTCTTTCTCGATCTGTTCGACAACCTTGACGGAGGTGTCAATCAGATATACATCATTCTTCAGAGACAGGCGTCCTCCGTAGATGGATCCCATTGCGCCTGCGCCGATTACTGCTATCCTCATATCAATCTCTTCCTTTCCACTCAGATGGCTACCTTGACAACAACCTTTTTGACTGCGCATGGTGCGCCTGCCTGACATCTCGGCTTGTGCGCGTCTTCCGGGGCTACGATAATCAGATCGCCCTCATCCAGGAATACGCTTCCGCTGTACTCCGGCTCCTCGTAGAAGATCAGGTCGCTTTCCGGACGGCGTTCTTTTACCACCAGGCCGTCGCGCTTGCAGACGCCAAACTGCTCTCTGCCGGATACGACGTACTGGATATCGAAATACTTTTCATGCGTTTCAAAGGAGCCTTCCTCTGGCGGGAAGGTGGTGTATTCCTGTACGTTCGCGATTACCGTGTCGCCCATGATCGGATAGGAACCGACAGGCAGCGCCGCGATATCGGTCTCTGCCAGCCATTTGTAAGCGGCACAGAACTTCTCTTCCAGATAATTATACTTTTCCGCGATGGAAATGTTTGAAAAAAACATAAGGCAGTCCTCCTTATCTGTCTGCAATTTCTCCTTCCTTTTCCGTGTGACCATATGGTATAATCCGGATATGGCTGTTTTAAAACAGCTGCCACGGATCAATAAGCAAGGAGGTATGATATATGTTTTATGGAAATGTCAGTAATGCCATGTTTGATCAGCAGATTGCCGTGCTGCCGGTGGCTCTTCAGAAAGCAATCCGTTTCCTGAAGGAAACCGATCTGGCAGCCCATGAACCGGGCAAATTTGACATCGAACTGGACGGTATGCCGGTGATCCTTCAGGTACTGGATCTGTCTACCGCTCCCAGAGAGACGCTGAAGCCGGAAATCCACCGAAAGAATATTGATGTGCAGTTTCTGGCGGCGGGGGGACCGGAGCGCGCCGGTTATTACAGTGATGATGGCAGTAATGTCGTCGAAGAAGACCTTCTGGACACACCGCGGGACATTCTGTTCTACCGGAACAATCCGGATGCTGCAGAGGGCACGATTGAAATGACCGTGGGCACCTATGCCATCTATTTTCCATGGGATGTCCATATCCCCGCGATCCAGGTGGGAGAGACGTCTGCCTCAATCCGCAAGATCGTGATCAAGGTTCCCATGGCAGCCTGCCTGAAACCGGTCGAATGACCGACTGTAAATCCGATTCCCGTCGTCGCTTCCGGGAGATTCCCTTTGCGACGGCGGGTTTTTACGTTCCGAATTTACTTAAACTCAGCCAGTCCCTCGATCGCGTAGACACGAACCGGGCAGGAATCCAGCCCAATGATGGGAAGCGGAGCGAAGCTGATGAAGAAGGTGTCTGTGGTCAGCTGATCCAGGTTCTGCAGAACCTCCAGGAAGGTGACGTTCTGAGCCATCAGAATGTCATGGAACGGCTTTACACTCTCTTCGCAGTCTTCGATGGATACGCCGTCTCCGAAGCCAACGCTCTTGACCTTCTTTGCGGCAAGCCAGAGTGCGCAGTCCTCGCCTACGATCAGACGATGGTCATCCGGGCCGTTTGTCGCCGGGGTAAACGGAGCGATCTTGTGCGGGCTGTCCAGAATCAGGGTATCGCCCTCCTGGATGCGATCGCCAATGGCTGCTTCCAGGTCTGCGCCGGTGATGCGATGATTTTCCGGAAGGTCAAGCGTGATGTACAGCGCACGGCCCATGAAATTGGTCAGCGGCAGTTCGGCAACGCTCGGCCAGTCCTCGCTGTGATGATAGGGGCATTCGCAGTGGGTTCCCAGATGGCTGGTCAGATCCATGATGGTGTGGAAATCCGGGATGGAACCGCCCGTATTGAAACGCCACAGATGGCAGCGGCGGCTTTCCGTGCTGGGATCCAGAACCTTAGTCAGATCCACGATGTGAAGTCCGCCCATCTGATAGCTCTTCGGCGGCAATTCTGCGGGAACACGTCCGGGATATCCGGCAGTCCAGTTGTAGTCAGACATAATGAAATCCTCCTTAAAAATAAATGTTTTATTTCCGAACCGGGAAACGGTGGCTTAAGGCCGGGCTGCCCGGTACGTGTACAGCATTTCATCACTGCAGTTGCAGGCAATGCAATCAGAATCATAAGCTGCAATCGACTGCAATCAAAGAATAACACAGCACAAATAAAAAATCAACCTTTTTATTGAGAAAAAGAAACAAAATCTGCGATATTACTGAAAAATCAATTTCAAAATTGTGCAAATCGCATAAAAGCAGGAAACGGAAAGAAAAACGAAAAGCTGCAATCCATTGCAGTCGCAGGACAGAGAAAGAAACGGTTCGGATGATTCGGCCGGTTTCCTTCCCGGATAAACATATGGAAGGGAAGGAAACCGGCCTGGAAACCGGAGCTGCCGCGAAGAATCAGGTGGAGGCTCGTTCGACGATGGTATTGTACAGCAGGGTGCGCTGGTTGGTGGAAAATCCGCGCAGACGATCGGCGAGCTTGTGAGCGATGGTGACACTGGAGTCAAACAGCATGTTATCCAGGCTGGTCAGCTGGGGGGTAGAGATTTCGGCGTATACAGAATTATCGATACCAATGACGCCTACCTGGCCCGGGACTTCAATCTGATGGTCGCGCAGCGCGTGGAGCGCACCGCATGCCAGAATGTCCAGACTGCAGATCACCCCGTCCAGCTTCGGATGCTCCTGCAGGGCGAGAGACATGGTCTGGTAGCCGCCGTCCAGGGAACCGTCTACGTTTCGATAGAGCCAGGCGTCAGCCGCGCGAACGCCCAGTTCAGCCATGCCATCCAGGAAACCCTGCGTTTTCAGGAGACTGCTGGGAGTGGGGGCGTCTACCATAAAGACAATGTTTCGTTTCCCTTTCCGCCCCAGGAGACGAACGCAGTCCTGGACGCCGGAACGGTCGTCTGACAAGACACTGTACACATTTGGAAGATCGAGGAAACCATTCAGCATGAATACAGGGATGTCGGACAAATGCTGCCGGATGGCTGTCGCGACTTCTTTGGTCTGGAAGATAGAACCCATCAGTACGGCTGCCTCTACTTTGTGCTGTTCGAGTGTCTGGATCCCTGCTGTGCGGTCTTTTTCACTGTCACCTGTATTCAGGATCAGGCAGCAATAGTTCAGCCGCGCCAGTTCACTGGCGATGTAATAGGCTCCCTCGATGTGGTGCTGTGCGCGGATATCCGCGATCAGGATGCCGACGAGCCGACTGCTGCTGGTCACCAGTCCGCGCGCCGCGGCATTGGGAACATAATGATACTTTTGAAGCAGGGTTTCGATTTTTTTTCTCATTTCGGGATTTACACCGGGTTTATTGTTTACCACGCGGGATACCGTGCTGGCTGAGACACCGGCTTCCGCGGCAATATCGTAAATAGTCAAAATCATTCCTCCGTGGGCTGTCATCTGTGATTCTTTTCTTATCATACCACAGGGATGGAGGAAAATGCAATCGATAACGGCATAAGTCTTGCCTTATAGTGAGTTTTTGAATTGTGTGCGACGAATGTATTCCGGGGCGGCGGGGGGATTGTCACTGAAGAATTATTTGGATGCGCCGACAGAATGGAGAACCGTGGGTTGCCTGCGAACTCTCAAATGAAAGATACGGTGAAGAATAAGCGGATGAAAATGACAAAAAGTGAAAAATAATGAAAAATTTTGTATAATGCGCACAAACAAATGAAGGAAAAATGGAAAGATTGACGAATTTTACCAAGATGGTTGACATTATTTGAAATTCGAGTTATTATAATGTCACAAACTTGAAACGAAATGAAATATAATGAAAGAGAGGAAATGACGGAAAATGAATTACGCAGGCAGATTCAATTCCTTTATCTTCAAAGGACAGAATGTCTTTGACGCCATTGAGGCGTACAAAAAGATGAAGGGTATTACGCATCTGGAATTCAATTATCCGGAGCACATTGCGGGCTATGACCTGCAGGAGCTGAAGGAGGCCATGAAGCCGCTTCGGGTCAATGGCCTGGCGGTGCGCTGGAGAAAAGATTTCCTGGATGGCGATCTGACCAATCCGGATGAAGGGCTTCGCACCAGGGCAATCCAGATGGCGAAGGACGCAACGGACGTCTGCCGGGAACTGGGCGGAACGGTTGTAACGCTGTGGCTGGAAAATGATGGGTTTGATTATCCGTTCCAGATGGATTATGCTAAATGCTGGAACCAGGTAGTAGAGGCAGTTCGGGAGATTGCGGATTACGCACCGGATATCCGCATCAGCATCGAGTACAAGCCCTTTGAGGAGCGGGATTTCGCAATGATCGACAGTACGGGCATGACCATGTATCTGATCAGCGAGGTGGACCGTGAGAACGTGGGATGTACCCTTGATTTCTGCCACATGCTGATGAAGCATGACAATCCGTCTTATGGCCTGGCGCTTGCGGCTCAGAAGAATAAACTCTTCGGTTTACATATGAATGACGGCTACGGCCGGAAGGACAGCGGCCTGATCTTTGGTTCGGTCAGCTTTGCGCAGTCCGCGGAGTTTATCTACTATCTGGAAGCGTGTGGGTATGACGGGGTGGTATTCTTTGACACATTCCCGATCCGGGAAGAGTCAAAGGCAGAGTGCCAGGCAAATATCGATGCGTTTGAGCTGATCAAGTCCAAGGTGGAAAAGATTGGCGTAGAGAAAATTCAGAAAATTGTATCCGAACATAGCGGGATCAGCGCGCAGAAGCTGATACTGGATATGTTGAGATAAAAAAGCAAATAAATAAAAAAACAGGAGGAGTTAAAAATGAAAAAGAGATTTCTGGCGGTTCTTATGGTGGCGTCCATGACAGCAGGGCTTGCGGCCTGTGGCGGTTCTTCTTCGTCGGACAGCAGCACGACGGCGGCAGGCGGCGCTGAGGCAAGCGCAGACAGCGGCGCAGAAGCGGCGGCTGAGGAAGAAACAAAGGATGAGGGATTCAATCCGGATGAAGCAGAGGATGCGATGACGATTGAGGATCTGCGTGCGGCAAATGGCACAGAGGTAAAGGTTGCTTCCGGTCTGACGCTGGGTGTTGTCGAGAAGTCACTTTCCAATGAGTTCTGGAGAACACTGGAAGAAGGCTATGAGAAGGCGGCAGAGGATTGTGGCGTGGAAATCATCGTCAAAGCCACCACGGATGAAGGCGATGAGACGGGTCAGCAGACCATGACCGAGACGCTGGTCAATCAGGGCGTGGACGCACTGATGATGAGCCCGATCTCCGATTCCAACCTGACGGCAGCGGTCGAGAATGCAAACAATGCGGATATCGTAACCGTGAATGTCAATGATGGTCTGATCGCGGAAGCAGATTACTATGTGGGACCGGAAGCCTATCAGAACGGCCAGCTGGCTGCGGCCTGGATTTCCGAGCAGCTGGGCGATGAAGGACAGGTAGCGATCGTCGTTGGTATGGCGAAGGCATTTGCAGCCCGTCAGCGTACGGCCGGTTTCAAGGACTGGATCGCGGACAACAATTCCGGCATGGAGATTGTCGCGGAGCAGAACGCAGACTGGGATCGTCAGAAGTCCAAAGAGCTGGCGTCGACATGGATTCAGCAGTATCCGGATCTGAAGGCAATCTTCTGCAACAATGATGATATGGCGCTGGGTGTTGTTGAGGCAGTCCAGGAAGAGAATGCGGATATTCTGGTTGTGGGCGTTGACGGAATCGGTGAGGCGTATGATTCCATCCGTGCCGGCAAGCTGGATGCGACGGTGGATTCCTTCCCGTATTACATGGCTCAGGTTGCGACCGAGTGCACGCTGCGTGTGCTGGCCGGCGAGGAGGTTCCGAGTGTGGTTCATACGCCGCAGGCTCTGATCAGCGCGGATAATATCGACGCGGATCCGGCAGAACTGATCAACTGGGTTGCGCCGGTGTATGTGGCAGAGTAAGCGAGCGAGATCCGCCTTGGCCGTTACCTGGCCGGGGCAGACGGTGAATGGCGGCAGTCTGAAGCTGCCGCCTTCCATAGGAGGAGGACGGAATTAATGGGAAAAGCAGTGGAATTTGTTAAGATTAACAAATATTTTCCAGGGGTGCATGTGTTGAAAGATATCTCCTTTTCTGTGGAAGAGGGAGAGGTGCATGCCCTTCTGGGAGAAAACGGCGCGGGAAAATCCACGCTGCTGAATATCCTTCATGGTGTGTACAATGAATATGATGGCGAAGTTTATCTTCATGGAAAAAAGGTGAACTTTAAGAACCCGAACGATGCGATTCTGAACGGAAATATTTCCAAGGTGCACCAGGAGACCATGGTCGTCGAACAGCTGACCGTCGGTCAGAATGTTACGCTTGGATATCAGCCGAAAAAGGGACCGTTCATTGATTTCACGAAGATGCACAAGGACGTGGACGCGATTCTGACGGAACTCAACTGCCGTTTCCACTCCAGAGATATCGTGAGTACCCTGACAGCCGGGGAAAAGCAGATGCTGGCGATTGCAAAGGCGATTTATCATCATTCGAATATCATTTCACTGGATGAGCCGACGGCGTCTCTGACGTCAAAGGAAACCGAGGCGTTGTTTGCGGTTATCGAGAAGCTGAAAAAGGAAGGCATCACCATTCTGTATGTGAGTCATCACCTGGAAGAAATCTTTCAGATCTGTGACCGGGCGTCCATCATGCGTGACGGAGAGTACATACAGACCATGAACATCAGGGAGACGACGCAGGAGGAGTTGATTCACGCCATGGTCGGAAGAAGCGTATCTGCAGTGGCGACGAGGCAGAAGCCATGCCAGGCGAAGGAGGAAGTCGTCCTCAAGGTGGATCATCTCTCTGACGGGAAGAAGTTTCATGATATCAGCTTCGAACTGCATAAGGGTGAGATCCTCGGATTTTATGGCCTGGTAGGAGCAGGACGTACGGAGATTATGAGAGTGATCACCGGCGCGGACCGCAAGATCGGCGGAAAGATTTCCTTCAAGGGCAGTGAGATATCCGGCAACTGGAATTCGACGAAAGCACTGCGGATGGGAATCGGAATGCTTCCGGAGGACCGGAAGACGCAGGGCTTCAACAAGCTGGCGTCCAACTGCGATAATATCGCAATTTCGAGCCTTGAGAAATATATGTCCGGCGTATTTGTCAGCGATGCAAAGAAGCTGGAAAATGCGAAGCATTACTTTGAGGAACTGGATATTCATCCGCGTTCTCCGGAGTATCTGACTGTGAATATGTCCGGCGGAAATCAGCAGAAGGTGATTCTGGCGAAATGGATGTCCACGAACGTCGATATCATTATTTTTGACGAGCCGACCAAGGGTGTCGATGTAGCGGCGAAGGCTGAGATCTACCGTCTGATGGAGGAGCTGGTTGCTTCCGGGAAGAGCCTGATCGTGGTGTCGTCCGAACTTCCGGAGGCAATGGGAATCAGTGATCGCCTGATCGTCATGAGCGAGGGTAAGATCACGGGAGAGTTCACGGACAGGGAAGCGTTTGACTCAGATACGATATTAAACTATGCGATTGGAGGAAACGAGTCATGAAAAATTTTTATGCGAAATATAAGCGCGAAATTCTCGTGCTGATTGCGACTGTTATTATGTGTGTGGTCTTTACCACGATCAATTCGCAGTTCATGACCTGGAGAAACATGCTGACGGTGTTCCAGCAGATGGTGCTGAACAGCCTGCTTGCGGTTGGTATCATGTTTGCCATCCTGACCGGCGGCATTGACCTTTCGATCGGTTGTACCTTTGCAATTGTCGGCATCGCCGTGGCGTCTTCGTGTGTGGGCGGAATGAATCCGTTCCTGGCGATTATCATTGGCCTGCTGGTGGGCGCAGTGCTGGGTCTGTTCAACGGAATCCTGGTAGCGAACCTGAAGCTGCAGCCGTTCATCGCTACCCTGGGCACCATGAGCCTGTATCGAGGCGTTGCATATGTCGTGACAGGCGGCGCTCCGGTGACCAATGTCCCGGATTCCTTCCGGAATATCTTCAATGGTCAGATAGGAACCACCGGTATCCGTTATTATGTCCTTGTGATGATCGTTGTGTTTATCATTGCGCACATCATTCTCTCCAAGACAAAGACCGGCGATTATCTCTACGCGGTCGGCGGTAATGAGGAAGCGGCCAAGCTTTCCGGTGTTAATGTAAAGAAGACCAAATACATTGCGTATATTGCAAGCGGTGTCTGCACGGCAGTAGCGGGCCTGGTTATGTTGGCAAGTCTTGGTTCTGCCGAGCCAACTGCCGGTATCAGCTACGAGACGAATGCCATTGCAGCGGCGGCAATCGGCGGCACGTCCATGGCAGGAGGCCGTGGTACGGCTCTTGGTACTTTTGTGGGAGCACTTCTCCTGGCGGTTCTGAAGGTTGGTATGGTCGTTATTAACGTAGATTCGTTCTGGCAGTATGTCGTAACCGGTCTCATCATCATTGTCGCTTCTTACTTTGAGTTTGTGAAGGGCGATATCGCAGCATTCATGGCTCGCCATAAGAAAGACTGAGAATGAAATCTGTTTGTACCGGGAAGGATTGCGGCAGTGATCCTTCCCGGTTGTCATAAACCGAAGGAGGAAGACATGCGTGATAAAATTGTGGTGATCGGGAGTCTGAATTATGATGTGATTCTGAAGATCCCCCGTCTCCCGGAATGCGGAGAGACCCTGCCGGCGGACACTGCGACGTTCAGTGCGGGCGGAAAAGGTGCGAATCAGGCCGTGCAGGCAGCGAAGCTGGGCGTGGAAACTTATATGGTAGGCTGCGTGGGAGAAGACGCGCAGGGGGATTATCTCCTGGAGAGCGCGTGGAAGTATGGCGTGCATACGGATTATATCCGCAGATGCACAGAGGCAACCGGAATGGGCGTTGTCAACGCGGTGGAAGACGGCAGCGTTTTCGCCTGTATTGTGCGCGGTGCGAATTTTGCAGTGACCAGAGAAGATGTGGATGCAGCGGAACCGATACTGAAGGAGGCCAGACTGGTCATCCTGCAGATGGAAATTCCGCAGGAGATCAACGAATACGCCATTGACAAGGCGAAGGCCTGCGGATGCCAGGTGCTGTTAAACGCGGCTCCGGCAGCCGAGATACCAGAAGCATATCTGGAAAAATGTGACATTCTTGTGGTAAACGAAGTGGAAGCTGCGTTCTATCTGAAAGAGAAGATTGACACCAGGGAACAGGCAGAAAAGGGAGCGCGTCTCCTGGCTGAGAAATACGGCGCGGATATCATCATCACACTGGGAAGCCTGGGATCCGTAGTGTGTGAGCGTGGAGCCGTGACCTTCCTTCCCTCAAAGAAGGTGGAAGCGATTGAGACAACCGGAGCGGGAGACAGCTTCATCGGTGGCGTAGGTTCTGCGTTGATCCGCGGGGAAAACCTGACGGACGCCTGCGAATTTGCTACCCGGTGCAGCGCGGTCACCGTCTGCAGACTGGGTGCGCAGGCATCGATGCCGACCCTGGATGAAGTGGGATGATTTGACTTTTTTTGAAAATTGCGGTAAAATTTTATCAGAACGATGACGGTATTTTGACAGTAGGGAAGGGGTAACGTATGATACCTTATCAGAGAAGATTACAAATGCTGCAATTATTGGGGAAAAAAGAAGTCGTTTCACTGAATGATTTCCTGGAGGAGCTGGACGGCGTATCCGAATCGACCATCCGCCGGGATCTGAAGACGCTGGAGGCGGAAGGGCAGATTATCATGCTTCGGGGCGGCGGTGCCTGTCTGAAGCAGGGCTCTTATGAGGTCCCGATCAATTCAAAAGCGATCAAAAATGTCAATGAGAAGGAAATGATCGCGAAATATGCGGCCGGCCTGGTCAATGACGGGGAATCCATTTATCTGGATTCCGGGAGTACGCTTCTGCGCATGGTTCAGCATCTGCTGAACAAAGATATCACGATTGTGACAACAAATGCCGGAATTTTTCAGGATCTGCAGGATGCCCGTTTCAAGTGCTTCACCGTCGGCGGTGAGCTGAACGTGAAGACCGCTTCGATCCTGGGAACCCGGACCAACAGTGAATTATCAGAGATGTATTTTGACAAGGCATTTATCGGATGCAACGGCTTCTCGGAGCGGGCCGGCGTCAGTACGCCGGATATCCGGGAAGCGGAGAAGAAGCAGATTGTATGCCGCAATTCGGAAGCATCTTATGTTCTGGCTGACAGCAGCAAGAGCGGCAAGAATACGTTATGCAAGGTCTTCGAACTCGGTGAGGTGCCGATTATCTGCGAGAAAGAGACCGACATGCTGATTGCGAGCGGGAATTATATTGTGCCAAAGTAAAAGAAGCGAAAAAGGAAAAAGCCTCGAGAACCATTGCAAACGGTTTTCGAGGCCTTTTTCTGTTCTGTTATCTGGTCTGTGCGAGTGCTTTTTCCTCCCAGTGGCTGAACCGGTAATAGCTGACCATCAGAATCGAGCAGAGAATCCATCCAATCGGATACCCGAACCCGACCACATGGATATCATGCAGGATTCGGCTTCCCACATAGAGATAAATCTGCCGGAAGACAACAAAGGACGAGATCATAATGATCATTGGCGCCCTGGCGTCTCCGGTTCCCCGCAGAGCGCCGGCCAGAATCTGGTGGATACAGCCAAGATTCAGGAACAGAATATTCATGCGGACAAACAGGCGGCTGTAGGCCAGCACCTCCGCATCATTGCTGAAAGCGCGGGTGATGGGAGCTGCGCCGATCCAGATAATCAGGGAGACTACGACCGAGAGCGAGAGAATCATGCGAAAGGCCTGTATGGTTCCCTGTTTGGCGCGTTCCACATTCCTGGCGCCGATGTTCTGACTCACAAAAGTGGTGACAGCCTGTCCCATGCTCTGAATCGGCAGGAACATGTACTGATCGACCTTTATGTAGGTACTCCAGCCCGCCATGCAGCTGGAGCCGAAGCTGTTGATATAGGATTGGACAATCACGTTGGAAAAGCAGGTGACGGTCGACTGGATGGCGGTCGGCAGTGCGATCGACGTGATCTGCTGCAGAATATGGAGATCAATCGCCAGTTCGCGCCAGACAAGCCGATACATGTCCGATGTCCGTGAGAGAAGGATCAGGATCAGAATCGCGGACAGGAACTGCGAGAGAATGGTTGCGTAAGCGACTCCGGCGATTCCCAGACGGAAGGCAAGCACAAAGAGCAGGTCAAGGAAGATGTTGAGGACACTGGTGAAACACAGGAACATCAGGGGGCGGCGGGTATCGCCAACTGCGCGCAGGATACCGCTTCCCATGTTATAAACCAGTAACCCGGTGATTCCGGAGAAATAAATGCGCAGATAAGTCGTGGCGGAGGCGACCACATCGTCCGGAGTCGACATCAGCCGCAGCATGAAGGGGACGCCGGATACGCCAATGATGGTGAACAATACGCCGAAAACAAAGGTACACGCCATCGTCGTCTCAATGGCGGTGTGCATCTGTTTTTCATTGTGCGCACCGTAATAGCGGCTGATGACGACGCCTGCGCCGACCGAGAAACCGTTAAAAAACGACACTAGAATATTGATGATGGGTGTCGTCGAGCCGACTGCGGCCAGTGCCTGTGTGCCAACAAAGTTGCCTACCACCAGTACGTCAACCGTATTATAAAGAAGCTGAAAAAGATTGCCCAGCAGCAGGGGGATCGCATAGGCAATCAGCAGTTTGGAGATGGAACCGACCGTCATATCGACGGTCGTTGTTTTTTTCGTATTGGAGTTCATCGTATCGTAAAACCTCTCACTTGCCTTTTATCCATGTCAGTTTAACAGATATTGCCGGGGAAATCAATGCGTGATTTCATTCCTGTGCTTGTCAGAATACACGGTATTTTTTATAATAGACTTGCAGGCAGGAAACGTTTGAAACAATGAGGAACAGAAATGAAAGCAATCGGAATTGATATTGGAACGACAACCATCAGCGGGGTTGTTCTGGATGTAGACGGGGGAAACGTGCTCGAAGCCAGGACGATGGAGAATGGCAGCTTTATAAAGACAGAACAGGAATGGGAACGCATACAGGACGTGGATGTCATTCTCCGCAAGGCAGCGGAACTGACAGATGCGCTGCTGGACTGTTGTCCGGAGGCAGAAGCGATCGGTCTGACCGGTCAGATGCACGGGATTGTATATGTGGATGGGGACGGCAGGCACATTAGTCCACTCTATACCTGGCAGGATGGGCGTGGAAATCTTCCGGTGAAAGACGGTCAACAGTCATGGAGAGAACTGGTTTCAGAAAAGACCGGATTGTCGGTGGCCGCGGGCTATGGGCTGCTGACGCATCTGTATAATCAGAGAAACGGGCTGGTGCCCCGGGGAGCGGTTTTCCTGTGCACCATCGGGGATTATCTCGGCATGGCGCTGACCGGGCGAAAACGCCCTTTGATTCATGCCGGCAATGCGGCAAGCCTGGGGTTTTTTGACAGCAGAGAAAACAGGTTCCATGTGGATGCCATGCGGGAGATGGGGATTGAGACAGCAATTCTGCCGGAATTTACAGAGGACTTCGTTTCCCTGGGAACTTATCGGAAGATTCCGGTCACCGTGGCAATCGGCGATAACCAGGCCAGTTTCCTGGGCTCTGTCGGTATGTGCAGGAATACACTTTTGCTGAATATGGGAACGGGAGGCCAGATATCAGCGCTCTCGGATCAGTATTATGAAGCGCCGGGTATTGAAGCAAGGCCATTTGTAAAGGGAACATACCTGTTAGTCGGTGCTTCTCTGTGCGGCGGCCGGGCCTATGCTGTGCTGGAGCATTTTTTCCGAAGCTATGCGAGAGCCGCGGGTCTGCCGGATTCATCCCAGTATGGCATGATGGCCGGGCTCGCAGAAGAGGGAATGAAGATGAGCGATCCGATGCAGGTCTGCACTCTGTTCAACGGAACACGGGTGAATCCGGAACAACGCGGGAGCATCACCAATCTGAGTGAAGATAATTTCACGCCGGAGGGCCTGACCTATGGTGTCCTGGAAGGGATGGCCCGGGAATTGTACGATATGTATCGCCTGATGTGCGCCGGAACGAATATCGAGGCAGCGCATCTGGTGGCGTCCGGCAATGGATTCCGGAGAAACCCGATCTTACAGGAGATTTGCCGGAGAATGTTTGGCGCAGAGCTTTCTCTGGCGGCTTATGAGGAGGAAGCGGCCTGTGGGGCGGCTGTCAGTGGGGTATGTACTGATGAAAAGAATATAGAATGAAGAATTACTGGTAAATTAGATGTGATAATAATCGAAAAACAGACTATATTTAATTAACAGAGTATGTTATACTGCATCTATGAATGGAGGTGCCGGAACGTGAAGTTGAAGACTATTAGCTTTGGTAATTTCAAATCTTTATACAATACTGCTTTTGAGCCGGGAAGAGTGAATGTATTTATTGGTGCCAATGGTTCCGGTAAATCTACGATACTGGAAGCAATCGGATTATTAAGTGCGGCACTGACCGACCGGGTGGATGCAGGAAGCCTGCAGCGAAAAGGAATACGCTTGAGTACTTCTGATTTGTACAAATCTGCTTTCAAAAGCATAAAGCGTAAAAAATCTACTGTTGATCTGTCTTTAGAGTGGGAAGATACGGAAACAGGAAGCTGTTTTCGATATGATGTTCATTTGACAACACCGAAGGAGTCCGAGTACTGGAAGTATCATTCAGAGGCATTGTATCAAAATGGCGAGAAGAAATGGGGACGGAGTAATGCTTCCGTCCAATCCATGAATAATTATATTGGCTTTTTTCTGATTGATGATAAGCCGGAGCTTATGGAGGCGCGAAGCATTGCATCTGACTTTTCAAAGTATGGCATTTTCCAACCCGGAACAGCTGTACTGCGCGGAATTATACCTGACACGAATCAGATGGCACCGGTCGGTTTGAATGGTGGGCGTCTGGCGGAAGCCCTGCAGGATCTGATAGAGGAACGGGAGGAGGATCTGATGCTGGGGGCTCTTTATATGGAAGACGTGTTGGAGATGATTGATTGGGCATCGGATATTTCGATAGATGCTCCAAAGAAAAAAAGTATTCATCCGAACGTGCCAACGACACGACAAGTGATCGAATTCAGCGATCGGTTTATGAAAAACACATCGAAATTTACAGGATATGACGCAAGCGAGGGCGCGCTGTATGTCTTATTTATGCTTTGTCTGGCGATGCATCCACAGAGCCCGTCTATATTCGCGGTTGACAGTTTTGATCATGCACTAAATCCACGGCTGGCAAAAAAGATGATAGAAGTATTCTGTGAGCAAATCATCAGAAATGGGAAGCATGTTTTTTTGACTACTCATAATCCGCTGGTTCTTGACGGACTAAATCTGGCAAATGATGACATTCGCCTGTTTGCGTTGGACCGGGACAAGGATGGCTTTGCACAGATACAGCGGATTAAAGTATCACAGGATTTGATTGATACAGGGTTTCCGCTTTCCAGACTTTGGATCAGCGGGCGGCTGGGAGGTGTTCCGGAACTCTTATGAAAAGCATTGGAATTGTTTGCGAAGGCCCTACTGATTATATCCTTTTACAATCTGTGACGGACCATGTCTTAGAAGATAATAACAACTACAAGTTACTTCAGCCGGAGCCAAACCTGATGGGCGAATATGGCAATGGCTGGAAGGGAGTCTGGAAGTGGTGCGCAGATAACGCGCTGATAAAAGAACAGATTATGAAAGAAATTGAGCCCAGATTGGACTTCCTGATTGTTCAGATGGATGGGGATGTATCCCGTAAGGAGCGGATTTCTCATTGTTGGTGTGATTCTAATACATGTGAGTTCAAGAGGAACAGAAATCCCCTGGATTGTGACTCAATGGGGACAAATGCAAGGCAGGATTGCCCATTGACGTTGCCTTGTGCAGATCATGAACGATCTGTCGAAGGCTATCAGAAACATTTAAAGTTGTTAATAACAGGTTTGCTGAAAGATTTGGAAAACACCTGCGTCGTGATCCCATGCGACAGCACGGATGCCTGGGTTGTTGCAGCGTATGATAAAATGAATCATATTGAGCGGATTGAGAATCCATGGGAAACTTTGATTTCTAAGGGAAAGTATTACCATGGACTGCGCATCCACGGAAAAAAGAAGCAAACTTCGACTTATCGGGAAATGTCAGCGGCTGTTTGCAACAACTGGGAAGAGGTAAAGAAATTATGTACAAGCGCGGCATGCTTTGAGTCTGACATTATAAGGCTTGCCGCTACGCATATTGGTGAGTTAGAATAGTCATGTTAATAAAGCTACTAACGGCAGTTTGGAAGTTGCATTTGAGCAGAATTTCCGAACCAACAAATATAGGGGAAACCGTGCATTTGTATGGAAGAGGAGTCATATTCGGCTCCTCTTTCAATGTCTTCAAGTGGTAAATTTGGGGTTTAACAGATATTGCCGGGGAAATCAACGGATGAAATCCTTTGTGCCGGTTTGATAAAGAGATATTGATATTTGCGTCGTTGCTGCCGCAAAATCTCTTCGACCCGAAGCAGGATGCGAGGGTCATATATTCCCTGGAACGGTGTGATTGACTGAGAGATTTCCTTTTCGTCATATTGAATCCAGACTGGTCAGTATTCGATCAGCCGTTCGGTCGGGATATCGGAATACCGCAAAAGACTGGAAACGATCACTTCGGAAAGACTCTCATATCCCATGTAGTCTGCTTTATACCAGTTGTCATGAATCATCCATTTCAGTTGATTCCCTTTGGAGGAATGGCTGGCAGTTTCTATTCGCGTGGTATGGTCAAAATTGATGCGTTCCATCTTCTCTCAGCACCTCCTCACGATGCAGAATACGTATCCATTGATGGTCTTCCGCCATTCGTCCCTGCGTCTTTTCAATGATCTGAAGCGGGTCATAGGAGGACACGCCGACATCCCGTAAAACCAGTTTCAGATTGGCGCGTGTCCGGGGAAAGCAACGGCTTTCCAGAAATTCCTCAAAATCTTCCCAGGTCGGATGCTCGATAACACCAAACGCACGGTGAAGAAGATCATCCGTCTGATTCTGAATAAAAATCTGTCTGTTTTTAAAATCGACATCGATGATGGTACATACTCTGTCCCGGTGCATAAATATCATGCGCATCACCAGAAACGGGTTCGCCCGGAACCGTTTGACTGTTTCCGGATCAATCCAGTTGTTTTCAAGAATATTCGGATTCATGAACTGCGCCTCCTTCGGTGTCCTGTTCCCGTATCATCCATGTCAGTTTAACAGATATTGCCGGGGAAAGCAATGCGCGATTTTATTCCTGCGCTTGTCAGTTACGGAAACTTTTTTGAAAACTATACTTGATTTTTGACAACAGAGTTTGTGAAATTGAATTCAAGTTGGGATAAAGTTGCTGTAATTAAGATGAACCGGATGAGAAGATACACCATGTAAGGGATGTACCTTCTCATCCGGAGTAATTCTGTGTTTCATATGAGAAGTCTGTGTCTGTCACTATTTGAATCGGATAACGGCCTTGATTGCTTCTCCCGATCTGGCGTCTTCAAAGGCCTTCAGCGCATCCTTATAATCATATACCCGGATGATTTTCCTCAGATCATCCTGAATGCGGTTCACCAGGTCGACGACCACGGAGCTGCCGTCGGTTTTTCTGGCCGGGATTGGTCCCTTCGCTCCGGCAATGCTGATTTCCTTGCGGAAGATTGGAAGCGGGTCAAATTCCCTGATCGGGCTGCTGTACACGCTGCCAACGACAACTCTTCCGCCATAGCGGACGATTCCGATGGCATCGGTTAATACGGATGCGGTACCGGTTGCTTCGATGGCGATATCGGCGCCGTGGGTTCCGCATATTTCGCGAATGTCATCCATGCCTTTCGCATCGTTTCCCACGACTGCATCAAAAATGCCGGTTTTGCGGACCTGTTCCATTCTTGCCGGTCTGCGGCCGACAGCAATTACATGGCCGGCGCCGAGACTTTTTAATATAATGCCGGCAATCAACCCCATCGCCCCTACGCCAAACACCACGACGTTATCGCCTGGTTTCATCTGCGCTTTTCTGGCAATCTGATACGCGCAGTTGGTGGGTTCGAGAAGGGAAGCGATGATGTCGTCAACGGACGATGGTACGGCACTCAGAAAACTGTAATCCGCTTCGCTTCGCACAAGTGTTTCTTCTGTAAATCCGCCTGGATCGAGAGCATCGTTCATGCTTCTGCAGTAGTTGGCCAGCCCATTGAGGCAGTACCAGCACTGACCGCAGGTGCGTGACAGCTCACTGGCGACACGCATTCCCGGCTGAAAACCGCAGGCGCTGTCAGATACTTCCGTTACGACACCGGAGAATTCATGCCCAAAATACTTTTCCCTGCTGAGATCCCGCTTCCCGGAGAGGAGTGCCAGATCACTTCCGCAAATGGCGCAGGCGCTTACATCGACTTTGACGGTTCCGCCGTACACCTTGATTTTCTCATCCGATTCCCGCAGGATTAATTCCCCTGGCGCTTTCAGAACTATTTTTTTCATAAGGGTCACCTTCCTCAATATTTCTTAAAAAACTTCCGGAATCAACGGGCATTCCTGAACCTCTGCCAGTGTCGGGATCGATTTTGCGGCGCCTTTTTTCATAACCGCCAGGGCTGAGGCCCGGGTGGCGGTCAAAAGAGCTGCGGCAGGCTCCTGATTGCTGAGTATCGCGGACAGGAAAAATCCCGTAAAGGTATCTCCGGCGGCAGTGGTATCGACAGCCTCAACCTGACATGCTCCTGTATGACAGCGGTATGATCCGATCTGACAGATCGCCCCTTTGCTTCCGAGCGTCAGGAGAAAGGCCGAATGCGGAAATTCTTCTGTCAGACGCTCCAGCTGGGCAATGGAATCCACGGCACCCGTCAGCTCCTGCGCCTCTGTCTCATTTAAAATGATCCAGTCGGCCAGTTTCAGGGCATCCCTGGAAATGGTGTTGTTCATGGGCGCCGGATTGATTGCAATCTTCAATCCCTTTTCATGGGCCAGATATAACAGGTCATTCATGCAGTTGATTTCATTTTGAAGGACAATCAGATCGCCATTCTGGAAGTCGTTCAGCACCTGGCCGATAAAGTCCTGATCCATCAGCAGGTTTGCTCCACCCGAGAGTAAAATACAATTGTCACCGTTGTCGTCCACCTGGATGACTGTGCTTCCGGTGGGGGCGTCAACCTCTGTCAGATAATCCGTGTGGATTCCGTATTCATGACACAGGTCGAGGAGAAATGTGCCGTCATTTCCAATGTGTCCGGCATGGTACACCTGGCAGCCTGCCTTCGCCAGGGCGACGGACTGATTAAACCCCTTCCCGCCTGCATTTTTTGTTACAGAGCGGGCGGATAACGTTTCTCCCGGACGGACAAAGTGTTCGACTCGGTAAACATAATCGATATTGACGGAGCCGAAATTTAAAATCCTCATAGATTCCTCCGATCGTTTACGGCAAATACGGCATAATTTCGTTTTTCAGCGCTTCTCTTTCCTTTTCGTTCAAATCCAGGAGGGGTTTGCGCATGTATCCGCCTGTCAGACCGCGGAAATCCAGAACTGCTTTGAAAATGCCCATGTCCGCGCCAGACTTCATAATTTCGCAGATTTCATTGGCGATTTTCTGCTCCTTGCGTGCTTCTTCCAGATCCCCTTTCTTCCAGGCATCGTAGATGCGGACAAAATGTTCTGGCATTGGCCCGGAGCAGCCGGATACCGTGCCGTCGCAGCCCATCGCCAGCGCCGGAAGGAACAGACGGTCCGGTCCGAACAGCACAGAGAAGTTGCCGTTGCGGACGTTCAGATAGTCCTTCAGGCGAATGCAATCAGCCCAGCTGTATTTGACGCCAATTACATTCGGGCAGGCGTCTGCGATTTCTTCCATAACCGGAGCCGTGATATCATTGGCGGCACACTGCGGAATGACATAGACATAAATGGGGAAATTAGCGGGAACGCTTGCCGCAACGTCCTTATAATACTGAACGATGGCTTTGTCGCTCAATCCAAAGAACGGAGGCGTGACGACCCCGATTCCGTCGGCGCCGATTTTTCTGGCATGCTGTGCCAGCCGGATTGTCTGTGCCGTAGTCTGCGCTCCGGCATGAATGTATACAACCACGCGCCCGGCAACCGCTTTGACAACAGTCTCAGCGACCAGTTCCCTTTCTTCCAGGCTCATATTCAGCATTTCTCCGGTGGTTCCGCAGGGGTAAATGCAGTCGATTCCCTTCTCAATAAGAAATTCAATATGTTCTTTGATTGCGTTGGTATCTACATTCCCGTCTTTTGTGAACGGCGTTGTCATAGCCGTGATGACACCATACATCTTTTTCATCGTATTCTCTGACCTTATCCTTTCTGATTCATTTCATCCAATACCCTGCGAACGGCAAGCATATCCTTCAGGCCTGCCTTTGGTTTTTCTCCATTCAGGTATTGCCGCAGCGTTTCCCTGACAAAAATGGGATAATACACATCACTGTCTGTACTCATGACCCGGCGGATTGTCTTTTCTCCATAGACCCGTTCTTCAAAATAATCCTGCTCCAATGTGTAATAACCGGTTTTGGTGACAATATTCCAGCGATTGTCCCGTTGCGTGACTTCCATCGGATATGCGTATCCGGTTTCCAGAACCAGTGATGCACCAGTGCCCAGCCTGAGCAGTGATGTTGCGTAGCATTCAATATCATATTCGGTTTGCCGCTGATAGCAGCCGGATAATACCTGCGCATCGGTGCATTCGGTCAGATACATGGCCAGATCGAGGAAGTGAACACCGAGATTGGTCATGCATCCGCCTCCGGCGAGCTCTGTTTTCAGCATCCATGGAGAAGTGGCAAGATATCTGGACGGCGGGCCGGCAACAAACTTAAATGCCATATGTACAATTTCATCCGGCCGAACTCTGTTCTTGAAATCCTGTACCAGACTGCTGTAGCGCCACACAAAAGGAATGGCACAAAACACATTTGCTTCCTCTGCGGCGTGCATGACCGTTTCCACGTCATCAGCATTTATGCCCAGCGGCTTTTCGATTGCAAACGGTATCCTGCGTGCAATCAGCGAGAGAGCCAGTTCCGGCATCTCGTAATGCGGTGCGAACGCAAATACAAAATCCGGATGTTCCTGATTTAAAAGCTGTGTGGCATCCGTGTATGCGGTGCATCCGAAGGCTTTCGCATCCCTTTTGGCCAGTTCTTCGTTATGGTCACTGACCGCCACGACCGTTAATCCTTCGCGGCGTACCGCCTGATAGTATAACGGGACATGCCAGTGGCTGACGCCGATAAAGGCTAATTTCAGTTCCTGTATGGTTTTCATGAGACATTCTCCCTTAGATAGATTCCTGAAAGAACAACGAACCGTTGTCCTTTCAGGGGTTGCTTTTTACACTTAATATTTTTCCCGGACCGTAGTCAGCAGTTCGTAGAGAGCGACCTGATCCGCGTCAGCCTGTGCCAGGAAATCATCGATGACCGGCTGTACGGCTTCCGTAAAAGCAGCTTTATCTACTTCGTTGACCTCAACGCCATCTTCCTGCAGGTCAGCGATGGCGCTTTCGGATGCTTCCGGCCAGATTGACTCATTCCATTCGGCAGTGAACTGCTCACCGGCCGCCAGAAGCGCTGCCTGGTCTTCCTCGGAAAGACTGTCAAACCACGTTTTGCTGACAAACACCGGATCCGGGATGGTGAACTGTTCGGTAAGGGAGAAATATTTTGCGACTTCGGTCATTCCACTTGACAGGATGACTGCCGGGGAATTTTCCACACCGTCGATCGTTCCCTGCTGCAGCGCCGTGTAGCAGTCGCTCCAGGCGAGAGGGGTGGCAATGGCGCCCATGGCGTTGATGGCTCCGGCCAGAACCGTATCTTCCATACAGCGAACCTTCATCCCGGACAGATCAGTCGGCGCGTTGACCGCCTTGTTTTTGTTGAGGATGCTGCGGCTTCCCATATCTGTCCAGGCGATGATGATAAAACCGTTATTCTCCATGTCTGCGTCTAATACTGCCTTCACTTCAGGATCCTGGATCGTATTGACGGCCTGAGTTCCGCTTTCCCACAGATAAGGCAGGCTGAATACGGACCAGATGGAGCTGTAGGTGGACAGGTCGGTTGCCGCACACTCGGTCATTTCGATGGTTCCTACCTGCAGTCCCTCCATGGAAGCAACCTTGTCGCCGAGCGTGGAGCCGGCATATAACTCCATGGCCAGTCGTCCCTCGGACTGTTCAGCGATAATTTCGCCGAGCCGTGTTGCGCCATCTGCCTGGACGCCGGTCGCGGCAAATACGGTCGAATACTTGATCTTGGTTGCTTTGGAATCGGCAGCTGCTGCTTCGGTTGCAGATGCTGCGGCAGCGGTTGTCGTTGCGGTTGACCCGGTGGATGAATTGCCGCATGCGGTTGCGGTAAGGGTCAGAGCTGCGCCGAACAGTGCCAGTAATGCGGTTCTTTTCTTCATTTTTTTATCCTCCATTTTTAATTTTTGATGGTTACACAACTTTACCAGATGGAACGCAGATACTCTGCACTTTGTTTCATTCCGATTGATGCGTCCGGAATGTCATTGGGATGCCACCGTCTTTCGTATTCCAGAGACAGCCACCCATCATAACCGTTTTCTCTGACCATGTTTAAAATCCCCGGCCAGTCCAGTTCGCCTTCGCCGACGATTCTGGTGACCACATTGCGCTCCTCCTCTTTTGGATGGGAGACATCTGAGGAGACAAATCCTGTGTTGTTTTCTTTAAAGCGCAGGTCCTTTACATGCATGTAGTAGACCTTTTCCATCTGAAGACGGATGGCTGTCTGATAATCCTCCTGGCCGGTGAAAGTCAGATTGGCCTGATCATAGAGGATACCAACTGCCGGGTGATGAATCTTTCTGGACAGGGCGATGCTGTCTTTGGCGGATACCGTCATGGTGTTGAAGTGATTTTCAATCACCAGCTTTACGTTGTGCTTCTGCGCTTCGTCTCCCAGCTTGCGCATGCTTGCAACCAGGTTCTTCCACTTTTTGCCATCGGGATCGGTATCTCCGGCCGCAAAATTCCCTCCATAGATGCGGATGTATTCCGCCCTCAGATACGACGCATATTCGATGCATCGGGAAAGCTCCTCTTCTTCTTTCCTGCGTACCGTTTCGTCCAAGTCGTTGAATCTGGAGTTATACGGAGTCAGTGCAATGATGCGGAGATTTAACTGCTCGGCCTTGTCTTTGATTTCGTCCAGTTGTTCTTTTGAGCACTGTGTCGGGATTCCGCTTCGATAGTCATCCTGTACGACGATTTCCGCGCCGTTCAGGCCGATGTCGTGAAAAAGCTGAAGCGCTTCCAGAACCGTATATTCCGGTGTGCCCATGGTATGTCCTGCAATCTGATACATGTTTTTACTCCTTTACTCGCTTAAATCTGGTAACCCCGCGCACTTCAGAATGCGGTGCATGAGTTCGTGTGTTTTAAAGGCATCGGCCGCATCGGTCAATGGTTTCTCCCCTGTTTTAAGGCAGTGGAAGAAGTGCTCATCCTCAGCGGTGAAGCCAAGTTTATCCTCGACCCGCGCCCAGCCCATTGCCAGAGGTGTCATCGTCGTTTTGTGATGCTGTTCGCTGTCTACGATTGTAATGCTGTCCGGTGCGTTGACATAGACGCTCTGGTTGTGGCCATGAATTTCCATGGTCTCAACCCACTGGCCGGACGCCCGGTCTGCGACAAGCATGCCTACGGTTCCGTTTTCAAACTGCAGCTGCGCGGTTGTGAGCGTTTCATAATATGGATCCGTAAATTTGGAATGTGCTTCCACCTGAATGCACTCGCCGCTGAGATAGCGCATCAGATCGACCATATGGATGGCGTTCTCCAGCGTTGCGCGATATTCGGATGCCGGACGGTTCTTCTGTGCAATAATCACGTCGGGAGTCCGATCACCATAGGCTTCTTTGGCTTTTCTGTAAACCGGTGCATAGCGGCGGTTAAAGCCGACCATCAGTGTTTTGCCGGTTTTTTCGGCCAGTTCAGCCATTTCATCCGCTTCCCGCAGGGTCATTGCCAGTGGTTTCTCGCAGAAGACATGTACGCCTGCATTCAGGAGCTTCATAACCTGTTCCGGGTGACATGGCTTTGGTGATAATACAAAGGCGCAGTCCAGGTTCAGACGGATGAGATCATCCACGGTTTCTACCGCGTTGGCGAATCCATATCTTCTCTGTGCGGCCTGCGCACTGGCCAGGTGCTTTGCTGTTACACCGATCAGATCCACGTCCTCTCTTTCTGCCAGGATCGGCAGATGTGAGATTTTGGCAATGGCTCCGGTTCCAATCACACCTACTCTGAATTTCTTCATTTTTCTTCCTCCTTGTTTTCTTGTCTTTTTTAAATTACCGCCTGATCAGAGCACGTTGTACCCCAGGACTGTGGGCAGAAACGTGGAAAAGAACGGTATATAGGTAACCAACAGCAATACGATGATCTCGGCGCATACATATGGCATAATTCCTTTTGCGCCCCGCTCAGCCGGAATATTTGCAATCTTAGAGGCAATGAACATACATACGCCCATTGGCGGTGTTCCACAGCCGATGATCAGATTCAAAACCATTACCACACCAAAATGGATGGTACTGATTCCCATGCTGACTGCAACCGGGGTGAAAATCGGCCCTAAAATCAGGCAGGCAGCGCCTCCGTCCATGAACATACCCATAATCAGAAGGACGATGTTCACTAACAACAGGAACACATACTTGTTCGTGGTGATGGAGAGAATCAGGTTGGTAACAATGGTGGATAACTGCAATGCGCTCAGCCCGTAGCTGAAAATTTTGGCACAGGCGATGATCATCAGGATGGAACCGGACATCGTCGCAGTGGATAAGAGCATCGGCCAGATATCCCGGACGCGGATGGTTCTTGTCACAAAGATGCTGGCGATCAGGCTGTAGATTACCGCAACCACGCCGGCTTCCGTGGCCGTACAGATACCTGACATGATTCCGCCGACAATAATAATTGGCAATCCAAGAGGGACAATGCCGTCAATCAGCGTCCTTCGAAATTCATCTTTGGGAAGCGGCTCGGTCTGACGGGGAAAATGGTACTTGCGATCGCGGATGGCAACTGTTGCCATCAATCCGAGTCCGATCAGTATGCCTGGGATAATTCCTCCCATAAACATGGCGCCGATGGAACAGCCGACCGAGGTTGCAAAAAGAACCATTGTGATACTTGGCGGAATGATAGGGCCGCAGGTGGAGGAGGATGCGGTTACACCGACTGCTTCCTCCGGCGTGTAGCCTTCATCGATCATGGCCGGAATCAGAATTCCGCCGATACAGGAGGTATCCGCCTGCGCCGAGCCTGTAATTCCTCCAAAGAACATGCTGGATACGATGTTGGCCTGAGCCAGGCTGGCCGGCATACGCCCAATCAGCAGCAGCGCAAATTTGATCAGCTTTTTCGTGATTCCGCCGCGGTTCATAATTTCTCCGGCGAGTACATAAAAAGGAATGGCCAGAAGAGAGATGCTTCCCATGCCGTTAAAAATCGATTGCGGCAGCACAAGGATCGCGAACGGAGTCCCGCTGGTGGCGGACAGGACAAGCAGGCTGACGATTCCGGTCAGAGCCATGCTCAGATAGACCGGTATGCCGCTCAGGATCAGAACAAAGATCAATATAATCAGAAAAATGATGGAAAATGAATTGGACATCACCGTTGTTTCCCCCTCTCGTTAATATTCTTCTTCCGGATCTGTCATAATTCTGGTTTTTATAATTCTTACGAATTCATAAATCGAGAAACCAAGTCCGATGGGCATGGACATGTAATAGTACATTCTGGGAACCCTGAGTACTGTGCTTTTGGCGGTTCCGCTGAGCGTGTATATGAGTGCGGCATAGAACAGTACAATCAGAACGGCCAGCGAAATGACGTTGATCAGAGCCCGGATGGCAATGCGTGTTTCTGCCTTTTTGGGTTTCTGAGTCAGTAAAGTCAGTTCCGTGTGTCCGTTTGATCGAATGGCCTTGGCACAGCCGAACATTCCCATCGCCACGATCAATGCCTGGTTTACTTCATCACCCCATAGTAAACCGCTACCGAACAAATATCTCAGGATTACCTGTGCGGTAGAAATGCAGACGATGACAGCCAGTGTGACGCCGCAGAAAAGATTCTCTACATGTTGAATGACATTGTCGCATTTTTGAAACATCCCTTTCATAAAACCTCTCCTTCCTTTTGACAACGTTTACATTTTTGCGCTCAAAAAATAAAAAACAGAGATGAGACACGGCTCAAAAACCATTTAAATCAGGCAATTTTTGAACGCTTGAAAAATGTTAACGTTTACATTTGATGTAATCATAATAGCACGAGACTTCATCAAATGCAATATGCAGAAAACACTAAAAAGACCAACAAAAATTGTGAATATTGCACAAATAAACTTTCCTGATTTTTTTCTCTTGACAAATATTCGGCTCTGCGTTATAAAAAATACATGGCGATTATGAAAACGTTTACTTTTTCTGTAAGAGCACCTGGCTTTAAAAACAGGAAAAGGATTCGATGATTCACTGCCAGATCGTTTACAAATGCAACCGGAAAGGATAGTCTGATGAGTGCTGCGAATATTAACGATGTAGCGAAAGCGGCCGGTGTTTCGCTGGCCACGGTTTCCCGTGTGGTCAGAGGGCAGGATTGCGTTCGGAGAGACACCAGAGAGAAGGTGCTTCGCGCGATTGATGACCTCAATTATACTCCAAATGCTCTGGCCAGACAGTTGAGGACACAGGAGACGAAGATTGTTATTGTTATTGTCCCGGATATAAAAAATGCTTTTTTTCATGAGATCCTGTTTGGTATTGAAACAGAAGCAACAAAGAATGGATACCAGGTCCTGATTGCGGATATGCACAACGAACCAACCATTGAAAAGCATTACTTCCATGCCATTCAGCAGCGGCAGGTGGATGGGATTATTTCCCTTTCATCGAATATTGCGTATGAGCTGATTGAACAGGTCGCCGAGGAGTCGCCGATTATTGTTGCGTGCCAGTACCTGAAGGACAGTTCTGTCCCCAACATCACGATTGATAACGTGGCAGCTGCGAAAACGGCAGTTGACCACCTGTTAAACATGGGACATCGCAACATCGCTTTTCTGGGTGGCCCCATGGACTCCCTGCTGTATCAGGATCGATATCAGGGTTATCTTTCTGCCTTGAAAAGCAGGAACCTTCCCGTTAATCCGCACCTGATTGCCGATACAGAGCCTTCTATTATGGGAGGATATGATGGGATGGAATCTTTGCTTGCTCTGGAACCATCGGTTTCGGCAGTATTTGCTGCCGGTGACACGATGGCGATTGGCGCAATCAAAGCATTGAAGAGTTCAGGGCGGAGAGTGCCGGAAGACTGTGCGGTGGTCGGATTTGACGACATCGAACTGTCATCGATATGGGAGCCGACACTGACAACGATCCGGCAGCCCAAGTATCAGATTGGTACGCAATCTTTCCTCAAACTCCTGAAGTTGATGCGGAAGGAGCCTTTGCTGCATACACAAAGCGTTCTTCCGTTTGAACTGGTGATTCGGGAGAGTTGTGGATATCGTCTGTTTAACCCAGACAAATAGTGGATAACAGGAGGAGGTATTGTCATGCAATTTGGATGTTTTGCTTTTTCACATCAGATTGAAACGGTGGAATCACTGGGGTATGACCAGATTGAACTGGATCTGGGCGAGATTGTATCCATGTCAGAGGAAGAATTCCAGTCGTTATCGCGGCGCGTTCAGGCAAGTAAGCTTGGATTTGATGTATTTTCCGGTTTGCTGCCGTTAAGCGTTCGTTTTCATGCACCGGATTTCGATGAGGATTACTGGATGGAATACATCGATAAGGCGGCCGGACGTGCCGCCCAGTTGGGCGCGGTTATGATTCCGCTGGGAGCCGGGAAATGCCGCAGCATTCCGGAAGACTGCCCGGACAGAGATCAGGCACAGGCATATGTATGCCATCTTGTCAGAAGAATTTCTGATATTGTGGGGAAGTATGGGATTACTCTGGTGGTGGAACCGTTGGGACCTGCCAATTCCAACTATATTAATACCATACCGGAAGCGGTCGAATTTATTGAGACGGTCGACCGCTCGAACTGCCTTACGATGTGCGACATGCGTCATATGCATAAGCTGTCAGAGTCCTTTGCCCATATTCCGGAATATATCCGCTATATCCGGCATGCTCATATTGATTATCCCCATGGAACAGAACGGCTGTTTCCTCAGGAAAAGGATGATTACGATTATCTCCCGTATTTTCAGATGCTTCGCAAGGCGGGATATGAGGGAATTTTAACCATCGAGGCGACTTCCTACAGGGACTTTTCTGAAGAAGCGGGTTCTTCCCTGGTCTACCTTCGCGAATTGGACAGACAATCTGCAAATTCTTTTTAGCGATACCGCGAACAGGAAGATATCCTGTCAGAAAATCTCATAAGCTGACCATTGATTTTTCGCAGAATAAGCGGCAGTGAACGAATCACTGTCGCTTATTTGCGTGTCAAAATATGCACAAACGGCAACATTTCCGGTTGCATTCTCAAAAAACCTGAGGTAGAATAGAAACATCGATATTTTTGAATGATATTTAAAATTCATCGAAATAAATGATGGATTACATGCCGCATGGAAATCAGAAATTTAATCACGTTTGTCAAAGTGGCGGAAGCGGGGAGCCTGACGGGGGCGGCGCGAAGCCTGGGCTACGCCCAATCCTCGGTGACGGCACAGATGAAGCAGCTGGAGCAGGAACTCGGCTGCCCGCTCTACGAACGGGTTGGCAAGAAGATCCGGATTACGGCGGCGGGGCAGGCGTTCTTAAATTATGCCGTGCAGATCGTGCGGATGTCGGAAGAAGCGCTGGAGGCGGGAAAAGCCGGGGCGCTTAAGACCGGGGGCAGCCTGCGGGTTGGTATCATGGATATCCTTGCGGGAACGAAAATGGCAGAGATGGTGTCTTCTTACATGGATCAATTCCCGGAGGTGGAGTTGCAGGTGCGCGTGGAGTATGAGAAGGACACACTGCTTGAACTGCTTCGGCACAATGAGATCGATCTGGCAATTATTCTGAGTGATCTCGTATCGGATGCAGATCTCATACATGCAGGCGGGGACAGTTCCGAAACCATGCATTTTTATGTGGCGCGGGAGCACCCTCTGGCGGAAGGGTCGGACGAAAGGGCGGTCTGGAAGGCGATATCCGGATACCCTCTGATCTGTCAGGATGAGAGGGTGCCCTGGGAGAGAGGATTGACCGGGCAGCCGGGCGCGGAGCTGTGCCGGAAGGTGCGGGTACGAAGCCGGGATCTGGCTGTTGAAATGGCCGGACCGCAGGCAGTTTTGTATATGCCGGAGGCGGCGGTTTGGAAACAGGTGCAGAATGGCGACCTTCTTCGGCTTGCGGATCCGTTTCCTCCGATGACAGTATGGAGACAGACGCTGTATCATCGCAACAAGTGGCTGACCGGAGCCATGGAGGGATGGATTACAATGGAGAAGGATACAAAAGACAGGGAATTGAGAGACGATTCTGTGAAACAGGACGAAGGATGAGAAATGAGTATGTTGAATCAGTGGAGAAAAGAACGGATCAAACCCAGGCCTTATGCCATGTGCGTGAATAAAAAGACGGGGGCGGTCTATTTAAAACGGCAATATCCGTGGTACATCCGGGAATTGCCGTTTGCCGCGGCCTTTGTCGCGGTGGCATTGTTTGCGCTGGTATCCTGTTTCGGGTATATTGGTGTACGTACAGACATCGAGCATCGGATTCATCGGATTGAAGTTCTGGAGCAGTCCATCGAGCGAATGAAGAACGGCAATACGCTGACGGAACGGCAGCTTTCGCTGACACCGAGCCTGGATGATGTTTATGAAATTGCGACGGATGAACTGGGAATGGTTCCCGCCGGGGAAGAACAGGTGATCTTTTATCAGCGCAGCTATCGGGATTATGTGTACCAGAGTGATAATCTTCCGTAGAAACAGCCGGATTTCTGAACAGAACAGAAATCCGGCCGTCTTTTTGTATAACAGAAGATTCTGAGATTTGTGCCGCATGCGAAGAAGCATGAGGCTTTGTTACTTTACCAGCTTTGAAATTTCCTTGAAGACCGGTGTGCCGGATACCCGCGTCAGCTCGAACAGAATGGCTTCGCAGGTCGAAATCCGGGCGCCTTCCTGCTGCGCGCGAATTTGCGCGGCGGCCATATCGGACGGCTTTCTGGAGGAGATGCAGTCCTCGACGAGAACAGCCTGATAGCCGTTATCAATCAGGTCGATCACGGTCTGCAGGACACAGACGTGTGCCTCGATGCCGAAGACGAGAACCGTTTTACGGCCGGAGACTTCGAGCGCTTCCCGGACAGAGGGCGCATCATAGCAGCTGAAGGTAGTCTTATCGAGTACCTGACAACTGTCGGTCACTGCCTGAATCTCCGGGACGGTATCACCCAGCCCCTTCGGATACTGTCTGGTCAGAATGACCGGTACGTTCAGGAGCTGCAGCCCTTTGAGAAGGGTGACGGAGCGGCTGAGCAACGGCTCGATGTCGTGCATGGCCGGAAGGATTTTTGTCTGGTAATCGACCGCGATGGCGATCGTATCTTCTGATAAAATGCGCATATGAACCTCCTTTACGCAATGAGGGGATGTACTATCTCCGGTTACTCTTTCTCCAGATATGCATCTTCTCTGCCTCGGCGATCAGTTCGTCGCGGAACTGGGGATGCGCGATGGAGATGATGGCTTCCGCCTTCTGCCAGGTGGTTTTGCCCTTGAGATTGACGATGCCATATTCGGTAGCCAGGTAGTGTGTGTTGGCTCGGGTGTCCGTGACGACAGATCCCGGTTCCAGGGTTGGGCGAATGCGGGATTTCAGTTCGCCGCTTTTGGTGCGGAAGGTAGAGGAGCAGCAGATGATGCTCTTGCCGCCTTTGGAAAGATACGCGCCGAGCACGAAATCCTGCTGTCCGCCGGCGCCGCTGATTTGCCGGATGCCGGATGATTCTGCGCTGACCTGTCCGTAGAGGTCGACATCGACGGTATTATTAATGGAAATGAAGTTGTCCAGCGCGGAGATCGAGCGGATATCATTCGTATAGCTGACCGGGGCGGACATACATTCCGGGTTGCCATTGATGTAGTCATATAGTTTCTTCGTGCCTGCGCCGAATGCGTAGACCTGACGGCCCGGATCGATATTTTTACGTGCGCCGGTGATCTTGCCGGCTTTGGCGATGTCAACGAAGGCGTCAACATACATTTCCGTGTGAACGCCCAGATCCTTTAAGTCAGACTGTGCGATCATCATGCCGACCGCGTTCGGCATACCGCCAATGCCAAGCTGCAGGCAAGCGCCGTCGGGGATTTCTTTGACAATGAGTTCGGCGACGGTCTGGTCGACGTCAGTGGGAGCGGCGGACCCCATCTCAGCAATCGACGGGTTGTCCCCTTCGACGATCAGGTCGACCTTTGAAATATGAATGCCTTCTCCGAATCCGCCGAAGCAGACCGGCATATTCTCATTTACTTCGACGATGATGGTCCGGGCTTTCTTACAGACTTCAGACATATGAGAGGCATTCGGCCCGAAGTTGAAGAAACCGTGCGAATCCATGGGAGCGACCTGGAAAATTGCCACATCCAGCGGATCCGTGGAGTCGGCATAATATCTGGGCAGTTCGGAATAGCGGATCGGTGCGTAGAAGCTGAAGCCCTGGGCGATCGCTTTTCGTTCGATGCCGCTTAAGTGCCAGGAATTCCAGGTGAGATGTTCCTCCGGGTGGTCGATCTGAAAGATCGCCGGTGTCCACATAAGAATGCCGCCGCGGAAATTGATGTTCGTCAGTTCGGGCATGCGTCTGGCGATTTCGCGGTCGACTGCGATCGGAGTTCCGGTGCACCAGCCGTAATCGACCCAGTCTCCGTCTTTGATGATCTTCGCTGCGTCGGCTGCGGAGACCAGTTTATCCTGATACATCTGTACATAATCGGACATGAGGATTCCCTCCTTGTTTGTTAAAATTTTGATAATAAGATGATTTGTGTTTTCAGTCTAGCACCAAATGAAAACAGGGTCAACAAAAAATGAACAAACTTTGAGTTAAAAAGTTCATAAAAAATTAATAATTTGAAGATTGACAATTATTTGACAAAACGGGGATGTTGTAGTATAGTAAAAAACAGTTGGGGAGAGACAATGCCCCTGGACTGCAGGAATCACATTTTACAGTGAAAACGTAAAGGAGGATTTACCAATGGCAAGGAAAGTAGTATTAGCAGGCGCATGCCGTACCGCAATTGGAAAGATGGGCGGCGCGCTGAGCACGACCCCGGCGACTGAGCTGGGCGCACTGGTGATTAAGAATGCTCTGGAGAGAGCGGGCGTGAAGCCAGAGCAGGTCGAGCATGTGTATATGGGATGTGTCATTCAGGCCGGACTTGGGCAGAACGTGGCACGTCAGGCATCCATCAAGGCGGGTATTCCGGTTGAAGCGACTGCGGTGACGGTCAACGTTGTCTGTGGTTCCGGTCTGAACTGCGTGAATCTGGCGGCCCAGATGGTACAGTCCGGCGATGCGGATATCGTTGTGGCGGGCGGCATGGAGAATATGTCGATGGCTCCTTATGCACTGATGAATGGCCGTTACGGTTACCGCATGGGCAATGCTCCGATGGTTGACACCATGGTTAACGATGCGCTGTGGGATGCATTTAATAATTATCATATGGGCATCACTGCTGAGAACGTAGCAGAGCAGTGGGGACTTACCAGAGAAGAGCTTGACGCGTTCTCCGCTTCCAGCCAGCAGAAGGCATGCGCGGCGATGGAAAGCGGCCGCTTCAAGGATGAGATTGTTCCGGTTGAGATCAAGCAGAAAAAGAAGACGATCGTATTTGATACCGATGAGGGTCCGCGTCCGGGCACCACAGCAGAGAGTCTGGCGAATCTTCGGCCGGCATTCAAGAAGGACGGCATCGTGACTGCAGGTAACGCTTCCGGTATCAACGACGGCGCGGCGGCGATCGTTGTGATGAGCGAAGAGAAGGCGAAAGAGCTGGGCGTGAAGCCGATGGCGACCTGGGTTGCGGGTGCGCTGGGCGGCGTAGATCCGTCGATCATGGGCGTTGGTCCGGTTGCAGCGACGAAGAAGGTAATGGCGAAGACAGGCCTGAGCGTTGCGGATATGGATCTGATTGAGGCGAACGAGGCGTTTGCGGCTCAGTCTCTGGCGGTTGCCCGTGATCTGGAGTTTGACATGGACAAGGTCAATGTCAATGGCGGCGCGATTGCTCTTGGACATCCGGTCGGGGCTTCCGGCTGCCGTATCCTGGTAACGCTGCTGCATGAGATGGAGAAGAGAGATGCAAAGAAGGGTCTGGCTACCCTGTGCATCGGCGGCGGCATGGGCTGCGCGACCATCGTGGAGAGAGAGTAAGAGTATAAAGTGAATGTGTGAGAGGAGTGTAACCGCTCCTCTCATATGCGCATAAAGAATTGTTAAAAAATAAACAAAAATGGAGGACAAGACCATGAAAGTTGGAATTATCGGTGCGGGAACCATGGGATCCGGTATTGCTCAGGCATTCGCTCAGACCGAGGGGTATGAGGTTTATCTCTGCGATATCAACGATGAGTTCGCGGCAAACGGTAAGAAGAAGATTGCCAAGGGTTTCGAGAAGAGAATTGCCAGAGGCAAGATGACGCAGGAGGCGGCTGACGCGATCCTGAACAAGATCACTACCGGTGTGAAGGATATCTGCACGGACGCGGATCTGATCGTTGAGGCGGCGATTGAGAACATGCAGATCAAGAAGCAGACCTTCAAGGAGCTGCAGGATATCTGCAAGGCAGACTGCATCTTTGCAACCAATACTTCTTCCCTTTCTATCACGGAGATCGGCGCAGGTCTGGATCGTCCGGTGATCGGCATGCATTTCTTCAATCCGGCTCCGGTTATGAAGCTGATTGAGGTCATTGCCGGTCTGAATACGCCGGTTGAGCTGGTGGACAAGATCAAGGCGATTGCGGAAGAGCTTGGCAAGACGCCGGTGCAGGTAGAGGAAGCAGCTGGTTTTGTTGTGAACCGTATCCTGATCCCGATGATCAATGAGGCAGTCGGCATCTATGCAGATGGCGTTGCTTCCGTAGAGGGCATCGATACCGCGATGAAGCTGGGCGCGAATCATCCGATGGGACCGCTGGCTCTTGGTGATCTGGTCGGTCTGGATGTCTGCCTGGCGATTATGGAAGTGCTGTATTCCGAGACCGGCGATCCGAAGTATCGTCCGCATCCGCTGCTGAGAAAGATGGTCAGAGGCGGCAAGCTTGGCATGAAGACCGGCAAGGGCTTCTATGATTATTCCAAGTAATTCGAAATGGAGTATATATTCCGCTTCATTTCTGTGAGGCGGAATATAAGATATATAAATGAAAAATGGAGGAGTCAAAAATGGATTTCACTTTAGATCAAAAACACCTTATGGCTCAGTCCGTGTTCCAGGCTTTCGCTGAGAAGGAAGTGAAGCCGACCGCTTATGACACGGATGAGACCGAGATCTTCCCGCGCGAAGTCGTTGAGAAGATGGCGAAGGCAGGCTTCCTTGGAATTCCGGTTCCGAAGGAGTATGGCGGACAGGGCTGTGACGTGCTGACTTATGCGATGTGCGTTGAGGAGATGGCGAAGGTGTGCGCGACCACGTCGGTTATTGTTTCTGCACATACGTCTCTCTGCATCGACCCGATCCTGACCTATGGTACAGAGGAGCAGAAGCAGAAATATGTTCCGGATCTGGCGAGCGGACGCAAGATCGGCGCGTTCGGTCTGACCGAGCCGGGTGCAGGTACTGACGCGCAGGGCCAGCAGACCAAGGCGGTTCTGGATGGTGACGAGTGGGTGCTGAACGGTTCCAAGTGCTTCATTACAAATGGTAAGGAAGCGGATGTTTATATCATCATTGCGGTAACCGGAACCATTGAGAAGCGCGGCAGAAAGCAGAAAGAGATCTCCGCATTCATCGTTGAGAAGGGTACGCCGGGCTTCACCTTCGGTACGAAGGAGAAGAAGATGGGTATTCGCGGTTCTTCCACCTATGAGCTGATCTTTACAGATTGCCGCATCCCGAAGGAGAATATCCTGGGACAGCAGGGCAAGGGCTTTGGCATTGCGATGCATACGCTGGATGGCGGCCGTATCGGAATCGCTGCGCAGGCACTGGGTATTGCGGAAGGCGCTCTGGATGCAACGGTTAAGTATGTAAAAGAGAGAAAGCAGTTTGGTCGCAGCATTGCACAGTTCCAGAACACGCAGTTCCAGCTGGCAGATATGTATGCGAAGGTTCAGGCCGCGAAGCTTCTGGTCTACAAGGCTGCGATGGCAAAGCAGACCCAGAAGGTATACAGCGTAGAGGCGGCTACCGCGAAGCTGTATGCGGCAGAGACGGCGATGGCAGTGACCACGAAGGCGGTCCAGTTGCACGGCGGATATGGCTACATCAGAGAATACGAAGTAGAGCGTATGATGAGAGATGCCAAGATCACGGAGATCTACGAGGGAACTTCTGAGGTCCAGCGTATGGTCATTTCCGGAAATTTGTTGAAAGATTGATTAAGGAGGACTTGTCGTGAAGATTGTTGTTTGTGTGAAGCAGGTGCCGGATACCAAGGGCGGCGTAAAATTCAAACCGGACGGCACGTTGGATCGCGGCGCGATGCTTGCGATCATGAACCCGGATGATAAGGCCGGTCTGGAGGCAGCATTGAGATTAAAGGATCAGTATGGCGCGGAAGTTACGGTGGTTACCATGGGCCTTCCGAAGGCAGACGCGATTCTGAGAGAAGCTTACGCGATGGGCGCGGACAAGTGCATCCTGGTTACCGACCGGGTACTGGGCGGCGCGGATACCTGGGCGACTTCCTCTACCGTGGCGGCGGCTGTCCGCAATCTGGAGTATGATCTGATCATTACCGGTCGTCAGGCAATCGATGGCGATACGGCACAGGTTGGACCGCAGATTTCCGAGCATCTGGATATTCCGGTGATTTCGTATGCACAGGATATCAAGATTGATGGCGACTATGTCATCGTACAGCGTCAGTATGAGGATCGTTATCATGTGCTGAAAGCGAAGATGCCGTGCCTGATTACTGCTCTTTCTGAATTAAATGAGCCGCGTTATATGACTCCGGGCGGAATTTTCGATGCGTTTGATAAGGAAGTGACGGTATGGGGCCGTGCGGATCTGCCGACTCTGTCCGATGAGAACATCGGCCTGGCCGGTTCTCCGACCAAGATCGCCAAGGCTTCCGATAAGGTGAGAAAGGGCGCTGGCGAACTGAAGACGGGTCTGGATTCTGATGAAGCAGTTGCTTACATCATGGGCAAGCTGACCGAGAAACATATCGTTTAATATCAAAGGAAAAGTGGTGAATCTAAATGGGATCAGAAGAATATAAGGGCGTATATATCTATGCGCAGCAGGTGGATAACAAGTTAAGCAATATTGCTTTCGAACTGCTTGGAAAAGCCAGAGAGCTGGCAGCGGATCTGAATACGGAAGTGGCCGCTGTTCTGATTGGTTCTGATGTGAAGGGATTGGCAGATGAACTGGCCGCATATGGCGCGGATAAGGTTATCGTTGTCGACGATCCGGAACTGAAGGACTACCGTACTGAGCCATATGCGCATGCATTGACTTCGGTAATCAAAGAGTTCAAGCCGGAGATCCTTCTGGTGGGTGCGACCGCAATCGGAAGAGATTTGGGACCGAGAGTCTCCGCGAGAGTGCATACCGGTCTGACCGCGGACTGCACGAAGCTGGATATCGGTGATTTCCCGCTGGTTGCTGCCCCTGGCAAGGAGCAGAAGCACAATCAGCTGCTGATGACCCGTCCGGCATTCGGTGGTAATACGATTGCAACCATTGCCTGCCCGGATCATCGTCCGCAGATGGCAACGGTTCGCCCGGGCGTAATGCAGCCGATCGCGAAGATTGCCGGTGCAGTGGCAAATGTGATCGAGTTCAATCCTGGATTCGAGCCGAACAACAAGTATGTCGAGATCCTTGATATTGTCAAGGCTGTCGGTGAGACAGTTGATATTCAGGATGCGAAGATTCTGGTGTCTGGTGGACGTGGCCTTGGAAGTCCGGAGAACTTCCAGATTCTGGAAGATCTGGCGGACGCGATTGGCGGAACCGTGAGCTGCTCCCGTGCCGTTGTGGATGCGGGCTGGAAGCCGAAGGAGCTGCAGGTTGGACAGACTGGTAAGACCGTTCGTCCGAACGTATACTTTGCAATCGGTATTTCCGGAGCGATTCAGCATGTAGCCGGTATGGAGGAGTCCGAACTGATCATTGCGATCAATAAGGATGAGACTGCACCGATCTTTGATGTAGCGGATATGGGCATTGTCGGTGATCTGAACAAGATTGTTCCGGAACTGACCAAGCAGATCCGGGCTGCAAAAGAAGCAAAGGCCTGATGATAGCAGATTAAGAGAATATGAGAAAGGGAGCGCACCGCGAGAACGGTGTGCTCCCTTTCTCATATAATGGAGATCAGGTCTGGAATCGGTAAAGGCGTCTGGCGTTCTGTTCGGTGACAGCAATCACCTGATCCTCAGAGATCCCTTTGATTGCGCTGATCGCGTGTATGACAAGAGGGAGATTCAGCGAAGAGTTGCGCTCGCCGCGGTGTGGTGCCGGCGTCAGATATGGGCAGTCGGTTTCCAGTACAATGCGGTCGATTGGCATATATGCGACGACCTCTTTTAGTTTGCGGGCATTTCCGTAGGTGAGAACACCGCCGATTCCCAGATAAAATCCCATTTTCAGGTATTCTCTGGCGATTTCGACGGAATACGAGAAGCAGTGAATGACGCCGCCCATGTCACCGGCGCGTTCTGCTTTCATGATATCCAGGGTGTCCTTTGCCGCATCGCGGCTGTGGACAATGACCGGGAGCGAGCAGTCACGCGCCAGGGAGAGCTGGCGAAGAAACCAGTGCTTCTGAACGGCTGCTTCCGGCTCGTTCCAGTGGTAATCGAGGCCGATTTCGCCGATGGCAACAATTTTTTCTTCTCCGGCGGCGCGGCGCAGCCAGGCGATCCCGGTTTCGTCAAGCTCTGCGGTTCCTTTGGGGTGAACGCCTACGGAACCATAGACGAAGGGGTAGCGCCGGACCAGATCGAGCGTGTTCTGTGAACTGCGAATGTCCGCGCCGACATTGACGATGGTTCCGATGCCGCTGCCGGGAAGGCTGCGAATCAGCTCATCCCGGTCCGGGTCGAAGACGGAGTCATCATAATGAGTGTGCGTATCAAAAATCATGGTGTTACTCCCTTGAAAAACGAAATGGGAATGTCTGGTCCTTTGGGGCAGTCTAAAGAACGCATGAGATGGCCCACAGAACCAGGAGGTGAAGCGGATAGAAGGCATAAAACAGGTACTTTGGAACCTGTGTCCCTCTGGTTCCATCGTACATGCGGATGGGAAGGAAAGCAAGCGGAGCGGTCGTCTCCCAGAGAAGTGCTGCGGCGCCCAGAATGGTTTGCCATCGTACGCTGCGGCGTGTAAAATAGAGAAGGGCAATAAAGAATACGCCAAATGCTCCATAGTCCGTCCCGAGCAGCCATGCGGCTGCGCAGCAGGCCCCCACGGAAACGATGGTTCTTAGCTGGCTCTCGCGGAATCTGCGGATACAGCACATGGCGGCCAGGCCGAGGGCGAGTGTGAAATACACATTCTGATAGTCCCAGTAGAAGGGAGTGCCGAAAACCGCCAGATCGAACGGAATTTCGGAGATACAGCCAAAGAGCAGAAGCCGCATGGCATAATCTTTCACACTGTGGGTATGGACAAAGCCCTCCACCAGCAAAAACGCATAAATGGGAAAGGAGAGCCGTCCGATCATCCGCATCAGAGCATAGGTGACCAGCAAATCGGAAGATTCTACCGACATCAGAAGCTGATCAAAGCCAGCGTTGTAAGAATGCCCGAACAGCAGCGTTCCAACGACTACCACGGCTGTATGGTCAATCAGCATGGTCAGAATGGCGATGATTTTCAGAACATTGCCATTGATCAGAGGGAGTCCGGTGATGCCCTGGTAACGTGGATTTGCAGGTCCCCTCTGCCGGGAACGGGGGGATGCGGATGGCGCAGCTTTAGATAAGGCAGACGCCCCGGTTTTCGGGGCGTCTGAGCGGCCGACCATCAGCAGATCTCCGCTCCGGCGGGCATGTCCTTCTCCGGTGTCATCAGGGCCAGACTGCCATCCGGACTTTCGGCACAGAGGAGCATACCCTCGGACATCATACCTGCCAGCTTTGCCGGCTTCAGGTTTACGACCACCATCACCTTTTTACCGACCATTTCCTCCGGCGTATACCAGGCTTTGATGCCGCTCAGAATCTGGCGTACCTGGTTGCCGATCTTTACCTGGGAGCAAAGCAGTTTTTTGGATTTTGGCACCGCTTCGCAGGCGATAATCTCGCCCACGGCAAACTGCAGTTTTGCAAAATCATCGTAGGTGATTTCCGGTTTGTATTCCAGGTCGATGTCTTTCGCTTCCGCCGTCTGTCCGGCGTCTGATTCGTCGGATTCTGGTGCTTTGGCCGGGGAGGAAGCGGCTTCTTCTGCCGCGTGCATGGCGTCAACCTTTGCGAGGACTTCTTTGATATCCATACGGGCAAAAAGGATTTCCGGTTTGTCTGTGACGGAGTTCCCGGACGGATACAATCCAAACTGATTCATATCGGCCAGATCGCGCTTCTCCGTATTCAACTGTCGCAGAATCTTTTCTGAGGTTTCCGGCATAAACGCTTCGATCAGCGAACCGCCAATGGTGATGGCTTCGACCAGGTTATAAAGTACGGTAGCCAGGCATTCTTTCTTTGCCTCATCCTTCGCGAGCGACCAGGGCATGGTTTCATCAATATACTTGTTGCAACGCCGGAAAATGTTGAAGATTTCCGTCAATGCGTCAGCTACACGAAGTTCGTCCATTTTCGCGTCTGCTTTCTTTACGGAATCCAGGACAACGGCCTTCAGATCATCGTCCACCGGTTCGGACATGCCGCCATCCCGCACGACGCCGCCGAAATATTTGTTCGACATGGAGATGGTGCGGTTGACCAGGTTGCCCAGGATATTTGCTAGGTCAGAGTTCAGGCGTTCCACCATCAGTTCCCAGGAAATGACGCCGTCATTGTCGAAAGGCATCTCATGCAGCACAAAATAACGCACCGCATCCACGCCGAAGAAGTCGACCAGCGTGTCGGCATAGAGGACATTGCCCCGGGATTTGCTCATCTTGCCGTCGCCCTGCAGAAGCCACGGATGACCGAACACCTGCTTCGGAAGCGGAACGTCGAGCGCCATCAGGAAAATGGGCCAGTAAATGGTATGGAAGCGGATGATATCCTTACCGATCAGATGAAGGTCGGCCGGCCAGTATTTTTGGAACAGTTCGCCGTGATTGCCGTCGCAGTCATAACCAAGACCGGTGATGTAGTTGGTCAGCGCATCCAGCCAGACATAGACAACGTGTTTCGGATCGAAGTCGACCGGGATCCCCCATGTAAATGAGGTGCGGGATACGCAGAGATCCTGCAGGCCCGGCAGAAGGAAATTGTTCATCATTTCGTTCTTGCGGGAAACCGGCTGTATAAATTCCGGATGAGTATTAATGTGCTCAATCAGACGATCGGCATACTTGCTCATACGGAAGAAGTAAGCCTCTTCTTTTGCGGGCTGAACGTCACGGCCGCAGTCCGGGCATTTGCCATCCACAAGCTGAGACGGTGTCCAGAAAGATTCGCATGGCGTGCAGTAAAGGCCTTCGTAATATCCTTTATAAATATCGCCCTGATCGTAAAGCTTTTTGAAAATCTTCTGTACCTGTTTTTCGTGATAATCGTCGGTGGTACGGATGAATTTGTCATAGGAGGTGTTCATCAGATCCCAGATATCCCGGATCTGACCGGCGACGCCGTCAACGAATTCTTTCGGTGTCTGACCCAGCGCTTCTGCTTTGAGCTGAATTTTCTGGCCATGTTCGTCTGTGCCGGTCTGGAACCGCACGTCGTAGCCCTGTGCCCGTTTAAAACGGGCAATGCTGTCCGCCAGGACAATCTCGTAAGTGTTGCCAATGTGCGGCTTGCCCGATGTATAGGCAATTGCCGTCGTCATATAAAAGATTTTCTTTGGATTCATGTATGCTGCCTCCATCTCTCTTTCCTCTTAAAACTTTTAATGACACTATAGCACAATCTGAAAAAAAACTCAACTGCCCGTTCGGAATGACAGCCGAACAGGAAGGAACTCACATAATATGGGCAAATAGAAGGTGAAATCCCCCACTTTTGACGGTGGAATCCATTCTATTCTTGCTTTTTCTCCCACTTTTTCGTATAATAAGTCGGGAACATTCATATAGCTTTGGGTTGATTCATACACATTACTACATAGCATTTCAGACGGTGCGCTGCCTTTCATGCGTGATGGAGCGCCGCGAGGGCGGCGCATAGTCGTTTATCATGATTCGGGATCGATCATTGGAGGAGGTTATAATTAATGGATAGGAAACGGATGCAATTCTCCGGCCTGGCGCTGGTCACTTTCCTTCTTTCTCTGTTGCTTTTTGCGGGTTGTACGCCCCGCGCAGACGTGAAGAATCCGACGAATCCCGCAGCACAGGAGGAGACGACGCAGGCATATGAACAGTTCAGCGAGGAACAGATCAATGAACGGCGGGCATTCGAGGAGCTGGAAGATTCGCTTTTTCAACAGGAGGCATCGATTGCACAGCTGGACCTGCATTATCTTCTGAATGATCCTTCTTCCTTCGGAATTTCATCGGCACAATATCTGTATACTCCCGTCAACATGGATTTTATGGAAGAGAGCGCGACTGAGCGCCGGGAACTGGGAGAAACTCTGGAACGCTTTGATTTTGCCAGTCTGTCCGATGATCAGAAAATGACATATCGCATTCTGGAAAGCCTGCTAGCCACGGAGCAGCGCGGCGAAGGACTGGAACTCTATTATCAGCCGCTCGCGTCTACCATCGGTATTCAGGCACAGCTTCCCATTCTTCTGTCAGAATACCGGTTTGACAACAGACAGGATGTGGAAAATTATCTGCTTCTTCTGGATGGACTCGACGATTATTTCACGGAAATTCTTACGTTTGAACAACAAAAAGCCGACGCAGGGCTGATGATGAGCGATTCGTCGATTGATCATGTGATCGAGTCGTGTGAAAGTTATCTTCTGGTTCCCGATGACAATTTTATGATCAATACGTTTGCGGAACGCCTGGAATCGCTGACAGAACTGACAGAAGAGGAGAAGGAGGCATATTGCGCCAGAAATAATGAATTGCTGGAGAGCGCGTTTGTTCCGGCCTATCAGCTCTTGATCGACGGGATGACGGCACTGAAGGGTTCCGGCGTCAATGCGGGTGGCCAATGCGGGTATCCGCGGGGGAAGGAATATTATGAATATCTCGTCTACGCCAATACGGGTACCTCCTGCGGATCGATGGAGGAGGTTGTGGATCGGATCAATCAGACCATTGAGTCTGCACTGGAAGAAATGGCTGTTGTGCTGAGCGCACATCCGGAACTGTCAGAACAGTCCGGAAGCGGTCGTTATGAACAGGATGAGCCGACGGTCATCATGGAGAAATGGAAGAAGCAGGCCAGAAAGGATTTCCCGGCGCTGCCGGCCTGCAGTTATACGCTTAAGGATGTTCCCGAAGCACTGGAACCTTTTTTGAGTCCGGCCTTTTATCTGACGTCGCCGATTGATGACCCGTCCAGGAACGTCATTTATATTAATCGGAGCGAACAATACGCATCCCAGCCCCTGAGTTATACGCTTGCTCATGAAGGGTATCCGGGACATCTGTACCAGACGGTGTATTTCCATTCCAGTGGAAAATCCGGACTGCGGAAGCTTCTTTCTTTCCCTGGCTATACGGAAGGTTGGGCGACTTATGTCGAACATCTGTCATATGGATGGGATGATAGCCTGGATGCGGATCAGGCAAAGCTTCTGGCGGCGAATTCCCTGGCGTCTCTGGGGCTCCATGCGATACTGGATATTTCAATCAACTATCTTGGCTGGAGCAGGGAAGATGTCATTGCATATTTGTCTGATTATTATGCAGATCCGGAATCTGTTGTGGATGCGATCTATGAAGCCATGGTGGAGAATCCGGCAAATTATCTGTCTTATTTCGTGGGATGCATGGAGTTTATGGAGATGAGAAGGGAGGCGGAGACGGAATTGGGCAGCCGTTTTTCCGCGTTGGAATTTCATCAGTTCCTGCTGGATGTCGGAAACGCTCCGTTTGACGTAATCCGGTCTTATTTCCGGGTCTGGCTGGCAGAAAGTAAGCTGCTGTAATGATTGCGACGGGGAAAGATGCGTCCGGTATGGCGGGCGCTATGAAGGCAGATAAATATACGGCGGTCAGATTCTGCCGGAATATGTTCCGGGAACGAATCTGACCGCCGCATGTCTGCCCGTATCATATCAGGTGGGCTATTTTCCGGCTTCGACAAAAGAAAGGTTCTCCGCCAGAATTTCTCCATCAACCTGAATGGTCATGTATAATACGTCAAAATTTTCAATGAAGGTGTCCGCTACCGCCTGCAGTTTCTTCTCCTGGAATGCGTCGTCCGGGAACTGGTTCAGCTCCAGTACGCCGTATTCTTTCGTCGGACTTTCCGTCTCCGGCATACCAGGTATGGTCTCGGTGATGATGCCGGGTCCGACATCTTTGCTTGCCGGCGTTCCTTCTCTGGAGAAGCTGACCACTGTGGTGCCCTCATCCAGTACCCCGTATTCGATCAGCTTGTCCACGATGGCCTGTTCGGTCATTTCCGGAATAGTTTCCATGGTGCCTTCCAGCTTCGCGCCGTCCGCACTGACCGAATAGAGGGAAATGAGCTGGTTCTTCGCATCCTCCCGGTCATATCCTCTTTCGGGGACGGTACCCTGCCCGCCGCCGGCAGCCGCCGTACCGGAGATGCTGCCTGCCTGATTCCTGTCAGTGGTTGGCGTACATGCCGCCAATGATAAAACCATCATTGCCCCAATCAGGCAGAGAATGGTCCTGATTGCTTTTTTCATTGTGTCGAATCCTCCTTTAATCCTCCTGGCTTTGCAACCATTGATTCAGCTTCGCCAGCGCTTTCACTAAGCTCTCCGTCTCTTCATTGCTGAGCTCATTCAAAACAGCGTCGATCATGCGACGGTGGAATGCCTCCTGATGGTGATATACACCTCTGCCCTTTTCGGACAAAGAAATATAGACTACCCGTCGGTCCTTATCACCTCTGGCCCGATTCACGTAGCCTTTCTTTACAAGACTGTTCATGGCAATCGTCAGGGAGCCGACGGTCACCGAAAGCTCTCTGGCTATGGTAGACATGTTCTTTGGCTTGCCCAGGCCGATGGCATGAATGACATGTATATCGTTATTCGTAATGTCCTGATAGTCCTCCGTGACGAGCATCTTCTCCTCCAGGTTCATCACATCCCGGAAAAGATTGACCAGGGCGTCGTTTAACGTTTCGTAAATATCCACCTTTTTCCCTCACTGCACATGAAGATAAAAGCGCTTCTCACTGATTATACATGATTTTTTTCCTTAACACAACCTGCTTTTTATTAGGAAATCCTTACGAGTGTATGTTTTTTCTGTGAAAGCTCCGGGGGAGAAATGGCAGAGACGTTTCTTTACATGGTCAGCCATATGCTGGCGGCGATTCCGGCAGCTGTCGCGAGCAGGGCGCCCGGCAGCGTATGGCGGGTTTTCCGGATTCCGATGGAACCGAAATAAACGCTGATGCAGTAGAAGACAGTTTCGGTGCTGCTCATGAGAATGGAAGCTGCCATGCCGATGGCAGAATCCGGCCCATCCGTTTGAAAAATGTCGAGAAGCAGGCCGGTTGCGGCGGAATTGGATATCAGGCGTACGAGGGTCAGAGATACGAGTTGCGGAGGAAAATGAATGAGGGCGGCCGGTACGGTGAGAAGATTCCCAAGCGCTTCAAGCAGGCCGGATGCCCGCATGGTTCCGACTGCTGTCATCAGGCCGATCAGAGTCGGCAGAAGATCGACACAGGTCCGCATGCCTTTTCTGGCTCCATCCAGGAAATCATCAAAAACAGGGCGCTTTGCCAGAATGGCGAAAGCCAGGATATAGCAGATCACGAGGGGGAGAAGCATCTGGGAAAGCCAGGGAATCACGGCCGACACCTCCGGTTTCGCACTTTGCAGAAGAGGATGGCTGCCAGGGTGGAGCAGGCTGTGGCAACGAGCGCCGGTCCCAGTACGGCGGAGGGATTGGAGGAACCGTACTGGCTGCGGTATGCGATCATGCTGACAGGAATCAATTGCAGAGAAGAGATGTTCAGGATCAGAAACGTACACATGGAATCGGAGGCGACGCCGGTTCCATCGTCCATGCGCCGCATGGCTTCCAGGCCGGCGGGCGTCGCGGCCGCACCCAGTCCAAGGAGATTGGCAACCATATTGACTGCAATTGGTTCTCTTGCGGGATGATCGGCGGGAAGATCCGGAAACAGAAAATCAAGGATGCCGCTCAGTCGCCTGGCGAGCCAGTCGATCAGCCCTGCGCGGGTTCCGGTTTCCAGAATCCCGGACCAGAAAGAGAGGATTCCGAGCATGGAGATGCTGACAGAGACTGCCTCCGAGGCAGAATCAATGAGCCCTTGAATCGTATGGTCGAGAGATCCGCTCGCAACGCCCCAGGCTATCCCGGCCAGAAGCATGAAACTCCACAGGTTATTCAGCATAAAATTTCGCTCGCCGGGGTTCTTTGCACTATGTTATGGCGCGCGTGTTGATTTTATGCGGGAGACGTCAAATTACTTGCGCATGTCGGTTTGTTCTGTTATAGTTTACTGTGAAAGTGTTGCCAAGCGGCTGTGCGGACTGCGTGCTTGCACGCAAGGACGTACAGACATTTGGCAACCAAGCCGGTATGAGCAAGTAGGGCGATAGCCCGGATTGCGAATACTGGCGGCGATGACGAGAGCTCGCAGAGCGGAGTCATCGGCTTTCATGCGCGGACTGAGCTTAGCATAGTCGTTTACAGGGAAAGTCCGTGAGACGGAAGGAGCGATGTGCATGGAATCGAAGCTGGGAATCCCAGGGAACACAATTGAAATCCTGAAAAAGTATCAATTTGTTTTCCAGAAGAAATTTGGACAGAATTTTCTGATTGACACACATGTTCTCGACAAGATTATCGGTGCGGCGGGCGTCACGAAGGATGATATGGTGCTGGAGATCGGGCCGGGAATTGGAACGATGACACAGGCGCTGGCAGAGGCGGCCGGTCGGGTTGTTGCTGTGGAGATTGATTCCAATCTGATCCCGATTCTCAGAGAGACGCTGGGAGAATATGATAATGTCACGGTGATACATGGTGATATTCTGAAGGTGGATATCCATGAACTGGCACGGAAGTATAATGATGGCCGTCCGATCAAGGTGGTCGCGAATCTGCCTTATTATATTACGACTCCGATTATTATGGGGCTGTTTGAAAGTGGAGTCCCGGTTGATACGATTACAGTCATGGTGCAGAAGGAAGTGGCGGAGCGGATGAGGGAGGGGCCGGGAACGAAAAATTATGGCGCACTTTCCCTGGCGGTGCAGTATTATGCAGAGCCATATCTGGTGGCAAATGTTCCGCCAAATTGCTTTATCCCCCGCCCTGCGGTAGGCTCGGCGGTCATCCGGCTGACCCGGTATGCGAAGCCGTCGGTGGAGACGGCGGATCCGGATCTGATGTTCCGGTTGATTCGGGCCTCGTTTAATCAGAGACGCAAGACTCTGCAGAATGGTCTGAACAATGCGGACGATTTGCACTATACCAGGGAACAGATCGCTGCGGCAATCGCTGCGGTCGGGCTTGCCGGAAATGTACGCGGGGAGACGCTTACACTGTCACAGTTTGCTGCGCTTGCAGATTATTTTCATGCGGCGGATTGTGCGAAATAAGTGGATTTCAAGTGAAGGGACGTGTCAGAACGGACATGTCCTTTTTGCTTGCAGGGAAATGATGGTGAAAATCTGATATCCGAAAAATTGGAATAGAACGGGCCGTCATCACATATAAATCCAGTGAAGGGGTGATGGCATGTCTCAATATCGCAGATTAATTTCATATATATATGCGTATGAAGGCGGTGTGAAAGGGAAAAATATCGGCTACGCCAAGCTTGAGGTGCGTGGTGGTCAGTGCCGGATTCAGGTCAACGTGAAGAAAATCTATGTGGGAAGCAGTGAAATCGGCGTATATCTGCTGACGCCCGGAGCCGAGATTTTTCTGGGACGGATTTTTGTCCGCAATGGCGTGGGAGAGTATCGCAGTCAGGTGAATGCGGAAGATATTGAAGGAAGCGGTTGCGGAATTGATCGATGTTACGGGCTGACGATCCATGATGTGGAGAGTGCCTGGCAGTGTTATACCACAATCTGGGAAGATGCGGTGGCTCAGGCCGCGCAGGTGGAACTGGAGGAGGTTACGGCAGAGAATGTCCGCAGGCGGATGGAACGCTATAACAGGGAACGGAATCAGAAGGACGAGCAGCAGGAAACAGGAAAAGCTGTGCCGCTTCCGGTCAGCGCGGAGATTGAGGAAGAACTGGACAGAGAAGAGCAGCGCCTGGAGCAGATCCCACCGTGGAATCCGGAGACGGCGATGCCGTTGCAGGAGGATGGCGGGGATTCGGAGCTGATGCTTGAATCCATGGATGTTTGTTCCCCGGAAGAACCGCAGGATTTATCCAGTTCGGTTTCCGTTCCGGAAGAACCGCAGGATTTATCCGGTTCGGTTTCCGTTCCGGAAGAATCGCAGGATTTGTCCGGTTCAGTTTCCGTTCCGGAAGAATCGCAGGATTTGCCCGGTTCGGTTTCCGTTCTGGAAGAACCGCAGGATTTGCCTGATTCGGTTTCCGTTCCGGGGCCGGAAGATATTGCACGGCTTCAGGAACTGGATCGTCTGGAGGATGAGGACGCGGCGGCGGAAAATCTCTGGAAGCGTCTGGCTGGTCTGTATACAAAAGTGCTCGTATTTGATTATGGCGGAGAGAGCGAAATCCTGTCGATCAAACCTCAGGATATCGGCCTGCTGCCGCGGGAAACCTGGATTTATGGCAATAACAGTTTTCTGCTTCACGGCTATTACAATTACCGGCATCTGATTCTGGCCCGGCTGGGAGACGCAGAAGGCGCATCCAGGTATTTGCTGGGGGTACCCGGCCATTATTTTCGCAATGAAAAACACCTCGCATCCATGTTTGGTTTCCCTCATTTTGTGCTTTCCAAAAACCAGCCGGAGGACGACGGCCGGTTCGGATACTGGTATACGGATATCCGGCTTTAAAATCCACGGTTTGTGTGGTATACTGGGGAGAAACGAAACGGAAACAGAAGATTTCCGTGTGGGAAGAACGGGGAGGAAAGCCGGCCATGACAGATGAGGAGAAGCGTGCGGCCAGGGAAAAAGGAGAGGCGACCAGACAGAGACGCTGGGAGATGAGACAGGCCAGGAAACAGAGCGCAAAGCTTGCAGAGGAAGCCGGGCAATGTGCGCAGCGTGAACTGGACGAGTGCTGGATGAGGGAAGCGTTGTGTCTGGCGGAGAAAGCGGCTGTCTGCGGCGACGTTCCGATCGGATGTGTGATCGTTCGCGACGGCAGGATTCTGGCGAAAGGCTATAATCGGCGCAATGCGGATAAGACCGTTCTTTCACACGCAGAAATTCTTGCGCTTCGCGAGGCCTGCCGGGAAACCGGTGACTGGCGGCTGGAAGATTGTGTGATGTATGTGACGCTGGAACCGTGTCCCATGTGTGCCGGAGCGATTGTGCAGGCGAGAATTCCGACGGTTGTGATCGGGGCGATGAATCCAAAGGCCGGCTGCGCCGGTTCGGTTCTGGACATCCTGCACGAAAAGGGTTTCAATCATCAGGTGGAAACCCGGGCCGGAGTCCTCGGCGAGGAGTGCGCGCAGCTTTTGACCGATTTTTTTCTTCATGCCAGGAACCGGTTTTGACAGCTTGACAAATGTGCCCGGTTCATGTATACTTAACAAACGGCGTCAGAAAGCAGTTTCCGCGACGCCATATACAAAACGTCATAAAGCTTCCGGCAGCCGGGGAGATAGCGGTGCCCTGTATCTGCAATCCGCTCCAGCAGAGGTGATATCCCGCCTCGGGTCTGGTCTTGCAGTGCTGCCCCTGGTAAGCGGTGTTGACGCCTGGGTCTTACGCAACAGAACCTTATGAACCGTGTCAGGGCAGGAATGCAGCAGCACTAAGTGAGCCATTCTGTGTGCCGTGAGGCAGCCTGGGCCGAGCTGGCTGCCAGGGTAACGATTGTGAGCCATGCACAAAGCGGGATGCCGGATAAAGTTATGATAGAAAAGGGACCTCTCCTGGGAGAGGTTCTTTTTTTCGCCCCTTTCCGCTATTTTACCCTTGCCCATGTTCATTTGTTGGGGTATAATAACAAAATGGGTAAAGTGTGTCAACAGGGAACGGAAGGAACCTGCCAAACAAAGAAAGAGAGGGTACCATTATGAGAGTTGGTATGTTAACCAGCGGAGGAGACTGTCAGGCGTTGAATGCGACGATGCGTGGTGTGGCGAAGGCGCTGTACAATCTGTATGACGACGTGGAGATTATCGGATTCGAGGACGGCTACCGGGGGCTCATTTACATGGATTACCGGATCATGCAGCCGAAGGATTTCTCCGGAATCCTGACAGTCGGCGGAACGATTCTCGGCACATCCCGCACGCCGTTTAAGGATATCCGCAATCCGGACGAGAACGGATTGGATAAGGTTGTGGCGATGAAACAGACTTATCTGAAGCTGAAACTGGACTGCCTGGTTGTGCTTGGGGGAAATGGCAGCCAGAAGACGGCGAATCTTCTGTACGAAGAAGGACTGAATGTGATTCATCTGCCAAAGACCATTGACAACGACCTGTATGGAACCGACGTGACCTTTGGCTTCCAGAGCGCGATCAATATTGCGACGGATGCGATTGACTGCATTCATACAACGGCATCTTCGCATGGCCGTGTCTTTATCGTTGAGGTCATGGGACATAAGGTTGGCTGGCTCACCCTGTATGCGGGCGTAGCTTCCGGCGCGGATATCATTCTGCTTCCGGAGATCCCGTACGATCTTGATGTGATTTGCAGGGCATTGAAGGCGCGGAACAAAGCCGGCAAGCGTTTCTCGATTCTTGCTGTTGCAGAAGGCGCTATTTCCAAGGAAGATGCAGCGCTGTCAAAGAAGGATTATAAGAAGAAGCTGGAGGAGAGAGCGAAGCTCTATCCGTCTGTTTCTTATGAACTTGGCGCCCAGATTACGAAGGCGACGGGGCAGGAAGTCCGTGTCACGGTGCCTGGACATACGCAGCGAGGCGGAGAGCCGTGTCCGTATGACAGAGTGCTTTCTACTCGTCTGGGTGCGGAAGCAGCAGATCTGATTGCGCATAAGAAGTTTGGCTATATGGTCGCTTATGTGGATGACGATGTAAAGGCAGTTCCGCTGAAGGATGTTGTAGGCAAGCTGAAGACGGTTGATCCGGCGTGCAAGATGATCAAGGAAGCCAGGATGATTGGCATCAGCTTTGGTGATAAATAAGCGTTTCCGCTGTCAGCGGAGAGGATGAAGAGAGGGAATCGGCAGTTATGTCATATACCGCATTGTACCGCAAGTGGCGTCCGATACAGTTTGGCGATGTGAAGGGGCAGGATTCAATCGTGCAGACTCTGAGGAATCAGATGATCAGCCAGAGAATCGCCCATGCCTATCTGTTTTGTGGGACACGCGGGACGGGCAAGACTTCGATTGCGAAGATATTTGCCCGTGCGGTGAACTGTGAACGTCCGGTGGATGGCAGCCCCTGTAACGAATGCGAAACGTGCAGGGGCATTCTCGCCGGACGTTCGATGAACGTGGTGGAGATTGATGCGGCCTCAAACAATGGTGTCGAGAATATTCGCGAGATTCGCGAACAGGTGCAGTATCCGCCTACGGAAGGGCATTACCGCGTTTACATTATCGATGAGGTGCATATGCTGTCGACAGGCGCGTTCAATGCACTTCTGAAGACATTAGAGGAGCCGCCGTCTTATGTGATTTTTATTCTGGCGACGACAGAAGCGAATAAGATTCCGGTGACTGTATTGTCCCGATGCCAGCGTTATGATTTTAAACGTCTGACAGTGGATACCATTGCGGCCCGGTTGCGTGAACTGTCGGATGCGGAGGGGATTTTGGTGGAAGAGAAGGCGCTTCGTTATCTTGCGAAGGCGGCGGACGGAGCGATGCGTGATGCGTTGAGCCTTCTTGACCAGTGTGTGGCGTTTCATTACGGAACGTTGCTGACATATGATAATGTACTCGATGTCCTTGGCGCGGTGGACACGAGTGTTTTCAGCCGTCTGCTGCGGGCGGTGATTGGCGATGAGACGACCGAATGCATGAGAATCCTGGAGGATATGGTCATCCAGGGACGGGAGCTTGGGCAGTTTGTCAATGATTTCATCTGGTATCTGCGCAATTTACTGGTGTTAAAAACGACGGATGATGTGGAGAATATGCTGGAGATGTCGGCGGAAAATCTGAGCCAGCTTGCAGAAGAGGCGGGAATGATTGATGAGAACACGCTGATGAGGTATATTCGTGTGTTTTCGGAGCTTTCCGGGCAGCTGCGTTATGCCGTTCAGAAACGGGTATTGATCGAGGTGGCTCTGATCAGACTGACCAGACCGCAGATGGAACAGAATCTGGATTCGATTCTTCAGAGACTGACGGTACTGGAAGAAAAAGTGGAGAAGAACGCAGATGTTTCTCCGGATATGCTGCGACAGTTGGCTGCGCAGATCGGGAGCGGTGTGGAAGGCGGCGTTCAGTCTGGAATGACTGTGGCAGATGCCGGATCCGCCGGACTGAGGCAGATTTCGATTCCAAAAGCAGAACTGGAGGATCTGAACCTGATTCGACAGGACTGGGGTAAAATTACGCGGGAGTTGGGTGGAGCGATTCGTCCTGCGTTTCGAAATACGGTTCTGGAACCGGCGGGGGATAGCTGCCTGTGCATCGTTTTTGCAGATGAAGGCAATTATCAGATCGGCAGAACGGCGGAGCGTCTGGGTGAAATTGAACGATATATCGAGGAACAATATGGGAAAGAACTATCGCTGAAGGCGCGGCTGGCAGGAAATGGTGAGCGCATGGATACGGTTTATGTCAGCGATGAGGATCTGAGCAGAAACATTCAGGGAGTGGAAATAGAAATAGAGGATTGACTGTCCGCAGGCGACAGTTGAAGGATGAATTTGATAATTGCAGATACTCGGCGTCGGAGATTTTCTGGTTCGCCGTATCTGACACAATAAATACAGGAATATATGCAGGAGGAAGGATACCATGGCAAAGCGTGGCGGTTTTTCGGGCGGTATGCCCGGGAATATGAATAATCTGATGAAACAGGCGCAGAGAATGCAGCGACAGATGGAAGAGGCCAGTAAGGAACTGGAAGCAAGGGAATATGAGGCGTCTGCGGGAGGCGGCGCGGTGACGGTCAGGGTCTCAGGAAAGAAGGAAGTTGTTTCTGTTAAACTGACCGAAGAGGTAGTGGATCCGGACGATATCGAGATGCTCGAAGATCTGATCGTCGCAGCGACGAATGAGGCGTTTCGGAAGATGGAAGAGGAGTCGCAGGCGGCAATGGCGAAATATACAGGCGGTATCGGCGGATTGGGCGGAGGTTTTTCGTTTTAAATGGATTATTACAGCAGTCAGATCACAAAGTTGATTGAAGAGTTGTCGAAGCTTCCTGGTGTCGGAAACAAATCGGCTCAGCGCCTTGCGTTTCATATTATTAATATGCCGCAGGAACAGGTAAACAGTCTGGCCGGAGCGATTGCCAGCGCCAAGGCGAATGTGCGTTATTGCAAGGAGTGCTTTACGCTTACGGATCGGGAGAAATGTCCGATCTGCAGCAGTGACCGACGGGATCACCAGACGATTATGGTTGTGGAGAATACCAGAGATCTGGCGGCATATGAAAAAACCGGAAAATACGAGGGTGTGTACCATGTGCTGCATGGTGCCATATCCCCGATGCTGGGTATCGGACCGAATGATATTCGATTAAAAGAACTGATGCAGAGACTGCAGGGAGATGTAAAGGAAGTAATCATTGCGACAAACTCCAGCCTGGAGGGAGAAACCACCGCTATGTATATCAGCAAGCTGATCAAACCGACAGGAATACGAGTCACCCGAATTGCCAGCGGTGTGCCGGTCGGCGGTGACCTGGAGAATATAGATGAAGTAACCCTGCTGAGAGCTCTGGAGGGAAGGACTCTTTTGTAACAGAAGATCTTGGGGATGAGGAGTGCGAAGGATGGATAAATACGAGTTTAACATCAAGGTCGAACAGATGCGGAAACTGGCAAACAGGAGCGATTATGAGACTGCGATGAAGATTGCGGACACCATAGACTGGAAGAAGGTTCGGAATGCCAATCTTCTCTCTATGGTTGCATCAATATATGAAAAGAACGGCGAGTATCAGGATGCAAAAGATATCCTGCTGCTTGCCTTTGAACGTGCGCCGATCAGCAAGCGGCTGCTCTATAAACTGACGGATCTGGCGCTAAAGGAAGGGAACATCGAGGAGGCAGACGCGTATTACCGTGAATTTTGTGAACTGGCAGGAGATGATTCCCGGCAGTATTTGCTGCGCTATAAGCTCCTGCGGAGCATGGACGCACCCATGGAACAGCAGATTCATGCGTTGGAACGCTATACGACGGAAGAGCTGGACGAAAAATGGCTGTATGAACTGGCAGAGCTCTATCAGAAAGTCGGCGACGAGAGAAAGTGCATCAATACCTGCGACAAGATTATGCTGATGTTTGGCCTTGGAAAGTATGTGGATCGGGCTATGGAGTTAAAGGTGCAATATGCGCCATTGAATAAATATCAGCAGGATCTGGCGGAGAACCGTGAGAAATACGAGGAGAAGCTCCGTGCGGTGGAACAGTCTTCGGAAGAGGATCCGACGGAACCGGTGGATGATGGAACGTTTGCCGGTCGTGCGGAAGAGGAATCTGAGAAGTATGATGCGGAAGAGGAAGAAGCCGCTTCCGGGGAGCAGCAGGCAGAAGACGCCGTTTCTCAGGAGGAGGCTATGCCTGCCGTTTCCTACGAAAACGGGTATCTGGAAGCTGTCGTGAAACAGGCAGAGACGGAAGAAAATCTGGCGAAGGAAGTATCACGGCTGGGAGATGTCCCGGCACAGGAGGATTCCGAACTTGGCAAGACCCGCATTATGAATGAACTTAAGAGGGCGAAAAGCCAGGCGCCGGCAAAGCGGGTGCAGGAGGCGCATGGTGAGAAAGCAAAGCCGGTAACGGAGAAAGCGGAACTGGTCGTGGAGGAAGCTGCCGATACGGAAGAGAAATCGGTAAGCCATTCAGCGATCGCAAAGCATTTGCTGATTGAAGCGCGCACACCGGAGCGGGGGCTGGATATGGCCGTTCGTATGCTGAAGCAGATTCAGAGAGAGACGGGGGTTCGCAATGCGGTGGTGAAGATTACCGGCTCTCGCATGAATCGGCGGGGGATTCTGGCGAGTATCGATAAGCTGTCAGGCCGGGATCTGATCATCGAGGAAGCGGGTGATCTCACACAGGAGATGCTGAGAGAGCTGGAAAGGTTGATGGCGCAGGACACGTCTGGAATGCGAATTGTCCTGATTGATAATCCGAAGCAGGTGTCGGCGCTGCGTACCCAGACTCCCTCTTTGGCAGACAAATTCGAATGGATTGTCTGTGAACAGCAGGATAGCGGAGAGGCAACTGGACGCGTGGAGTCTGTGAAAACGGACAGGAAGGTGGAGCCGACCGCAAAAACGGTATCACCGGAGGGAAAGAGCCGTACGGCTGCGAAACAGAATGGAAAAGGTGCGACAGCGGCAGCAGAGCCAACGTCGGTTGCTTCGGCGAAGAAGAATGCCGTTTATGAAGCGGCGGCTGCCGAACAGAAGACGGAGCAGGTGGACGATAACCGACCGGTTCGCCGGGTTGTGCCGGTTAAGGATGGTGCAATGCGCGCACCGGATCCGGAACCGGCATATGGAGATCAGGGGGCGCAGGAACCGGCGGATGGGGAAGAGATGGATATCGATGCGTTTGCGCAGTATTGCTGTAAGTACGCGTCGGAGATTGATTGCAGCATTACCGGTAAGAGCATGCTGGCGCTGTATGAGAGAATTGAGATTCTGGAGGAGGACGGCATTCCGTTGACGAAAAACGCGGCGGAGGATGTGATTGAGGAAGCGGCTGACCGGGCAGAAAACCCATCTCTTGGCAAGCGCATGAAAAGCCTGTTTTCTCCCAAGTATGATAAAGACGGTTTGCTGATATTAAAGGAAGAACATTTTATATCATGACGAGAGAAATTAAAATGATTGCGTTGGATTTGGATGGAACGCTTCTGGATGATCAGAAATGTCTTTCCCAACGGAACGAAGCGGCATTGAAGGCGTGTGCCGAAAGAGGGATCGAGATCGTTCCATGCACAGGAAGAAACTGGAATGGAGTGCCGGATTGTGTCCGGCAGTTGCCGGGAGTGCATTATGCGATTACGGCGAATGGCGCAGTAGTGGAAGACGTCAGGAATCATAAAGTGATTGCGGAAACGAAACTGTCGAATGCATTGGCGTGTGATATCCTTGAGATGGCAAAACAGTTTCAGACAGTCATGTATGATGTGTATATCGGCGGCCAGGGATACGGACAGAGGAATTTTCTGGAACAAATAGAGACAAGCGGGTTGCCGGCTTTTTTTCAAAAAATGGTTCTGAGTAACAGGAGATCGGTGCCGGACATTATTGAAGAAGTCCGGCGCCAGGGAATTCCGTGCGAGAAGGTCAATTACATGTTTCGCGATCCGGAGGCACGTCTTTGTGCCCGGAACGCATTGCTGCTGCGAGAGGATGTAGAGGTCAGTTCCTCGTATGATTTCAATCTGGAGATCAATGCGGCAGGGGCAACGAAAGGCGATGCGATTATCCGGTTGGCAGGTTATCTTGGGATCCCCAAAGAGCAGACAATGGGATTTGGCGATGGAGAAAATGACCGGACCATGATGAAGATGGCAGGAATCGGCGTCTGCATGGCGAACGGCGCAGAGACAGTCAGACAGATGGCGGACTATATCACGGTTACGAACAACGAAGACGGCGTCGCGCAGGCGATTGAAAAGCTGATTTTTGACCGGAGGCGCTGATGTGAATGTGGAATTTGTAATTGCTCACTGGCTGGCATTTGCAGTCGGTGTATTTTTGCTGGCAATGGTGCTTTACGGGCATTATCGTGGATTTATCCGCCTGGCAGTGACCATGAGCGCGCTGGTTATCAGTCTTGTCGTAATGCAGGTTGCGGCTCCTTTGGTAACGGATTTTGTAAGAGCCAATACAGGACTTCAGGAAGTGATAGGAGAAGCGCTGTTCGACAGGATTGGAGCAGATGAAATACCGATGGAGATTGAACTGCCCGCTCAGCAAAGGGAAGTGATTGAGAATCTGAATCTGCCGGAACAGATGAAGGATGCTCTTCTGGAGAATAATAACAGTGAAATATATCGGATTCTGGGAGTAGATGCATTTGTCGATTATCTGAGCTGTTATCTCGCCAACATGGTGTTGAATGTGATCGGTTCGCTGATCCTGTTCCTGCTTACTTTTGTTTTGCTGCGTCTGGTGGTTCGATGGCTGGATCTGATTGCCCGCCTGCCGATTCTGTCCGGTCTGAATCAGATTGCCGGGGCGCTTCTGGGAGGCGTACAGGGACTGCTGCTTGTCTGGGTGGCCGGCCTGGTGGTTCGAATTTGTTCGGGCATGCAGTGGACACAGGGGATTCTTTTGCAGATTCACGCTGCCGCTTGGCTGGAATTTTTATACAGCAACAATGCATTCAATTGGATTTTCGTAAAAATCCTCTGCAGTTTCGTATAATTGTGCATACAATTCTATTTATCGAAACATTAAAAAAATCCAGAAAAATTCTTGACAAATAAAGAAAAACATGGCATAATGAAAGTCCACCGCGAAGAGGTGGGCTTTTTATCAGGTCAAAGACAGTTTGAGCTGATAAAAATAAAAAAGTTGTTGACAAAGAAGCGACGATGTGATATAGTAAACAAGTTGCCGCTGAAAAGAGACAACGAACCGGACCTTGAAAATGAAAAATTGAACA
>JAJQCD010000016.1 GCA_021202925.1 Clostridiales bacterium | reverse complement strand
GGTAAGGGAAGAAGCGGATGAAATTCAATATGCAGTTTTGAAGGTATGTACAAAAATTAATTTAGGCCTGGTGGCTCAGCTGGTTAGAGCGCCGCCCTGTCACGGCGGAGGTCGTGGGTTCGAACCCCATCCGGGTCGTTTTATTTTCATAATCAGAGGTCTTTCGCCGATATGGCTCAATTGGCAGAGCAGCTGATTTGTAATCAGCAGGTTATCGGTTCGAGTCCGATTATCGGCTTGCATTATTACTCATCAAGTGTTATAATGTTCATTCATGGGGGAGTTCCCGAGTGGCCAAAGGGGGCAGACTGTAAATCTGTTAGCTGTGCTTTCAGTGGTTCGAATCCACTCTCCCCCACTCAATAACTAAATGATTGTTTTATATTGACGCGGGGTGGAGCAGTCTGGAAGCTCGTCGGGCTCATAACCCGAAGGTCGAAGGTTCAAATCCTTCCCCCGCAATTTGTGCCTTGGTAGCTCAGTTGGTAGAGCAGAGGACTGAAAATCCTCGTGTCACTGGTTCGATTCCGGTCCAAGGCACTTCGCTGTATATGGGCGTATAGCTCAGTCGGTAGAGCACTTGACTTTTAATCAAGTTGTCCCGGGTTCGAATCCCGGTACGCTCATGATTCTGAAAACGGCTCAAACCCCTTTTATTTATCGGGTTTGAGCTATTTTTTTATTTTTTTTAGCTTACTGATTTTGAATGGTTTTACATGTCCATTTCGTGTCCATCTAAACCAACATAATAGATTGCCATGTATGCGGATGCCGGCAGGAGCTTGTCCTGCATTGCCGATTTAACAACCTGACGGAATGTGAGCACGATCTGCTGGCAGGTCCGTGGCTTATCGTTCCTGTTGGCGCAGGGGCGGTTTTTCATATTGCGACATCGCAAATATTACGAAATTTATCAATTACACAGCTGCTTCCGGGCTGATGTATTCATAACTGTGATCGTACATGTATTCTGGTGAGCAATCAATTTCTCCGTTCATCCAGGTGACCGCTCCATGGACAAGACGGAAGTTCCGGAAAACAGCATCGTCTTTCAACGGTTCAAATACAGGCCCGGTCAGCTCGGTTGCGTCAAATAATCGCGTCTCGCCGGTGGAAAAGGTCAGTATCATAATCATGTCATCGAGGGCTTTGGCGGCCGTGATCTTCATATCTTCAGATGGTTCGCTTGCGTAAACAATTCCGTTAAGAACATACATAAATGATTCCTCCTTTATTGCAATGGTTTGATTTTTTCAAAAGGTTCGCATCGCACAGCTTTGTTCCATGCGGCATATACTTCTTCTTCGTGAAGAGTAAGCCACGCAATTAACATGCGGTACTGTTTTTGGGGGAGACGACCGGATAAAATTTCACCGTCCAGTCCAACAGATGCTTTGTATTACCCATAAAAAACGTGAATATGTGGTTTGTTGTGCTGAGTAGTATCTTCGAATAGCATTTTGATAATTATTCCACAAAATCTGCTTAATTCAGGCATTTCTAAATTCCTCTCTTTTTATACTCTATGCGCCCTCATCTCAATCCGATCGGCGTCATACCCATCGTAATCCCATCCTTAATGAAAAAAGGCAGATAACCGAAGCTATCTGCCTGAAACGATTGAATGAAATAGGTGGGTGACAATCCACATCTCCTAACATTGGGTGACGGCTGCCTGTTCCGTCTTCAGATTTCATTCAATATGTTTTATGCGTTTGCAGCTTCATTATACGGTAGAAAAATATTATAATAAAATATATATTTTATACCCATGTCATTGGCTGGAATTCTATCTTTACCCGCATGCCCAAACCGGCCGCGATCCTCTTTACCGTTCTTATGGACGGATTCCCACCGCCACTCTCAAATTTGTTTATATCGCCCTGAGATATACCGGTACGTTCTGCAAGTTGTTTCTGTGTTATGCCTGTTTCGCGCCGCGCATCGATCATCGCCTGCATGAAAGAAAATTCCGGTTCCAGCGCATCATATTCTTCCCGCAGCTCCGGATTCTGCTGCAACTGTTCATTCAAATAATCCTTAAAGTTCGTCATGATCTCACATCCCTTTTTGTAAGACTGCACTTATTTCCCCTGCGCTACCGTTACAAGTGCATCCTGGAGAACTTTAGAGAAATTGATATTATTCTTTTCACCGTAGGTATTGAGCCAGGCGGGAATGGTGATGTTTTTACGTACAGATTTAGAACCGTATTTTTCAGCGTAAGCATCCATATCCAAAACCAGAAGATTCACAAAGCTACCAGCGGGGCAGGCAATGGCCTTATAGTCGCTGGGGGCGGGATAAGCGTTTCCATCTTCCATTTCATCCAGAATCCAGCCGCTTGCCGCATCTTCGCCCATTTCGATTGCTTCCACCAGGCTCCGCCCTTCTGTCACGCAACCGGGAAGGTCTGGGATCTCTACCGTATAGCCGGATAATTCTTCACATGGCGTAAAAACCGCAGGATAAACAAGTTTCATAAGAACACCTCCGAATTTTGCGTTATCAAGCAGGGATTATTTTAGCCCTGCCTGCTTAAGGATGGAATCAGCAGTTTTTCTGTCAAGATCGCCTGCATGAAACGGTATCGTGACTTTCCCAGGCTTGACAGGGTGTTTGTACTGGCGATGAGAACCTTTTTGGTTCTTTTCGTACCAGCCATCCTGTAAAAGAATTCTTTCCAGTTCGATTGCCCGCATGATTGTTTCCTCCCTACAAGTATATTATACACATTATGCGCATTGATGTCAAGAAATAAATACACATTATGCGCATTTCATTATTCTATCGCCCTCATTCTCATTCAATCATCCGTTCTAAGCGTTTTCTTGTAAGGCCTCGGATCTTTCCGCTGCTTTTTCCTCACGCTCCAGTTCCTGACGGTATAGCTGTACTTTTTCATCAATCGACAGGCTGGAAAGGTCCGCAGTGGATTCTTCTGCAGGTTTACATACTTTTCTCAAAAATTCAGACACAGCGGATCGCTCCGCTTCGTCAAGCTGAAGGTATTCTTTAAAGAACATCCGTTCCATATCATCCATGAGATTGTGAGGGGATCTGAAGGTAATCAATAAGCGCAGCTATTTTATAATATAATAATGAACAGGCGCTTCGAAGTGTTGTTCGTACGGCTTACATGGTTTGCATAGATGAGTATGCAGAAATTCAGGAGCTTCCAACTGGCCATGGATATGCGGATCTGGTTTATCTGCCACATACAGGGTCATCGTTGCCTGCACACTCATCTCAACCCGATCGGCGTCATAAATGTACAATCTCAGCAATAATAATGAACTTCGCCGAAATAAAAGTACCATTTCTTAATTACATCATCACTCCTGGCTTCAATCATCCTCATAATATTGCGTAAAGTATGCGCCGGTATTCTGGAATTATTATTGCATAGCAGAACCTTGCCATAGCTGGTGATCCAGACCTTGGTTGCAGTTTCTGATGGCTTCCCCTTTGAGATGTGCACATGTACGGGTTCAACAGGCTTACTTTCATTTGTCCAGAAATACACCCAATATTCCCCGGCTCTAAAAATTTGTGGCTTTTTCAAATCCTCCCTCCTGCGAGAATTCGATAATCAGATGTGCCGTTGACTTGATAATTTCCTCATAGTGTTTAATATCGTCAGGAGAAAATTGATAAATATCTTCCCAGGTATAATCCGGAAGGTAACAGGTGGCATGCCGGAAGCCGTATTCTGCATCTGGTTTCTCAATATAGACCTTTACCCGGCCATCAGGCTGCATGTCCGAGTGTACAATTTCAGTATCGTCATCCAGTGCCATAAACGGATACATCATATTCTTTTTCCCTCACTTTCATAATTCGATCGAGTTTCGTACCCCATGCGCCCTCAGCATAATCCAGTCATCTGCTCTAAGCGTTTTCTTGTAAAGCTGAGGATCTTTCCTCCGCTTTTTCCTCACACTCCAGTTTCTGGTGGTATAGCTGTACCTTTTCATCAACGGACAGAGCTGCGGGATCAGGCGGATTCTCCAGGTCGGTCTGGCTAGCAGTTTCCAGATTGGCGATCCAGGTTGACAATCTTCGAAGTTGGGCAGTGCGCTGAGACTCTCTGTCTATTACAATATCCACGGTTTCCCTCCCGGGGTCATCGAGATCGCGGTATTTTTTTATCATTTTCAATTCTTTTATGGAAACTTCGTCTTCTGGAAGTGTTGGCTGCAAAAAGTAAGAAGCAGTAACGTGTAAAATGCCGCATATATAGGAAAGAGTATCTAAATCTGGCTTACTCACATTATTTTCCCAGTTACTTATAGTATTACCTGTTGTTTTTAGCTGTTTGGCGAGTTCTGATTGCTTTAATCCTGCTTCTGTTCTGGCGGCTTTTAATTTTTTTCCAAATGTCATATGCTTCACCTCACTTTTCTTTATATTGAATACTACAATAACATTTAGATTTTGTAAACAGAAAATCACAAAAATATTAGGATTTAAGATGAATGAATGCAAACAAACTTGGGAATGCGAGAATATTTGAAAGAGAATGAGAATTTTCAGGCATTTTTAAGTGGAAGAACTTATATTGAGCTAACCTCATTGATTAGTCTCAATGCCGGATTTTGATTAGTGAAAAGGAGCAGGGGACTTTATTTCCCCTGCTTGATTCTGAATGAGAGCAGTCTGGCCGGAGTGTCGCAGAACATCAGGTGAAGTTCTTCGTTGGAAAAGCCCTGAGAGGCAAGAAGCTGTTGATACTCCGCAAGTCCTTCAACGGAACCAGGTGATTTTGGCTGGCCAAAATCGGTCGAGAGAATCACTTTGTCACAGCCAACGGCACGGATCTGTTCTGTGATTAATTCGATCGAAGTGCGATTATAATAGGTGGTAAAATAACAGTGCTCAACCATTGCGCCCAGTTGCACGGCTTCTCTTTGTTCGTCAATGGTGTATAAATCTGCCGGATTGTCGGCGTGTGTGAGAATGATTGTGCAGGTAAGTTTTTCTTCCGCGGCATAGTGTACGAGCGCCATGCCTTCCTGAGCGGAGATATGACCGGTACCAACCAGCATCTGGTGGGATGCAGCTGTCCTTAAAATGGCTTTCGCTTCTGGAAGAAGACCACCCCACCGATCCAACAGGTAGATGGTTGCACTCAGATCTGCGTGTGGATCGTTTCGATGAACATATTTCTGATAAGAGAGGGCGTCCATGGTGGGAAACCAGACGTATCGGCCTCCCATCTGGGCACAACGTTCGACGGCTTCCGGATTCAATCCGCCGACGGCACGATTCAGCACAATACCGCCGATGATTTTCAGTTCCGGATGAAGTGTCTGCATCAGTGCGGCGCGTGCGGCTGTGGGAGCATAATGGCATTTGAGTACGCCGCCGCCTATATGGGCGGCGCTCCAGCGTTCGGTGATTTCCAGATCCGTTTCAAGTCGTGGAGTAACATCCGGGCTGGCATGTACGTGCATTTCATAACTTCCCAAAATCGGGTATGTCATAACTGTTCTCCTTTAGTATGGCAGACAGATCGGAACCAGAATTGCCACAACCAGCCAGGTAATTAACATCATGGGCAGGCCGATCTTAATAAAGTCTACGAATTTATAATGTGTCCAGCCGACGGTCATCATATTCTGCGGTGCAGCAAACGGAGTCGCATAGGATGCGGCGCCTGCGAGAGTGATGGTCATGGCTACCGGATACGGGCTGACACCAAGCTGGCTGGCAATGGAAATGCCAATTGGCAGGAACAGCATGATGGTTGGAATATTGGACATTACCTGGGTCAGGAATGCAGCAGCAAAGAAGATGATCGTAGTGATCAGGAACGTGCTCGGATGTTCGCCAAGGACGCCGAGGATGGCATTGGCAATGGCGTCGCCCAGGCCACTGTTCTCTACGCCGGAGGAAATCGCGGTCAGGGAGCCAACGAGTAACATGCAGTTCCAGTCAATTGCCGCAATGGCTTCTTTTACGCTCATGCATTTGGTGCCGACGATGACAAGGGCACCAATAACGGCTGCAATGTGCATGGGAAGATTGGAAGGGCTCATGGCAATGACGATCAGAACACACAGCAGGGTAACGACAGAAATGGTCGTTTTCTTTTTGTCTAATGGTTTTTTATCTGTCTTGGCAAATTCCGGTACATAGCCGGTATCCGGGATCAGCCTGCTGCCGATGAAAGTAAAGTATAAGGTACCCAGAATGCAGATACCGATTCCGAAGGGAGTGATACTGAAAAAGCCAAATGGATCCAGTCCCAGTTCTCCCATCACGCTGTTGGCGGTAGCATTAGAACCGACGCCGACCAGTGTGACGAAGCCGCCGAACTGAGAACCGAACAGCAGAGCAAGCAGTGCTTTGGATGGGCCAAAACCGGCAGCCAGACACATGGCGGTTACCAGTGGAGCCATGGCAGTCATCACGCCGATGTTGCTGCATACGGAACTCAACAGGCAGGAAACGATCAGGGTAGCCAGAATGATGTTGCGTTCATTTTTTCCTGTGAGTTTTACCATTTTTTCGCCGATCAGATCCGTGATTCCTGCGTGAAACAGGGAGGAACCAATCACCATCATGCCTGCCAACAGGACGATCGTGGTGCTGTTGTAACCTTTGAAGACGTCGCCAATAGCGATCAGACCGGTGTAGGCAAAGACAAGGGAAGCACCAATCGCGGTAACAATGATGGGCCAGGGCTCCCATATAAATAAAACGATCGTGATAATCAATATCAGTAAAGCGATAGTAATCGGATTCATAGGAAAATCTCCTTTTCTTGTGGTAAAAAGTCAAAAAAGACCGCCGGATGGTTCAGAACTTATATGTAGGAGGATAAAGAGCCGTTCAAAGGGCGTTAATCTGAACTATCCGGCGGCCGGTTACAAAATATCTGATTTAAAAATCAAACATTCCGGCAGGTTTTGTAGCTGGTTTTTTGGTGTCATCATAGGTTTTTGCCGTCGTGTAATCAACATCGTTGATCGGCCAGGTCGGCTCTTTGCCTTCGTATACTTCCTGGACGCCCATTGCAGCAAAATAGGAAGCGCGGTGCGCGGCTTCGACGGTGTTGCCGCCAATGTGCGGATAAATGATGACGTTATCCAGTTCAAGAAGCGGGAAGTCCGGAGAGACCGGTTCCTGCTTGATTGCGTCCAGACCGGCGCCCATGATCGTACCGTTCTTGCACGCTTCATACAATGCGTCTTCATCTACGCAGCCGCCGCGGGCTGTATTGATCAGGAAAGCGGTAGGCTTCATCATGGCCAGTTTTTTGGCGTTGACCATGTTGTGGGTGACGGGCGTGTTCGGCACATGCAGGGAAACATAGTCGCTCTCTTTGAAGATGCGGTCAAGATCGCGCACGACCTCGACGCCATCCGGAAAATCTGCAGCCGACTTGTACGGGTCATAAGCCAGAACGTTCATTTCCATGGCAAGCGCACGCTTTGCGAGACGGCTGCCGATGTTGCCGCATCCGATGATGCCGACTGTTTTGCCATTCAAAGTTGTCTTGCGGACTTTCAGTTTGGCCTTGTAAAAATCGCTGACCCAGGTCTTGTGCAGAACCGTCACATTGCGGCTGCATTCCAGAATCAGAAGCAGGGCGGTCTCAGCGACAGAGGTGCTGTTAGCAACCGGTGCGTAGAGGGTCTGCACGCCATTGTCATGGCAGGCTTTTACATCGAGTGCATCGAATCCGGCACCGTGGCGGACGATGACCTTTAAGTTCGGGTTTGCCTCGATCACTTCACGGGTAATCGGGGTGATGCGGACGATCATGGCGTCCGGCTGATATTCCTTCATGTCTGCCAGTACATCTTCGGTCTCAAAACCGCGGCCTTCGATAATGGTGTGGCCGGCGTTTTCCAGCAGTGCGCGGCCTTCTGACATAATTTCCTGTGGTAATAAAATTTTCCAACCCATAATGAAATCCTCCTTATTCAGTTGAGAAATAACCTGTTCACATTTTCCTCTTTTCGGATTGTTATGTATTACGGACGATATACATCGTCAATGATCTCAAATTCCTTTGCCTCCAGCGTCTTATCGACCCAGCTGCGGTTGATCGTGCCCATCCGGGTCTTCTCCAGCTTGCCTTCATCAGCCGCCTGGAATTTCTTTGCGTCTTCCAGAATTACGGCTGCGTCCTTGCGCGGGATACAGATAATGCCATCCGGGTCGGCCAGGATGATATCGCCAGGATTGACGCTGATGCCGCCGCAGGAAATCGGAACGTTCACTTCGCCCGGTCCTTCCTTGTAGGGGCCGCCCGGGGTGGTGCCGGTGGCATAGACCGGGAAATCCCAGTTGCCGATTTCGTCGATATCACGGATCGGACCGTCGAGGATGATTCCGGCCACCTTTTTGCAGAGATACAGATAAGCCATCATCACTTCGCCCATGAGCGCACGGGTATTGTCTTCCTCATTGGAGACGACCAGGACGTCGCCTTCGTTGCAGAAGTTCAGCGCCGCATGGAGCGCCAGGTTGTCGCCTGCACGGCATTTTACGGTAAAGGCGGGACCGACCATCATCTGATCCTTCGGACTGCTGACCAGATGGATGCGCGGATTCATGGCGCAGCTGCGACCCATCACATCGGCAGTATTTGATGCCGGGATGGTTTTGAACTGCATCATGATGTCGTGATCCGGCATTTCTCTTTTCAGGTAAATTCTTTTCCCAACTGACATAATTGTAAGTTCCTTTCTTTGGTTGTAGTAGGACGGAGCGCGGATGCCGGCCGGCGAATCGTTGCTTGCTGTCTTTTTCTGATTCTTATCTTACGTTTTTTTTGCCACAAAGTAAAACGGAATATTTTGGTTAGTTTGACAAAAATAATTTGTTTCATGCGTTCCATTTTCTGATAAAATATGATAAACTGTCAACAGAAAGAGGGGTATCGGATTATGGATATGACAAGTTTGTATTATTTTGCTGAACTGGCAAAGGATCTGCATATGACGAACACGGCGAACCGCCTGTTTATTTCGCAGCAGACGCTGAGCAATCATATTCAGCGGCTGGAAGAATATTTTGGTACCCGGCTGTTGTATCGGAAACCATCTCTGGCGCTGACATCGGCGGGAGAGTATGTGCTGGCGTTTGCGAAGATTGTGAATAATGAGCAGACGAATCTGCGCGATATTCTGTCGGATATTGAGCTGCAGGAGAGGGGCATCATCCGTTTTGGCGCGAGTACACTCCGCATGAATGCCTGTATGCCGGTTGTCCTTCCTGTCTTCAGCGAACGTTATCCGAACGTAGAGATACGGTTGACAAATAATGTGACAGACCGGCTGGAACCGATGGTGGAGGACGGGGAACTGGATATGGCAATCATTGCGGGGAATCGATCCAATGAGCGCATTGTGACGGAGCCGTTGCTGAATGATCAGATTTATCTGGTTGTGTCTGACCGGCTGCTTCACCAGTTTTACGGAGAGGAAGCCGGCGAAATCAAACAGAAGGCGCGGGAGGGGGCGTTGCTCCGGTGGTTTGAGAAAATTCCGTTTTCCGTTCTGAATAATCGTATGGGACGGCGGATTCAGCAGTGCTTTGATGAGCAGAAGGTTCATCCGAGAATTTATCTGAGTACCGATTACACCCGTGTCAGTACGGTGACGGGGCTCAAGGGTCTTGCAGCATGCTTTACCACGCAGATGGACCTGATTGCCCACCGGGACGAGATTCAGGAGGAAACCAATATTTTTCCTCTTCTATATAAAGGAAACCGGATGTACCAGGATCTGTTTCTGGTTCGAAGCCGGGATCGGTATCTGGCGCATTATTCGCGGGATTTTGTTGATTTGCTGCATGGATATTTTGATGAGGTGGAGCATACTGAGGTCAGCAGAACGGCAGGGGAGTGAAGAACCGGGGTTTTTTGAGAGAGAATGATGCCAGGAGGGGCGGATCGTGACAGGCGATTCGCCCCTTCTGGCATTTTATGATAACAAAAATATTTTGTCAGATCAACCAAAAAGCACTGTTTTACTTTGTGAGAAATATTCAGTAAAATAGAGGATATAAAGAGACAGGAGCAATGATTCGTCGGCCGACGTCAAAGCAATGTCAAAAGGAATCAGATCTATCATCATATGCGAAAAAAAGGAGAAGAATACTATGAAAAAAATGATGAAGTCCATGTTGTTGCTTGGCCTCAGTGCCATTGCGCTGGCCGGGTGCGGTTCCAGTTCCAGTTCTTCGTCAGGCAATTCCACGACAGCTGCTGCGGCGGCTGATACGACAGCTGCAACAGCAGAAACGGCTGCCGCTTCTGCATCCTTTGATACGGACTGGCCGACCGGTACGGTTTCTGTCATTCTTCCATATAAGGCGGGCGGCGACACAGATACTTATTGCCGTGCCTTGTTTAAGGGAGTGGGCGATATTCTGAATCAGACCTTTGTCGTGACCAACGAAGAGGGTGGCTCGGGCATTGTTGCCGCCATGGATGTCATGAATAAGCCGAATGACGGTTATACGCTTCTGTTCAACCATACCGGCGCTTCTCTGGTACAGGAGGCAACGGGCACGGTCGATTTCAGTTATACCAATGATTTTACAAATGTGTGTACGGTCGCGATTGACCAGACCTATGCTCTGATTGCTCTCTCTGCGGATGGTCAGTACAGCAATTATGCGCATGGATGGACTTCTCTGGAAGATATGCTGGCGGAAGCGAAGGAGAATCCGAAAACGGTTCGTTATTCTACCGTGTATGGTTCCACAACGCAGTATGTTGGTCAGATGCTGGAAAAGCAGGCGGGGGTTGAGTTTGACAATATCGACGTCGGAACATCTTCCGGTGACCGGATGGCAGCTTTGATGGGCGGCCAGGTTGATATCGTTGCGATTAACTACATGAATGTTGCGGATTACATAGAGACAGGCGATCTGATCTGCCTGGGTATCATGTCGGAGGAGCGCGTGAACGGAATTGATTTCCCGACCTTCGCGGAGCAGGGGTACGATCAGGTTGTTACGGCTAAGAAGTATGAGGTCAAGTTCCCGAAGGGTACGGATGAGGCAATCGTCCAGAAGCTGGCAGATGCCTGCAAGCAGGTCGTTGAGAGCGAAGATTTTGCTGCTTTGCTGGCTACCTACTATGCAGAGCCGTACTGGCGTGACGCTGCAACGATGAATGAGGAGGATCCGGCAGAGGTTGAAGATCTGAAGGCCGGTCTTGCAGAATAGTAAGTTATCTGATTCGCCCGTATCCGTCTGGATGCGGGCGAATGTAGAAATACAGAGAGAAGGAAGTGAAGGAATGACAAATAAAGTACGTGATCTGGTTTGCGGCGCCATTATGCTGGCGTTTGGCATTGGAATGTTTGTACTTGCCATGGGTATCCCGCATAAAATTGAGAGTGATGTGGGATCCGGTTATGTGCCGAAATTTATCGCGGGCTGTATTATTGTTGTGGCGGTGGTGCAGCTGGTTCTTACGTTTGTCCGGAAATCTCCAAGTGATCAGGTGAAGGAAAAAGTGTTTGACGACGCCGCGGGCGGTATTTTAACGATTGTTCTGATGGCGGCTTATATGATGATTTTCCAGCCGGTTGGTTTCATTTGCTCCAGCGCAATTTATCTGTTTGCGCAGATTATGCTGCTGAGTGACAAGACGAACCGGAACCCGCTTTTGTTTGCTGCAGTAGCGATTCTTCTGCCGGTGGCAGTTGACGCGTTATTTGTCTTTGTCATCAAGATGCCTCTGCCAAAGGGCATCATTGGATTCTAAGGGGGTGTCGTATTCATGATTGCAACCGCATTAGCAAATGTATTTAATCCGATGTGTCTGTTCCTGATCTGGTTCGGCACAATCATTGGAATCATTTTCGGTTCCATTCCGGGACTGTCCGCTACGATGGCGGTGGTTCTGTTCCTGCCGCTGACCTTTTCCATGGAACCGACGCAGGGTCTTGCGCTTCTGGTTGGCCTGTATATGGGTGGTATTTCGGGTGGTCTGATCTCTGCGATTCTGCTTAAGATTCCCGGCACGCCGTCTTCGATTTCCACGGTATTTGACGGTGGCCCCATGGCGGAGAAGGGCGAAGCGGGACGGGCGCTTGGTGTCGGTATCCTGTACAGTTTTATTGGTTCTATTCTCGGTATTGTGGCGCTGATGTTCATCGGACCGGCGCTGGCGAAGGTCTGCCTGCTGTTCAGTGCCGCGGACTATTTTGGTGTGGCGGTGTTCTCTCTGACCATTATCGCCGCGCTTTCCGGCAAGGATCTGATGAAGGGACTGTATGCCGGTCTGATCGGGATCGCGCTTTCCATGGTTGGTATGGCGCCGATTGACGCCGTCGTCCGCTATACCTTTGGCAATTATCAACTGATGAGTGGTTTTGATATCACGGTGCTTCTGATCGGCGTGTTTGCGGTTACCGATATTATCATGACCGGATTCGGACGTCGTGGCCTTTCGAATCGTCTGCAGCAGAAGAAGTATCATCTGAAGGGATATGGCCTCTCTGTCGTGGAATTTATTCAGCAGCTTCCAAATGCGATTATTTCGTCGGTGATCGGTGTGGCGATCGGTATCCTGCCCGGAATCGGTGGATCGACTGCGGGACTGATGGCCTATACGGCGGAAAAGAGCCGTTCAAAATATCCGGAGAAATTCGGAACGGGCATTATCGATGGTATCATTGCGTCTGAATCTGCGAATAATGCGGTCATTGGTGGTTCCATGGTTCCTTTGCTTTGCATGGGTATTCCGGGAAATACGGTAGCGGCTATTTTCCTGGGTGGTCTGCAGGTACACGGCATCAGTCCGGGTCCGTTGATCTACCAGAAGAGCGGGGAGTATGTTTATGGTATTTATTTTGCCCTGATTGTGGCGTCGGTCTGCATGCTGATTTTCGAGCGCCTGGGGCTGCCGGTTTTTGCCAAGCTGCTTGATATTCCGAAGCATATCCTGCTTCCGATTATCATGGTGATGTGCTGTGTCGGCGCTTATTCGAGCAACAGCCGTGTGTTTGATGTGCAGTGCGTGCTGTTCTTCGGCCTGTTGGGTCTGTTCTTTAAGTATTTCAAGATTCCGAGTACGCCGTTGATTATCGGATTCATTCTGGGTTCGATGTTTGAGGAGAATCTGCGTCAGGCACTGCAGGCATCTCATGGCAACTGGAGTATTTTTGTTACCCGTCCGATCTGCTGCGCATTCCTGATCATTGCTGTCATCTTCTGTTTCTTCACTGTGCGTGGGAATATGAAGGCGAAGCGTGCTGCGGAGGCAAAGGGAGAAGTGCTGGATACGGCGGAAGAAGAGGGTTAAATCGATGATCATATTGAAAAACGGACATGTGGTCGATCCACTCAATCATATCAATGAAGTAACCGATGTTCTGGTGGATGGAAACCGGATTCTTGGAGTGGGAGATGCGAGACGTTTTTTGTGCGGGGGAGACGGCAAAGCCGTCTCTCTTGCGCATACGATTGACGCAGGTGGCTGTTATGTTGTACCGGGACTGATCGATCACCATTGTCATATGTATCCGCTGGCGAATATCGGGCTTCCGGCGGAAGCGGTCTGTTTTGCAAGCGGTGTGACGACGGCTGTGGATGCTGGAAGCGCCGGGTGTGCGACCTATGCGATGTACCGCCCGTTTATCCAGCTTTCCAAACTGACGATCCGGGCGTATCTGAATGTCTGTACGACGGGACTGGCTTCCCTGCCGAAGTCTCTGGAATGTGTGGACCCGGCAACCTGGGATGAAGGAGCCATCCGGGATTGCTTTGAGAGATATCCGGGCGAACTTCTGGGACTAAAATTACGTACCAGCCATCCGATTGTAAAGGAACTGGGATATGAACCGCTGCGTGCAACCGTGCGGCTGGCGGAGCGGTTGGGCGTCTCCGTGATGGTTCACTGTACGAATCCGCCGGGGGAGCTTTCTGAATTGCTGGATCTGCTGCGTCCGGGTGATGTGCTGACTCATATGTATATGAATCAGGGTTCCTGTCTGGTTGAGAATGGGGCGGTGATTGAAGCCGCGAAGCGGGCGCGTCAGCGCGGAGTCCTGTTTGAAGCCGCGGACGCCCGCGCCCATTTTGGCCTGCCAGTGGCGGAGATTGCCATCGAGGAAGAGTTTCTGCCGGATATCCTGGCAACAGACCTGACAAAGTTGAGCATGCATCTGCGCCCGACTTCGTTCAATCTGGCCATGCAGATCTCAAAATATCACGAACTTGGGATTTCCTTTACGAAATTGATCGAATGCTGCACGGTCGCTCCGGCGCGGCAGATGGGAATGCTGGATGTCGCAGGTTCTCTGACTCCGGGGCACGCGGCGGATATCGCCGTGCTGCGACCGGTTGAACAGACGTATCGCTTCGGCGACCGGGTAGATGGCGATCCGAACCAGCATACACGAGAAGGACATCTGGTCTATCAGCCGGTTCTTACGGTGAAGAACGGAGAAATGGTCTACCGGGATGTTACGTTCTGATCGGCACGGTCGCTCTGGCTGAACCGCCGGGCGTAGCGTCCGGGCGAATCGCCGACGTAATTGCGGAAGGTGCGGATGAAGTGTGCGTAAGACTGGAAGCCGGCGCGGTCGCTGGCTTCCTGGACGGAGACACTCTCGCGCAGCAGTCGTTGTGCTTCCAGAATGCGGAGCTGGATCACATATTCCATGACGCTGAAGCCGGTTCCCTTTTTGAAAAGATGACAGAGGTAGTGCTTACTCATCAGAAATTGTCCGGTCAGGTCTTCGAGGGTGAGCGGTTCCGTATAGTTCTGGTCAATGTAGTCGAGGATTGGCTGAACCCGGTCGTAGTCGGGATTGGTGTCAGGAGTCTTTGTCGGCTCGGCACGCACGAGGGAGCAGACGAGCAGCAGAATCTGTAAAAGTGTGATCTGCTGTTCGATGTCCCAGCCAAAGCCGCCCAAAAGCTGCGGCCTGCGGAGGGATTCGAAGAGCTCTGCGAGGCGGCGTGCCTGCTCATCATTCAGCTGAACACAGGGAGAATCGTGCCGGAGAATTTCGGCAAAATTTGTCTGCGGTGTGGACAGTCGTTCGACGGTCTCCGGGAGAATATGGAACACATAGCGTTCGAAAAGGCCGTCTGATGGCCCAGCCGCAGTGCGATGTAGGGTGTTGCTGCGGATAAGCGCCAGCATATTGCGGTGCAGAGGGTAGATATCGCTGCCCGAGAACAGTTCTCCTCCGTCGCTGAGCATCAGAAACAATTCGATATATTCGTGGAAATGCAGGCGGTGCATCTGCCAGGCGGTATCCTGCTTTAGATTGATGAGATATTCCTGCTGCTTCATATGTCTATCCTCCCCCGTATATCTTCAATAGAGCAATATTTGCAAATTTTTGAAAATCAAAATGGAATGTATCTATTATAAATTCTTTCGAAATAAATGTCAATGGCGGAAAAATAAGAGCCGAAAATCCAATTATTTGTAGAGATAACAAGAAAAATTTGTAAAAAATGGATGGATACGATTGCAAATGAAGGAAATTTTTAAATATAGCAATATACATCATATTTTTGACAATATTGCGTAAGAATTGTTGTTTTTTGCGTGATACAATCCTATCAGCAAGAAAGAAGAAATACGCGGAGTCGTGCCGGATGGCGCGGCGTCTGCGGAAGAAGGAAGAAAAGGAGGGAAAACCGTTATGTGGATCATCGGTCTGGCGGCAGTGGTTGTGGTTCTGGCGATTGTGATTCGGATGTATGCCAGAAATGCGAAACCGGGGCAAGAGACTTCGGAGGTGAGCGAACAGGACTGTGCCGTGATACTCTCCGTCATTTGCGAAGAGCTTCGGGCCAAACCGGAGGAACTGCGCATCACCGCAATACGAAAACTGTAAGGAGGAGAAAAGAGTTATGAAGTATATCGTTTCTATGAATGGAAATCGGTACGAGGTCGAGGTTGAGCGCGTTTCGCCGTTCCATTTACTCAGCCATGAGGAGGCAGCCGCAGGGGCGAGTGCACCGGTTACGCCAGTCGAGGCGCCAGCTCCAAAGGCAGCACCGGTTCCGGCAACAGCAGCTCCGGCACCGGCTCCCGCACCTGCGCCAAAAGCTGCGCCAAAAGCTGCGCCGCCAGTGGCTCCGCCACCAGTCGCACCCAGGCCTGCAGCCCCGGCGCCTCAATCGGTTGCAGCGGCTCCGGCTCCGGCAGCACCAGCAGGTGGAACGACCGTTACCTCTCCGTTGCCTGGTAAGGTGCTGAGCATTCTGGCGACGCCTGGCCAGCCGGTTACATATGGACAGAAGATTCTGACGATCGAGGCAATGAAGATGGAAACGGAAATTGTGTCTTCCGCAAACGGTACGCTGACAGCGGTCTATGTAAAAGGCGGAGACGCAGTTGAGAGCGGCATGGCATTATTCACAGTGCAGTAAAAAATTTATATGAAGGAACATTCAGAGGAGGGAATCGTTTTGAATAAGGTAATGAGTTTGCATGACGCCGTTGCGAAATATGTGGAGAACGGCGATACGATCTGCTTTGGCGGATTCACGACGAACCGGAAGCCGTATGCGGCGGTGTATGAGATTCTGCGTCAGGGACAGGGAGATTTCACAGTCTGGGCTGGTCCGGCGGGCGGCGACTGGGATATGCTGATCGGCGCGGGCCGTGTGAAGGCATATATCAACTGCTATACCGCAAATTCCGGTTACACCAATGTCTCCCGGCGGTTCCGTGCCGCAATCGAGAAGGGTGAGCTGGTCTACGAGGATTATTCACAGGATGTGCTGATGCTACAGCTGCATGCGGCGAGCCTGGGGCTTCCGTATCTGCCGGTTCGTCTGATGCAGGGTTCGAGCCTGATGACCGAATGGGGGATTTCCGCAGAAAAGCGCAAGACGATGCCGACCGTGGATGATCTGAAGTGCGTCGAAGTGGAGAATCCGTTTGAGCCAGGGCAGAAGGTGGTTGCCGTACCGGTACCGAAGCTGGATACCGCGATCATTCATGTTCAGCAGGCGTCTCCGGACGGAACCTGTATCATCATGGGCGATGAATTCCACGACGTGGATATCGCGATCGCTGCCCGCAAGGTAATCATTACCTGTGAAGAGATTGTCAGTGATGAATATATCCGGCGTGATCCCACGCAGACGAAGGTCTTCAGCCAGTGTGTGGATGCGGTTGTACGGGCTCCTTACGGCGCATGGCCGGCACAGTGCTACGGTTATTACGATGACGACGATGCGGGTCTGAAGGAATATGACCGGGCGTCTCATTATCAGGATGCGGAAGACGCGAAGGTGCAGCTTGCAAAGGCGGCGTTGAAGGCGGCGAAGGCAGCCGAGGCGAAGCCAGGCGATGAGAAGCTGGCTGCGGCAGCAGAGAAGGCGCAGAAAGCCGCGGACGATGCGGCAGCAGGAACGAAGATTCCGGAAACGTTCGAAGATTATCTCGACAAATGGGTTTATTCGGTGAAGGATCAGGATGAATTGCTGGATCGGATTGGCGGCTGCCGCCTGTCGAATCTGAAGAACGAGCCGCACCTGGGCTATTCCACCAGGCACTGACGCAGGGAGGGGAAAGAAATGTCAGATTATACGAATTATACCAAGCAGGAAATGCAGGCTTATGCCATTGCGAAGAATATAAAAGAGGATCAGATTGTCATTGTAGGAACCGGTCTTCCGCTGATCGGCGCGTCGCTCGCGAAGCGTGCGATCTGCCCGAGCTGCCATCCGATTGTGGAGAGCGGCCTGATGGATTGCTCTCCGGTCGAGGTACCGCGTTCGGTCGGCGACCTGCGGTTCATGGCCCACTGCGCGGTGCAGTGGCCGAACGTTCGCTTTGTGGGATTTGAGACCAATGAGTGGCTCCACAATTCGGATCGCATGATCGCTTTCATTGGAGGTGCGCAGATTGACCCATATGGCAATGTGAATTCCACCTGTATTTATGGCAAGGGAGATTACCTGAAGCCGCAGACCCGCTTCACAGGTTCCGGCGGAGCAAACGGAATCGCGACCTATTGCAATACCATTATTATGATGCAGCATCAGAAGCGCCGCTTCATGGAAAAGATTGATTATGTCACCAGCTGCGGCTGGATGGATGGCCCTGGCGGGCGGGAGCGCGCCGGACTTCCGGGTAACCGCGGTCCGCAGATGGTGGTGACGGATCTCGGCATTATGAAGTTTGATGAAGAGACCAAGAGAATGTATCTTGCCTACTATTATCCATTCTCGACACCGGAGCAGGTTATCGCCAACACCGGTTTTGAGATCGACGTATCCCGCGCCGAGCTGATGGAGGGACCCGATCCGGAAATCATCCGTCTCATCCGTGAGGAGATTGACCCGGGTCAGGCGTTTATCAAGGTACCGAAGGCAGCCGGCTGACAGACAGAAGCCGTTCGATAAGCATAAACAGGAAGGAGAGGAAATTGTGATGGGAAACTATTCAATGCCGGGTTATTTCCAGAAGATGCCGAAGATCGAAGGAAAGGCATTTCCGGCTGCGCCGGATAACGCAAAGGAACTGAAGGAGGTCGAGCAGGCTCTGCGCGCGAAGGCGCAGCAGATGCTCGCGGCTGGTGTGCCGGACGATAAGATTCACGCGAAGGGTCAGTATACGGCCATGGAGCGCATCCTGGAGCTGGTGGACGAGGGGAGCTTCCTGCCGTTGAACAGCCTGTACAATCCGGAAAATAACGATCAGGAAAAGATCGGTATTGTCAGCACGGGCGTGGTCAAGGGACTGGGCCGGATCGATGGAAAGTGGGCGGTTATCATCGCCTCCGATAACAAGAAAATGGCGGGTGCATGGGTCGCAGGCCAGGCAGATAATCTGCTGCGTGGCTCGGACACGGCCAAGATGCTGGGCATTCCGCTGGTCTATATTCTGAACTGCTCCGGCGTAAAGCTGGATGAGCAGGAAAAGGTGTATCCGAACCGGCGGGGCGGCGGCACTCCGTTCTTCCGCAACGCGCAGCTGAATCAGCTGGGGATTCCGGTAATCGTAGGTATTTACGGCACCAATCCGGCCGGCGGCGGCTATCATTCGATCAGCCCGACGATTCTGATTGCGCACCAGAAAGCGAATATGGCCGTGGGCGGCGCGGGTATCGTGGGCGGCATGGATTCAAAGCCGTATGTGGACGCAGAGGGCGCACAGGGGATGATCGATTCGACCCGTCGGATGAAGAATGACCCGCCGGGCAGCGTTTCCATCCACTACAATGAGACCGGTTTCTTTCGCGAGGTTTATGCGGAGGAGTTCGGTGTGCTGGACGGGATTCGCAAATACATCAATATGCTGCCGTCCTATGATCTTGATTTCTTCCGGGTTGACGAGCCGAAGGCTCCGGCAATCACGGGCGAGAAGCTTTATGATATCGTGCCAATGAACACGAGGCGTCCTTATGATATGTACAACGTTCTGGCCGCGCTGGTTGACGGCGGCGAGTTCATGGAATTCAAGAAGGGCTATGGACCGGAGATGATCACCGGCCTGGCAAAGGTGAACGGACTGCTGGTCGGCGTGGTTGCGAACCAGCAGGGACCGTTGATTATGCAGGGCTATCCGGATTATCCGGAGTATCGCGGCAAGGGCGCGATGGGTATCGGAGGCAAGCTGTATCGCCAGGGTCTGATTAAGATGAACGAGTTTGTCACCTTCTGTTCGAGAGATAAGATCCCGATGATCTGGATTCAGGATACGACGGGAATCGATGTGGATAATGAGGCAGAGAAGGCAGAACTTCTGGGTCTGGGCCAGAGCCTGATCTATTCCATCCAGAACAGCGGTCTGGTGATGCTGGAGATCACGCTCCGGAAGGGAACGGCAGCGGCGCATTATGTGCTGGGCGGTCCGCAGGCCAATGACAACAACGTGTTCAGCATCGGAACAGCGGCGACGGAGATTGACGTCATGTATGGAAAGACTGCGGCCGGTGCCATGTACAGCCGCCGCCTGGTCAAGGATCAGGACGCGGGCAAGGATCTGCAGCCGACGATTGACAAGATGAACGCGCTGATTCAGCATTATATTGATACGTCGAAGCCAGAGTATTGCGCGAAGGCCGGTATGGTCGACGAGATTGTGGAGATGCCGCGGCTGCGGGATTACATGATTGCATTCACCAACGCAGCCTATCAGAATCCGAAGGCGATCTGCCCGGTGCATCAGATGATTCTGCCGCGTATCTGCAGGGATTTTGACAGACTGTATCGGAAATAACGATAAAGACAACTTCGGGCGGTGAAACGCCCGCAATCACAGACGCCAGACAGGAGGATTCAAAATGGCTGATTTGTATACGCTTGGCATTGACGTCGGCTCAACCGCGTCGAAATGCCTGATTCTGAAAAACGGTCAGGAGATCGCAGCGAAATCCCTGGTGGATGTGGGTGCGGGCACAAGCGGCCCCAAACGGGCGATTGACGCCGTACTGGCAAACGCGGGGATGGAAGCGGGTGATCTGGCCTATACGCTGGCGACCGGCTATGGGCGTATGTCACTGATGGGTCTTGCCGACCGTCAGATGAGCGAACTTTCCTGCCATGCGAAGGGGGCGGCGTTTCTCTTTCCCGGGGTGCATACGGTGATCGATATCGGCGGGCAGGACGTAAAGGTTCTGCACATCGACGACGGCGTGATGGTGAATTTCCAGATGAACGACAAATGCGCCGCTGGAACCGGACGTTTTCTCGACGTAATGGCCCGTGTGCTGGAGGTAAAGGTCGAAGAGATGGGACGGCTGGGCGCCCTTTCCACAAAGCAGGTTGCGATCAGTTCGACCTGTACGGTCTTTGCTGAGAGCGAGGTGATCAGTCAGCTCGCGCAGGGAACGGACCGGAATGACATCATCGCGGGCATTCACCGCTCGGTGGCAAGCCGGGTCGTTGGACTGGCTCACCGCATCGGCGTGCAGCAGCAGGTTGTCATGACCGGTGGGGTGGCCCAGAATACGGGCGTGGTCGAGGCTCTGAAGGATCAACTGGGCTGTGAGATATTTACCTCGCCTCTGACTCAGTACAATGGCGCACTGGGCGCGGCACTGTTTGCGTACCAGTGTGCGACGAAATAAACAGTTACAGCGATTTCTATCATAGGAGGAAAAGCAATGGCAAAACAGGTAAGTCCCGGCGTGCTGGCGCTGCGTAAGGTAGTCGATGACGTCTACGCCGAAGCGCGGGAAGCAAAAAAGAGAGGGGAGCCGGTGGGCTGGTCATCTTCCAAGTTCCCCTGTGAGCTGGCGGAAGCATTTGGTCTGCATGTCATGTATCCGGAGAATCAGGCGGCCGGTATCGCGGCGAACCGTTATGGCGAGCTGCTCTGTCAGGCAGCAGAGGATCTGGGCTATGACAATGATATCTGCGGCTATGCCCGCATCAGTCTGGCATATGCGGCGGGCAAACGCGCCAGCCGCAAATTTGATCCGCAGACCGGAGAGTATATCATCGATCCGTCGACCGGACGTCCGCTCAAAGACGCCGACGGCAATGTGGTGATTGATGAGGAGACCGGGCGGCCAAAGAAGGATCCGAAGACACAGACGCCCTATATTGTCCTGGACGATATCAATGAGATCGAGGCTCTGCCGGACGGACCGGAAAAGGAACGTCGGCTGGCGGCGATTCCGACCATCAAACAGATGCAGATTCCCATGCCGGACTTCGTACTGTGCTGCAATAACATTTGCAATTGCATGACAAAATGGTACGAAAACATTGCCCGCATGCATAACATTCCGCTGGTCATGATTGATGTGCCCTATAACAATCATGTTACGGTGGACGATTCCTATGTGGCTTATATCCGCGGCCAGTTTGACAATGCAATTAAGCAGCTGGAGCAGATTTCAGGACGGAAATTCGACGAGGAGAAGTTCAGACAGGCCTGCGCCAACGCGAACCGCACCGCGAAGGCATGGCTGAAGGTCTGCGACTATCTGCAGTACAAGCCGGCGCCCTACAGTGGATTTGACCTGTTCAATCACATGGCTGATGTCGTGACTGCCCGCGGCAAGGTAGCCGCCGCCGAAGCGTTCGAGCAGCTGGCGGTCGATCTGGAGGAACTGGTTCAGACCGGTGGTACGACGACCCCGTTCCCGGAGAAATACCGGGTCATGTTCGAGGGAATTCCGTGCTGGCCGAAGCTGCCTGCGCTGTTTAAGCCGCTCAAAGCCAATGGAGTCAATGTTACCGCTGTTGTCTATGCGCCTGCGTTCGGTTTCGTTTACGACGATTACGACGGGATGGTGCGCGCTTACTGCAAGGCGCCGAACTCGGTCTGCATCGAGCAGGGCGTAGACTGGCGGGAGGGAATCTGCCGGGATAACAAGGTAGACGGTGTGCTGGTTCATTACAATCGTTCCTGTAAACCATGGAGCGGTTATATGGCTGAGATGCAGCGCCGCTTTACCGCTGACCTGGGAGTCCCGTGTGCCGGATTTGACGGCGATCAGGCGGATCCGCGCAACTTCAACGCTGCCCAGTATGAGACCCGCGTGCAGGGACTTGTGGAAGCCATGGAGGCGAACCGGGCAAGAAAGGAGGCCGTACAATGAGCATCGAAAATCGGTTGCAGGAATTCGCGAAAACTGCCGCCAGTCCGCGACAGTTGCTGGATAATTATAAGAAGGCCGGGAAGAAGGTCATCGGCGTGCTTCCGTACTATGCGCCGGAGGAACTGGTCTATGCGGCAGGCATGATTCCGATGGGAATGTGGGGGTCGAACAAAAAGACCATCAGCCGCGCAAAGGAATACTGTGCGACATTCTACTGCACCATCGCGCAGCTTGCCCTGGAAATGCTGCTGGACGGCACGATGGATCAGCTGGACGGTATCATTACACCGACGATCTGCGATACCCTTCGCCCGATGAGCCAGAATTTCCGTGTGGCGATGGGCGATAAGATGTCTGTCATATTCCTGGCTCACCCGCAGAACCGGTTTGATTCCTTCGGACTGCAGTTCTGTGTCGATCAGTACACAAATGTGAAAAAGGAACTGGAGAAGGTGGCGGGAAAGGAAATTACGGACGATGATATCCGTGAGGCCATCCGCGTTTACAATGAGAGCCGGGCAGCCCGTCGCGCCTTTGTGAAACTGGCGGCGGAACATCCGGACGTGATCACAGCGACCAGCCGTTCGAATGTGCTGAAAGCGGCCTGGTTTATGCCTAAGAATGTTTATACGGTGATGCTGAAGGCACTCAATGAGGAGCTTGCCGCGCTTCCGGCCTGTGACTGGAAGGGAACGAAGATCGTCACTTCCGGTATTATCTGTGACAATCCGCATTTGCTTGCCGCCCTGGAGGAGAATCAGATCGCGATTGTCGCCGACGATGTGGCGCATGAGAGCCGTGCGTTCCGCACGGATGTGCCGGAGGATGATGATCCGATGATGGCGCTCGCGAAGCAGTTTGCAGCCATCGATTATGACGTTCTTCTCTACGATCCGGCGAGTGCGAAGAACCGCCGCGGCGAGTTTGTGGCCAACCTTGTAAAGGAGAGCAGGGCGCAGGGACTGGTGCTGTTCATGCAGCAATTCTGTGACCCGGAGGAGATGGAATATCCGTATCTGAAGAAGGCGCTCGATAACGCCGGGATTCCTCACATCAAGCTGGGAATCGACCAGCAGATGCGGGATTTCGGACAGGCGCAGACGGCACTGCAGGCATTTGCCGACGTGCTGGCCATGCAGTAAATTATTGTTTGATTCGACAGGAAACCATTCGTAAATCAGGTGAGAAGTCCGGGCAGTCACGTCCGGGCTTTTTCCGAATCGAAACATCCGGCTGAAAGGAGAAGGTCGTATGTATCATGTATTGATTGTCGAAGATGATCCGATGGTGGCTTCCATCAACAGGCAGTATGTGGAGGTGACGCCGTCCTTCCGGGTGGATCGAATCTTCAAAAATGGCCCGGATGCATTGGATTATCTGAAAAAGACGAAAGTAGATCTGATTATTCTGGACTATTATATGCCGTTAATGAATGGTGCGGAGTTTGTTGATGCGCTGCGCAGAAGCGGAATCTTTCCTTCGATTATTATGGTTACTTCCGCGAATGATACGGATATTGTGCGTTCCCTGATCGGGCGGGGGGTGATCGATTATCTGATCAAGCCGTTTGAGTATAGCCGGTTCCGGACAGCATTGGAGAAGTTTGCCAATATCCGGGAATGCCTCGACCAGTCGCAGACAAATGTCGATCAGACGGCGATTGACCGCATGCTGGTGGGGACGAAAAGCAGTGATTCGTCCACAAATCTGGCGAAAGGGCTGAATAAATCGACGTTGAAGATGATCCGGGAGTTTTTGCGCGCGAATCCGGGGCGTTTCTTTACGAGCGAGGAAATTGCGACGCAGATCTGTCTGTCGCGGATCACGGTTCGACGTTATATGAATTATCTGGTGGAAACCGGTGAACTGGTCAGCCGGGTGAATTATCGCACGGGCGGCAGGCCGTCGATTGAGTATGGCATTTCGCATACGGAACCCTTACTTTAGTTACGAAAGTCTGTTTGATACTTACATAAAATTGACCCTGTATTGAAAATATTTTATGATATTTTCATAAAAAACAAACACTTTTCCGGGCGCTGAAAGAAAAGAACATGTCAAGAGGAGGGAATTTTATGGAGAGTATCATCAGTTATTTTGGTACCTTAACGCCAGGGGTGGATGGTGCGATTACCACGTACAAGTTTGAGTACCTGTGTACGCTGGGATTTGCCGCGATCGTGATTTTTGCCGGCCGTGCGATTGTTGCGCATTCCGCGCCGCTGAGAAAATATGCGATCCCGGCGCCGGTGGTGTCCGGAATCATTTTCTCAATTATCATTTCCATTATCAAGGGAACGGGAGCAGTCAGCATTTCGTTTGACGCCACGATTACGAAGGATCTCTGCCAGAATCTGTTCTTCCTGTGTGTTGGCTTTGGTTTCAGCGCAAAGATGCTGCAGAAAGCAGGAGGGCGCTTGTGCGTGATGATAGCGCTGGCAGCGTGTCTGTTAATCACCTGCCAGGATGTCCTTGGTATTGCGCTTTCGAAAGTGATTGGACTGAATCCGCTTCTGGGACTGCAGTGTTCTTCCGCGGCCATGAGCGGCGGTGTTGGAACGGCTTCCACATTCGGACCAATTTTTGAGGAGTGGGGCGCTGCAGACGCGACGACGATTGGCGTTGCTGCCGGTACGCTGGGCAACATCATGGGTTCGCTGATTGGCGGTCCGGTTGCCGCGTTCCTGATCATGCGTCATGGTCTGAAGTCTGACCCGAATGACAAGCCGGAAGCTGCAAAGAGCAGCACGAAGCCGGAGCTTGACAACACCCGCATGATCCATGCATTTGCACTGACCCTGTTTATCGCCGCGCTTGGTATGCCGATCTACTGTATCCTTGACAACATTCCGATGATTGAGATGCCAAAGTTCATCGGATGTCTGTTCGCAGGCGCGATCGCCCGTAATGTGATGGAAGCAAACAGCATGGACACCTATGTTCCGGAAGTGGAAGCCATTGAGCATATGTTCCTGGAGCTTTACCTGGCTCTGGTGCTGATGACGACCGATTTCACGAAGCTGGCTCCGGTGGCCGGTCAGATGGGAATCATTCTGGTTGGACAGGCTATTCTGATCGCCCTGTTTGGTATCTTCGTGTCCTTCAATATGTTCGGCCGCGATTATGGTGCCGCGATTATGACCGGCGGCAACATAGGCTGGGGCTGTGGTTCCGGTTCGAACGCGGTGGCGAATGAGAAGGCGCTGATGGATCAGTATGGCTGGCATACGATCGCATGGGTGCTGTACCCGTCCTTTGCCGTTATTATCGATGATATTTACAACCCGATCTTCCTGTCTGTTATAGGCAGCCTGTTCCGGGGATAGCCGCTCACTGAACCCCTTTTTTAAGAAAACTGTCGGAAGAATCGGATTGCGATTCTCTCCGGCAGTTTTCGCATGTCCTGTCTCATCAGGGTGTCATTCGGGCGTCCTGTTTATTTCCTTCGTTTTGTATGTGGCATGGAAAGTTTCGATTGAAGGACAATCGGCATTCGTGATATACTGTAATTGTTGCAGGCAGCGGTGGGAGAAGGTTCCTTTGAACGGATGTGCCAGACCAGAGATACCGGTCGAAGGCTGTTGGGAATGAAAATCGGCGACCTGCTGAATGAGGGAGAGACAGATGAGAAGAAATCGGATGAAATATAGCCTGCTTTTGGTCATGTGCTTTTTTCTGATTGCAGGGTGTGTTCACGAAGAAGAGAAATCATCTCATGGCAATATGGACAGGCAGGAAACGGATTTTCTGCAGGTGCTGACGATTGGCACGGCGGACAGCGGAGGGACGATGTATCCGGTGGGAAAAGTAATCGCGGAGGTGATCGGCGCTTCCGACAGTGAGATCGTGGTGAATGTCAGTGCGTCCACCGGTTCTGCAGGAAATGTCCGCTCGCTGATGGATGGAAGCATTGATCTGGGACTGGTCAGCGGAGATGTGGCTTATGCTGCGGTGAATGGTGTGGACGAATTTGAGGGAGAGCCCTGTGAGAATCTGCGTGCGCTCGCTGCGCTCTATCCCAGTCTTTCCAATTGGCTGGCCCTGCGGGCGAGCGGTCTGGAGTGGGTGCATGACCTGAGAGGAGGCCGATTGGGGGTGGGACCGGAGAATTCGGCGACAGAGCTTGCCGCCCGGATCGTGTTGAACAGTCTGGGGATTGATCAACAGAATTCACAGCTTTCCAATTGTGGTTTAAGTTCGGGGACAGAAGAAGTAGAGAACAGGACGCTGGATGCAATGCATGGATTTGCGGGAATTCCGATCAGTGGCTTTTCTGAACTTTGTGACCGGCTTCCCTGTGTCCTGTTGAAATATACGAGCAGCGAACTGGTGCAGATTATGCAGGAGAATCCGTTTTATTATGCCGATGTTATACCGGCGGGAACCTATGAGGGACAGACCGCGGACGTGCCGACATTTGGGGTGAAGTGTCTGCTCTGTGTGAGGGAAGACATGGACGAGGAGCTGGTCTATGAGCTGACTTCGATTCTGTATAAGGAGCGGGGAGAGCTTGGCAGGCGGCATGCATCAATGGAAGCAATGATAACGGAAGGTTTTGTGTATGACGAGCTTCCGATTGCGCTTCACGACGGCGCACGCCGTTATTATGAGGAGCGGGGGCTTTTGCCGACGGATTGAAGCGCTGTCCGGCAGGAGCGCAGGATATGCCCTTGCGGCTTCATTTCACGGAGGTGAGGTTCATGCTTCGGAAATTGCGGGAACTGTCCCTGGAAAAGCAGTTATTTCTGTGCTTTTTTTTCGATGTCGGCGTTTCTGGTCCTTCTTTCTTTGAGTGTGGTTCTGTCCTTTGATATGAGTCGCCGGAGGATGGAAATTGATGAGAAGATCAGCAGTGTCGCGGCCTATATCGCTTCCATGGATCCGGTTATGGATATGCTGAAAACCGGATATCCGTCGGATGCGGCGACACGGGAGCTGGACTCCATATATGAAATTTTTTCTGATATTAATGGCATTATGGTCTATGACGCCAATGGTCTGCGCTTTTATCATTCAAACCGGGAGACCAGCGGAGAGACGCTGGTGGAAGGAGAAGAAACCGCCATTTTAAACGGGAGTGAACCTTATATTACGACGGGGTATGGCACCCAGGGAACCCAGCGGCGCGCCTTCCATGCCGTGACGGATTCGGAGAGCGGGCGAATCCTCGGTTTCGTCATGGTTTCTGTGTTTACGACGTTTGTGATGGAACAGATTCGGGAACTGTCGCTGACCTTTATTCTGATTCTGGGTGTTATGCTGGTGGCAAGCGTATTATTATCGCTGCTGATTGTGCGGATGCTGAGTTCCAGACTGATGGGGCATCATCCGGTCGAATTGCTGGATCTCTATAAGAAACAGGATGTTGTGCTGAATGCGCTGACGGAAGGACTGGTTGCGGCGGACAGTTCCGGAAGCGTGATTTTCGTCAATCATTCGGCGGCGAAATTTTTCCCTTCGGAGCCGGAACTTTCCGGAAGGCCGATTGATGAACTGATCCCTGCGGCCGGAGTGGATTCTGTCCTGAAACGTGGAGACGCGGTTTTTCACCGGGATGTAGTGACCAATGGCCGTCGCCTGCTGGTGGATGTGCTTCCGATTCAGAATAATGATTTCATGGAAGGCGTGCTGATGATTTTAAACGACCGGACGGAGATGGAATCTCTGATTGATGAGCTGTCCGGCACGAAATCCATGCTGGATACCCTGCGTGATCTGAATCATGAATTTCTGAATAAGCTGCATGTGATTCTTGGTTATCTGCAGACCGGAGAGACGGAGCAGGTGATGACCTTCATTATCAACAGTACGCTGGTTTCCAGTCAGGCGATTCGCCAGACGGCGGATCGCATCCGCGTTTCGCAGATCTGTGCCCTGGTGATTGGAAAGATGATGCATGCGGCGGAACTGGGAATTTCCCTGAATGTACTCCCGGACAGCCGCTGTGTGGAGAAGGAACTGCTGATTCCCATTGATGCCTGGATTACCATTGTGGGAAATCTGCTGGAAAATGCGATTGAGGAGCTGGTCTCCGATGGGAAGGAACTGAAAACAATTTCCCTGGGCATTTTCTGTACCAATGGCTGTAACATCATTACCTGTGAGGATACCGGCCGCGGGATTCCGGAGTCGTTGCGCGTCCGTATATTTGAAAAAGGCGTTTCATCGAAGGGGTCCAATCGCGGCACGGGTCTCTATCTGATCCACAATCTGGTCGAACAATACGACGGCACGATTGAAATCGAGACCGAAGAAGGTGAGGGGAGCTGTTTCACCCTTACGTTTACCGATGAACGGGCGAGGGGTTCCGGGTGACGGAGGAACAAACAAGAGCATGAGTGAAAAAGGAGAACGATCATGAAAGATAAGAAAATTGGAGTTGTCGGAGTCGGTGGAGTCGGCGGGTATCTGGCGACCATGCTGGCAAGCGTGTATCCCCATGTGACGGTTGTTGCGCGGGGGGCATGTGGGGAAGCGATCCGGAAAAACGGTTTGATTCTGCGAAGCGATTACCGGGATGACATTATCGCGCATCCGCAGCAGGTGGTGCTTTCGTCGACGGAACTGACCGAGCAGGATTATCTGTTTATCTGTGTGAAGAATTATTCGCTGGAGCAGGCCTGTGGAGAGCTTGCCGGAGCCGTGGGGGAACATACGGTGATTATACCGGTGATGAACGGCGTCGATCCGGGCGAGCGGGTGCGTGCCGCCTTCGGGAAGGGGACGGTTGTGGATTCGCTGATTTACATTGTGGCCTTTGCCAACGCGGATTATTCGACGATGCAGCAGGGAAATTTTGCGGATATCCGGATTGGAATCAAGGATGCGGATGAGCGACAGAAGGAGATTCTCAAGGAACTGTCGGAGCTTCTGACTGGTGCACAGATTCGGCATAAGGTATCCGAGGATGTCGAACTGGATATCTGGAAGAAGTATATCCTCAACTGTGCCTATAATGTGGCGACCTCTTATTATGACAATACCGTCGGGCAGCTTCGCAGCGATCCAGTGAAGGCGAAGGAGTACGAGACACTGGTATGGGAGGCCTACCAGGTTGGCTGCGCAAAGGGCGTACGTCTGGTTCCGTCCAATGTGGAGGATATCATTAAGAGGTTTTATGAAAAATACGCGGATGGATCAACCAGCTCCCTGCAGCGGGATATCCGCGCCGGAAAAAAAGCGGAGGTTGAGACCTTCAGCGGATATATTGTCAGGGAGGCCAGGCGGCTCGGTATTGAAGTACCGGTTTCGGAGCGAATGTACCGGGGGCTGTTGGAGAAGACGGCGTAATGGCAGACGGCGGACAGGCATGATTTCAAATGAGGGGAGCACAGGGGATGAATATTACGGTTATCGGAATCGCGGGAGGCACCGGGTCGGGGAAATCGACGTTTACAAACCGGTTGAAGGAGAAATTTGGGGATCGGATTGCGGTGCTGTATCATGACAATTATTACCGCAGTCAGGATGACATTCCGTTTGAGGTTCGAAAAAAGAAGAATTACGATCATCCGGATGCACTGGAGACCGATCTTTTAATCGAGCATGTGAAAGCATTAAAGGAAGGGCGGGCGATTGACTGTCCGACCTACGATTACAGTCTCCATACGCGCGCAAAGCAGACGATTCACGTCGAGCCGCGCCGGGTGATTGTAATCGAAGGAATTCTGCTTCTGGCAGATCCGCGGCTGCGGGCGCTTCTGGATATCAAGATATTTGTGGAGGCCGACGCCGACGAGCGGATTCTGCGGCGGATTGTACGCGATGTGAAGGAGCGGGGGCGCGACATCGATAACATTGTGGAGCAGTATCTGACGACCGTCAAGCCGATGCACTATATGTATGTGGAGCCTACCCGCGCGACGGCGGATATCGTGATTAACAGTGGCATGAACAACGTCGCCTTTGATGTGCTGCAGTACAAGATTGCGCATCTGCTGGAAGAGAAATAAGGGAATTGTAGAAAAGGACCTGCCGTCGGCAGGTCCTTTTGTGGGGGATTGTTATGTCTGAAATTCGTTATCAGCCATTCAGATCAGCGAAGAGTTCATTCCAGTGGGTCATGATCTCGTCCTTATGTGCGGTCAGATAATCAAAATCCAGTTCAACCAGGCCAAGCGTGCTCTCGTCCGGCAGTCCGCTGAGGTTGCAGTTGCCATTAGAGCCGCGTCCGGCAGATACTTCTGCGCGTGCGTCCTGGAATTCTGCAGAGGAGAGCAGGTCCATCATGGCTTCCGCCGCCGGAAGGTTCGGTGCGTCCTGAACAATCGCTGCGCCGCCGGCCATGGCCGTATTGCCCTCTTCCATGTAGATGCACTCAATCGGAGCGCCATCGTTGATCAGTGCGACCACGCTGGACTCATAGGAAAGTCCGGCTACATATTCACCGTTGCTGACCAGGTTGTAGACATCCTTCGAGGATGTGGTGGAGAAGCAGGACGGAATCAGCTGGCTGCAGTATTCCCAGCCCTTTTCATCGTCGAATTCATCTCCCATAACCGCGAGGATCGTCTGCAGCTGACGCCATCCGGAGGAAGTGGAGTCCGGCGCGGCCAGGATGATCTTGCCCTGCAGTTCTGGATTCAGCAGATCTTCGTATCCGTTGATTTCAATTCCGAGTTCGTCGCGAAGCTCCGGATTGACGACCAGGCACATGACCTGAACATCATAGAAGGTATAATATCCGGATTCATCGTGATACAACTGCTCCTCGTCGCAGGCGGCTGTGTAAGGCTGCAGAATATCATGGTAGGTCTCGCCGTCTGCCGCGAACATTCCGCCGATGACGACGTCTGCGTCACAGGTCTCGTCGCTGCGGATTCTGGTTGCGAGGGTACCAACGGAATCTGCCTGAATCTCCAGCGCACAGTCCGGATAATATTTCTTCCACATATCGGTGAGGACTTCCTGCTGTGTCTCCTCCATGGTCGTGTAGACCGTGATTTTTCCGGTCACCTCGTCTGCAGGCCGCACATAATAGGGACGGTCTTCTCCCGTGTCGCCGGTTTCTTCCGCGGCTTCCGCTTCCTGTGCGGCTTCCGTTGCGGCTGCAGTTGCCGCCGCAGTTGTCTCAGTGGTTGTGGAGCTGCTGCCGCCGCAGGCGGTGATCAGCATCGCCGCAGTTGCCGCTGTCATGATGGCTGCCAGTTGTCTTTTCTTCATGTTACATTCTCCCTTTCTTTTTTTGATAGATATAAATGTATGTCACATTTTTACATCTTCCAGTTTTGTAAATTTCAGATAGATCACCAGGCAGATCACGGTGAGGAGCATGGTGATCGTTGCAAATACCGCGGCTACGCCGTAAATACCGCTGGAAATGGCGGAGTAGGTGCTGATGGTGAGGGTGATCGTGCGGTTGTTGTAGAGAATGACGCCGGATGACATTTCCGTGATGACGGACACAAAGCTCAGAACCGCACCGGATATGATGCCACTGGACATCATTGGCACCGTGATTTTCACAAAGGCCGTTACTTTCGGAGCGCCCAGGCTGAGGGCGGCTTCTTCCACACTGATGGGAACCTTCATCATCGCTGCGGTTGCGGAACGGCTGGTAAAGGGCATCCGCCGGATGGCCAGGGCGATGATCATGATCACGAGGGATCCCGTCAGGACAAACGGCTTTTTGGAAAACGCGATCACCAGCGCGATGCCGATGACGGCGCCGGGCATGATGTAAGGCATCATGGAAATGGTGTCAATCATGTTGTTGAACCAGTTGTTGCGGCGGACGACCAGGTAGGCGATCAGCACCGCAATGACAACGATCAGCGCCAGGGTGACAACACTGACGATCAGGGTGTTGCGGATGGAGCGTACCAGCATTTTCTCCATGGCCTTCTGATAGTTCACCAGAGAGTATCCCGGCTTCAGGATGCTGTTCGTATAGTTGCGGAAGGACATGTTCACAATGTAAATCTGCGGCAGAAGAGCAATGCCGACCAGAAGGTAGCAGAATGCGTGCATCAGGATGCCGCCGATTCCCTCCGGTTTTTTCGGTTCTACCGGGTGCAGGGCATTGATGGTAAATTTGAAGCGGTTGGACGCAACCTTCTGGATGATGAAAATAATGGCTGTGACCAGCACGGCGATCACGCTGATGGCCGCCGCAAAATGATAATTGGTGCCGTTCTCGCCGAGGTACTGGTTGTAAATCAGCACCGGGAAGGTGGTATAACCGCGTCCGATCAGTACCGGCGTTCCGAAATCAGCGAAGGAACGCATGAAGACGAGGAGAGCCGCGGCGAGAATGGTCGGCATGGTCAGCGCCATAATGACGCGTTTGAAGCGTTCAACGCCCTTGCAGCCCATGCTTTCCGCTGCTTCCAGAAGCGAGTTGTCAATGTCGCGGAAGGCGCCGTTCATATAGATGACGACAAGTGGAAACAGCTTTAAGGTCTGTACAAAGACGATTCCGCCAAATCCATAGATGGAAAAGCCCTTCAGCCCGATGGATTTCAGAAAAACGGTGATCAGTCCGGAATTTCCCATCAGAAGAATCCAGGCATATGCGCCGATGAACGGAGCGGACATCGTACAGAGGAGACAGAGGACGAACAGCACCTTGCGTCCCCGGATGCGGTAAAAGGAGTAGAAATACGAGAAGGGAATTCCCAGGATCAGGCTGGCCGCCATGACGCAGACGGCGATGCGGACACTGTGGAAAATCGATTCGTAGTAATAGGCCTTACCGAAAAATTCCTGAAAGGCGTCCAGCGTGAATACTCCCTCGGAAAAGACCGCTTCTTTCAATAACCCTCCGATCGGATAGACCAGAAAGATCAGGAAGACCGCCATCAGGATCAGGGAACAGATGTTCCAGAAGTCAAAGCGTGCTTTGGAATGGCTCATTGGCTCACCTCCTGTCTGTGTGAGGGACCAGACAGGTTGTTTTCGACCTGTTTCATGAGACTCTTTTCTGTGGCTGTGTCGAACAGGTTGATTTTCTGTGCCTTGATGGTAAGATTGACGCGGCTTCCGGGTGGGATGATGGAATCAATCTCGGATTCCTGGATGATTTCCACCGTCTCGCCGGTCTCCAGCTCCGCAAAATAGTGTGTGTTGGATCCGAGGAAGACGCTGTCCTGAATGACTGCTTTCAGCCCTGTCCGTGGCTGACGGTCATCTGCGAGGGATACGATCAGTTCTTCCGGCCGGACGGACAGGATCACATCGCGGTCCCTTGCTTCGCTTTCCCGGACATATTCCATCGGCTCCCGATAGCCGTTTGGAAATTCCAGATACAGAGTTCCGTCCTCTCGTTTGAGGGCACCTTTCAGTACGTTGGTCTTTCCGATAAAGGTCGCTACAAACAGGTCCGCCGGGCGCTGATAAATATTCTTTGGCTCTCCACAGTGGTGAATTACGCCCTCTTTCATGACGGCAATGCGGTCAGAGATAGCCATGGCTTCTTCCTGGTCGTGCGTGACATAAACGGTGGTAATGCCGACATGCTTCTGAATGTTTTTGATGACGGTCCGCATCTCCACGCGCAGTTTGGCATCCAGATTGGAGAGCGGTTCGTCCATCAGGAGGACGTCCGGCTGAATAACAAGCGCCCTGGCCAGCGCCACACGTTGCTGCTGCCCGCCGGAAAGGCGTTCCGGCATCTGATCCGCATACTGATCGACGTGTACCAGCTTCAGAAAATGCTCGGCTTCCGTGCGCATCTGATCTTTGGGCATGTTCTTGTATTTCAGGCCGAATTCGACATTTTTGCGCACGGTCATGTTCGGGAAAATGGCATAATTCTGGAATACCATACCGATCCCACGTTTTCCCGGATCCATGTCGTTGATGATTTTATCATTAAACTGAAAGGTGCCGCCTTCAATGGTATTGAAACCGGCTATCATGCGCAGCAGGGTCGTCTTCCCACATCCGGAGGGCCCGAGCAGGGTAAACAGTTCGCCATCCCCGATGGTTACGGACAGATCCGGGATGACCGTCACGGTTCCGTATCGTTTTACTGCATTTCGAATGGTTATTGCACTCATGTTATCGCCGCCTTTGGTTGAAATGTATGATTCGCTGATTCTGACTGGTTCTATTTTATATTGTTTTTGGATGGTTTGATACCAAAGATTCCGTTCGAATGGCAAAAATACCAAACAAATCGCTGCAATAGCGAGAAAAAACATACAATTAGACAAAAAAGACAGGGGATATCGAAATCAAATCCCCTGTCCTTTTTTGGATACTCTGGCTGCATATTCCTTTGGGCTACAGCCGACGTATTTTCGAAAAACAACGTTGAAATATTTATAATCGCGGATTCCACATTCCCAGGATACGTCGGAAATGGAACGTTCCCCGGCCTTCAGCAGCTCCATGGCTTTCTGGATGCGGAAACGGTTCAGATATTCGTTGAAGGTGGTTCCCATCTGTTTTTTGAAGCGTTTGTTTAAAAAGGTTTCGCTGTAATTCAGTTCCGCTGTCACATCCTGCATGGTCAGCTTTTCCCTGTAATGCTCACGGATGTATTGCAGCATGGTGAGGACGACTTTATCTTCTCCGTAATTCTCCGGAAGGAGGTTGGTCTGTTTCAATTCCTCGGATTCCCGCAGGCGGTCCTGCCAGCTGTGCCGGATCTGGCATTGTTCTTTGGCTTCTTCGACTGCTTTTGTAAGCTCAGCCGTTTTCAGGGGCTTGAGCAGATAGCCGGTCACGCCATACTGAATGGCGGTGCGGGCATACTCGAATTCGGAATAGCCGGAGAGGATAATTGCAGAATAGACGCATTCCCTGTAAGTCTCCTTTATCATGTCCAGTCCGTCCAGTACGGGCATATTGATGTCCGCGAGGACGATGTCCGGGTGAAGGCGGCGAATCAGATCGACGCCCTCAACGCCATTGCACGCTTCCCCGACGACGGTACATTCCATGTCTGCCCAGGGCAGATAGACCAGTCCCTTGCGGATGATATCTTCATCTTCTGCGATGATTACCCGGTACATGTCTGTGCTCCTTCCTGTTCAATGTGAACCTCAACTTCAAAACCACCGTTTTCCCGGTTGCGGATCTGGAGACCGCTTTCGCTGCCATATCGAAGGTGCAGTCGGCGGGACAGATTGCGAAGGCCGATGGAAGCGGAGCCCGTGTCATGGGCATCCAGGAATTGGCGGAGCGCTTCTGCTTCCGCTTCCTCCATGCCTGGCCCGTCGTCCCGGACAAGGATGACCAGCATGCGACCTTCCATGACAGCGGTAATCTCTATTTTCAGATACATATTTTTGCGGAAGCCGTATTTGATGCTGTTTTCGATCAGCGGCTGTAATGTCAGCCTGGGAACCACGCATGTTTCACAACAGGGGTCGATCTGTATGTGACATTGAAACCGCTTCCCGAAGCGGCAGTTCTGAATGTCCAGATACCGGGCAATGTAACTCATGTCCTCTTTGAGGGTGACCTCGCCCTTAGAGGAACTGGCGCTGTAGCGGAGCAGATCGGTGAGCTGCGTGATCAGTTCGCCGGCTTTTTCGGCATCGAAGATCGCCAGATTGCGGATAATTTCCAGGGTATTGTACAGAAAATGTGGATTCATCTGTGCAGTCAGCTGTTCCATCTCGATGCGGCTGTTCAGACGAATCAGCTCGGTGTTGCGGTCGTTCAGGGACTGGATATGATCCAGCATATGATTGACCTGATAGGCCACTTCACTGAACTCATCATCGGTCTCCAGGAAGATCCGGTGGGTGGGGTCTTCTTTGCGGATGACGCGGATTTCCCGCACCAGCCTGCCGATCGCGGCGGCATTGTTTTCCGCCATGGATTTGGCCATCCAGCGTGCTGTGAAATACCAGATGATGCCCATAATAATCAGAATCAGCAGGCCAAGTGCGACGGTTCCGCTCTTTGGATAATAGACCAGGGAATAAATCTTTGCGGACAGGGACGGAAGTTCCCTGGAGACGACCCAGTATCGTTCGTCTTCATCCGTCAGAATCCCATGGCTGATTCCATAAAACTTATTCCCGGTCTCAATCAGGGACGGGCGGCTGGTGTACATGACGTTCTGCCGCTGGTCGGTGATGACGCCGTCAAAGTTGCTCTCCCAGAGATAGAAGTTCCATTCGCTTCCGGAGAGAAACAGGGTGATATAGCCCAGGATTGCGTTATCGTCGAGGATGGGTTTTACATACATGGTGTCGGCGTAATTTCCCACATCGTAATAAACTGCACGGTAAATGTCGTCGGTACCGGAATTCTTTGCGTTATAGCAGACCGCATTGTTGTAGTTGATCAGATAAGAGGTCAGCTGATTTTCACCCAGGGAAGTATAAACGATCTGCCCGGCGTTGTCCGCGATCAGAACCGAAGAATGCACCTCGCAGTTTTCCTGAAAGCGACGGAAATGATTTTTGAAGCGGTCTACCGCGTCGGTGTCTTCCACGGCAGCCATGTCGTTGGTAAGAATCTGTAAAACCATGCGTTCCGATTCCTGTTCCAGAAGGAAGACCCGTTCTTGTTCATCCAGCTGTCGCAGGACGTCCTCCAGCAGCTCCATATGAGAGACGGCCTGTTGTTCGTTGCGGGCAAGCGTCAGGACAGACTGTCCCGCCAGAAACAAAACGCAGCTCAGCAAGACGGCCAGCATAATTTTCTTCATGGCTGACTGCTGCAGGTTCTTCTGGAATGTTCCGGTCTCTGCCTGGTGGGGTTCGTGAGTGGTCTGTGTGTACATGGGGTTTATGGGTGGTCTCCTTTTTGGTCAGTGGGTGGGTCTTATGATATTTGATCCGGATACTATGCTCTCACATATCTGGTTGCACGCCCCAGCCCAATCCGCCGGATTGACCCGCTCCTTACCATCGCGCCCAACACGGCTTCTACGGTAGTAGGACTGACATCCGGCAGTATTTTACAGATTTCTGATTTAGAAATCGGTGTCAGGTTATTTAATACTGTGGCCGCTACTCGTGCTTTCTTCGTAATTTTTTTACCATGAACCACCGCAAATCTCTTATCCAGTTCTTTATAACACATATACAAGGCAGACAGGAAGTTTTCAATAAACGGAACATAAGTGTTTCCGTTTGATTCCCAGTTCTCCGACGACTGTCTCAGCGCCTCATAATACCAGACCTTATAGTTATTAATCTGTTCCTCAAAGGATACGTATTTTCCGGCGTCATATCCATTTTTATAAAGAAGTAATAACGAAAGCAGCCTGGACATCCTGCCGTTCCCGTCACGGAAGGGATGGATACATAAAAAATCAAGTATCACACAGGGAATCAAAAGGAGCTGATTAATATTCGCATCATTTCTGGCATCCATATATGCCAGTTCCAGCTGCTCCATCGCATCTGGCGTCTCCGCCGCGGGCACCGGGCGAAACCGTACAACTCGGTTTCCGTTGGCATCTATCTCCAGGATCACATTATCCTCGGTCTTATATCGCCCTCCATATTCGTACCCGGCAATGGACATCATCATCTCATGAAGCCGCAAAATATCAGTCTCACGAAAATCAAGATACTCATGACCCAGATGAATCGCATTCAGAGCGTCCCTGTATCCGGCAATCTCCGCCTCGTTATGATTCAGCGGCGCACTGTTCTGATTCACAATCGCCGCAATCCGTTCGTCGCTGGTCACAATCCCCTCGATCGCGTTTGAACTTTTGACAGACTGTATTTTTGCCAAAGCTTCTAATTCTGTAAAAACAACTCCGTATTTTTCTTTTCGTACTCCGGCCATCGTCTTTAAACTGGAAATATTAGCCGTTAAGGTCACCAGATTAGCCGGAAGCAATCCATTGTTTAAAAAGGAATAATCAAATTTTCTCATATCATGCACTCCTTTCTGCATATTATTTTATCATTTTATATGCAGAATATCAAGCCTATGCTCCTATTTTCTGCATATTTTGTTCGCGTTTATATGCAGAGAAACGAGGTGAGACAGAGAAAGCGAACCAAACCGTCCATATGAACCTCCTCATAGAAATAAAAATGATATTAAGGTGCCATTAGAAACGCTCCTTATTCGGCGTAAAAAATGTAACTTATTTCAAAATATCATTGTAATTTCTGCAAAAAACGAACTATAATATCCACATATCATGAGGATGGAGGTGCGTTTTGTGTACCGGATTGCAATGAAAAAACTGATGAAATGGAAAGAAAGCAAACGTCGCAAGCCGCTTATCATCGAAGGAGCGCGACAGGTTGGTAAGACCTGGCTGATGAAAGAATTTGGCAAACAGGCATATGCGGATACGGTTTATATTAATTTCGATTCGAATTCCAGAATGGCGGAGCTGTTCGCATCCGATCTGGACATCGACCGTCTGATTATGGGATTGGAGTTGTATGCGGGGCGCAAAATTGATCCGGATCATATGTTATTGATTTTTGATGAAGTGCAGGAGGTTCCAAGAGCACTGGCATCGCTCAAATATTTTAAGGAAGGCTGGCTTGTCATTGTCAATCTTCCATTATATGCGATAGAGCAGATCAGTAGGATATAAAATAAAAGAAGACCGACTGCAGGGTATTGAAAGAGTGAGAGGAGAATCCGGATGAGAAAGATTGCGATTGTGTTTCCTGGGATTGGTTATCATACGGACAAGCCGCTTCTGTATTATGGAAAGAAGCTGGCGGCAGCAGATGGATATGAGATTGTGGATGTGACATATGGGGAGCTTCCGGCGGGAGCCAAGGGGTCTGCTGCGAAGATGGAAGAAGCGGGGCGTGTGGCTCTTTCTTACGCAAGGAAAGAACTGGAGAATCTCGATTTTTCCCAGTATGACCGGATTCTGTTCCTGTCCAAGAGTCTGGGGACCGCGGTCGGTGCGGCGTATGCCAGGGAGCGGGGACTTGCTGTTTCTCAGGTATATTACACACCGGTGGAGCAGACCTTTCGCTATCCGGCGCAACGCGCGGTGGCATTTCATGGGACGAAGGATCAGTGGGTGGAGACGCCGGTGGTGAAGGATGGCTGTGAGCAGCAAGGGATTCTGCTTTTTATCACTGAGGGTGCCAACCATTCACTGGAGACCGGGGACGCGGAGGCGGATATCCGGAATCTGGCGGTGATTATCCGGCAGACGAGGGAGTTTATGCAGGGATTGGAATGTTGAAAGAAACGGGAGATTTCAGATGGACGTGAAATATTATGATATTGGTTTGAATCTGTTCTGCCGCCAGTTTGCGCACCCGGATCGTATCCTTCGGGGAGCGGCAGAGGCTGGCGTTGCCTGCATTCTGACCGGTTCGGATATGGAGGAGAACCGGTTGGTGGATGCATATGTGCGGGAGCATGAGGCTTATGGGACGGCCGGGATTCATCCGCATAATGCGGACGCGGCGAAGCCGGAGGATTTCGTGGAGATAGAGCGGATTGTGAGCGGGAATCCGCGGATTGTGGCAATCGGAGAATGCGGACTGGATTTCGACCGGATGTTTTCGACGAAGGAAAACCAGATCCGGTGTCTTAAGCGGCATATTGAACTTGCCGGTCGACTGGGGAAACCGTTGTTCCTGCATGAGCGGGAGGCGGCGAAGGAGTTTGCCGCACAGTTTCGCGGGTATCCGGAAATTTGCCGCCGGTCGGTGGTGCATTGCTTTACCGGGGATAAGCAGACGCTGGACACATATCTTTCCATGGGATTTTCCATCGGGATTACCGGGTGGATCTGTGACGACCGGCGGGCAAAGGAGCTTCGTGACGCGGTGAGTATCCTGCCGTCAGACCGGGTTCTGATCGAGACGGACGCACCGTACCTGACGCCGCGGAATGTGCCGGGACTCGGCCGGACGAATGTCCCGCAGAATATTGTGTATGTGGCGCGGGAACTGGCAAAGTATATGAAGATGGAGGAAGAGGAGCTTGTGCGCTGTGCAAAGGAAAACACCGAGCGGGTGTTTGGAATTGGGGAGCGTTAATTTTCCTGCTGTCGGGAGATTTAACCAGGAAGGGCAGTTGCTGTTTATGCCCATGACAGCGAAGGGATGGCTGACTTGACCGGTCAGCCATCCCTCTGCTTTTCTGTTTCTTATAACAGACAGAATTATTTATTCTGCTGCTGCGTTATGACCGGCGATGCGGCCCATGGTGAAGATGTCCGCTTCCGCATTGCCGCCCAGGCGGTTTCCGGCGTGGATTCCGCCGGTTACTTCTCCGGCTGCCCACAGGCCTTCGATTGCGTTGCCTTCCGTATCCAGGACACTGGCGTCGGTGTCGATCCGCAGGCCGCCCATGGTGTGATGCAGGGAAGCCTTTCTCGGGGAAATGCAGATGCCTACATCATCATGGCTTTCAATATAGTCGAGGTCGATTGCTCCGGCCAGGACTTCCTTGCCGAAATCGTCGTCCTTCTGAGCTGCTACATAGCTGTTATAGGTTTCAATGGTATTGCGCAGTGCTTCTTCGGTAAAGCCCGGTGCCACTCCTGCTGCCGCAGTGTTGCTGGCTTCGGCCAGCTCTGCCAGCGTGGAGCCGTACCAGATGTGTCCGTTTGCCACCATATCCGATACGCTGGTTCCGAACAGGGAGGAATCCATGCTTGCCCCGCGGAACATGCCGTCTTCGTCCTCGCTGGTCCTGCCCGCGTAAATGATATAGAAAATACCATCGTCCAGAGCCAGAGACGCCTTTGCCAGGACATCGCGCTCTGCGTATTCGTCGACAAAACGGTTGCCCTCGCCGTCAATCCAGATCTGAGCGGAAGCGTCTGCCCAGATTCCGTCGGTCATCGTACCCTTGACCGGAGAGGAGGACGGCATCATCTGAGCAATCTCCAGTCCGGTAACGTCAGCGCCGATTTCCATTGCCATAAGGATGCCGTCGCCGGTGTTGGTGCCTACATTCGTCGTCAGCGTGTGATCCGAAAGATCATCGCCCCAGTACTGGTCATACTCTTTGACCATGGCCGGATTTGCGCAGTATCCGCCGCAGGCAAGAATAACGCCCTTTGTCGTCTGGATCGTGATCTTTGTTCCGTCTGCCTGCTCTGCTTCTGCTCCAATGACGCGTCCGGATTCGTCGGTGATCAGGGAGGTTGCCGCAGTCTCGGCATAAACGGTTACGCCTGCTTCCTCTGCGGAGGTTTTCAGTGCGTCCATCAGTTCCGAGCTGGCAGAGATTTCGTGGGTACGCGGCCACATGGCGCCTAATACTGTGTAAAGCGTATCGGCGGCTTCGGCTTCGGAGCTTGTCTTGACGCCCAGCGTTCCGACCCAGTCATAGGTATCCAGTGCGTTTTCTGCAAGCGTGCGGGCCATGTTGATGTCGGAAGCCAGCCAGCTGCCGTCGGTCAGTTCGCGCAGGCCGCCCGTGTAAATGTGCCACATATGTAAGGAGATTGAATCGAAGCCGGGCATATCGACACCGGCGGTCGTGCCTTCATTTGCCGCATAGAAATCCTGAATGTCGCTCTGCAGCTGTATCAGAACCTCTTCCCACTCCGGGAAAACGTCAAATTTCAGGGCTTCATCGGATGGATCCAGTGCCAGATAGCCGTCCAGGGTATTCTTCTGGGCTGCGCTGAGAATGGTTCCGGCCTGTGCCTCCGGATCGTAGGCATTGTAGGCGCCGCCCGCCATCATCGTGTTGCCGCCGATGAAGGAGCTCTTCTCAATGAGGATGACATTGGCGCCGTCCTGCGCCGCTGTGATTGCGGAACTGAAGCCCGCGCCGCCTCCTCCGACGACAAGGACGTCGGTATCCCAGGTCTGTGCTTCGCCTGCTTCTGCGTGGTAGGCGTTTGCCTTTAAGGCGTCTTTATCCAGGCCGGCTTCTTCAGCGGCATTTGCGGCTGCCCGCATGATGGCGTTACTTGCCAGTGTTGCGCCGGTTACGGCGTCCAGCGTCGTTGTCTGATGTTCCACGATCTGCTGCGGAATTCGTTCCAGGGCGACGCCTGCGACGTTTGGTGTTTCATGGCTCTCGGTTACGGCGGCATCTGTGATGACGCCGTCTTCTACCGTCAGTTCTACGGTGACGGTGCCCTGCATTCCGACAGAGGAACCGGAGAAAACGCCGCTGATTGCGGACGCCTGTTCTTCAGTCGCTTCAGCCTGTGCGGCTGTCGTTTCTGCTGCCGTGGTGCTCGTAGCAGTGGATGAGGATGAGGAGCAGCCGGTGAGGCTGATAGCCGTTGCCAGCCCGAGGAAGGTTACAAGATTTCTTTTCATAAAGAGTCCTCCTTAAAATGATTTATTTGATTGTATCGTAAGTGTTCCGGGACTGTCAATCAGAATTGCTCCATTGTTATATCCGTTTACGGAACTTTCGTTCCGGTGGTTTGCAAAGTGGCCAATCTGGTTTATAATATGGGTAGTGAAGGACAAGGAGGAGGGAATAGAAATGAGCAATTTACAGCCACACATTCGATGCAGCGAGGAGGATGCCGCCAGGTATGCGATTCTTCCGGGCGATCCGCAGAGAGTGGAGCGAATCAAGGAATTTCTGACGGATGCGAGGGATATTGCATTCAACCGGGAGCATAAGAGCGCGGTCGGATATTATAAGGGCGTGAAGGTGATGGCAGTGTCCACCGGCATGGGCGGACCGTCCACGGCGATTGCGATTGAGGAACTTCGGAAAATCGGTGTGGAAGCGATGATTCGCATTGGAAGTTGCGGAGCGCTGGTTCCGGGAATTCGTCTGGGAGAACTGGTCGTGGTAAATGGTGCGGTTCGGGACGACGGCACGTCGAAGACATATGTGGAAGCCGAGTATCCGGCGATTCCGGATACGGAGCTGTTGTTTGATGTCATTCAGGCAGCCAGGGACTGCGGCGTGGGGTATCACGTCGGGATTACCAGAAGTCATGACGGACTTTATGTGGACCAGAAGGATGCGCTCAACGATTACTGGGCGGCCAGGGGAATTCTTGGTTCGGATATGGAAACGGCGACATTGTTTACCGTAGGAGGACTTCGGAAATTCCGGACTGCTTCTATCCTGAATACCGTGGTGGAAGCGCAAGGCAGCCTGGAGAGCGGAATCAACAGCTATGTGGACGGCGCGGCGGCAGTGCTTCAGGGAGAGAAGGACGAGATTCGTGTCGCGCTGGAGGCCTTTGTCGCATTTGAGAACAGCAATCGTTAGGAGGAGAGTATATGGAGTTTGCAGAAGTGATTCGGAATCGATATTCCTGTAAGAAATTTGACGGGCGTCCGGTGGCGAAGGAGCAGCTGGACGCGATTCTTGAGGCGGGGCGTCTGGCGCCGACCGCGAAGAATCTGCAGGAGCAGCACATCTATGTTGTGCAGTCGGCAGAGGGGCTGGCGAAGGTGGATGAACTGACGCCATGCCGTTACGGCGCGTCGACGGTGCTGGTGGTGGCGTTTGATGCGGACAATGTGTATACCTATCCGGGTGGGAAACGGGATTCCGGTGTGGAGGATGCCGCCATCGTGGCGACGCATATGCTGCTGGCGGCAAAGTCGGTCGGCGTGGAGAGCTGCTGGCTCAACCGCCTGGATCCGGATCTGACGGCGCAGGCATTTGGGTTACCGGTGAATGAGAAGGTTCTCATGATGATGGATCTCGGTTACGCCGCTGAGGGAGCGGGGCCGCTTCCGCCGCACAGCGCGAGAAAGGCGCTTGAGGAGACGGTCAGCTATCTTTAAAAGATAAAGCAGGGCGGCATGTTCCGGGTCACACGGGGCATGTGGGGTCAGAAAGATGCCGTCCTGCAACGGATTCTGTCGTGGGTTATATGGTTTCGTCTTCCGGCAGGGAAGCGCCCTTGACAGATACCACGCGGGCGGCGATTTCATTGGCCTACTCGATGGCGGAACGCATGCTCAGTCCCCGCTGCAGACCGGAAAGAAGTGCGCCGATGTGCGCGTCGCCTGCGCCGATGGTGTCCGCGACCACAGCCTTTTTCGCGGGCACAAAATACGGTTCTCCGGTTGTTTCCAGACAGCAGGCACCGTCAGCGCCAAGTGTGATGACGACCGTATTGCCGGTCATTTCCCGGATCCGGCAGGCTGCTGTGGCAATATCTTCGCAGCCGGAGAGGAAGCGACTTTCGTTTTCGTTGATGTGAAGGATTGGCGACAGGGCCAGCAGTCGCTGAATCCGTTCCGGGTCGATACTGGCCACTCTTGGGCCGGGGGCAAAGAAAATCTGCAGTTGCGGATGTTCCTCCAGCCATGATACCAGGATTTCTCCGGTCGGTTCTTCTACCTCCAGGCCGCAGATATAGACCATTCCGTAGTCAGACATGCGAAACGGCGCCATCCATTCCTTGCGGAAGCTGTATTCTACGCCGTGAACAGACAGAAAGGTGCGTTCGCCGCCTGCTTCTACCAGGCAGTAGCAGCAGCCGTTCTCACCCGGAAGCTTCACATGGATAGGAAAGCCTTTCTGTCTGAGACACTTTTCTACGTAATCGCCGTACATTCCGCTACCTACCGGGCTGACAAATGTGAAATCGGCGCCGGTCTGCCGGAGGATATTGGCGGTATTAAAGGCACATCCGCCGAGTGCCATTGTCTGGCTGAATGGGTGAATGTCTTCTTCCGTTACCGGGAGATGGTCAATGTTGATAATCAGGTCCACGCAGGTGGAACCAATGACAAGAATGGATTTGTTCATCTTAAATTCCTGGCTTTCTTAACAGTAATAAACAGTTACATAGTATTATAATTTTTTTAAAACGTCAATTGCAGGATTTGCAGAACGGGGTAATTTTTCATTACAGGCTATGTTTATAACACGTATCCGTGGCGTGGTGACCGCTTCCTGACAGAGTATTTTTCATTTACTTTGAAGGAGCAATGTGCTATAGTATAGCTGTCTGCGATGGAACATATGTAGAATTTTTTGAAAAGGAGAGGTTCAAAATGCGATTTTTTGTTGACACAGCGAATGTAGAAGATATCAGAAAGGCGAACGATATGGGCGTGATCTGTGGTGTTACCACGAATCCGTCTCTGATTGCGAAGGAAGGTCGCGATTTTAATGAGGTCATCAAGGAGATCACGAGTATTGTTGACGGACCGATCAGCGGTGAGGTGAAGGCGACTACGACCGATGCGGAAGGCATGATCAAAGAGGGACGTGAGATCGCGGCGATTCATCCGAATATGGTTGTAAAGATCCCGATGACGGTCGAGGGTCTGAAGGCAGTCAAGGTTCTGGCGGCGGAAGGCGTGAAGTGCAACGTAACCCTGATCTTTACCGCTGCGCAGGCGCTGCTTGCGGCACGGGCGGGCGCGGCTTATGTCTCCCCGTTCCTGGGCAGACTGGATGATATCTCTATGCCGGGTATTGACCTGATCGAGGAGATCACCGAGATCTTCCAGGTACATAATATCGAGACGAAGATCATTGCGGCCAGCATCCGCAACCCGATTCATGTGATTGACTGTGCGAAAGCAGGCGCAGACATCGCAACGGTTCCGTACAAGGTCATTGAGCAGATGACGAAGCACCCGCTGACCGATCAGGGTATCGCAAAATTCCAGGCGGATTACAAGGCTGTATTTGGGGAATAATTTCGCCGTTCGGATTACTCCGGTTACGCGGATATTGTGTGTGGTTAGCTTTATGAAAAGAGGGAGACGGTTACCTGGGAGGGCGACAGTCTCCCTCTTTCTGTACAGAAGGATTGCCGTGTCAGCTGAGACGGAGCACATACAGCTCATGAAGCGCCCGTGTGGCGCAGATATAATGGAATTGCCGGAAGAGCGGGTTCTTTTCATCGCCGCCGAGGATGAAAACCTGATCGAATTCGAGCCCTTTGGCCAGATAGAAGGTAGTAACCGTGAGCCCCCGGTGGAAATGGGAGGCGTCGCGGTCAATGAGGCTGACATCCGGGTGATTCTCACGCAGCTGTTCACAGGCGGTCCGCGCCTCTGCTTCGGTCATGGTGAGGACGGCGGCCGTTTCAAAGTCGTTAAAACGCGTCCGTTCCAGAATTTTCGCACAGGCTTCATGGACGCTGTCGCAGGAAAGAATTTCGACGGGTTTTCCATGGCGCGAAATATATTCCATATCGGACACTTCGCTGATCTGCCGGGCGTATTCTGCGATCTCTGTCGTGTTGCGATAACTGCGGTTCATGGTGAGACACCGCACCTGCTTACCGAAGATTTTCGGAAGGAAGGTCAGCACATCCTGCACCCGGTCGTCGACGGTCTGCGCCCGGTCGCCGAGGATCGTCATACGGCAGTCGAACAGCAGGGAGAGGATGACGTACTGAAGATAGGAGTAATCCTGCATCTCGTCTATGACCAGATGACGAATGTCTTTGCGGGCGGTTCGGGCGTGAAGCCGGTATTTTAAATAAAGCAGGGGATAGACGTCTTCATAGCGCAAAATCCGGTTTTCCGGGCTGGTGTCCGGCAGACAGGGCAGCCCCTGCTCTTTCAGAAACCAGTTGTAGATCCGGCAAAGATCAGTGGTCACATACATCCCGCGGAATTTCCGGCGGACGTCTTCTGCGTCCTCTTCTGCCATGTCTTTGCCGGTTTCCGTCTCCCAGAAGTCAATAAAATAGTCTGCTATGGCGTCCATGCGGGAAAGGAGCGGCGTATCCGGAAATTTGTTATAGAAGAAATTGCGGATTTCGTCAGCGTTCATGACATGTTTTTTGTAAGAGATGTCCCGGAAATCCACCAGCCGGTCTTCCAGTTCGAGCAGGAATCCTTCCATTTCGTCGACAAATGCCTTCGACTGCTTGAAGCGGTATCGTGCCTCCTGTTTTGGCCGGATTCCGGCAATCTGTCGCTCGATCTGATGGCCGCGATCTTCACAGTCCGCGGCGATTCCGGAGAGTTCTCGCCAGGCGAACAGGTCAAAGCTCATTTCACGGATAGTCTCTTCTCCCAGTTCCGGCAGAATCTGGGAAATGTAATCAGAAAAGACGCCGTTTGGAGAGAGAATCAGCACATTGGAGGATTTCAGGCGTTCCCGGTCGTGGTACAGCAACCAGGCGATCCGGTGCAGGGCTACGGAAGTTTTACCGCTGCCTGCCACACCCTGGATGGCAAGAATCCGATCCTGCGTATTGCGGATGATCTGATTCTGCTCGCGCTGGATGGTACGGACGATATTCCTGAGTTTTCCGTCACTGTTTGCGCCAAGCTCCTGTCGCAGAATCTCATCGTCAATCTTGACGTCACTTTTGAATTCATAGATCAGCTTTCCACGGCGAATCCGGTACTGCCATTTGGCGCAGATCTCACCCTCCATGGTTCCGCCGGGTGCCTCGTAGGAAGCAGGACCTTTGTCGTAGTCATAGAACAGGCTGCTGACCGGGGCGCGCCAGTCATAGATCAGCGGCACACCGCCGCGCTTCTGCGAGAAATTTCCGATGCCGATGTAGAAGGTCTCTGCTTCCCCGTCACCTGCAAAACGAAAATCCACGCTTCCAAAAAAGGGAGAATCCAGCATTTTCTCCAGGCGATGAAGAAGTTTTTTGTTGTCCTGATTGGCTCCGGCCTGAATGAGAAGTGCCTGGCGGTTATCGTAATTTTCATAGCCGTATTCGTCCATCTCGGCATAATTCTCCCAGTAATATTCGTTCATGCCGGAGATATCTTTCTGTACTTCTTCGATGGTCCGGCCAAGTTCCCGGATCCGGATTTTTAAATGTTCGGTCACATATGCCAGATATTCACTGCCTCTGCTCATATTCCTTCGCTCCTGACTTTAACTGATGCTTCCCTACATAGTATCAGGCATGAGGGCGTTTGTCAAAATGAAAAGGCGAAAAATTTCCATGAACAAATTGAAAAAACAGAGGGCATAGAGTATAATACAACCAGAGAAAAAGGCGGAGAGGTTTTTCTTCGCCTTTTCGTTCGCTAAGACAGACCGGACAGGTGTGGCGGACAGGATAAAGGCGGAATGGCTGCGGCGCCTGTGACAGCTGCTGTTACAGGGCCGTGGAAAGGAGACCGGAATGCACAGATTTTTACGAAGCATTGGGTTTGGTGCGTATACGAAGAAGCGGGAAGTTGAGAGACTTCTGCGGGATCTGGAGAAGTCTGCTTCGAGACAGAGGGTTTCGATTGATGAGGAGACGAATCTCTGTGAACTCCGCACGGAGGTCGCGTCCGGGATGGGCGTTGTGATGGTGGGAGAACTGGACGACCATGGCGTATTCCGGAGGGAATATTATTATCCGTTTCTGAATGGCAGTGATGTTTCGTCGGAGGCGGATTGCTCCATTCAACGTCACACGGAGAAGGAGACGTATGGCGGTCTGCTGGACGAGTATCGTGTTGGCATTTCCCTGATCTTTTATCTGAATAATTGTTTTGAGTACCGGGAGCGTATGGTGAACGGGCGGCCGTTAAAGGTTGTTTCCGTGAACCTGACCGGCCTGGCCTCAGAGGGGAAGATTCTGCTTCCGATTCACAAGACCAGGAAACAGATTGAGATGGCAGAGGTTGCGGCGAAGACGCACAACAGTCTGATGGAGGCGGCGAAGAACGGGGACGCGGAAGCGATGGAGACGCTGACGATTGAGGACATTGATCTGTATTCCCAGATTTCCAGGCGAATGATGAAGGAAGATGTATACTCGATTGTGGATTCCAGCTTTATGCCCAGCGGAATTGAGTGCGATCAGTATTCCGTGGTCGGCGAGATCACGCATATCAATGAGAAGGTCAATGCGGTGACGGAAGAGACGGTTTATGACCTGACGCTGAACTGCAATGATATGCGTTTCCATGTGGGGATTGCAGGGGCTGACCTGACCGGTGAGCCGAAGGTTGGTCGTCGGTTCAAGGGTCAGATCTGGATGCAGGGTGTGGCGCGTTTTGTGGATGAATCATAACCGGTGAGCCGGAGAATGGAATCTGCCTGGTGGCGTCGGCCACGGTTTTTCAGCCGTGGGAACCGACGGCGCGGGACGGGATATCAGCCATTCTCCGGCTTATTCCATGGGCCGAGATGGTAGAAGAAAAGGGAGAGCAGAGTGCCGATGCTCCAGCCGATCGGCCAGGCACACCAGATGCCGGTGGATTGCAGGGCAGTCCTGGACAGAATAAGTGCGAAGGTAACGCGGAGGATCAGGTCGCTGAAGGTGGCTGCCATAAAGTATCCCATAAGACCGGAACCACGCAGAATCCCGTCCGCCGCCAGCTTTACAGAAACTACGAGATAGAACGGCGCCAGAATGCGCAGATAAATGACGCCGGTATCAATCGCCAGTCCGGTCGGCGAGTCCATGAACAGAAAGAGCAGCCACCGCCCGGCGAAGAAATAGAGCAAGGCCAGGGGCAGGCTTACCACCCAGACCAGTTTGATTCCGGCACGGAGGCCATCCCGGACCCGGGAAAGTTTTCCGGCACCGATGTTCTGCGCGGTATAATTGGAGATGCCATTGCCCAGGGTCGTCAGGGAGGTGACGACCAGGTTGTTCAGCTTGACAGCGGCGGAGTAACCGGCAATGACACTGGAACCGAAACCGTTGATGGTGCTCTGGATCATGATGTTGCCAACAGAAATGAAACTTTGCTGCAGGATGCTGGGAATCGCGATCACGGAGATTTTTTTAAAAAGCTCCCAGGAAAAGAGCGCTGCCCGATTCGCTGTTTCGATTCGCCGCAGCCGTCGCAGAATGACAGCGAGCGCCAGGATACAGCTGACACCCTGGCACAGGAAGGTCGCCCAGGCTACGCCGGCCACGCCCATTTGAAAGACCGTGACGAACAGAATATCCACCAGTATGTTCGAGGTGGATGAGCAGGCGAGAAAGAAAAACGGTGTCCTGGAATCGCCCAGAGCAGAAAAGATTCCATTGGCAATGTTATAAAAAAACATAAAGGGCAGGCCGAGTACATAAATATCCAGGTACAGGCTGGAATCACTCAGGATATTTTCCGGCGTATGAATGAGCGTCAGCAAGGTCCGGCAGCCGAAGAGCCCGAAGAGCATCAGCAAGGCGCACAGTACGGCGCTGCCAATCATGGAAGTGGATACAGCGGTTTTCATGTGCTGGAAATCCTTTGCCCCGAAGTATTGCGATACGATGACGGAGCATCCGATGTTACAGCCAAAGGCGAAGGCAATGAAAATCAATGTGATTTCGTAGCTGTTGCCCACTGCGGCGAGTGCGTTCTCTCCGATGAATTTGCCGGCCACCAGGCTGTCGGCGATGTTATAAAGCTGTTGAAAGATGACACTGCCAAACAGGGGCAGACAAAACTGCCAGAGCACACGTTCCGGCTTTCCAACGGTCAGATCTTTATTCATTCTCTATTTCTCCTTGCGTAATTTTCAATTGTTTTTTCGTTCCCAAGGTATTATACTTGGATCGGAGTCAGGTGTAAAAAACGAATTTGATATACTTATCATATCAAATTGATATGAGTGAACGCCTCGAAGGTGAACAGGGAGAGAAGAGAATGGCCGCTTCTTATGATTATTACCGCATTTTTTATTATGTAGCGAAATATCAGAGCTTTACCCGGGCGGCCAGTGTGCTGCTGAACAGCCAGCCCAACATTACGCGGGCGATGAACAATCTGGAGCAGGAGCTTGGCTGTCGTCTGTTTCTGCGGTCGCACCGGGGAGTGACGCTGACCCCGGAGGGGGAGATGCTGTTCGCCCGCGTTAATGTGGCGCAGGAGCAGCTGCGGCTGGGGGAAGAGGAACTGATGAGTGCCCGATCGCTGCAGGGCGGCTCGATTTCCATTGGCTGCAGTGAGATCGCCCTGCATGGTCTTCTGCTTCAGGTGCTGGAGCGCTTTCACCAGAGCTATCCGGGTGTGCGTCTCCACGTTTTCAATCATTCCACACCGCAGGCGCTGACTGCATTGAAGAGTGGCCTGGTGGAACTTGCCGTCGTGACGATGCCGGTCCGGACCGGCGTGGAACAGCCATTTTCCGTGACAGAACTTCGACGCTTCCATGAGATACTGGTGGGCGGTCCACGTTTTGCCGCGCTTGCCGACCAGGTTATGAGTTTCACCGGATTGATGGATTATCCGCTGGTTTTTCATGACAAGTCAACCTGGACCAGCGATTTTTACAATCAGTTTTTTGCGGAACGTGGACTGATTCTGCGACCGGATATTGAGGTGGCGACCACCGATCAGATCCTCCTCATGGTCGAACGCAACCTGGGGCTTGGCTTCCTTCCTACTTTTTTCGCTAAGGAGGCCCTGGCCAGAGGAACCGTGTATGAGATCCCGCTGGAAGAGCCGATTCCTGAGCGGCGGATCTGCCTGGTCTGCGACCGGAGCCGTCCGACCGGGAGCGCTGTCCAGAAAATGAAGGGGATGCTTACGGAAATCGCGGCCGAAGCCGATCCGGCTCTCCGGCCGGATTGATAAAAAATTTCTTGACGTTGGGCACATTTGCTAATATAATAACTGTGTGCTTCCGAAATTCATTCGGAAGGTTCTTAAATTTTTATCTGATTATCGGTTAATCTCCAGTCCGAATTTGGTTGGACAATTATAGTAGATAATAAGTCCCCGTAGCTCAGCAGGATAGAGCGTTCGCCTCCTAAGCGAAAGGCCGGCGGTTCGAATCCGCCCGGGGACGGGAATTTTAAGCGGAAATCTGCTAAGAACGTGTTAGCTGACACGAAAACAGGTTCCGCTTTTTTTATTTTCTAACGAAGGATAAAGGAAAAATCTCAGCTAAGAAAAGTGCTTGTTGAAAAAGCAATCAGGATCAGAGAAAATCAGTCCTGATCAATCTTTCTAAAATTATCTTTAAGTTCAGTCATACCTCCTTGAGCTAAGACCGGTTAGCAGGAAGCTGCTCTCTGTCTAAGAGAAATTCCGTTTTGCTAACAGAACGGAGTCCTGGTCTTAGCTGTACATAGCCCGTTTGTTTTCTGTTGTTTAACAGGATGCAGACGGGCATTTTTTGTTTCCGGACGATGAGTTCCGGAAACAGCGCATATCAAGGAGGTTTCGATTATGTCCCAAAAGAAGAAAAAAACGATAGTAATTGACGGAGTGCGGTACCATGCCGACCGGCCATCTTCCTGCAAGGATTGTTACTTCTGGAAGAACAACAAGACAGGGTGTGTCCTCGGCAAAGACAACTGTTATTACCTGGCGGAGACTCCCAAAAAGACAAAATGTGATGGCTGCCCTTACGCAAAAGGTCGTCCCTGTGTAACGCTTGCCTGTTACCGGGAGCTGGATGCCATGGCCAGGAGGTGGAACAGATGAGTAAGAACAGCAATGATAAGAACGACAACGGAAAATTCCGTCATTATGACCGGATGGTAAAGATGGCGGAAAAAACGGAGAAGGGAGGAAAAACTGAGGAAAAGAGCAGTTCCGTACCCCTTTCCTGCAAACAGTGCGCGTATTATCAGCCTGGTTTTAAATACCGGAAATGTCTCTTTGCGGAGTGTTATT
>JAJQCD010000030.1 GCA_021202925.1 Clostridiales bacterium | reverse complement strand
CCGCCGCCCCAAAGCACACAAGCTGCCGTTTGGTCAGGTTGAACAGGATTTTGCTTTTCACCCGTGTCAGATCACGGGGTACGGATACATAAGCAGCCAATTTTTCCCTCCTTCCCTTCTAATGTGCATTCAGCACAGATTTTGCGAGACTGCCCGTTTTAAACAGAGTGAACACTAAAAGCACCGTGTAGCCGACGATTCCCCATAGAGACGCGATGATATCGCTCGATACAGATACAGACTGGATCAGCACCGCATAGATCCCTACGCATACCAGAATCAGAAACCCCTGAAACCCCAGCGCAATCAGGGAACGCAGATAGTTCTGTCCGATCTGCGACTGTTCCCGGTTGCCAAATGTGGCAAAAGGAATCGGCGCAAGGCTAGTCATCAGATAAATCTCCACCATGCGCCCGTATACAATCACAAATATAACAACCGAAAGGGCTGACATGGTAAGCTGGATGACCATCGACTGCATATACAATCCAAATAGCGGCCCCAGTTCCATAGACGACACCGTAGCCTCCATGGAAGCCAGCATTGAGTCATCGACAGCGGTGCTTGCCATAATCAGGCTTCCGCTGGAACTAACAACACTCTGTGCGACATCAAAGACCGCCATCGTGATATTGAAACAGTTTGAAATCAGCATAACTGCCACAAAAGTCTTTAATATCCATTTGAAGATCAGCCAGGTATCAAAGTTTGCCAGGTTGTTATGCTCGATCAGAAGCTGTATCAGTTCCCAAGTACAGATAAATGTGAGAATGATACCGGCAACCGGCATGATCACCGATTCCGAAAGGTTCCGGATCAGGGAGAAAACCCCCGGCGAAAAATTTGCAGGAGTTGTCCCAACTTCCGAAGCAATCGCCCCGACCTCAGTGTTCACCGAATCAAACAGTCCCGTCAGGTTGTCCATCACCCCGGTGGCCAGCATTTCCTTCAGCCACTCGGTGATCTGTTCAAGAATCGTATTCAATGAAAATCACCTCCTTTTCGGGAGACGAATGCGGACGCCTGATGAGGTGCCGCAGCCGCCAGATTGCAATGAAACAGGCCGGTCAAAACAAACCGGAAAGCAGAGGCACCAGCGTGATACCGATCAGGGCAACACCGCCTCCTGCCATCAACTGTTTCATACCCTGGGACTTCGCACCAGGGTTATCATTACCGTAACCTTCCAGAAGGTTGATCGCGCCCCACACACCAAGGCCGGCACCCAGGGCGACAACAAGAGTCTGCAATACATCAATCGCACTATTGAAAAAATCCATAATCATAAAAACCCAGACCGCAGAACCGGCGGATCCTGCCGGTTTTTCATTTCTGAACAAAACCCAAAAGAAAAAGGCCGGGGTTCTCCTCACGGCCTGTCGGACTACGGTCCGGGCATCTCCTTCCTTCATTTTTGTTGTTGTGTTGTTCTTTTGGGTTTAAGATAAAAGATTGACAGCTACAGGGTTCATTACTTCCCGGTGGGACTGCGGATTCGATTCGCGGGAAACACCTCCTTTACGAAAACGGCCATTTTGAGAACAAAAAAGACCTTCTTGGTGAATCCCGGTCATCCGCGGGCAGGAAGGTTATCTCTGTTTGTTTTCCGTTGATTTAACGAGCAGCTTCTTTGGGCCTGGATGCCCTTTTCGGTGCTGTACGTTCTGTTTTTGCCGTTTCTGTCTTTGTCATTTCTGTCTTTTTGGTGGAGAGATCCGATAACACGGAATCCCGGCTTTTCTCCTTATAAGCCTCCACCATGGATTTCAGTTCGGTATTGGAAACCATCCGGCTTTCATTCTTCCAGATATTCTTCCCGTTCTCATCCCGTCCCTGCAGGACAGGCCGGGATACTTTGGTCTGCCCATCCTCCGGCAGCTTCATCCAGACACCTTTGCCGAACTGATTGTCATGGATCATATCCGGCGAGACAACAAAGGATGCCCAGGGACTCTTATCATTTGCATCCTGGTTGGGAATCTTCACCTCCACCAGTTTCTTTCCGGCCTTCGACGTAAAAGGATCCCCCACCAGTCCTTTCCCGAACTTAATCGTCACCCTTGGGCGCTCCGTCTTGCCGGCATTCTCCGCCGCACGGTCTTTTTCCGCCATGATTACCTCCTTTCCGGGCAGCTACCCTTACTTTTTGCCGGAGACTTTTCCGTCTCCTGCGCAGCGTCCGCGTCAATAACATCAAATTCATCGGATGGGCGCAGCTTCATCCTGTGATGCAGGAACGATTCGATATGAAAAGCATTCTTCGGATCATAGTCTGACGTATACTTATAATTGGGATGCTGGGTCAGGTCATATTTATCCGATAAAAACGGCCGGACGCCGCGCAGCTGCAGGATACACTTCCCGCCATCCAGCACCGCAAGCTCATCAATACTCGCCAGTTCATGGCCGGTCTTCTGGTAATTGGTGCCATAGGACGGGCTGTTTCCACGGGTATCCGACGTGTTGAACATATCAATCGTTTCCTTGCCCAGTGCGGTACTCAGTTCTTTCAGCGTGGTCGGTTCCGACCCACCGAGGAACACTTGGGAATCCATATTTCCAATGATGGTATCCGCATTATCCTTATAGATTGCTTTCAGCTGGCTCTTTGCCTGCAACACCAGGCAGGCAGAAATCTCACGGCTCCGGATCGTTGCCACTAGCTTTTCCAGGTTAGGGATCTGACCGATGTTCGCCGCTTCATCGATCAGACAGCGCACATGCACCGGAAGCCTGCCGCCGTACACATCATCCGCCTTTTCACAAAGCAGGTTGAACAACTGGGAATAGATCATGGAAATCAGGAAATTAAACGTGCCGTCTGTATCCGACATAATCAGAAACAGCGCCGTCTTCCGGTCTCCCAGGGTATCCAGCTCCAGCTCATCATAAGCGGTGATCTCCCGAAGTTCTTCAATGTCGAAAGGTGCCAGACGTGCTCCTGCGGAAATATTAATGCTCTTAGCCGTTTTTCCGGCAGCAAGCTTGTATTTGGCGAACTGCCGCACGGCAAAGTGGTTTGGCTTCTTTTTCTTCAGTTCCTTGAACATCAGATCCACCGGATTCTCGAAATCTTCATCATCCTCCCTCACTTCCATCGCATTGATAAATTCGATCAGGGTGGCAAAGTTCTGCTCCTCGATGGGTGCTTCATAGTGGATATAACCGATCAGCGCCGTATAGAGCAGCGTCTCCGCCTTCACCCAGAAATCATCCCCGGCCTTGCCCTCACCTTTGGTATTGGTGATCAGCGTAGTGACGAGCTTTAAAATATCCTTTTCAGAATGGATATAGGCGAAAGGGTTATAATGCATCGACTTTTTAAAGTTGATTGTATTGAAAATCTTGATCCGGTAACCATGCTTCAAAAGGGCGTTTCCGCATTCGACCACGATACTGCCCTTGGGGTCAGTCACGACGTAGGAACTGTGCATCTGTAATAAATTCGGTTTCAGCCAGAACCTTGTCTTGCCGCTTCCTGATCCGCCGACAATCAGCACGTTCTTATTCCTCGCATTTGCCGGATTCTTCGGGCGGTTCGACATCATCAGCCGCTCCGTCCGCGTCAGGATCACGTTATTCTCAAACTTCGGGTCCATGAACGGCTCAATGTCAGCTGCTGTCCCCCACCGGGCGGAACCGTATTCCATCCCATGCCGGTATTTCTTTGCATTCTTCCCTTTGACATACACAGCCAGCCGGAGTGCGCCGCCGCAGATTAACCCCACCAGCAGGTCAAACGGGTGAAAGCTGGGAAGCGGGTTCCCCAGCGCCTGCGGGATGGTATAAATCAGGCTGAGAATCCTTTCCCCGGCTGTTTCCCCCGTAGCCACTCTCCAGGCTTCGCCCAGGTTGGTTGCCACCAGTCCGATCACCACATAAGGGAGGCACTTAATCAGAAGTTTCTTCATCTCATTACTCATAAATCACGCTCCTGATGTTTCTCCCTCGTTTTCTTCGGAACCGCGGCAGTCAGGCTGGCCAGTTTATTCAGCATCTTCCGGACACTGGGGCGTTTCTGCTTACTAAGTGTCTGTGCGGAATATTCCTTATAGGCTGCTTCCAGCGCCGCCTCATCACGCGCCTTGAAAAACACCGTATACCGGGGCGGCTCCGCAGACACATCCTTCCGGATTGCAAAATCGACACCATATTTCTTCGCCACACGCTCAAAGCCGTTCAGCTCGGTACTGGCAATCGGGATACTGGTTACACCCTGGTTCTGGCCGATCAGCTGCTCAACTGTCTGCTTTCCTCGCGGGACTTCATTCTTTGCCGCCGCCTTTTTCGCTTTCACTTTTGTACGATGGTTCAGGTACATCCGGAGTCCGTTCATAATGGTACGGGCAGTCAGTTTGGAAGTGGTAATCGCCAGGTTAATTGACCGGTTTGTTACTTCCTCCTGCAATCAGCATCATCTCCTCTCACCTTCCTTTTCCCGATTCACAGCATAAAAATAAGCCTCTATCCTCTTGAGGCTCTTTTCCTGATCCGAATTCATTTCATGCTGTACTACGATAATATCGTTTTCTTTTACAGAATCCATTTTTCCTCCTGTTTCTACTGTTATTAAACAAGGTTTGCCTTGACGTTTTAAAGTGCCTTATCATGAGATGGAGCTGTCTTTGGCTTATTCGGATGCTGTCGCTCCGTTTTTTCACCAAAGGACTTTAAATCATCCAAAACCGAACGTCTCTGTTCCCCGCGTCCCTGTGTCCTGGCCTCATATTTCTCTGCCAACTCAAACACCTTTTCCCTGCTGTCATAATGGTAAACGTGATCAGAGAGACGCTCCTGCGGTTCCACCTCCGTCCTGTTAATATGATAAACCATAGTCTCCAGATCACGATAATCCGTCTGTCCATCATCTTTCAGAAGCAGTACTTCATGGACAGAAGATGGCAGAATAAAGAAATTTCCCTGGAACTGTTCTGCTGCTTTCTCCATAAATCCGGGGTACGCGACAACCGATGCACCAAACATCATCGACGGGTTTGTTGCCACAAGAACCGGTGGGATATCCTCCTCTTTTAATGGTGACAAGGCGTTCATGCCTGCCAGTACCATACCCATGCTGCGGACTACAGCAGGTTCCTGTCTGGATGCATTCTCTACCGCATCCTGATGGAGCTGCTCCGGAGAAACCCCATATCTTTCCAGCAGCTGGTTAGTGACCAGTACACTTGTCCGCCCATCCATACTTTCCATCGTGTCAGTAAGATCAATACGGTATACTACAGAAAGATCTGCCATGTCAAAATGCGGGATATCTTTCAGCCGGTCCCTGTTGAGGTCCTGCCCGACCAGATCCACCGTCAGCCGGTTGCGAATCTGGTTGTAATCCGAAATAAAGTCCATTTCTTTCTGACTGATATCCACACTGTTGTTATCAACAATATTCAGCATATCCGACAGAACCTGCCGGTAATCAGCACCTCCCTCCATTTTGGCAAACATGGCTTCCATGTTCAGCATGACAGCAATTGAAGTGCCTTCCTGCCTGACCGCAAGGCCCTCATAAGATACTCCCTGAAGTTTATTTACAGTTTCCCTTGTTATCACCTTTTCCGGCATAGCCGTGGCCAGGTCCTCCTGTGCTCTAAAAAGAAATTCATTATAATCCATGATCCACCTGCTTTCTGACCTTTGCCGTCAAATGCGGATTACCGGGAAATTATGCCCGTCGGCGCAGAGCATGACCGCATTTTCCTCCGCATACTGAAAAATATCATAGATATCGCCGCCGGACAGTGACCACAAATCGCCGTCCTCATCCTCTGAACAGATCACCGCCCCGCCAAATAAAAACACCTCTTTCCCCAGCTTCATCACCTTCGTCTCCGGATAATAAAGGGTCAGACCGTCGTTTCCAAAGTCCACCGGCACACATCTTTCCATGAAACCTGGCATAACTGCATCCGCTTCTGCAAACTTCATCACCTTCGGTGCCTTTCCGGAAAGCAGCATCATAACAATCATATCCGTCGGATCGCTGCCGCTGTCCATATCCGGAACACTCTCCGTAGGAATGATATTGATATTCAGGTCACCTTCAATGTTAAGATTCATTGATAATTCCTCCTCGTCATTACTTGATTTGAAATGAAAAAGACAGCCAAACCTTACCCATTAACGGGTCTGCTCTCGCTGTCTTCTTTTCTGCCACTGTTCCAGCAGCTTGATAATTGTGTTCTCCATCTGCTGTGGCGTATAGGATTTTGGGAAATACTTCCGCAGATCGTTTGCCTTGAATGTCACCCGGTCTACGTCATCCTTTTTGATCTCACTCAGGATCTCACACATGGAATCCATCGACAGGTTTCCTTCCTGGCTCTGCTTTTTCAGGCGCTGTGCCTGGGAGAGAGACGGGGTGGACTGAGAATAATCCATTGCTTCCAGAAGCTGCTTCTGCTCCTTTGTACTCAGATAAGAAAGTTCCACCGCAGGACTAAATGCGATTTTTTTCTCATCCACCATGTCCATTAATTCAGGGGTAAGACTGGTTAAGCGAATATATCGTCGAACGGTATCTCCACTTGTGCCCGCATCTTTGGCAATCAGATCGTCACTTCTAAACTTCGCCGCAACTTGCGGCGAAGTTAAATCGCTACGTGACCCTTGATGTTTAATTGCATCCAGTTTCATTTTATACGCCCACGCCCGCTCACTGGGAAGAATACTTTCCCTCTGTAAATTCGAGTCCACCATTGCGATAATTGCTTCATCATCATTCATTTCCCGCACAATCACCGGAAGCGTCTCCATCCCGACAAGCTCCGCCGCGTGACATCTCCTGTGCCCGGAAATGATCTCATACCCGCCATCCGGATCAGGCCGTGCCAGAAGCGGCGCAATCACGCCAAACTGGGAAATACTCTCCATCGTTCTAGTCATAGCCTCATCGTCCACCACCCGGAAAGGATGCCCTTCAAAGGGATGCAGTTCAGAGATAGGAATCTGCTGTACCTGTTCTTTTGCCGCTGCTGTCCTGCTTTCCTCTGTGGAAAAGATATCATCGTAGCTGCTCAAGCTGATGTTTCCGCCTTTTCTCGGCATTGTCCAGCACCTCCTTTGTCAGTTCCCTGTACGCGACAGCCACCTTTCCCCCTGGATCATGCCGGAAGATACTCTTTCCCTCCGCACTGATCTCCGCCGCACGGACAGAACGGGGGATCTCCGTCTGAAATACTTTCAGCTTACTGCCATAGGTGTCCCGGATCAAAGCAGAAATCTCTTTGCTGAAATTCGTCCGTCCATCCACCATAGTCAGCAGAATCCCCTCAATCTTCAGCTTCGGATTGATCTGCCGCCGCACCTTATTAACCGTCTGCAGGAGCTGTTCCAGTCCCTTCGCCGGAAGGTACTGGGCCTGCACAGGAATCAGCACGTTATCCGCAGCCGCCAGTGCATTCACTGTCAGCATCCCCAGGCTGGGCATACAGTCCAGAAGGATATGGTCATACTGGTAACGTACCGTATCCAGAACCTGCCGCAGCGTCGTCTCCCTGCTCATGGCATTTACCAGGGAAACCTCTATGCCGACCAGTTCAATATTCGCTGGGACAAAATCAACCCCTTCCTCATGGTGAAGGATTCCTTCGCCCGGCAGGATCGTTTCATCCCGAAGCACCTTCGCCATCAAATCTGAGAGCGTATCCGGCAACTCATCCGGCTGCGGATACCCCAGCGCAATCGTCAGGCTGGCCTGCGGGTCTGTGTCTACAAGCAGGACTTTTTTCCCTTCGTTGGCAAGGCCGATCCCCAGATTCTCACAGGTTGTGGTCTTGCCGGTGCCTCCTTTCTGATTGACAACGGCTGTGACCGTTGCTCGTTTCGACATTTTCTACCTCCAATCTTTGAAAAATTCATGGCCAGATCTTAAAAGCACATTGGAACCACCTCCCTTCAGATCAGGCCGGATGCCATATCGTGATTGACCCAGGACTGGTAATACGTGCTGATGGTGTCCGGCGCATTATAAAGCGTCGCCAGCAGATACTGGCGCACATTGCGGATACGGGTCGTATTTTCCTGCAGGCATTGCAGCACATAACGGATATGCTCCCCCTTCAGCTTCATAAAACGGCTTTTCACCACCTCTGCCGGCTTTTCATCACCGGAAATCTTGATAAAAGGCCGGTTAGAACAGCAGGTATTCACCAAAAGAGAAAGAATGCCATCCAAAGCCTCCCTGTCTACGGAATGTTCCAGGATGAGATACTCATAATCCAGAGACTCCTTAAAATAAGATTCATAGGACTCATGTTTTTCCATCCCATCCTTTCTCATCTCACCCCTTTCCTTACCGGACACCTCCGCCTGATAGAAAAGATTAGTATTACTCCTGTCAGTATTATTAATATCAGTATTATTTCCGTGTCCTTTTGACACTTCTTGAGATGTCGTTTTGACACTTTCAGAAGTGTCATTTTGACATTTCTGGAAATGTCCATTCCCACCGCTTTCCGGCTCGATGAAATTCATCACATAGATCAGGTTCGGCTTACCCATCCCCTGCCGCTTCCGGATAATCAGTCCGGCCTTGTTTTCCAGTTCCGCCAGCATCTGGCCGGCTTTCTTATTGCCGCAGCCCATGCTTTCCATGATCTCCTCAATCATGAAAATGATATAAACACGGCCTGTTTCATCCAGCCACCCGTTTTTCGCGGACAGGTTCATCCGGTCAAGCAGCAGGCCATAGAGTGTTTTCGCTTCACAGGAAATTCCCCGGTATTTCTCATCTGTAAACAGCACTTTTGGAATCCGGTAGAAGGAGAACTGCTCGGACTGCTGTCCGTAAAAATAACCAGACGCCATCCATCTTCACCGCCTTCCTTACAAATACCGGTCTTTTACATGCGGCTTGCGGCGGAATACATTGATATCTTTCCTGTAATAACACTCCGCAAAGAGACATTTCCGGTATTTAAAACCAGGCTGATAATACGCACACTGTTTGCAGGAAAGCGGGACAGACCCGCCTTTTGCTTCCATTTTTTCCGTCTTTTCAGCCTGCTTTACCATCCGGCCATAATGACGGAATTCTCCGTTGTCGTTGTCGTTCCTATCGTTGTTGTTCTTACTCATCTGTGCCACCTCCTGACCATGGCATCCAGTTCTCGGTAACAGGCAAGCGTTACACAGGGACGGCCTTTCGCATAAGGACAGCCATCACATTTCGTCTTTTTGGGAGTCTCCGCCAGGTAATAACAGTTGTCTTTACCCAGGACACACCCTGTCTTGTTGTTCTTCCAGAAGTAACAATCCTTGCAGGAAGATG
>JAJQCD010000015.1 GCA_021202925.1 Clostridiales bacterium | reverse complement strand
ACCGTACGTCCGGTGCAACGGGAGGGGCGAGGCATTAGCCTCCCTCTACCCTATTGTGTACCTGGCGGAGTTGAGGAAAATCGGGTGTGATGCTGAAAACTGACCGATTGTTTGCAGCAAAGATTGTTGTTATTTTCACTAGACGGAGCCGGATGATGGAGTTAAAATAGGAAGTATTCGATTGCAGAGAAGAGCGAAAGGAGGCATGGCGATGATTTTGCTGTATTTTATGCTCTGGGTGATTTTTCTGGGGGATGTGACGCCGGAGATTTGTCTGTTTGGCGTCATGGTTGCGGCAGTGATGTTTGCGTTTACCTGTCGGTTTATGGATTACAGTATGGAGAAGGAACGGAGGCTGTATCACCGTCTGTTCGGCATCTGCATGTATGGATATGTGCTGATCGCAGAGATTGTGAGGGCAAACATGGCGGTGATCCATATGATCCTCTCTGAAAGGGAGGAGCTGAGACCGGTTGTCGTCCATTTCCGCTCACGGCTTAAGACTCCAATGGCGCGGTCTTTGATGGCGGACGCGATTACGCTGACGCCGGGGACGATTACCGTGTCGCTGGAGGGCGAAGATTTCGTCGTACACTGCCTGGATGAAAGCCTGGCAGTGGGGATGGATGAGTCCGAGTTTGCGGTGATGCTCTCTGAATTTGAGAGACCGCAGGAATGGGAGCAGAACCGGGACGGGAAAGGAGGCCGCAATGGGTGAAGGAGTGGCAGGCCTGGAACAGGCATACAGGATTTTGTTTACGGGAGCACTGATCTTTCTGGCGGTGATGCTGGTGCTTTGTCTGATCCGTGCGATCATCGGCCCGCGGGTGGCCGACCGGGTTGTGGCGGTCAATATGATGGGAACCATGGTAATGGTGATGATCGCGATTCTTACGGTTATGCTGAGAGAAGGATATCTGGCGGATATCTGCCTGATTTATGCGATGCTCAGTTTTCTGGCGGTGATTCTGCTTACGAAGGTTTATACGGGCGTATATCTGGAGCACAAAGCGCTGGAGAACAGAGAACAGCGGCAGGGAAAGGAGGAGCCGGGACATGGCGGCATTTGAGTGGATTCGGTTTATAATCGGCGGCTTTCTGCTGCTGTGCGGACTGGGAATTTTTGCGATTGAAATGGTGGGCGTGTACCGGTTCCGTTATGTGCTGAACCGGATGCACGCGGCGGCAATGGGAGATACGCTGGGAATCGGTTTTTCGATTGTTGGCCTGATTGTAATGAACGGGTTTTCCTTCACCTCGCTGAAGCTGTTTCTGGTGGTGGCCTTTCTCTGGTTTTCTTCTCCGACGTCTTCTCATCTGATTGCCCGTCTGGAGTATACAACGGATGAGGAAAAGAAAGCGCATTACCGTCAGATAGAACTGGACGAGCTGGAAGAGGAGCTGGCCCGGGAGAGGGAGGAGGTGTGACGAATGCAGGTATTTACCTGTCTGTTGTTGGGGTTCCTTCTGGTCTGTGCGGTTTCGGTCAGTCTTTCGAAGAATCTGCTCAATTCGATCTGTATCTATATGTCGTACAGCCTGGTCATGTCCATCCTTTGGATCCTGCTGGAATCGCCGGATCTGGCGATTACGGAGGCGGCTGTCGGGGCCGGAATCACCAGTATCCTGTTTTTTGTGACGCTCAAGAAGATTCACGCGATTGTGGACGAGCAGGATGTTGCGGAGCCTTCACAGGATTCTGTGGAGGGGCCTGCCGCTGCGAATCTGGTCACTGTGGAGAGAGGAGGGGCGGATCATGAGCAGAAAACGAACCGATGAAGAATACAGGAGGACGGTTTCCTTCCGTCTGAAGCAATGGCTGGACGGGTCGAGAGATCCCTATCTGGATCAGGTGGAGATGACGCCGAAGCAGCCGTATGTAGAGACGCCGGAGGTACAGGAACGTCGTGCCAGAGAGCGGGAGCGCATGCTGGAGCGGGTGTACGATGTTGGCAGAAATACCAGAATCCGGGAATTTCATCATCTCTATCAGATATTTTCGGTTCTGTTCTGCCTGCTTCTGGTCCTGGCGCTGCTCACGGCGGTATCCTGGCTGCCGACGGTCGGCGCTAAGGAGCGTCCGGTGAACAACGAAGTGGCCGCGCGTTACATTGAGAACGGGCTGCAGGAGACCGGGGCGGTCAATATCGTCACCGGCATGATTCTCGACTATCGTGCGTTTGATACGCTTGGCGAGTCGCATGTGCTGTTTGCGGCGACCTGTACGGTGCTGATTCTGCTTCGCCGGGATAAGAAGAAACGGGCGAGGGAGATCGAAAGCGACCGGCTTTACGAACCAAAGAATGACGTGATTTTGCAGACGGCTGCGCGGGTGCTGGTTCCGCCGATTATTATTTTTGGAATCTATGTGATCCTGTGCGGACACCTGGGGCCGGGCGGCGGCTTTTCCGGCGGAGCCATTATTGGTGCGGGTCTGATTCTGTATCTTTGCGCGTTTGGTTTTGAGAAGACGGAACGATTCTTTACGGCGAAAACCTATCGGGTGACGAGCTTTTGCGCTCTGGCCTGTTATTCCCTGTCCAAATGCTACTCCTTTTATACCGGAGCGAATGGAATCGAAAGCGCGATTCCGCTGGGTACGCCGGGGGCAATTTTAAGCAGTGGCCTGATTTTTGTGCTCAACATCTGTGTCGGCGTGGTGGTAGCCGGGACGATGTATACCTTTTACTGTATGTTCCGGAAAGGAGGATACTGAATTGAATCTCTCGAACCTGTTTCATAATTATGAAGAGGCGGTGGCGATGATTCTGTTTGGGATTGGATTTTCCAACCTGCTGCTGCAGAATAATCTGATCAAGAAGATCATCGGACTGAATATCATGGATACGGCGGTCTATCTGTTTCTGGCACTGAAAGGATATATTGAAGGGAGAAAGGCGCCGATCGTGGTGGATGGCATCCAGAGTGTGGACGCTTATATCAATCCAATCCCCAGTGGCCTGGTGCTGACCGGAATTGTGGTATCCGTTTCGGTGTCGGCGCTGATGCTCTCTCTGACTATTCGCCTGTATCGACGGTATCATACGCTGGATCTGGATGAGATTTCCACACGCCTGCGGAAGGAGGGACTGTAATGGAAGTGGTCCGGAATTTTCCGTTTCTCTCCATTATCATGGCACTCTTCTCCGGGCCGCTTTGTTCGGTTTTGGGCAGACAGGCGGCGAAATGGGTGAATACGGCGGTGATCTCGCTGATTGGTGTGATGTCGTTTGCAGTGCTCCTCTTTACTGTCCGCACAGGTGATTTTTATGTATACCAGATGGGGCATTTTCCGGCGCCGTGGGGCAATGAGATCCGCTTTGGTCAGCTGGAGGCCTGGATGGCGCTGTTCTTCTGCGTGATCATGCTGCTTTGCATGCTCAGTGGACGCAGGGAGCTGGCGCGTGAGACAGAACCGACCAAACAGAACCTGTATTATGCGATGGTTGGTCTTCTGCTCTCTTCTCTGCTTGCGTTGATTTATACAAACGATATGTTTACCGCCTATGTGTTTGTGGAGATTAATACAATCTCTGCCTGTGGCCTGATCATGATCCGCGAGAACGGGCGCACGCTGGAAGCGGCGATGCGGTATATGATTATGAGCCTTCTGGGGTCTGGCCTGCTGCTCATGGGACTCTGTTTCCTCTACGACCTGACCGGACACCTGTTAATGAGTAACATCAGGGAATCGGTGACGGCGCTTGCAGCGTCCGGGGAGTATCACGTCCCGCTTCTGGTGGCGATCTGCCTGATGTCAGTAGGAATCGCGATTAAGAGCGCCCTGTTTCCGTTCCATGCCTGGCTGCCGGACGCCTATGGATACTCGACGCTTTCCTCGTCGGCAATTTTGTCTTCGCTGGTGTCAAAGGGCTATATTTTCCTGCTGGTTAAAATATTTTACCGGGTGATCGGCTTCGATGTGGTCCGCGAGAGCAAGGTCGTCAATGTACTGTTTATTTTTGGAATTCTGGGCATGATTCTGGGTTCTGTGTTTGCGATTCAGGAGGACAATGTGCGCCGGATGATCGCGTATTCTTCGGTTGCGCAGATCGGTTATATCTATATGGGCTTTGGTCTCGGGACGGCAGCCGGGATGATCGCGAGCCTGTATCACATTCTTTCGCATGCGGCGACAAAATCGCTATTGTTTGTGGCGGCTTCCGGGTTGACGGATGTTTCTGATGAGCGGACGGATTTCCTGGGGCTGACCGGAGCGGGATACCGGAATAAGCTGGCCGGTCTGGCCTTCACGGTCGGATCGCTTTCGATGGTGGGAATTCCGGCGTTTTCCGGTTTTATTTCGAAACTTCTGTTTGCGCAGGCGGCCTATGAGACGAGACATAAGATGCTGCTGGCGCTGGTGGCCCTGGCAATCAGTACGATTCTGAATGCGGTGTATTTCATGAAGACGGTGATCCGGCTTTACACGCCGGGCTGGCGGGCAGGTCTTACAGTGGCGCAGGCGAAGATTACCGTGAAGGATCAGCCGCTGAAGTCGGCCATGCTGGTCTGTTTTATCATGCTGAACCTGTTCCTCGGGCTCTGTTCGGAGCCGCTTGTGCGGTTGATGATAGAAGGCCTGGAACGGTTTGCATAGAGGAGGAAAGGGCAATGATTGGATTATCGATTCTTCTGCCGGTAGTGGCGGGCGTGTTTCTGCTTTTGTCGGCTGGACGGGATGCAGGGGGAGATGAGAGGAAAGAGTCGCTGCACGCGCTTCATGTACAGACCGGCCTGGTTCTGCTGCTCACAGGCGCTCTGGCGCTGTATACGGCGTGGAACGGTGCGGATACCTGCACCTGGTTTGAACTGATGCGGAGGATTCCGGTCTATTTTCATATTGACGATGTGAGTCGGCTGTTTGTTACGGTCGTCAGCGTGACCTGGGTGCTCGTCGGATTTTATTCTTTCGTCTACATGAGCCATGAGGGGAAGGAACGGCGTTTCTTTGGGTTTTATCTGATCGTATACGGGGTGCTGATTGCGCTGTGTTTCGCGGGAAATCTGGTCACGCTGTATCTGTTCTATGAGCTGATGACGCTGACTTCGATGCCGATGGTGCTGCACAATGGGTCGCGGGAAGCCATTCTGGCTGCGCTTAAATATCTGTTTTATTCCATGTGTGGCGCCTACCTGGGACTGTTTGGCATCTTTTTCCTCTATCGGTTCTGCGATACGCTCACCTTTACGGCGGGTGGGACGCTGAACCCGGAACTGGCGATGGAAAATCAGACGATTCTGATGATTGCAGTGTTTGCGATGCTGATCGGCTTCGGTGCGAAGGCGGGCATGTTTCCGATGCATGCCTGGTTGCCGACGGCGCATCCGGTGGCGCCGTCTCCGGCTTCCGCGGTGATGTCCGGCATCATCGTCAAGGCAGGTGTCCTGGCAATCATCCGTGTGGTGTATTTTGTTGTGGGGCCGGATTTCATTCGCGGAACCTGGGTGCAGACGGCGTGGATGTCACTGGCGCTGCTGACGGTATTTATGGGTTCCATGCTTGCGTTCTGGGAGCCGGTCTTTAAGAAACGGCTGGCTTATTCGACGGTCAGTCAGGTGTCGTATATTCTGTTCGGTCTTTCTGTGCTTTCGGAGACGGCGATGGAGGGGGCTCTGCTGCATGTGGTGTTCCACGCGTTCATCAAGTCGGCGCTTTTCCTTACGGCGGGTGTCTTTCTGTATCAGGCCGGCAAGACGAGAGTGGAACAGCTTCGCGGAATTGGCAGGCAGATGCCGGTAACGCTGTGGTGTTTTACCTTCGCCTCCCTGGCTCTGATCGGGATTCCTCCGGCGAGCGGCTTTATCAGCAAGTGGTATCTGGCGGAAGGGGCGCTGGAGGGTGACATTGGCGTGTTCGGCTGGGCCGGTCCTGCCGTTCTGCTTCTTTCCGCACTGCTGACGGCCGGGTATCTGTTGCCGCTTGTGACGAACGGTTTTTTCCCGAAGGCTGGTCTGGTTGAGGCAGAAATGGCGGAGCATATTGATGGGGCGGAGACGGGTACGGAGCAGGTGGGTGATCCGTCGGCTTTGATGCTGGTTCCGTTGGCTGTGCTGGCGGCCCTGGCACTGTTGCTCGGTATTTTCCCGAATCCGTTGATTCGGTTCGTGAGCGGGATCGCCGCGGTTGTGCTGTAGAAAAGGGGGCGATGGGAATGAGTGCCATTCTGCTGGCAGTTGTTGTGGTGCTTCCTGTTCTTGGCGGTGCGTTACTTCCATTGCTGCCGTTTCAGAGCCGGAGGCAGAGGCAGGTCTATATCGAGGGTGTGGTGCTTGTGACTTCGGTACTGGCGCTGCTGCTTCTGTTTCACCGGCCAGAGGAGCGCATCGTGATTTTCCGGTTTACGAGTAATCTGACGCTGAGCCTGAAGCTGGATGGGCTGGGAACGGTGTTTGTCGGGATCATTGCCGTGCTCTGGCCGCTGGCGACGCTTTACGCGTTTGAGTACATGGAGCAGGAGGAACATGAGGTGACCTTTTTCCTGTTCTATACCGTCACCTATGGAGTGACGATGGGAATCGCTCTGGCGGAGGATGTGGTGACCATGTACTGCTTTTATGAGATGCTGACGCTGGTTACCTTGCCGCTGGTGATGCACACGCTGACGCGGGAAGCGATTCTGGCAAGCCGGACGTATCTGTACTATTCGCTGGGCGGCGCGGCGTTCGCATTTATGGGCGTTATTTTTATCCTCATCTATGGGACGACAGCGGATTTTGTGCCGGGCGGGGTACTTGATCTGGTGAAGATCGGTGACCGCAAAAATCTGCTGCTGCTGATTTATGTGTTCTGCTTTTTCGGATTCAGCGTCAAGTCGGCGATGTTTCCGTTCTCTGGCTGGCTTCCGAAGGCAGGTGTGGCGCCGACTCCGGTGACGGCTTTGCTGCATGCGGTGGCGGTCGTCAAGGCGGGGGCGTTTACGACTATGCGCATTACCTATTACAGCTTTGGCGCACAGTTCCTTTGTGGAACCTGGGCGCAGACGGTGGTGTTGATTCCGGTGATCGTTACCATCGTCTATGGTTGCAGCCGCGCGGTGAAGGAGACGCACCTGAAACGGAGACTGGCGTGGTCAACGGTCGGCAATCTGTCGTATATTCTGTTCGGCACCGCGCTGATGACGCCATCTGGTCTGGTTGGTGCACTGAGCCATATGGTTTTTCACGCGCTGATGAAGATTTGCATGTTTTTCTGTGCGGGTGCGGTGATCAGCCGGAGCGGGCGTGAGTATATCTGGCAGTTGGATGGTCTGGGCCGACGGATGCCAAAGGTTTTCGCGGCCTGTACGGTGTGTGGGCTGGCTCTGATGGGTGTGCCCGGGTTATGCGGCTTCATCAGCAAGTGGAATCTGGTGAAGGCGGCGATAGAGAGCCGGAATCTGCTGGGCTATGTGGGAATTGCCGCGCTGATGGCTTCCGCGTTGCTGACGGCGATTTATATGCTGACGGTATCGGTACACGCCTTTTTCCCGGCGAAGGATTCTGGGAGTGGGAGTACGGAACGGGTGAGCGTGACGCCTGCGGGAGCCGGTCATGCGACGCCTGTCCCGTATGACCAGGTTCACGATCCTGGGTGGCGGATGCTTCTGCCGATCGGCATATTCGTGGTCGCGATGATTGCTTTCGGCCTGCATCCGCAGCCGCTGATCGATGAGCTGACACGGCTGGTGGATGTGATTCACTGAAGGAGGAACAACGATGAATGAAGCCTGGTTTTTGGGATTTCTGGTGTGTTACCCGTTTGTCGGCGGCTTCCTTTCCTGGATAGCCGGTCAGTGGGCGGGGCGACGGGCCATGGCATCCGGCGGCGGGCATGACGCACAGCGGATGGCGGATGCGATGCTTCGGGACAGCGGATTCTGTGCGGATTTCTTTGCAGTGACGGAATGCCTGGCGATGGGCTGGCTGTTCGTGCGATATGCCGGTATGGTGGGAGAAGGCGCGGTTCTGTCGCTGCATGTGGCCGAGGTGTGCGGTTTTGGCTTTTCCTTTACACTGGATGGATTTCGCCTGTTATATGCCATGATTGTGGCGTTCATGTGGATGATGACGGTAATTCTGTCGCGGCAGTATTTCACCGGTTATCCAAATACCCCTCGTTTTTATCTGTTTTTGCTACTGACACTGGGAGCGACGATGGGGGTGTTTCTGTCGGCAAACCTGTATACGACCTTTGTATTTTTTGAGATGATGTCCTTTACTTCGTATGTGTGGGTCGCACAGGAGGAAACAGTCCCTGCGCTTCGAGCCGCGGATACCTATCTGGCGGTGGCGGTGATCGGTGGCCTGGTGATGCTGATGGGGATTTTTGGTATCCGGCATGAGCTTGGCACGCTGGAGATAGCCGCGTTGGCCAAAGCTGCGGCCGGGTATGAAAACAAGACGGTTCTGTATGCGCTGGGTTCCTGTATGCTGGTTGGTTTTGGGGCGAAGGCGGGTGCGTTTCCGCTTCATATCTGGCTGCCGAAGGCACATCCGGTGGCGCCGGCACCTGCGTCTGCGCTGCTGTCTGGTATCCTCACGAAGACGGGCATCTATGGCGTGCTGGTTATTACCTGCGGTCTGTTTTTGCACGATGCGAAATGGGGAAATCTGATTCTGGCAATCGGTGCGGTGACGATGCTGATTGGCGCCCTGCTTGCGGTCTGTTCCATTGATCTGAAACGGACGCTGGCCTGTTCCTCCATGTCTCAGATTGGTTTTATCCTGATCGGGGTGGGAATGCAGTGCCTGCTTGGTGAGGAGAATGCGCTTGCGGTGCATGGAACCATGCTGCATATGGTCAATCATTCTCTGATCAAGCTGGTTCTGTTTCTGGCGGCGGGCGTCATTTACTGGAATGCGCACGCGCTGGATCTGAACGAGATTCGTGGATTCGGCAGGAAAAAGCCATTGCTGAAGGCCATCTTTCTGACCGGCGCCCTGGCGATCGGCGGTATTCCGTTTTTTGGCGGATATATCAGCAAGACGCTGCTTCATGAGAGTATTGTGGAGTACGGAAGTGTCGGAGTCATGCGGGCGTTGGAATATGTATTCCTGTTTTCCGGTGGATTGACGGTCGCTTATATGACGAAGCTGTTTGTTGCGATATTTGTGGAGGAAAACAGGGACAGAGCCAGACAGGAAAAATATGACAGTCAGACGGGTTATATGAATGGGGAGAGTACGTTTGCCCTGGCCGGAAGTGCGTTGGTGCTGTTTATCTGGGGTTTGTTTCCGCATACGGTGATGGATCGGGCGGCGGCGCTGGGACAGGGGCTGATGCGGCTTGCCGGGTTTGGCGAAACGGTTCATTATTTCAGCCTGACTAATCTTTGCGGCGGACTGGTTTCCATCACCATCGGCGCCCTGGTTTATCTGTTTGTCATCCGAAAGATTCTGATGAAGGAAGGGGCGTATATCAATCGCTGGCCGTCCTGGCTGGATCTGGAAAACCGGATTTACCGGCCGCTTCTGATGGAGTTCGTGCCGCTGGTGCTGGGAGCCTGCTGTCTGGTGCCGGATGGGCTCACAGACCGGATCGTGCAGGTCCTGATTCCGGTTGGCGCAGTGTTTGCCCGCGCGTATGAGCGGGCGCCGGATGGTCTGGTGGTTGGCTTAAGAAAAAGTATTTACCGGGACAGCCCGCTGCCGCGCGAACGGCTGGAGGGAAATCCATTCACGGACGCACTTGGCGGTATAATGAACGCCGCACAGGCAGTGGCGAACTGTCTCTGGCGGCGCAAGCATCCGCTTCAGGTGGATCACCGGCATACCCTTGCGCTTCGTTATGAGGAACTGCGGGAGAACGGAATGATCATTGGCCGGAGCCTGTCTTTCGGACTGATGCTGGCCGGGGTGGGGTTGTGCCTGACACTGGTTTATATTCTCTGGATGTAAGAAGGGATGTGCAGTGGTTCAGACAGAAAAAGAAGGAGTCGGCTGACTCCTTCTTTTTCTGTCCGGAAGGTTCGGTTCTTACTGGTTGAATGCTGCCATGATGCGGGCCGTTTCGGCTGCGATGCCTTCTTCGGTGACGTTGGGATCGGTCGGGTCCCAGGTCTGTTCGAAGGGGATCTCGTAAGCGATCGTTGGCCGTTCAAACGGTCCTGCAACGGAGCTGTTGTAGACAACGATGGTTGTACCAAGCGGGCAGTGATCGTAGACCCATTTGGCGTCGCCGGAGGCGAGGCGGATGCAGCCGGCGGAGCGGGCGATGCCCAGATTGTTGTAGGTGCTGGCCCATACGGTGTACGGATCTGCGGCGTCATAGATGATCGAGTGGATCAGGAACGAAAGCCCGGAACCCAGTCGGGTTGCGTACTGGGTATACACATCATGGATCATCAGGCGCCAGCGGTACTTCTCCGGTGTGGAGAAGGTGCCGATCGGTGTGTCATCGCCGACGGAGGTCAGGAAGGACTTGACGGGGATAATGTAGCCGTTGCCGCCGTCCTGTGCGTAGATGGTCATGCAGTTCATCTCTTTGTTGACCTTGATCAGGTAGGGTCCGTCGCCTTCCAGCAGGGATTCCACGTCACTGACCAGCTTGCCGTCTTCGGCAAAATAATATTTGTAGCCGTCCACATACTGCCAGCCGGTCACCGGATAGGAATCCTGGAAGTAATAGCGGTCGTTGCCGGACCAGCCCCAGCCGGTATAGCCGCCGCCGGTACCGGTGATATACTGGAGCACACCGTCTACATACTGGACGCCGTCTGCGTGTGCGGACATCAGGGCGTTCGTTGTATCAAGACTTGCGGCCTCGGCGCTGCCTTTCTTATAGAAGGCAAGCTGGTAGCCGGTCAGATAAAGTCCCTGTCCCATGCTTCCGGCCGTCTCGCCGTTCTTCGCCCAGCCGGTGCGTGTGCCGTCGCTTAAAATCGTGGAATAATAAATATCATACTGATCGCCGACGGGTCCCGCAAACCGGTACTGGATCGCTTCGACCGGTACCAGACTGATCGTATTCGCGGTCTGTTGTCCATTCATGGCCCAGCCGGTCCAGCCCTGCGACTCACTGTAGGTACGGTAGAGTACGTTGCCATGGATGGATTCGAGAAAGGTAGACAGACCGCTGAAACCGGATGTCATTCCTTCAATCTGCTGGTTGTTCACATAAGGATTGGACCAGTCGCCGAGATCAAGGCTGAGAACCGTCGTCTGCAGATGAGGCGTCCGTTCGGGAACAATCAGTGGGTTGTTCAGATTCGCTGCTTCTTCTGCGGCGGCCGCCTGTTCTGCTTCCAGTTCCGCTGCCTGTGCTTCCGTCAGTTCGGAGTCTGCGGTGGGCGTCGTGGTCGTATCCGTCGAGCCTGTGGAGACCGAAGTCTCCGGCGTTACGGTCGTGGTCTGCGAAGAAGCGCTGTCACCGGATGGGCTGACGCCAACGCCGGCCTCAACGGTGGGGCTGCTGGTTGTCGTCGCAGCTGTCGACGAGGAAGAAGCGCCCGGGCCGCTGTAAATATTGGAAGAACTGTCTGATCCGCTCGCACCGGAACCGGCAGTGATTACGGCGCTGGCCGATGGTCCGGTCACCGTGTCCGAGGAAGCCCCCGGACTGGAAACGGAGATCACCGTGCCGGTGGATGTCTCGTCCGCGAATGCGGGGAAAACGGTCGTGGCAGCCATCGCTCCGGCGAGTAGCAGAGAGAGTCCGTATGTTCTGTACTTGTGCATTTGAAAAATCCCTCCTGTGTCTCAACTATTACAGTTAATGTAGCATAATCCGGTGAAAAATGCCATATCAGATTTACAAATTTGTGGCGATATTGTAAAATAAAAGGGATTGGCAAGAAAAAAGTAAGAGGAATGTAATGTTTGGCGGGGGAAAATCATTTAAGATAGAAAGGCCTGATGGGAATGAGACAGCCGGGTGATGAGAAAACGATTCTGGTCAGTATCTGCTGCATCGCGTACAACCAGGCGGAATACATCCGGGACGCACTGGAGGGATTTGTCACGCAGAGGACGAATTTCGCTTATGAAGTACTGATCCACGACGACGCGTCGACGGATGGGACGGCAGAGATCATAAAAGAATACGCCAGGCGCTATCCGGAGCAGATTTTTCCGATTCTGCAGACGGAGAATCAATATTCAAAGGGCATGACCAATATCAGCGGAACCTTTAATTTCCCGAGGGCGCGTGGCCGCTATATTGCCATGTGCGAAGGAGACGATTACTGGACGGATGCAGATAAGCTGCAGAAGCAGGTAGATTTTCTGGAGGCGCATCCGCACTGCTCGCTCTGTTTTCACAGTGCGAAGGTAGAGGTCCAGGGCAGGGCGTTTACGGAGCGGATGATGCGTCCTTACCGGGGCAGCCGACGGGTCCGGCCGGAGGAGATCATAGACAAGACATCCGGCTACCCGACAGCTTCGCTGATGTTCCGGCGAAAGATGGTGGAGCAGCTGCCGGATTTCTATGTGCAGGCGCCGATTGCCGATATTCCGCTGCAGCTGCTTGCGGCGGAGCGGGGCTGGGCATACTATATGGACGAGCCCATGTGTGTCTATCGGCTCGGGGGGACATTTTCCTGGACGAATCTGATGAAAGAGGGCGATTATGAGCGCAAACAGCGTGAGTATGCCCAGGCGATGGAGCGGATGTACCGCGGCTTTGACGAAAGAAACGGCGGGCGGTTCCATGGTACGGTGGCGCACGCGGTGCGGCGGCTGCGGTATCTGACCTGGGTAAATACCAGGCGGTTTTCAAAGATTCTGGCTGCAGAGAATCGCGGGTTTTACCGGGAACTGAATCTGCGCACCCGTTTTTTTATCCGCCTGGAGGCAGCGTATCCGGGAGTCTATCGATGGTTGCAGGGCGCCTTCCACGGGACGACGCGGGGGAGGAAATGAAGTGGCTCAGAATGATATGAAGAACCGGGTAGCCGCGGGGCTGTTCTGGAAGCTGCTGGAGAATGGCGGCGCCCAGGGCGTACAGTTTGTGATCGCGATTATCCTGGCGCGTCTGCTGACACCGGCCGAATACGGGGTGGTGGGTATCATCACGATCTTTATCACGATCGCGAACACCTTTGTGCAGAGTGGATTCAGCACGGCGCTGATTCAGCGGCGCGGAGCGGATGAAATCGATTTTTCGTCGGTCTGCTATTTTGAACTGGCGATCGCGGCCGTCCTGTATGGTCTGCTGTATCTTGCAGCTCCATCGATTGAAGCTTTTTACGGCATTGGCGGGCTTTTTAAGGTTGTGCGGACGCTTTCACTGGTGTTGTTTCCCGGGGCGGTGATCTCGGTACAGACAGCATGGGTTTCGCGGAATATGGAGTTTCGCGGGCTGTTTTTTTCTACGCTGACGGCTTCTCTGGTGTCGGGCGCGGTGAGCATCGGCATGGCCTGTGAGGGCTTTGGCGTGTGGGCGATGGTCTGGCAGCAGATCAGCTATTATCTGGCACTGATGGCGGTGCTTTTTGTGACGGTATCCTGGCGACCAAGGCTGTGCTTTGCGGTCAGACGGGTGAAGGCCATGTTTGCATTCGGCTGGAAGCTCCTGTGCGCTTCGCTTCTGGATACGATTTTTAATAATCTGTATGGACTTCTGATCGGGAAGATCTATAATGAAGAATTGCTGGGAAGCTATAACCGGGGAGAACAGTTTCCAAAACTGGTTGCGAGTAATCTCGGCGCGGCGATTCAGGCGGTGCTGCTGCCGGCTTTTTCCGCCGAGCAGGACAGCCCAGAGCGCCTGCGCTCCATGATGCGGCGCGCGATTCGGCTCAGCTCCTTTCTGGTCCTGCCAATGCTTCTGGGTCTGTTTGCGGTGGCGGATACGCTGGTGCTGGCGCTCCTGGGGGAGAAATGGATGATCAGTGTTCCGTTTCTTCGTATGATGTGTATTTCCTATTGCTTCTGGCCGATTCACATCACAAACCTGCAGGCGGTCAATGCGGTGGGGCGCAGCGACATTTTCCTGACACTGGAGGTCGTAAAGAAGCTGCTGAGCGTGATTGCGCTTGTCATAGGAATGCAGTTTGACGTATATATTATGGTGGGTCTGAAAGCGTTTCAGGATTTTCTGTGCACGTTTGTGAACGCGGCACCCAACCAGAGGCTGTTGGGCTACAGTATCCTTCATCAGTGGATGGATGTGGCGCCGTCGCTTTTGCTGTCGGTGGTGATGTGCGTGGCGGTGATGGTATTCGGCGCATGGGCGCCGGTAGCGTCGGCGTGGATGAAGCTTGCCTTGCAGATGATATTTGGCGTGGCTGTGTATGTGTTTCTGGCGTGGCTATGCCGGATGGAGAGTTTCTTTTACCTCTGGAAGATGGGGAAGGAAAGACTGAAAAGATAGGAGGCCGAAGGGCATGAAACAATCCGTGTTGGTGACGGCGATCGGTTCATTTTCCGCGGGAGAGGTGATCCGCGTCTGCCGGCAGATGGGATTCCGGGTGGTTGGGTGTGACATTTACCCGGCAAAATGGGTGGCGTCTTCCCGTGATGTGGACGTGTTCTATCCGTCGGTGTCTGGGCTGGATGAGACGGCCTACCGGAATTTTCTGCTGGATGTATGTGAGAGAGAGCGGGTTTCCTGGATTCTTCCGCTCACGGATGTTGAGGTGGATGCGCTTCAGGCTTGGCGTCTGGAAGACCCGGGCATGGGCGGTCTGACGGCTGCTGTCTGTATGTCCGGTTCAGAGACGATCACCTGGTGCCGCAATAAAGAAAAGATGGAGGAGTTTCTCTCGGAGAGGAAGCTCTGCCGGACGATTCCAGGCAAATGGCTGACCCGGATTTTTCTTGCGGAGGCGTCTTCCGGATATGGGGACATGACATTTCCGCAGGTGATTAAGCCGGTGGATGGGCGTAGCAGTCAGGATCTGCACATCGTTCAGGATCCGGCACAGATGGCGTACTGGTCGACGGCACTTCGCCGGACTTCGTCGCGTTATCTGGTACAGCCGAAGATTGAGGGCGACGTGATTACCGTCGATGTGGTTCGTGACCCGGAAAGCGGAGATTGTGTCTGTGTCGCGAGACGGGAACTGCTGCGGACGCAAAACGGTGCGGGAACGTCGGTTCATGTGTTCCGGGATGCGCTTTTGGAGCGGGAATGCCGGGAGATTGCGGGGGCATTGGATATTCGCGGCTGTGTCAATTTTGAGTTTATCGACAGTGGAGAGCAGGGGGAGCAGGAATACTGTTTCCTCGAGTGCAATCCGCGTTTTGCCGGAGGCGTCGTGTTCTCGCGCCTGGCCGGGTATGATATGGTGAAGAACCATCTGAATGTCTTCCTGGGGAAGGGAATCGAGCCGATGAGTGAGATCCGGGAGCAGTATATTGCCAGGAGATACGAAGAATATTGCATGGGAGATGGAGAGGATGACACAGAAGCATGAGACGCCGGTGATGGTGACGCGCTCTTCGATGCCTCCGTTTCAGGAGTATGTGGAGATGCTCAAGCCCATCTGGGACAGCTGCTGGCTGACCAATATGGGCGAGTACCATGAGCGGTTCCGGGAGGAACTGAAGCAATATCTGGGAACGCCGAACCTGGAGCTGTTTGTGAACGGGCATACGGCGCTGGAACTGTCGATTCAAGCATTGGAACTCACGGGGCATACGGCGCATGGCAGCTGCTATCCGGGGGGAGAGCGGACACCCCGGTTCTGCGTGGGAGACGCGCCGGAGGTGATCACGACGCCGTTCAGCTTTTCCTCGACGACGCATGCAATTGTGAGGAACGGGTTAAAGCCGGTATTCTGTGATATCAACGACCGGGATTACACGATCGATGTGGATCGGATCGAAGCGTTGATTACAGAGCGGACGCGGGCGATTGTGCCGGTGCATGTCTATGGGAATCTGTGTGACGTGGATCGGATCCAGGAGATTGCAGACCGCCATCGTCTGAAGGTGGTCTATGATGCGGCTCATGCGTTTGGCGAGGAATGGAGAGGTACGGGAGTGGCTGAATTCGGGGATGTGTCCATGTTCAGCTTTCACGCGACAAAGGTGTTTCATTCCATCGAGGGCGGAGCGGCTTCCTTCCGCGATCCGGCGCTGAAGGACCGCCTGTATCAGCTGAAGAATTTCGGGATTACCGGGTATGAGTCCGTGGAGTATGTAGGCGCGAACGGCAAAATGAACGAATTCCAGGCAGCGATGGGTCTGTGTAACCTGCGTTATGTGGATCGGGAAATCGGGAAACGGAAACGGCTGGCGGAGCGTTACCGCGAACATCTGGAGGGCGTGGCAGGAATCCGCCTGTGCGCACCGAGGGATGGGATGAAGTACAATTACGCGTATATGCCGGTGGTATTTGACGGCTATCGGGCGAACCGGGATCAGATTTTCGCGATGCTGGCGGAGCATAATATTTTTGCGCGGAAGTATTTTTATCCCTGTATTAACAGCTATGCCTGTTACCGGGATCAGTATGACCCGGGGGAGACGCCGGTGGCGCAGCGGATTGCTTCCCAGGTGCTTACTCTGCCGCTGTATGCGGAGCTCCCGCTTGAGACGGTCGATGAGATCTGTGGTTTGATTCTGTCCTGTTAAGGAGAATGGAGGGGCGGGACAGATCGCGCAAGAAGAACTGTGACAGGAGAATGACTTGGCATGAATGAGGTACTGATCATCATTCCGGCCTTCAATGAGGAGGCGAACATCGAGACGGTGGTCGATGAACTGATCCGGGATTATCCGCAATATGATTATATTGTGGTGAACGACGGTTCGACGGATCATACGAAGGAAATCTGCCGCAGACGCGGCTATCATCTGTTGGATCTGTCGGTCAATCTGGGGCTTGCCGGATGCTTTCAGGCAGGAATGAAATATGCCCATGAACGGAATTATGTCTGCGCGATTCAGTTTGACGGAGACGGGCAGCACCAGCCGGAGTACATTGGGGCAATGAAGGAAAAGATTGACGAAGGGTATGACATCGTCATTGGAAGTCGTTTCCTTGATGAGAAGAAGGGGCTTTCCCTGCGGATGCTGGGAAGTCATCTGATTACGGCGGCCATCCGGCTGACGACGGGGGTTCATGTGGCGGATCCGACGTCCGGTATGCGGATGTTCAACCGGGAGATGATCCGGGAGTTTGCCTGGAATCTCAATTATGGACCGGAACCGGATACCGTATCCTTTCTGATCCGGCAGGGGGCGAAGGTGGCGGAGGTGCCGGTGCGCATTGCCCCGCGCCTGGGTGGCAAGAGTTATTTAAAGCCATTGGTGGCGGCTCAATATATGGCGCGGATTCTGATTTCGATCCTGCTGATTCAGAATTTCCGGAGGAGGAAGGGAACGTAAGATGAGAGGGTGGACGAACCTGTTGATCCGAACGGGACCGGATCGGGAGCGGTCGAATCTTCTCTGGAATATGATCGGAAGCTTCTGTTATGCGTTTGCCAGTATGGTTCTTTCTTTTCTGGTCATGCGGATTGCCGGGGAGGACGATGGGGGAATCTTTTCCTTTGGCTTCAGTACGGTAGGGCAGCAGATGTTTCTGCTTGCCTATTTCGGAATCCGGCCGTTTCAAATCACGGATGGCAAGGGAGAATACCGCTTTGGCGACTACCTGCATCATCGCTATGCGACCTGTCTGCTGGCATTGCTTGCAGGGGGCGGCTATCTTCTGGTGAGCGGGTACACGACGCGCAAGGCGACGATTATCCTGCTGTTAGTCGGGTATAAGGTGGCGGACGGTCTGGCAGATGTGTATGAGTCGGAATTTCAGCGGCAGGGGAGGCTGTACCTGACCGGGAAATCCAATGCGTTCCGCACGATGCTTTCGGTTGGCGTGTTTCTGTGTTCGCTGCTTGTGAGCGGGAATCTGCTGACCGCGTGTATGGCCGCGGTGCTGGCGCAGATTGCCGGGGTCTGCCTGTTTGACGTGGTGGTGCTGCGGGCCATTGACGGTGTGGATTATGCCTGGGCCGGGGCGAGGCTTTGTACACTGACGGCGTCTACGGGACTGTTGTTTGTATCGGTTTTTCTGGATTTTTATGTATTTTCGGCCGCGAAATATGCGATTGATGCGCATCTGGGAGACGCGGCGTCCGGATATTTCAATGTGATTTTTATGCCGACGTCGGTAATCAATCTGGCAGCCGGATTTGTGATCCGGCCGTTTCTGACCATGCTGACGGATCAGTGGGATCAGCGGGCGATCCGTGCGTTCGCGAAGAAACTGCTGCAGATTGCGGGCATCATCGGCAGCCTGACTGTGCTGGCGGTCGGCGGTGTGTTTGTGCTTGGCCGACCGGTGCTTGTGCTGATGGAACGGATTCTCGGGGCGGCATATGCCGGGAAACTGGCGGGGTATCATCTGCCGTTTGGACTGATTGTTCTGGGAGGCGGATGTTACGCACTTTTGAACCTGCATTATTATGCGCTGGTGATTATGCGAAGACAGCGCGTGATTTTCAGAATTTACCTGGTGTCTGCGGCTGTGGCGGCCGTGCTGGCGCCGCGGCTGGTTGTCCATGGCGGAATCCCGGGGGCTGCCTGGGCTTATCTGCTGCTGATGGCAGGAATGACAGCCGGATTTGTATTGTGCGTCTGGGCCAGGGTTGCCCGGACAGGGGGGAGAGCAGTGAGAGGCGTGCGGCGGGAACCGCCGCGGTGAAGAAAAGGGAATGGTGAAGAATGACAGTGGATGTGCTGATTCCGACCTATCGGCCGGACCGGCGATTTTCGAAGCTGCTGCAGGCGTTGAGAAAGCAGACTGTGAAGCCGCGGAAAATCATCGTGATGAATACGGAGAAATGTTACTGGAAAGACGAGAAGTATCGGGATACGCCTGGTCTGGAGGTCCGTCATGTGACGAAGCTGGCATTCGACCATGGCGGGACGAGAAACCTGGCGGCCTGGTACTCGGAGGCGGACGTGATGGTCTTTATGACCGACGACGCGGTGCCGCAGGACAATTTTCTGCTTGAGCGGCTGCTGGAGGGGCTTTCCCGGACAGGACCAGATGGGGAAACGGTGGCGATGGCATATGCCAGACAGCTTCCGGCAAAAGGATGTCGGCGGATCGAGCGTTTCACCAGGAACTTCAATTATCCGGATGAACCGCAGATTAAGACGGCGAAGGACCTTCCCAGACTCGGAATCAAGACCTATTTCGCGTCCAACGTCTGCTGTGCGTATCGGAAGGATATTTTTGAGCGGCTGGAGGGATTTGTGTCCAATGCGATTTTCAACGAGGATATGATCTATGCGGCCGGGGCCATTCAGGCCGGATACGCAATCGCTTATGTGCCGGAGGCGAAGGTGATCCATTCGCACAATCTGTCGCCGATGCAGCAGTTCCGGCGCAATTTCGACATGGCGGTGTCGCAGGCAGATCACCCGGAAATTTTTGACGGTCTGCCGTCGGAGGGAGAGGGAATCCGGCTGGTCAGGAAGACGGCGGGATACCTGGTGCGAACCTTTCATCCATGGCTGCTGCCCGCGCTGGTTGTGACCAGCGGGATGAAGTATCTGGGTTACCGGATGGGAAAGCGGTATCGGAAACTGCCGAAAAAGGTGATTGCGTGGTGCAGTATGAGTCCGCTTTACTGGGAGAAACGATGGGAGGCGGAAGCGAAATGATGACGACGACACTTCGGGTCGCGCTGGTTCTGGTGAGTTTTGGAACCTTTTATCTGATGATGCATAAGATCCGTCGGTCGAAGCTGCAGATTGAGAGTTCGATTTTCTGGATTGTACTGGCAATGGTGCTTGTCATTTACAGTATTTTCCCTGGTGTGGCAGATTTCTGCGCACATCTGCTTGGTATTTACGCGACGACGAATTTTCTGTTCCTGTTTGCAATTTTTGTCTTGATTGTGAAGGTATTTTACATGACCATTCATATCTCGCAGCTTGAAACGCGGGTGAAGGAACTGGTTCAGGAGATGGCGCTGGAGGAGAAGAGACGGGAAGAAGCGGATGCCGGGCAGGAGACGGAAGGAGAGACGGCATGAAGCGGGGGCGATCCGGCGGCGAAAGGAGTCTTCCGGCCGGGATGGCGCCTGCCACGATGCGGCGGATCGCGGTCGGCTGGCTGGCTGTGCTGGCTTTTGGACTCTGGCACGGCACTGATGTGAAGGCTGCCGTGTATGCGACAGGTGATGCCTGGCTTTCCAGCGGATATCAGATCCTGGCTGTGGCGATTCTGGCTGTGACGGCGATGCTTGGGTGGCGTCTGCTGTCCGGAGCAGGGTGGGGAGACGGAGCTACAGGGGCGCCGTGGCGGCCGGAGCGGATTTATCCGGCAGCGGGGCTGTTTCTGGGTCTGCTGTTTGCGTTTGTTCTTCCGCCGCTGTCGGCGCCGGATGAGATCAGCCATTATGTCAGCGCATATCAGCTGTCCAGCCGTCTGATGGGAAAGGAAGCGATGGATCGCTATGGCCGGGTGCTTCTTGACGCGCGGGATGCCTGGGTCGAGGATATTTACGGGGATTACGTCTATGAAACGACGGAGGAGGGGATCTGGAAGGCTGACGCGGCCTCTTCGGTGCAGAATACGGTTCTGGGTGAGACGCTGACGGAGGATACTTATCGGTTTTACCATGACCTCGTCACAGATTCGGGTTTTGTGCCGGGGCAGGAGAGTGAACTGGCCGGGAGACCGGCAGATTCGCTGTATCCGCCGGTGGTCACGACGCCGCTCGTCTATCTGCCGCAGGCGCTGCTTATGAGCGCAGCCAGGCTACTTTCTCTGGGGACTCTGCCCATGCTGTTTCTGGGACGGCTTGGGAACCTGCTGTGTTTTGTGGGACTGACGTGGCTGGCCATGCGCCGTCTTCCGTTTGGAAAGGAAGTGCTGTTCGGCGTGGCGCTGCTGCCGATGACGCTCCATCTGTCCGCCTCCTATTCTTATGATGGGATGATCATGGGCTGTTTCTTCCTATTTGCCGCGGTCTGTCTGGATCTGGCATATCAGAAGGAGCAGGTGACGTGGAAGGATATTCTGTTACTGGCGGTTCTGATCGCAGTCGCCGGGCCGTGTAAAATGGTCTATGCGGTGCTGATGGGGCTTTGCCTGCTGATTCCGGTGGGAAAGTTCGGCGGCTGGCGGCGCTGGTTTCTGGCGGCGGCTGTGGTGGCCTTCGCGTGGGTGGCGGCGATGGTGCTGGTGAATCGTCAGGTTGTTGCTTCTTATGTGGAAGAGACGGAAGCCTATGTGATGTGGGCAGGGGAGCCGGGATTTACCCTGACGCTGCTGCTTCATCAGCCGCTGGTGCTGATCCGTATGTTTTATCAGACGTTTCTGTGGCAGACGGAGAGTTATCATCTGACGATGATCGGTTCGTCGTTAGGTGGTCTGGATCCGGTGCTGGATGTGCCTTATCCATTGGTTGTGGCTTTTTCGCTCAGTCTGCTGGGGCTGACCTTGCGTAAGCCGGGTGAGAATCTTGCCATCAGCCGGGGTCAGCGCCTCTGGATTCTGATTGTCTGCGCCGGATGTGCGGCGGCGATTCTCGGTTCGATGCTGATCGCCTGGACGCCGGTCAGTTCGAAGGTGATCAACGGCGTGCAGGGGCGGTATTTCCTGCCATTTCTACCGGTTTTTCTGATGACGGTGAAAAATGATACGGTTGTTTTGACAAAGAATCCAAACCGTAGTATATTGTATGTGATGTGCTGTATGGACGGATATGTATTGCTTCGGCTGTACAGCATCATAAGTATGAGAGTGTAAGACATAAGGAGCGAACGGTTATGGGACAGATTCGGGTAACGAAGGCCCCGATTGAGGGACTGTATGTGATCGAACCGACCGTCCACGGCGACAGCCGGGGATATTTCGAGGAGACGTACAATCAGAATGATATGCATGAGGCGGGCCTGGACATGGTGTTTGTTCAGGACAATGAGAGCATGAGCACGAAAGGGGTGCTGCGCGGGCTTCATTTTCAGAAGCAGTTTCCGCAGGGCAAGCTGGTGCGCGTGATCCGGGGAGAGGTGTTTGACGTGGCGGTGGATTTGCGCGCGGGAAGTCCGACTTACGGGCAGTGGTTCGGCGTAGAGCTGACCGAGGAGAATCATAAGCAGTTTTATATTTCCGAAGGATTTGCGCATGGCTTCCTGGTCTTGTCTGAGGTGGCGAAATTCTGTTATAAGGTGACGGATTTCTATCATCCGGGCGATGAGGGAGGACTGGCCTGGAATGACCCGCAGATCGGCATTGTCTGGCCGCAGGTCGTCGGAGAATATGCGGGGAGTGCGTCAGCTGCCGGGTATCATCTGCAGGACGGGACGGCACTGAACTTAAGTGACAAGGATCAGAAATGGCTGGGATTAAAGGACACGTTCCGTTTCTAGCCGACAGAAAAGAGAGGGCGAATATCATATGCTTTATCTGATTTCTCTTTTCCGTGAGATCATGGGGAAACGGCGGCTGATCTGGGATCTGGCGAAGGCGGATTTCAGAAAACGGTTTGTCGGTTCGTATTTCGGCATTGTGTGGATGATTGTGCAGCCGATGGTCACGGTGCTGATTTATTTCTTTGTCTTTCAGCTGGGTTTCAAGAGTACGCCGCCGGTGCCGGGGTTCCCATATGTACTCTGGCTGGTGCCGGGTATCGTGCCGTGGTTTTATTTCAGCGAATCGCTCAACTGTGTGACCGGATGCCTGCAGGAATACAATTATCTGGTCAAGAAGGTCGTGTTCCAGGTGGAGATTCTGCCGATCATCAAGCTGATCTCCTGCCTGTTTGTGCATGCGTTCTTTGTGCTGATTATGCTGGTGCTGTTTTTGTGCTTCGGGAAGATTCCAATGGTGACCTGGATTCAGATTCTGTATTACAGCTTTGCGGCGTCAATGCTGTCGCTGGGGCTGGGGTATCTGACGTCAGCGGTCAATGTTTTTTTCAAAGACATGGCGCAGATTGTCAGTATTCTGCTGCAGTTTGGCATGTGGCTGACGCCGATTATGTATGATGAGAGCATGTTTGCGGACCGATATCCGCTGGTGGTTTCTCTGTTGAAACTGAATCCGTTTTACTATGTTTCCGCGGGCTATCGTGACAGTATGCTCACGGGCAACTGGTTCTGGGAGAGACCCAGACTGGGGCTTTATTTCTGGGTTGTCACCATCCTTGTGGGACTGCTCGGACTGAAAATATTTAAACGGCTGCGGCCGCATTTTTCGGATGTGCTGTAGGCAAAGCGACGCTTCAAAAAGGCAGCTTTCCATGCAGTTCGTGACTGTGTAAAAGCAATCAATAGAAAAAAGAAAGAGGGAGACAAGTATGAAGAATCCGGAGATTACAATTACAATGGAGGATGGCGGAGTGATTCGTGCGGAACTGTATCCAGAGATCGCGCCGAATACGGTGAAGAATTTCCTGAGCCTGGTAAAGAGCGGCTTCTATGACGGTCTGATTTTTCACCGTGTGATCAAGGGCTTTATGATTCAGGGGGGATGCCCGCAGGGCACCGGGACGGGTGGCCCCGGCTATTCGATTAAGGGTGAATTTTCCCAGAACGGGTTTGCGAACGATCTTAAGCATACGGAGGGTGTGCTGTCCATGGCCCGCTCCATGATGCCGAATTCCGCTGGTTCGCAGTTTTTTATCATGCACCAGACCTCTCCGCATTTGGATGGCGCTTATGCGGCCTTCGGTAAGGTCGTGGAGGGAATGGATGTGGTCAATCGAATTGCGGAGACCCGCACGGACTACAGCGACCGGCCGCTGAAGCCGCAGAAGATTCAGTCGATTACGGCGGAGACCTTCGGAGAGGAATATGGCGAGCCGGAGAAAGTGAAGAATAAACGATGGTTTTGATGCGGGATGTCCTGGTCGAGGGCATTGCTTATCCGGTCATTCTGTCGGATGAAAAGGAGGCACTCTCTGCCGCGAAGGCGGCAGGGAGTGCCTTTGCCGCAATTGGGAGCGGACTGCCGGAGGCAGATTATGCGGTAGAGACAGTGGAAGCAGTGGACGAACGGTTCTTGGAGCGGCTGGTGCGTCGCCATCTGGGCCTTCCCTGGCGGATTGCGGAGTCTGAGCGGCTTCGGATCCGGGAGGTCACGAAACGGGATCAGGAGGAATTTTTGCGGTGGGACAGCGATCTGATTTTTACCGATTCGGAGCTGCTGGAAGCCTATATCCAGAACCAGTATCGGTTCTATGAATATGGCGTCTGGGCAGTGGTGCGAAAGGAAGAGGACACGCTCATCGGGGCGGCCGGGGTGTATGACTGGGAGGATGAGATCGGAGAGACGCACCTGGAGCTCGGATATGAAATCTTTCCGCCATATCGCCGGATGGGATATGCAGAGGAAGCGTGCAGGCAGATTCTGAATTATATTACGGAAGAATATGAATGCCCTGTCTGGGCGTCTGTCTGGGAGACAAACATCCCATCGAGGGCATTGCTGGAAAAACTGGGGTTTGTTAAGGTTCCAGGATGCAGCGGATCAGGGCAACTGCGTTATCGGTTCGGACGCTGTTGACGATGATACCGAGCAGCGGGACATCCTGGGTCAGATTGGATTCCGTCACAAAATCGGTTCCGCTGATATCGATGGCGCAGGCGATTGTGGTTCCGTCTTCTCCGGTCGCGTAATAGAGACGATCGCGCACCTTTTCCAGCAGATCGGCGGGCAGGAAGGTTTCCAGATCCATATACGCGCCGAGTTCGGCATAGTGATTGGTACACGCGGTGTCCGCGATCAGGACGTCGAGATCTTTGGAAGCGGACAGTGCCGTAATTTTTGCCATATTTGCGTAGCTGTATTCGGTGGCGTCATCGCCGAAGGCGATGTAGCCGGTTTCGACCGTGATGGTTTCTTTTTTGCCCAGGCCTAAGTATTCCCGGAGCTGGTCCTCCAGGGGCGCGGGATTCGGACCTTCGGAGGAGTAGCTGTTTAAGTACATGCAGTGGAAGGCGCTTGTGAAGGTGGAGTGGTAAATGACAAGGCCGATCTGCCAGATGAGGCCGATGGCGATGACGACCGCGAGGATATGGAATTTGTAGTAGGCCCAGATGTACCAGGCGCGGTCTTTGCCGCTCATGGCCTTCAGTTTTTCCAGTTCGGTTTTCTTTGGTTCTGGTTCTGGCTTCGGGGCGGGGGCTTTGGGGGGCGATTGCTGTTCCTGCATGGATTCTATGGTAATTTTCATCGATTCTTTCCTTTTCTTTAAAATGGGACGTCGCGGAGGGGAAACGATCTCCGGGGGACCGCTTGCGCTTGGGTTTTCACGTAGCGGTACTAAGTTCGCTGAAAAAGCATTCAGCTCACTAAGTACCGACGTGAAAAATGTCCCCCTCCGATCGTTTCTCCTCCGCGACTGCTGTTTGGAAGCAGGATCGTTCGGATGAGAAAATATTGTTTCGGGGAGCGCTTGCGCCTGGATTTCCCTTTGTGTCAGCAGATGCGGGGGAGGAGTTCGCCGCCGGGAGCGGGGAGAATGGTCTGGGCACCGATGGCTGTCGTCAGGGTGACATATCCGGGATGATCCGCGGTGATCTCGCCGATGACAGTGGCTTCCCTGGAAGCAGGGATGCGGCGCAGGGCGTTCAGAACCGAGTCCGTCTGCTCTGTCGGGGTGACGATCACCAGTCTTCCTTCGCATGCCAGATACAGCGGTTCGAGGCCGAGCATACCGCAGACGCCGCGGACGCTGTCTGCGACCGGGATGGCGTTTGCGTCGAGGCGGATGCCGACCTGGCTTTGGGCAGCGATTTCGTAGAGGACGGTGCCGACGCCGCCGCGGGTCGCGTCGCGGATCACATGGACGTCGGTCGTCACATCAAGAATGGAGCGGACAGCCTGCCAGAGCGGCGCGCAGTCGCTGGTTACGTCGGTCTCAATGCCGAAATCTTCTCTCGCGAGCAGGATGGTGCAGCCGTGCCGACCGATGTCGCCGGTCACAATGACGCGGTCGCCGGGCTTCGCAAAGGCGCCGGAGGTGCGGACGCCGTCTGTGAGCTGTCCGATGCCGGTTGTTGTGATAAAGACTCCGTCCACCTGGCCTTTCCCGGCTACCTTGGTGTCGCCGGAGACGATCCGTACGCCGACTTCGGAGGCGGTGGCGGCCATGGAAGCGGCGATCTGTTCCAGCTGTTCCATGGGAAATCCTTCTTCAATGACGAAGGCGCAGGAGAGGTAAAGAGGCTTCGCACCCATACAGGCGAGGTCGTTGACCGTGCCGCAGACGGAGAGTTTGCCGATGTTGCCACCCGGAAAGAAGGCCGGCGAGACGATAAAGCCATCGGTCGTCATGGCGATCGGCCCGGTCGGAGCAGGGAGAACTGCCGCATCGTCGGCAGTCAGATCCGGGTTGGAAAAATGCGTTTTGAAGACCTGGTCGATCAGCTCGGAGGTCTGTCTGCCTCCGGCGCCGTGGGCCAGCGTTACGGTCTGGTTCATATGGCTGGGGTCCTTTCTACATATGATATCTGGTGATTCGCAGGGGCAGTTGTTATACGGAATATTGAAACCAGGCGGAGCAGGCGCCCTCATTGGAGACCATGCAGGCGCCGATCGGGTGTTCCGGCGTGCAGGTTTTTCCAAACAGGGTACAGTCGCACGGGCGGCATTTGCCCTGAAGGATGTCGCCGCAGCGGCAGGCCGGGTTCGCGTGTCCGGTGACGGGCGGCAGATGGAATCTGCGTCGCGCGTCGAAGGCGGCAAATTCGTCTTTCAGCCGCATGCCGGAGTCGGCGATGCAGCCCAGTCCGCGCCATTCGGAGTCGCATCGGTCCATCATCGTATCCATCAGCGCGACAGCCTTTGGATTGCCTTCGGGTCGGACGACGCGAGGGTAGCAGTTGACGAAGAAAGGTCTGCCTTCCCAGTGGCGGACGATGGCCACAGCCAGGGCGGTGAGAATTTCATCGGCGGTGAATCCGGCGATCACACCGCTCACGCCTTCTTTCACCATTTCTTCGCAGAGCGCAGTGCCGGTGATGGCGTGGACATGACCCGGGTAGAGAAAGATATCGGCGCTGTCCTTCAGTGCGCGATAGGCGCCGGGCATGGTTTTGTTGGCTGTCAGCAGCGAGAAGTTTGTCAGTTCCTCTGCAGCAGCCAGCCGGACGGAGAGGCAGGATGCCGGCGTCGTCGTCTCGAAGCCGACCGAGAGAAAGACAACCGACTCGTGCGGATGTTTTTTCGCGTAGGATACCGCATCCAGAGGGGCATAGACGATGCGGATGTTTGCACCCTGCGCACGCGCGGCGGCCAGAGAATATCTGGTTCCCGGTACGCGGACCAGGTCGCCGAAGGTGCAGATCGTCGTCCCGTATTCGAGCGCGAGCATGACCGCTTCATCGATGAAGCTGACCGGCGTCACGCAGACCGGGCAGCCGGGACCGGAGATCAGTTCCAGATTGGGCGGCAGGATCGTCCGGATACCCAGACGAAAGATTTCGTGTGTGTGGGTTCCGCAGGTTTCCATGATCCGGAGTCTGGGACCGTCGTAAGAGGAAATGATTTCCTGTGCGCATGGTTTCTTTGTGCCCATCAGAACAGATCCTCCATCATGCGGTCGGTTTCGTCGCTGTTTTCTTCCGTGATTTTTGCGATGGCGATTCCTGCGTGAACCATTACATAGTCGCCCGGCTCCAGATCGTCAAGAAGCTGGGCGGAGACTTCTCTTCTCGCGCCGCCCGCGTCGACCAGGGCCATTCCCTGATTCATGGTTACGATTCTTGCTGGCAATCCTACACACATTTCCTTTTCCTCCTGCTGGTTATGGTATCGTGAGTAACGTTCACGATTGATATTTGTTGTTTAATGAATGCGCAAACGTATTCGTTAAGCCTGTATTCATTGAATTGTGACAAAATATGTCACGATCCGGTTCGCCGTTGGCCGCGGGTGAGCATGCTCCCTCGGGCTCGTTTGTGCTGATTGTGTCATTGTGGTTTGCTTTGCCTTTCAGATACTGCATGGCGACAACCGCCTGTCCCAGTGCGATGCCGCCGTCGTTTGGCGGGATCAGGCTGTGGAGCAGTACGTCGAATCCATCTTCGGTCAGGCGTTCCTTTGTCAGGTGTACCAGCAGCAGATTCTGGAATACGCCGCCGCTCAGTGCCACGCGTGTCACGCCGGTCTTCTCGCGGATTTTCCTGCAGGCAGCCGCAATCTGTGCGGCCAGCGTTTCATGGAAGAAGCAGGCCAGCTGCTCAGGAGATTCTCCGGCCAGTCTGCGTTCATACATCGTTCTCACCAGGGCGCCGGTTGCCAGAAGCAGGCGGTTGTCGGTCTGGTCGCTAAGGAGTAACTCTCCGATTTCGTCCGTGTGTCTGCTGGGATTCTCCCGGAATCGAACCGGGTGCTCTTTCATTTTTTCCAGAAAGCGTTCGGCGGCAAACTGCAGGGCAGTGGACGCCTCTCCCTCAAAGGTAGAGACGCGGCGGATGCCGAGGATCGCGCTGACTGCGTCAAACAGTCGGCCTGCGCTTGTCGAGCGGATCGCGTTCATATGCTGATCCATCATCCGCATCAGAATCCGCGCTTCCTGGCCGCTGCAAAGGCCGAGGCGCGTTGCGGTGTCCAGAGCCGCCTGGCGATCCTTTTCCAGACTGCCGATCATGGAAACCGCAATGCGCCAGCCCTCCTTTGCTGACCGGTCGCCGCCGACCTGCCAGAAGGGTTCGATGCTGCCCTCACGGGTGAACCCGTGGTAATCCGCGAGAAGAAATTCGCCGCCCCAGACGGTCTGGTCACTTCCATAGCCGGTGCCGTCAAAGGAGACGCCGATGACCGGGTCACTCACATCGTTTTCCGCCATACAGGAGACAATGTGGGCGTAATGGTGCTGAATGGGCAAAACCGGCAGGCCGAATGAATGCGCGACCTCCATGGAGTGATAGCGGGGATGCAGATCGCAGGCAATGAGCTGCGGCTGCGTCTCCAGCAGCGTGTGGAAGCGCGCGACGGTTTCCTTTAGCGCATCCACGGTTCGCAGATCCTCCAGATCTCCGATATAGGGAGACGGATAGAACAGGTTTCCGGAGGCAATGCAGAAGGTGTTTTTCAGTTCTCCGCCGACGGCAGCCACACAGCCGCAGAAAGGGGCGCCAAGAAGCACCGGCAGCGGCGCGAAGCCGCGGGAACGGCGGATCATATAGGGCGTTCCTTCAAAGAAATCGGTGACCGAATCGTCCGCACGGATGCGGATTTGCCGGTTGTGCGAGAGAATGCAGTCGCACAGACGGGAAAGCTCCTGCTTCGCTTCACGGTCATCTCTGCAGATCGGCGCGCCGGAGTTGTTGCCGCTGGTCATCACCAGGCAGTCCGGCATGGAGCAGTCGCCGTCATAGCAAAAGAGCAGGAGATGGATGGGCGCGTAAGGGAGCATGACGCCGAGTTTTGGATTGTCCGGCGCAACCGCCTGACAGATTTGGCCGCCGGGACGTTTCTTTAAGAGGATGATGGGCTTCTGGTGGCCGTCCAGCATGGCGGCGACCGCATCGGAAGGAATTTCGCATTCCCGTGCCGCCGCTTCCAGATTCCGTGCCATGATGGCGAAGGGCTTGGCCGGGCGGCATTTCCGTTCGCGCAGCCGCATCACTGCGTCCTCGTTTGTGGCGTCGCAGCAGAGATGGAAACCGCCGATTCCCTTGATGGCGACAATGCCGCCGTCTTTTATGATCTGGCGGACGTAGCGGATGGCGTCTTTCCCCCGTTCCTTTCGTCCCAGAAGATAAACCTCCGGTCCGCAGTCGTTGCAGCAGACCGGTTGCGCGTCGTAACGACGATTGTCCGGGCTGTGGTATTCCTCTTCACAGGCCGGGCACATGGGAAACTCCTTCATGCTGGTCCGTTCCCGGTCGTAGGGCAGTGCGTCGAGAATGGTCAGGCGCGGCCCACAGCAGGTGCAGTTGATGAACGGATGCTGATAGCGCCGGTCGGCCGGGGTAAAAAGCTCCTGGCTGCATGCCTCGCAGATGGCGATGTCCGGGGAAATGAAGATTTCTCCACTGGTTTTTGCACTCTCCATGATGGTGAAATCATGGTATTCGGGAACGTTTCCGGCAGGCTTGATATCCAGCTTGAGAATAGCGGCCCGCTTTGGTGGGTTCGTCTTCAGACGTGTAAGAAACTCTTCTACCTGCGCCTCAGTTCCCTGGGCGATGATTTCGACATAAGGGCCTTTGTTACAGACGCTGCCGCAGATTCCGGCGGCCGCGGCGTGCCGGCTGACGGTGGGGCGAAACCCGACGCCCTGGACGATCCCATAGACACGGATCCGTCGGGTGCAGATGGTTTCTGACTGTGAGATGGAAATCGGATTCATAGCAGCCTCCCGGAGATGGCAAAATGCGGTGTGTCGATCCAGATCCCGTCGAAAGCGGGAACCAGGCGTTGGAGCACCTGATCGCCGATGATACAGTCAAAATGGCCGTCATTTACGAGGCGGATGAAATCCTCTTCCTCGGCCAGATGGACGTCACATGGCCCGGAAAGCTCCGTCTTCATCATGAAAAAGCTGGCGACCGTGACATCAGTAATGCCGCGTCGGATCAGTTCCTGCCGCAGTGTGTTTGCGGTCACCTGCTGGTGTACGATCAGCACGCGCCGCGCGGAGAAATCCGTCTGCGGCAGCAGGGCGGGAGCAGAGGGATCGGTGACCTCATAGGGAGTCCCAAAGGTGCGTTGCAGATATTGCGCGGCTTTGAGACCGGCAGGAGCGACGACAAGGTTTCGTTTGGCCCGGGAAGCCTGACGCACGGCATCGATCCCGGCCCCCATGCCGTAGCAGCAGACGGAGGACTCTGCGCGGAGTGCGTCAGCGATCCTGGTCTGAGGATGATGGGCTCCGAATTCCATGGGTGTGACGCCGATGACGCCGACGGTTCCTGTGTCGACCGGCGCAGTCTCCCTGGCAAAGGTCTGAAACAGAGCCAGGTATGCGGCTTCCTCTCCCTGATCGTAGAGCCCGACGCCAGTCGTCTCGATTGCGAGCGTGGGAAGACCGGTTTTCTTTTCGATCATCCGCCTCAGGGCCCGGTAATCCGTGCCGATGACAGCGGGGACGGGCGTGCCGATCACGGCGGCAAAGGCAACGTCCAGCTTCTCTGCGGCCTGCGCCAGCTTTTCAACCAGGCGGTCGTCCCGCCCGAGTATGGCGTCCATATCGCGCAGTCCGGCGCTGAAAATTGCGGAGGGTTGTGTAAACCAGCGCGGTTCGTCAAATCCGCAGATATTACCCGCGCATCCGCCCGCGTCGCAGATCACCAGGAGTCCGCCCATTTCGTAGAGGACGGACGAGGCGCCTGACTGATCCGGAGCGAATGGCGGGAGAACCAGTCTCAGTCCTTTCATGGTTGATCCCTCCTCGTTGTTTTTCCGCCGGACAGGGCGGCGCACAATGCGTCGAACAGGCGCCGGACGCCGTCGTATCCGAATGGCTGGATTTCGTCGTTCCACGGTACAGCAGGGCAGTCCGGATGGTGGAAGGCGGCATCCCTGCCGATGGTGATGGTCACGCCGGAATCGCGGCCGTCGTAGTACAGCATCGACGGCTCCAGATTGGAAAAGATTTCGGTCTGCGGGCTGAGCCGGGCCAGATGCTTTAAATAAAAGAAGCTTTCGGAGGTAACGGTTCCGAAGATTTCTTTTACGGAAAATCCTTCGCGAACGAGCGCCAGGGATAATTCAAACGCGTCGCCATTCATCCATTCGCCGACGGCGAAGGCGGCGTCCGGGCAGAGGGAGCGAAAACGTGCAATGGATGTTCTTGCCGCTTCTTCGTATGCGTCCTGAGAGAAGGATGCGCCCAGAATGGATCCCAGTGCGGCGTACTGGTTGCGGATTTTATCAGGCTGGTACATGCGCCGCAGCTCGATGGAGGGAATTCGCAGCCGTTTTTCAAAATCCGCAGCCGCAAAGCGTACTTCCGGGTTGAGGACAAGATTGACATTCGCCTGCGCCATCTCCTGATATTCTTCGTAGGTCCGGCAACGCGCGATCTCCCGGATCCGGTGGATGCCGATGCTTCGCAGAAGGGAATAGAGTTCCGTGGAATCTGCGTAAGGAGAGAATTGCCCCAGGAGATTGACTGCGTCCGCATGCTTCCTGGCCGGTTCCAGCAGGGAATAGATCGACTGGCGCACATGTACCATGGGCGGGCGTCGGCCCTCCCGGGTCAGCGCGTACATATAGCAGGGGCGCACGGGAAGTCCGGCGCGTTCCTCTGCCTTACGGCAGACCCGTTCCATATCGGTTCCGAGGAGCGCGTCCACACAGGTGATGCAGATCATGACGACGGACGGACGTGTGTCCAGAAAACGGCAGACCTCGCAGACCGCGTCCGGGATCTTCTCCAGATGTCGTCCGGTGACAATGTCGGTCTCGTCCATCAGCAGGTAAAAAAAACGGTCCCGATACGCTTCCATGGCGCCAATCAGCGCGGTGTTGCGCCCACAGCAGCCCGGGGAGACCAGCAGCATGACGGAACCGGGGACGGCGAGACCGGCCCGTTTGACGCCAAAGCCCTCGGCGCCAGGCGAGTTGAAAGCCAGAGTTGCCGGAGAACTGTAGATCAGGTGGGAAGCGGAGACAAATTCTGCGGGAATGTGATCCGGCCCCGCCGCGTACAGCGCTTCGGCTGTCATGGAAAATGCCCTGCGGTTGGTGGGACGGGGAGAAGAGCCGCTTTCCGGAAAGCAGGAGGCCGCCGGACAGAGGCGGGAGTCGGGCCGGCTCATTGAACCGTCTCCCGTTTCAGCAGCTTCTGCGCCAGTTCGAGGAAGCAGCGGCTGACCGGCGCGTCGGGTGCTCCCTCGATGACGGTCATCCCCTGATCTTCGCAGCAGGTAATTTCGTCGCTTCTCGGGATCTCCCCGACGATGGGAACGCCGGCCTGCTCGGCGAATGCCTGCACCTTTTCATTTTCACCGGTTACGTTCCGGTGATTGAGGACGACGCCGAATACCTTCGCATAGCCGCGGTCTTCAAAATTCTGCACTGCGCGGTTGATGTTGTCCGCCGCGTAGAGCGCCATTTTTTCTCCGGATGTGACGATCAGAATGTCTTCGGCATAGCCTTCCCGGATCGGGGCGGCGAAGCCGCCGCAGACCACGTCACCCAGCACATCATAGAGGACCACATCTGGTGCATGGGTCTCAAACAGCTGCAGTTCCTCAAGCAGCTGGAAGGTGGCGATGATGCCGCGCCCTGCGCATCCGAGTCCCGGCGTCGGCCCGCCGGTTTCGATGCACAGCACACCGCCAAAGCCTTCCCGGGAAATCTCGTCCAGGTGTTCCGGTTCCCGGTTTTCCTCCCGCATGTATGCCATCACAGAGCGGAGCGGCTGTCCGCCCAGAAGATTGATCGTAGAATCGGCCTTGGGGTCGCAGCCGATCTGAATCACCCGTTTCCCCAGGAGGGAGAACGCTGCCGCCAGATTGGCGGTTACGGTTGATTTGCCGATTCCGCCCTTGCCGTAAACTGCAATTTTTAACATAAAAAAATGACCCTTTCTGCACAGACGGCACAAAGAGTCATTCCTTTTCTTTCCCGGTTCCAGGTTCCCGTGCGGCGAAAGCCGCAGCGGTCACAGTCCGCAGACAAATCGGTCCGATCTTTCGGGTAGACGCTGTCATCCCGTCAGTGACTTATTCTGGTTCTCATTATACCGAACCAGTGCCCGGTTCGTCAACCAGGAAAAATGCAGGCTGAGTATTGGAATCGGGCATTCGTTTTGTCCGGAAGGGGGCAAATACCGGCTTCCTTACGGCCGGGTCAGACCATTGAGGATGGTCAGGACATTCTGCGTCTGCAGCCTCATGCCGATTGGGATACATCGTTCGTCAAGATCAAACCGGCTGCTGTGAATGGGCTGCGGCTCCTTCCCGGCGGGCGCGCCGCTTCCCAGGTGGAAAAAGCAGGACGGGCGTGCCATCGCGAAATAAGCGAAGTCTTCTACGCCCAGTGAGGGAACCGTTTCCAGGACGACATGCTCCGGCCCCAGGAGCTGCCCGGCGTTTTCCTTCACCAGATCGGTGATGCCATCGTCGTTGATCAGAGGAGAATAGCTGGGAATGACTTCCAGTTCCGCCCGTCCGCCCATGAGCGCTGCGGTCTGCTCACAGATGGTTTTTACCCGTCCTCTGGCATAGAGACGATGCTCCTGGTTGAGGGTGCGGATGATGCCCTTCAGTTCCACATAATCTGTGATCTGATTTCCCGCGCTGCCTCCGTGGATGGAGCCGAAGGAGCAGACCACCGAGTCGGTCGGTGAAAAATTGCGGCTGGCTACGGTCTGCACCTGGTTGAGAATGGCTGCCGCAATGAGGATGGCATCCACGCCTTCATCCGGGTGGGCTCCGTGGCAGGATTTTCCATGGATCCGTAAGACCAGCATATCAGATGCGGCATACATCTGTCCGTATTTGATGCCGACTTCTCCTACGGGTAACGCCGGGCTGACATGAAGGCCAAGCGTGTAATCCACGTGGGGATTCTCCAGGCATCCGGCCGCAATCATGCGTTCCGCACCGCCGATGGTTTCCTCGGCGGGCTGGAAGAACAGTTTGACTTTGCCGCAGAGTTCCTGCCGCATGGACTGCAGCAGCATGGCTGTTCCCAGAAGAATGGCGGCATGCGCGTCGTGGCCGCAGGCGTGCATGACGCCCGGAGTCCGGGAGCAGTAGGGTGCATCTCTGTTTTCTTCCTGGATGGGAAGGGCGTCGATATCGGCCCGGAGACCAACCACCGGGCCGGGATGTCCTCCTTCAATGAGAGCGACCACTCCCGTCTGCGCGATTCCCTTCTCATAAGGGATTTTCAGCGCGTCAAGCTCTGCGGCAATTCGTTCCATGGCTTGAAATTCCTGTTCGGAAAGTTCCGGGTACATATGCAGGCTGCGCCGGAAAGCAATCGCCCGGGGAGCGGCCTGCAGCTGTTCCATTTCGTTTTGGATTCTGTCTGTTACGTTCACCTGTTGCCTCCCTGTATGGATGAATTACAGTCCCATCACAACGGCTGCTTCAATGAGGATCATCTGCGCAACCAGAAGAATGAGAAACAGTCTGGCAAACCATTTCAGCCAGCGGGAATAGTCAATGTCGCCCAGGCCGCAGATAATGACGATGCCGCAGGTAGGCCACAGGAGGTTGGACAGGCCGTCGCCGAACTGATAGGCCAGGCAGGCGACCTGGCGGCTGATTCCAAGGGCATCGGCCAGGGGCGCCATAATGGGCATGGTGACGGCTGCCTGTCCGGAACCGGAGGAGACAAAGAAGTTAATCACGGTCTGCACAAGCAGCATGAGCTGAGCGGAAACGGCAGACGGAGCGTTCTGCAAAAGCTGGCTTAAGAAATAGATGATGGTGTCGAGGATACAGGCGTTCTCCATGATCACGACGATTCCCTTTGCCAGTCCGGTGAGGATACAGCCCCAGAGCACGCCTCTCATACCGGCCAGCATCTCCCTGCAGTATGTGTTGGGATCCCAGCCGGCAAAGCAGGCGGCAACTGCGGACATGATAATGAAAAGACCGCATAATTCCTTGTAGCCCCAGCCCCATTGCATAAGGCCAAACATCAGAATGATCAGCGTGACGAGGACGTCCAGCAGGATCAGGGCATGCCGGGTATTGAATTCATACTGATCCAGGTCTTCCCGTTTGAAGGAATGAATGCAGGACACTCCGTTCATGATGGAAAGCTCCGGATTTTTCTTTATCTTTGCCGCATATCGCATCACATAGAGAATGGAGATTCCCATGAATACGATGAAAGAAACGGCCCGGAATCCAACGCCGGAATACAGTTCCACACCGGCAATCGACTGGGCGACGGCTACGGTATAGGGATTCAGAGTACCGGCGGTAAAGCCGATGTATTCGCCCAGTGCGAGGATGGCAAATCCCACCATGGCGTCGTAGCCGAGGGCGACGGCGATGCCGACGACGAGCGGGTAAAATCCGTAAAATTCACTGAGCATGCCGAAGACGGAACCGCCGAGACCAAACAGGATCATCAGGATCGGGATCAGCAGTTTTTCGCGGTCACCGACCTTCTGGATGACCTTGCCGATGCCGGCGTGAAAGGCTCCGGTTTTTACCATGACGCCAAAGGTGGCCGCGCAGCAGAGGATGACAAAGATGATGTCCGCGGCGCTTAAGCAGCCCTGGTAGAGAGAGGCAAAGACGCCAAGCAGGGATGCGCGCGTGGTCTCGGCCTTGTCAATCAGATGATAGGAACCGGCGATTGCCACGTTTCGGGACGTGCCGTTGACGTCGATGGTCTGATACTCATAAGCGCCGGACGGGATTACCCATGTCAGGACTGCCATCACGACAATAATCGCAAATACAATCAGCCAGGTGTCCGGCATTTCCATTTTCTTTTTGGTTTTCATTACAGATTCCTCCATTTTCCCAGAATGATGGTCAATCCGTTCGATGCGGGGAGGGGACGTTGTCCTCTGGTCGCCAGTCTCCACGGCTGACAACAACCTCATAGCCAGTGGTGCGGATGCGCGCCTCCATGCATTCGTGGCACTGAGCGGCTTCCTCGCCGGTGCAGATTTTCCCGTCGTAGAGCAGATACTTTCCGCGGACGGCCGCGGGAGAAAGGTTTGGCATGACGACGTTTGCTCCGGCGAGAATGCCTTTTTCCCGCCCGCGCGGATGAATGGTCCCGAGGGCGGTCGTCGCCGGAAGGAGAGCATGCGGGAACATCAGGCGCAGGATGCCTAACAGGTGCAGGGTATCGGTGAGTGTCCCCGGCGCGCGGTCATGGAAGGGCGTATCCCGGTGCGGGATGAAGGGGCCGATGCCGATCATATGCGGGCCGAGTTCTTTCATGAAATGCAGATCAGCTAACAGCTGGTCGATGGTTTGTCCCGGCGATCCGACCATGATGCCGCAGCCGGTCTGATAACCGATGTCCTTCAGGTCAAAGAGACAGCGCTTGCGGTTTTCGCAGGAAAGCTCCGGTGGGTGCAGTGCGCGGTAGTGAACGGGATCGGCGGTCTCGTGGCGCAGCAGGTAGCGGTCCGCCCCGGCGTCAAAATACGCCTGGTAGCTTTCACGGCTTTTCTCGCCGATGGAAAGGGTGATCGCACAGTCCGGATGAGCCTGGCGGATGGCGGCGACGATCCGGCAGATGCGGTCATCGGTGCCGTACGGGTCCTCGCCGCTCTGCAGGACAAAGGTGCGAAACCCGAGACGGTATCCTTCGTCGCAGCACTCCAGAATCTGCTCCTGCGTGAGACGATAGCGCTCGGCGTGGGCGTTGCTTTTTCGCAGGCCGCAATAATAGCAGTTGTTTTTGCAGTAGCTGGAGAACTCGATCAGGCCGCGCAGATAGACCTCGCGGCCGTAGACGCGCTGGCAGGCTTCCCTGGCCTTCGCATAGAGAAACGCTTCATCCTCTTGATCCATGGTCTGCCACAGAACCCGGAAATCTTCATCAGACAGGTTTTGCTCCTGCGCGAGCCGCTCAATGCGAATCTGATTTTCCTTCACCTTCCGTCTCCTTTCGTTTGCTCTCCGATTCCCGTTGCAGTCGCTTCCGGGCTTCTTCGGGCGGATAGTCCTTTACGATTGCGGCGACTGTGTCATAGCCGAGTATCGGCATCCAAGCCATGGACTGCGCATGGGACGCTTCCAGATGCCTGCGGCAGTTCTCTTCGTCCGCTGCTAACGGTTCGATGCACCGTTCACGGAACAACCGGGTGCATTCCGTCAGCAATTCCAGATTTTCCAGCATGCAGTCGGCGATCAGGGGCAGGAAGGCATTCAGCTCAAACTCCCCGTGGGAGGCGGCCTGAGAAATGGCGGAATCATTTGCCATGACTTTGATGGCGCACTGGATCGTCATCTCCGGGATGACCGGATTGACTTTGCCCGGCATGATGGAACTTCCCTGCTGCAGCTTCGCCAGGCGAATCTCTCCGAGTCCGCCGTGAGGACCGGAATTCATCCGCCGCAGGTCATCGGCGATTTTCATCAGATTGACGGCAAGAGCTTTGGCAAGGCCGGATGTTTCCACAAACACGTCGTTATTCTGGGTGATATCCATGGGATATTCCGCAGCCGCAAGCCCGATGCCGGTCAGTCTGCGCAGTTCCTCGATGACGCCGAAGCGATATCGCCGTGCGGCGCCCTGGGAGGTGCCGACGGCAGTGCCGCCGATGTTCACGACCCGCAGGCGTTCCTCTGCCTTGTAGAGCCGCCAGCGGTCGCGGGCAATGGCCTGGGCGTAAGCGCCGAATTCTCCGCCGAGCGTGATGGGAACCGCATCCATCCATTCCGTCCGCCCCAGCTTGGGAATGGTCTCCCAGGCATTCTCCTTTTCCTGGAGTGCGGTCTGCAGCTTCGCACACTGTTCAGACAGGAGACCGAGCTGGCAGATGGATGCGATCCGGAGCGCGGTCGGATAGACGTCGTTTGTCGACTGACCGCGGTTTACATCGTCGAGCGGATGGATGATGTCGTAGCGGCCGGGCTCGTATCCGAGCTCCCGCAGAGCCAGGTTCGCCAGCACCTCGTTGACATTCATATGGGTGGAGGTTCCCGCGCCGCCCTGGAGAGCCTGCAGGGGAAAGGCAGTGGTCAGATCGGCAGCGAGCAGCCGGTCGCAGGCAGCTACGATGGCCTGTTCGACGTCCGGCCGTCCCTCGCCGATGTGCAGATAAGTCTGTGCCGCGGCTTTTTTCACCAGGATCATGGCCCGGATCAGGCTGTGTCGGACCGGATGGCCGCCCAGCGCGAAATTCTCCAGGGCGCGCGCGGTGTTGATCCCATAGAGAGCGTCATCCGGCAGCGTACGTTCGCCCAGTGCGTCCCGTTCGGTTCTCATTGTCGTTGCACCTTCTTTCCTCCTTAAGGAAGCGGAATCATTGCGGTGTTTCGTCCCACCCGGCGAGCAGGTGGGGGAACATGGCGATGCTCCGTTTCAAAATGCCCTGTATATACGCAATGGTGGTTCCGTAATTGGTGATCGGCACCCCCTGATCCTGCGCACATTTCATGCGGTAACGTACCTCACGCTCATTCAGCATGCAGCCACCGCAGTGGATGATGAGAGAGTAGCGGGACAGATCGTCCGGGAAGGTCATGCCGGAGCAGGTTTCGATGCGCAGTTGTTTTCCGGTATAATTGCGCAGCCAGCGGGGAATCTTCACGCTGCCGATGTCGTCGCACTGGCGATGATGCGTGCAGCCCTCCGCGATCAGAATCGTATCGCCGTCTTTACATGCCTCGATTGCGCGGACACCGGCGACCGCCGCGTCAAGCAGTCCCTTTTTGCGTGCCATGAGGATGGAAAAGGAGGTCAGCGGGATCGAGGGAGGCACGTCGGCAGATACCTTGGCGAACACCTGGCTGTCTGTGATGACCAGTGCGGGCGGCGTCCGGAACTGCTCCATGACCTCGCGCAGTTCGTATTCCTTGACGCAGACTGCCGCCGCGTCCGCTTCCAGCAGATCGCGGATCACCATTTGCTGCGGCAGGATCAGCCGTCCTTTCGGGGCAGCTTTGTCAATGGGGATCACAAGGACGACAACGTCCCCCGGATGAACCAGATCGCCTGCCAGCATCAGTTTGTCGTCGGAGGTCTTTGCAAGACGTCCGATTCGTTCCTTCAGTGATTCAATTCCGGTGCGGGCGGTCGCGCTGACGCAGCATTCCTGAGAGGAATCGACGGGAAGTCGTTTCTGCAGGTCGCATTTGTTCCAGGCGATGAGGTACGGGATCTCCTTTTTCTGGAAAAGGCGGATCAGCTCCTGTTCACATGCCCCCAGTCCTTCGGTGCTGTCCGCCACCAGGATGGCCACGTCGCTGCGGTTTAAAACCTGGCAGGTTTTGCGGACACGCAGCGCACCCAGTTCCCCTTCATCGTCAAAGCCGGGGGTATCAATGATCATCACCGGCCCCAGGGGAAGCAGTTCCATGGATTTTTGCACCGGGTCGGTCGTGGTTCCCCGCGTGTCGGAGACAACCGCCAGATCCTGCCCGGTGATGGCGTTGACCAGGCTGGATTTGCCCGCGTTTCTGCGTCCGAAAAAACCGATATGTATCCGTTCGCCGGACGGTGTGTCATTCATTCCCATTGTATTCCACCTCCCATGTGGTCAGATCACGCATTTGTTTCAGATAAATCCGCCCGGAGAACGCCACATGCGGCAAAGGATAAAATACCGCTCCCTGGCTGCAGACAGGGCGGTAGAGCGGATCGGCAATGACGGCCCTGGCCTGCTCAAGCCACGGCTCGGCTTCCTCTTCGCCCTGAACCGGGATATCGCCGGGTGCCAGAACCTCATCGAGAGCTTCGAGCGGGCAGAGCAGTCGCACCGGAACGCCGTGCCGTCGTTCGAATGCCGCGGCAATGCTGGCGCAGGTTACCGGTTCGCCGATGATGGTGACGGTGGAATCCGGCTTTCCTGCACTTCGGTCTTTGCAGGGATACTGGTTTTGTCCCTGTTCCATGGCTCGTTCCATGGCGGCAAAGACCTGCCTGGCAAACAGGCCGGTGGGCAGTCCGACGACGTAGGGCGTTCCGAATTTTTGCTGCAGGACTTTGGCGGCGGCAAGGCCGACGGAAGAGACAACAAGGTTGACGTCTGCGCTTCCGGCCTGCCGGATGGCGTCCAGTCCGTCTCCCATGGCCCAGATGGAGACCGTATGCCAGCCGTGAGCAGAGAGAAGCCGTTTCAGGGAAGCGGCCTGTCCGGGAGCGGCAAAATCGAGCGGCGTCATACCGAGAATATTTGCTGCCCGTCCGTTTATGCGGCTTTTGTCCGCCGGTTTTCCTTCGGTGACAAAGGATGTGGCGATCTGCGCGAGGGCGGCTCCGGCGCCCCGGACATAATCATGCATTCCGTTTGAAGGAATAAAAAAGGAAGGAACGCCGGTCTGTTTCCCGACGATCCGTGCGAGTGCGGGGAAATCGGTTCCGCTCATGAACGGAATCGGGGAACTGGCAAGCGCAAGAAAGGCAGGATGCAATTCCCGCACAGCTTTCACAAGTGCGTCGATGAACTTCTGGTCGTTGCCGGTGACGGCGTCAATTTCGGAGAGTCCTGATATGTAGATCAGGCTGTCCTGGTCGTACCAGCGGATTTCATCATGCGTGTTGTAGGTGGAATTGCAGCCGGATGGATCATGGATGACGGTCATCCCGCCCAGCTCATAGAGTGCCGAGCAGATTCCGGATACATCCGCTGTGTAAACCGGCAGGATTCGGTAAGACTGTCTCATATGCAGCTTTCGCACCCCCATCCTTTGCGAATAATCAGGTCAGCCGTGTCCTTTTCATGGAGAAAAGCATCGGTCATCAGCGTGGCCAGACGCCGGATGCCGTCGTATCCCCAGAGCCCGCCGCCCTGCACCAGATTGACAAAATGCCTGGTTCCGGCAAACCAGGCGGCTTTCTGACCGATCGCGAGAACCCGGTCGCCGCCATCGCGCGGGATGACGCGTGAACGGACGTGATTCGTTGCGGTCAGTTGCAGGGTCGGCGCGTGTTCCCGAAGCCAGTGATAATCCTCCTCTTCCTCGCGGCTGATGGCATCCAGATAAACGGTTTCTACCCGGAAGCCGTGCGCAAGAAGCAGCCGGGCCAGGCCGAGCGGACGTGGATGAAAGGTATAATCCAGCTCGATGGTCGTATCACCGATGACCGCATGCGCTGCATGCAACGCCCGCTCGCAGTCATTTTGTTCGGCGGCGGAATCGAGGCCGGTTTCCGGTTCGCCAAGCACCTTCGCCATTTGTTGGAGTTCCCGTTCGATTTCGTCGTAACCGAAGGAGGATGGAAGATAGAGATACGGTCTTGCGAGTCGTTCGGCGAGTTTCCCGGCTCCGTAATGGGCGCTGGGCCAGATGGTGAGAATCAGCGATCCGCAGGCCAGCTGCAGATATTCTTCCCAGGTCCGGCAGGACGGCGTCTCGCGTATCCGTCGCCCGCAATGCCGGAGAATGCGTTTCAGATCCGAGGTCTCATCCAGTACCAGATCGCTGCCGATGAGACTGACCGACATGGGGTCGGCATCGGTCATGGGAAGCGGATCATACATGGCTTTCCGCAGCTTCTGATCCGGCGTCAGACTGAGCTTTTGCATAATCGGATCCATATAACAGCGGACAAAGACGATATCCGGGAAACGTGTTTCCAGCGTCCGGTAGATGCGCCTTAAGTCACATCCGGCGAAATGATGGACACAGACGGTAAACAGAAACACAGCCGGAGGACGCCGGTTCAGCTTGCGGATGACGTCTGTGACTCCCTCGATGGTGACGTCCTCCAGGTTCTCCAGGATCAGGTCCCGTTCGCTGAGAATGACGAAAGAGAAACGGTCGGAGGCGTTCATCTCTGCGGCGGTCAGTACCACGCCCCGCATGCAGTTATAAGCGCAGACATAGATCTGCTGTGCGCCCGGCACGAGCATTCCCGTATGGACGATGTTCCAGGTTCCGTGAGCGGGAGAATTGAATTCCAGTCCGGGGGAAAACGGTGCGGGGAAAGAGGCCTCCGCCATCCGCACAGAGACATTTCCGGTCGGATATGTGGACCGCATGTTCTCTGCCGTTTCCTGTTCAGATATGGGTCGCAGCATCTTTGCCTTTGCCTCCTTCTGGTTCGTCATCTCCGGATACCACATTGGAGTAGACCGTTTTCGCCGTAATACCGGTCAGACGTCCGATGCGTCCGGCCAGCGAACTGATGACGTCCTGCGGCGCGTCAATCGCCACACTGATGATATTTACGCCCTTGGCCCGGTAGGGAATTCCCATCCGTCCGATGATATACCTGCCCGCATCGTGGAGCATGCGGTTCAGTTCCTCCGTGGATGAGCCTTCCTCCACAATGATCGCGATCAAAGCAACTCTTGTCGTCATACGTTCTCCCCCTTCTTCTCAGGCTGCTTTTACCAGTATATCAGCCATCTGTAGAAAAAGCAAACAGGAAACTGTTTGATATTTCTATAGAAAATCCGCACGTTTTATGTTAAACTGAATGGCAGCAGATTTGTCGGATTCGCATCGGCCGGGTCCGGGAAATTATGGATACATTTGAGGAGGGGACGGCTATGTTACAGGGCCTTTTTAATTATGACAATCCGGTCTGGCGGTTTATCGGTAAATTCGCGGATATTTTTCTGCTCAATATTCTGTGGATGGTCTGCAGCATCCCGATTGTAACGATGGGTGCGTCGACCACAGCGGTTTATTATGTGACGCTGAAGCTGGTCCGGGACGAAGAAGGCAGCACGGTGAAATCCTTTTTTAAATCTTTTAAGGAGAATTTTAAGCAGGCGACGGTGATCTGGCTGTTTTTGCTGGTTTCTGCCGCAGTGATTCTCTTTGACCTCTATTTCTTCATTATGATACAGACGCTGCCATCGACGTTCCGGACGATCATGATTGCGGTTTTCCTGGCGCTTGCTTTTGTCTGGCTGGGGACCACACTGTTCGTGTTTCCGTTGCAGTGCCGTTTTTACAACCCGGTGAAGCGGACGCTGTTTAATGCGCTGTTTATTGCGTTGCGCCATTTTCCGGCTATGCTGGGTATGCTGGTGATTGATCTGGGCATCCCGGCGCTGGCGTTGTTTGTGACCGCTGTTTTGCAGCCGTTCGTGTTTCTGTTCGGTTTTCCGCTGCTGGCGTTCATCAATTCATATGCGCTGGTGTGGATTTTTGACAAATATACTCCGAAACGGGAGGGAGAAGGAGAGTGGCACGTGGAGGAAGCGGAGATATCCGGTGAGACGGGGCAGGAGTAGAAGCCTTTGTCTGTTCTGCATGAAAAAAACCGGTGGGTACAGTATTTTGGTATTCACCGGTTTTTCTGTATGATTTTCTGATCGCAGGAAAGATGCGTGGCCGTAACGATTAATTGGATTCCTGTATTTTCCTGAGGATCATGACTTCCTGGTTTTCCACATGCTCGCGGATGGCTATTTTGGCTTCCGGGATGTGCCGGTCGCGGATGGTCCGGAGGATGTTCTCGTGCTCGGCGATCATGATATGCCGATGGTCTTCATCCTTAATATATTCCAGGCGGAAGCGGTAGATGTTTTCACGCAGGTTGTTGAGGATCTGGACGAGTCGGCTGTTCTGGGTACCCTCGTAAATCACATCATGGAAATGCTCGTCAGACTCGGCGATTGTCATGGGGTCGCCTTCATTCACTGCTTCAATCACGGCCTGATGTGCGCGTTCCAGTTTTTCAAGGCCTTCTTTTGTGATGCGCTGGCAGGTCAGCTCAATGGCAAGCTCGTCGAGAGAACGTCGCACCTCCAGCACGTCCCGAAGGCTCTGCTCGGAAATCTTTGCGACTTCGGCGCCCTTTCGCGGAATCATCAGAACCAGACCATCCAGTTCGAGTTTGCGGATGGCTTCCCGGATCGGGGTCCGGCTGACGCCGAGGCGGTTCGCAAGCTGAATCTCCATCAGCCGTTCGCCTGGTTCCAGTTCTCCCCTTAAAATCGCCTGGCGCAAGGTGTTGAAAACCACGTCGCGCAGTGGGAGACATTCATTCATATTGACTTTCAGTTCGTGTTCCATAGATAGCCTCCTTCTTCTGATTGTAAAAGTTGGTCAGGTAGACCTGTCTGGCCAGTTTCGAATCGGCGCCGTAACGCAGCTGTTCAAAGGCATTCTGCGCCGCTGTGGGACTGGTGAAGAGACCGAAGACCGTGGGGCCGCTGCCGCTCATCAGAGAACCGATTGCGCCGTATTCCATCATTCGCTCTTTGAGCTGCTGAATGACTGGATGCCGTGGGATGGTGACGGTCTCCAGAAGATTTCCCATGCAGTCGGCGATTCCGTAAATATCATTGTTCTGAATCGCGCCGATCAGTCCGTCAATGTCGGGGTGTGCATCCGGGGACAATGCATCAAGGTGCAGATTCTGATAGACCGACCGGGTGGAAACACTGAGCGGAGGCTTGGCGATCAGAATCTGGCACTGGGGAACCGGGGGAAGCGGGGTGAGAACCTCGCCGATGCCCTCCGAGAGCGCGGTGCCGCGCATCACGCAGTAAGGGACATCCGCGCCAAGGGAAAGCCCCCGTTTCATCAGCTCCGCTGTGGAAAGTCCGAGCCGGAACATCCGGTTCACGCCGTACAGCACAGCCGCTGCGTCGCTGCTGCCGCCGGCCATGCCGGCCGCGACCGGGATGAATTTTTTCAGGCGGATGGTCAGTCCTTCTGTGATATGAAATTCATCCATCAGAAGAGCTGCCGCCCGGTATACGAGGTTGTTTTCGTTGGTCGGCAGATAGAAGAGGTTCGTCTCGACGCGGATGCCCGGCGTCTCTTCCCGCTGCAGATCAATCCGGTCAAAGATGCCGACCGTCTGCATGATCATGCGTACCTCGTGGTAACCATCTTCTCTTCTGCGAAGGACGTCCAGGCCGAGATTGATTTTGCCATATGCTTTCAGTTCGTAATGTTTGATCATGGCTGTCGGTCACTCCTTTATCGGGTGAATGCGAACGACGTCGCCCCGTGTATGGACGAAGGGGCTGTCGTCGGTGAAACGTTCGTGATACTGTATACAGTATATTATAAACACTCTGCAGTAATAAGGCAACCTCTTTTTGGGAAAAAGCAGAAATATATGATATCCATTTGATTTTTTCTTCACAAGCCGTTATAATCAAGAAGGACGGAAGGGTTGGTTGCGGAGGCTGTTCCGGAGAGCGTCAGTCTGCCCGCGGACGGGAGAAAAGACCGCCGTTTGACAGCTTATTTCAAAGCCGGGAATGGCCTGGCAACAGGAAATCAGGAGGGTCATATGAGAGGAGTAGAGACACGTATTCAGGAAATTCGTCACAGAGTTTTCCGCGAAGTGGCGCGTATGGCATACCACACGGAATGGCCGGTGGATAAGAGAATCGAAGAACTGCCGTACAAGATTGTTCCGGGCGAGGTCAGCATCGGATACAACGACGTATTTCTGGAGCGGGCGGTGGTCGGCGAGCGGCTGCGCCTGGCGATGGGGCTTCCGCTGAGAAGCGCGGCAGAGCACGCGCCGTTGTCGGATAATATCGAAGCGGCGGACAAGGCGGAGACGTACTACACGCCGCCGCTTGTGAATGTAATCAAGTTTGCATGCAATGCATGCCCGGAAAAGCGGGTTTATATTACAGAGGGCTGCCAGGGCTGTCTGGCGCATCCCTGCGTAGAGGTCTGTCCGAAGAAGGCGGTCACGCTGGATCGTGCGAACGGCCGTTCGCGGATTGACCAGGATCTGTGTATCAAGTGCGGCCGTTGCGCAGATGTCTGCGCGTATCATGCGATTATCATCCAGGAGCGTCCCTGTGCGTCGTCCTGTGGGATGGGCGCGATCCGTTCGGATGAGAATGGAAGAGCCGATATTGATTATGATAAGTGCGTGTCCTGTGGCCAGTGCCTGGTGAACTGCCCGTTTGGCGCGATTGCGGACAAATCGCAGATTTTCCAGGTGATTCGATCCATTCAGAATGGCGAGCGGGTGTACGCGGCTGTGGCGCCGGCTTTCGTCGGCCAGTTCGGTCCGAAGGTAACCCCTGGCAAGCTGCGTGCCGCGATGAAGGCCCTGGGTTTTGCCGACGTACTGGAGGTCGCAATCGGTGCGGATCTCTGTGCGACGCAGGAGGCGATCGACTTTGCTGAGGAGGTTCCGGACAAGCTGCCATTCATGGCGACGTCCTGTTGCCCGGCATGGGCTTCCATGGCGAAGAAGTTGTTCCCGGATTATGCGAAGTGCATATCGATGGCGCTGACGCCGATGACACTGACCGGCCGTCTGATTAAGCGTCAGGATCCGGGCTGTAAAGTGGTGTTCATCGGACCGTGCGCGGCGAAGAAGCTGGAAGCGATGAGTACGGAGATCCGCAGCGATGTCGATTTCGTCCTGACCTTCGAGGAGATGGTTGGTATCTTTGCGGCGAAACACATTGACCTGGAGAGCATGGAAGAGGAAGAAGGAGTCAATGACGTATCGGTCGATGGCCGTAACTTTGCGGTTGCGGGCGGTGTGGCGAAGTCGGTCGTCAATGTCCTGAAAGAGATTTATCCGGACCGTGAGGTTCATGTGCAGAATGCAGAGGGACTGAAGGAATGCCGTCAGATGCTGATGCTGGCGACAAAGGGCAAGTATCCGGGTTATCTGCTGGAAGGGATGGCGTGTCCGGGCGGCTGCGTCGCGGGCGCGGGCACCATGCTGCCGATCAAGAAGGCGCAGATGGAGGTCGGCAAGTACGCGAACAAGGCCAATCATCAGATCTGTGCCGAGACGGAATACTTAAAGGAGCTTGACAAGCTGGTAGAAGGATGATGTCCGGCCAGGGAGACAGCCGGAGTTTGAAAATAGTACGAGGGGATATGAGATGAACAGGCGATTTTTAAGGACAGGCGTGCTGGCGGCAGTGATGCTGGCACTGGGAAGCTGTCCGGCATGGGCTAAGACGCCTCTGGTGCAGAATGCCTCACCGGTGATTACGGTCGGAGAAGCCGTGCGCGAACAACAGGCGCAGGAGAGCGAAACGCAGATTACGGAGGAGGCTGGCCAGGCTTCAGAAGAAGCCGTTTTGGCAGAAAAAGAGACTTTAGCACAGACAGAAGAGATACAGACTGGGAGTGAGGCGCCAGCCTCGGACGGGCAGACGTCGGGTTCCCCGGTGCTGACGGTGGGAAGCGGCGAGAGCCTTGGGCCTGCGTCCGGGACAGAGGAAGAGCTGAGCGCAGAGGAGGAATCCGAGCCGGAGGCAGTCGGCCGGGTGATCGATCCTTCAAGGCCGATGGTGGCGCTGACCTTCGATGACGGACCTCAGACCGCGGTTGGCAATCAGATTATGGATTGCCTGGCGCAGTATGACGGGAAAGCGACCTTTTTTCTGGTCGGCTCCCGGGTGCCCGGACAGGCGGCAGAGGTGCAGCGGATGGTTGCGGAAGGCCATGAGGTTGCGAACCACACGATGAATCACCGATATCTGCAGAAGCTGGGCGCAGCCCAGATTCAGGCGGAAGTCAATCAGTGCAACGATACGATTCAGGCCGTGTGCGGGGTACGTCCGACTATTATGCGCCTGCCAGGCGGCAATCACAATGCGACCGTTCTTGCCAGTACCGGTATGCCGATGATCCAGTGGAGCATTGATACGCTGGACTGGAAGACGAGAAATGCGGACGCGACTGTGGCTGCGGTGCTGAATCAGGTACAGAACGGAGACATTGTCCTGATGCATGAGCTTTACGGTGCGACCGGTGAAGCGGCTTGTCGCATCATTCCGGAGCTGGCGGCCAGAGGCTATCAGATGGTTACGGTCAGCGAGATGGCGGCAGCCCGGGGTATGACGCTTTCTGCGGGGCAGATGTATTCCGCGATGCGATGAGACAGAAAGACGGCGGTTCCGGTGTGAACCGCCGTTTCGAGTGTCCTGATACGATACATGTGATAAAGGAGTGGTCATACAGTATGACACTGAAGGATTTGAAAATCGGAAAAAGTGCTGTGATTCGCAAGGTTGGCGGCGAAGGCGCATTAAGGCAGCACATTCTTGATATGGGACTGATTCCGGGCTGTATTTCCTGGGGATTGTGCGGCTGGTTGGCCTGTTTATGAACTGGATTGAGAAATATTTTCATTCCAGAGAAAAGCGGATTGCCATTTCCGGCGCCTATATCAGCTGCAGGGCAACCGGATGTGAAAAAAAGGTCACCGACCATCTGGGAATTACGCTGCTGCCGCAGGCCGGCGTGGCGCTTGGCATGGCAACGACGGCGGCCAATCTGTCCGATGGCGCGGTCGTCTGCAACGTGGTGCTGTTCTCCGTGCTGGTCTATGAGTTAGTCGGACCGACGCTGACCAAGCGATCCCTGATTGCGGCCGGTGAGATTGAGACGGAGAATCCGGCAAGCGAGCGTGTGCTCAATAAGACCGGAAATCTCCGCGGATTGAAATCACAGGTTCAAAGGCGCCTCCCCTGGGGGAACCAATGGGTGAGACGCAGAGCCTGAAAGAGAAAGTTTCTTTACTGAAATGCTTCTGTAAAGAAGCTTTCCAGCTTATCAAAGGGGATGACATCCATCTGATCGTACAGATCGGTATGGTTTGCTCCAGGGATGATCATCAGTTCTTTGTTGTCTCCCTGAAGGAGTTCATAAGCCGCTTCGCTGTACATCAGAGAATGTGCCTCTTCTCCATGCACCAGGAGAACGGCGCTGCGGATTTCCGGCGCATATTCGAACAGCCGCATATTCATCAGGGAACCGCTGGCCGTAGCTGCCCATCCGTTATTGGAATTCAGTGAACGCGGATGATAACCACGTTCGGTCTTATAATAGTCATAATAATCCTTCACGAACTGTGCGGAATCTTCCGGTATTTCATCCGCTACGCCGCCTGCCAGGGTATAGGAACCATTTTTATAATCCTCTGTCCGCTGGTTGTTGTATGTGACACGAGCCTCATATCTGCCTTCTTCATCAACGGAATCAAAATATCCCAATGCAGTATTCCGGCTCATATCATACATCGTCATTGCCGCTGTTGCTTTGATCCTGGTATCCAGCGCGGCTGTCTGAAGAGCCATGCCGCCCCAGCCGCAGATGCCAATGATGCCGATCCGTTCCGGATCCACATTATCCTGCACGGAGAGAAAGTCAATCGCTGCCTGGTAGTCCTCTACATTGATATCCGGCGAGTTAAAATATCTGGGATACCCGGAGCTTTCTCCGGTATAAGACGGATCAAATGCGATTGCAAGGAAGCCTCTTTTCGCCATCTCCTGCGCGTAAAGGCCGGAGCTTTGTTCCTTGACCGCACCGAACGGCCCACAGACCGCGACAGCCGCCAGCCTGCCGGTATATTCCTTTGGCTCATACAGGTCGGCGGCCAGTGTATTGCCGAAGTGGTTGACAAAGGTTACCTTCCGGTGGTTTACTTCGTCGCTGAGTTCAAAGACTTTATCCCACTCATCGGTCAACACGATGTCTTCGATTTGAATCGTGGTGTCCTCGATTTCTCCGTAATTGATGGCTCCGGTGCTCTGCGCAGCAGATTCGTCTGCGGCCGCCTCCTCCGGTTCCGCGGCGGCGGTCGTTTTTGTTTCTGCCTCTGTTTCTGTCGAGACGGTCTGTTCTGCCGTCTGGGCCTCCGTGGTCGTCTGACTGCTCTGCGCGGAGCATCCTGTGCTCATCAATACTGTCAGTGCCAATACTCCTGCCATTATGTTACTCCAGTTTTTTTTCATAGAAATCTCCTTTCCTGTCTGATGTTTCAGCTGTTTTCATACTCGCTCCTTTGTAACGGTATTGTACAGTCAAAGAGAAGAAATGTAAAATACTTAAAAGTAATTTCAAGTTATTCTTATATCAAATAACTGTTTGCATGATATTGTTTCCATATTGTTTCTTTTACGCCTGTTATGGGGCATATCGCTGAGCCAGTTCCTGCACATGTATAGCCGATTCCTGCGTCTCTTTGATCCATTATTCTAACAGGGCAACCATGCTTGCAGCAGACGAGATCAATTTCGCTCCTGATTCTCAGAAAATCTTTGTTTCAGTAAATCAACCAGTCTCTCCGCGATCGGCGTAAAGACCTGATATTTCTTCCAGATAATGTACATTTTTGTTTCCAGCCCCGGGGACAAAGGACGGAAACACAGCCCGTTTTCAGGACTGACATTTGCCAGCCGGTCAAAGACCAGCAGGCAGCCCAGGCCTTCTCTGACGAAAACAGAACCATTATAAAACAGATTGACGGTTCCGACGATGTTCAGATGGTCAACTGCTTCACCGCACCATCTCGGAAGATCCACACGAATGGATTGCGGCGAGGTGATAAGCGGAAGCCCCTGCAAATCCTCCGGACAAATGGATGCTTTCTGTGCCAGGGGATTATCCGTTCGCATCAGGAGGCCCCATGTGTCACCGCCGGGCAGAGAAAGGTAATTGTATTTGGAAAGGTCCGGCGGCTCGACAATGACTGCAAAATCGGAAAGTCCCTGTTCCAGATCATTGACCACCACGCGGGTATCGCCGCTGGTGATATGGAACCGCAGACCAGGATATTGCAGACGGAATTCTCTGATTGCATTTGCCAGGTGGTGGATCAGCTAGGATTCTGCACAGCCGATCCGTACATCTCCGCCGGTCACATCATTCAGAGACTGAAATTCATCAATGGTTTTATCTGCCATATCCAGAATATCTTCCGCCCGCTTGCGGAGCAAAATACCTTCCTCTGTCAAATGGACATTATAATTGCCGCGCACGAACAGTCTGCATCCAAGCTCAGATTCCAGCTCCTTAAGCTGCCTTGACAAAGTGGGCTGGGAAATATGCAGCGTTTTGGCTGCGCCTGTAATGCTGCCTTCTCTGGCTACTTCGATAAAATAACGCAAAACCCGCAATTCCATTTTGTATTCTCCATTTCCTGTATGAAACTGAGATTCATTATAACGCAAGCAGATATTCTTTTCAAGAATAACCAGAAATAGAAATCAAGTATTTGCCATTCCCTTTTCTTCGATATAAAATAGAGACAACGGGGGTGAGCAGCTATGCCGGAAGCAAACAATGAAGCGCAATGTTTCTATGAAAATCTGAAAGACATCGGTTTCGGGGAGGAAATGATCTCCCGTTGTGTCCTGTTGCAAAAAGAAGGCCGGGACCAGGAACTGCTGTTCACATTGCAACGCAGCCGCAGGAATCTGCTGTCCCATATCCATGCAGAACAGAAAAAGCTGGACTGCCTGGACTATCTTGTAAACTGGCTGAATAAAAAAGGAGGATTTGCATGAGACGGTTTCTTTCATTATTCCTTTTGGTTTGCGCGATCACTGTGCTGGCAGCCTGCAGCTCGGAAGGCGCCGAGTTATCATCGGATGCGGATGATGCTTCATCCGGCAGTAATGTTCTCGTCGCTTATTTTTCCTGCACCGGTACAACGGAGCAGATCGCACAGTGGATTGTTGACCAGACTGGTGCGGACAGTTACCGGATCATACCGGAAACGCCTTACACAGCGGAGGATTTAAATTACAACAATTCCTCCAGCCGGGCCAACCGGGAACAGGCGGATGCTTCCGCGCGGCCTGCGATTTCCGGCAGTGTGGAAGGGATAGAGCAGTATGACGTGATTTTCCTCGGTTATCCAATCTGGCATGGGCAGGCGCCGAGGATCATCAGCACGTTTCTGGAAAGCCGGGATTTTTCCGGTGTGACGATCATTCCGTTTTGTACTTCTCACAGCAGCGGCATCGGTTCCAGCGCTGAGAATCTGCATACGCTCTGTTCCGACCGCGTTACATGGATGGACGGGCAGCATTTTTCGGGGAACACATCAGAAAATATGGTGAACGAGTGGCTGAGAACCCTGGAATTGCCGGAAAGGGAGGATCCTGTCGTGAGAGAATTTAATTTTGAGACGAGGACTGTGATGTTGAACAGTGGCTATGAGATGCCCATCGCTGGGCTGGGCACCTACAGCCTGACGGATGCGGAATGCGCTGTTTCCATTGACGCATTGCTGGAAGCAGGGGGACGGTTGATCGATACTGCATATATGTATCATAATGAGGCGGCTGTCGGACAGGCGATCCGGGATTCCGATGTGCCGCGGGAGGAAATTTTCGTGATCACCAAACTCTACCCCAGTCAGTTTGACCGTGCCCCGGAAGCCATTGATGAGGCACTGGAACGAATGGGGCTGGACTACATCGACATGATTCTTCTGCACCATCCGGGAGATGGAGACGTAGAAGCGTATCTGGCATTGGAACAGGCGGTTGCAGACGGCAAAGTCCATTCCATCGGTCTGTCCAACTGGTATGTGGAGGAACTGGAGAAATTTCTGCCGCAGGTGAACATCACGCCTGCGCTGGTGCAGAACGAAATCCATCCCTATTATCAGGAAAACGATGTGATTCCCTATATTCAGTCTCTTGGCATTGTGGTACAGGGCTGGTACCCGTTCGGGGGACGAGGACATACGGCAGAGCTGCTGGGCGATGAAACGATCTCAGCCATTGCAGAAAAGCATGGCGTTTCTTCTGCTCAGGTGATTCTGCGGTGGAACCTCCAGAAGGGTGTCGTCGTGATCCCCGGCTCCAGCAACCCGGAGCATATCCGGGAAAATCTCGACCTGTTTGGTTTTGAACTGACCGATGAGGAAATGGCACAGATCCGTGCCCTGGATCGCAATGAGAAACATGACTGGTATTAAACAGCAGAAAGTGAGGATGAGGAACATGGAAGAAAGATTGAATCTGACGATGGAATGGGATAAGGTATTTCCGAGAAGCGACAAAGTAAACCACAGAAAAGTGACGTTCCACAACCGCTATGGCATTACCCTGGCTGCGGATCTCTATGAGCCGAAGCATGCGGAGAGCCGGTTCCCGACCATTGCCGTCTGCGGTCCCTTCGGTGCGGTGAAGGAACAGTCTTCCGGTCTGTATGCCCAGACCATGGCGGAACGCGGCTTTCTGACCATTGCCTTTGACCCGTCCTATACCGGGGAGAGCGGCGGCGAACCCCGCTATATGGCCTCTCCCGATATCAATACGGAGGACTTTATGGCGGCAGTGGATTTCCTGTCCGTACAGGACAACGTGGATCCGGAACGAATCGGCATCATCGGTATCTGCGGATGGGGCGGTATGGCGTTGAATGCGGCGGCGTTGGATACCCGTATTAAGGCAACGGTTGCTTCTACCATGTACGATATGACCCGCGTGAACGCCAACGGCTACTTTGACAGCGAGGACAGTGAGGAAGCCCGGTACGAAAAGCGTAAGGCTCTCTGCGCCCAGCGCATTGCAGATTACAGGAGCGGCAGCTATGCCCTGGGTGGGGGCGTCGTCGATCCGCTGCCGGAGGATGCACCGTTTTTCGTGAAGGATTATTACGATTATTATAAGACCCGACGCGGCTATCATCCCCGCAGCCTGAACTCGAACGGCGGATGGAATGTGACCGGATGCCAGTCCTTCCTGAATATGCCGATCCTGCAGTACAGTGCGGAGATTCGCAATGCCGTCCTCATCATTCATGGGGAAAAGGCTCACTCCTGTTACTTCAGCAGAGACGCCTATGCGAAGCTGACCGGCGACAACAAGGAGCTGATGATCATTCCGGGAGCGGTCCATACGGACCTTTACGATCGGATGGACGTTATTCCATTCGATAAGCTGGAATCCTTCTTCGGAACTTATCTGAACTGAACGAAGGCCGGATTCGGGAGGTAAAAAGCACTCGATATCATGCGATATCGGGTGTTTTTTTTAACCGTGTGCGCCTGACGGCGCACGTTTCTAACGGGTGCAAGTCCCGAATTCGCCCGGTAGTGGAAGGATACAGCCGAAGGCAGTGCTGAGCATGCAGAAGTCAGCAGAGGCCATAGTAAGCCGAAAGGACGAAGGGCCAAATCAATAGGAGTCTTAAGTACGACCCGGAAAGGAGGAATGAGCAGTGGATGCAGAAAACAATCCTTTTAATATCGCAAAAGAAAACGGCCTTCATGCTTCTTTCCCTCACGGAATTATTTCCACATATCAGGAGGCTTTCTCAATCGGAGGTTGTCCGTGTTTCAAGAATTTCTGTGGATAAGAGATAACGGTATGGTTTTTGGCGAACGATTGACAATCAAATCAAAGTGCTATATTATATACACATACACCCTTATGTATATCAGGAGGTAATGGAATGAGACAGTGTATGGATGCGGATAATCTGCATCGCAGATTAAAGAAAATAATCGGTCAGGTTCAGGCGATTGACCGTATGGTAGATGAAGACGTTCCCTGTGAGGATATTCTGGCACAGATCAATGCAGCAAAATCTGCACTTCACAGTTGTGGAAAGGTCGTTCTGGAGGGACATATCAAGCATTGTGTGAAAGATGGTATCGAACACGGAGACGCAGACAAGACCATCGAAGATTTTACCAAAGCAGTAGAGCGCTTCGCCAACATGGGATAATTCAGTATAGTAATTGAAATCTGTGAGATAAAAGCAGCCAGATTCAGGTTGCTTTTATTTTTTTCACCTATTGACAACCTATACCCCCATAAGTATAATATAGATACACATACCTCTATTGGTATAAGGATGGAGCGTGACTATGAAATTACTGATGAAAAAATTGGAAGCACTTTTGGAGAAAGGCGGTACTAAAAAGGATATTACGCTGCTCGTTATCTCCGGCATTTCGCTGATCCTCAGTCTGACAGGATGGAATTCCTTTCCGTTCGACCTGGCGTGGATTTCGATTATTCTTTGTGGTATCCCCATTATCCTGGAAGCCATTATAGGACTTGTCACCGCTTTTGACATCAAAGCAGATGTGCTTGTGTCTATTGCTCTGATTGCCTCGGTCTGCATTGGCGAGGACTTTGCCGCCGGTGAAGTCGCATTTATCATGCAGCTGGGCGGACTGCTGGAGGACTTGACGGTTGCAAGGGCAAGAGCCGGAATCGAAAAGCTGGTGCATCTGACCCCGCAGACAGCGCGGCTCATTACAGACGGAACAGAAAAGATTGTTCCGGCGGAAGAAGTCCCCGTAGATGCTCTGCTTCGTGTTCTTCCGGGCGAAACGGTTCCAGTGGATGGCGTGATTACCTCAGGACAGACCTCTGTCAATCAGGCCGTTATGACCGGTGAGTCTCTGCCGGTGGACAAAACAGTGGGCGATGAGGTGTCCAGCGGCACGGTTAACCAATTCGGCGCATTTGAGATGCGGGCGACAAAGGTCGGTGAGGACAGTTCCATTCAGAGGATGATACGGTTGGTGCAGTCAGCAGACGCAGGAAAGGCTAAAATTGTAGGCGTGGCTGACCGCTGGGCTACCGGGATTGTTGTGATTGCCCTCTCTGCCGCTGCCTTAACCTGGCTCATCAGTGGCGAGATCATCCGTGCTGTAACGATACTTGTTGTGTTTTGCCCTTGCGCATTGGTTCTTGCCACGCCTACGGCAATCATGGCGGCAATCGGAAATGCCACAAAACATGGCTTTCTTATACGGGAAGGCGATGCGCTGGAGCGGTTGGCATCTGTCACCAAAATTACCTTCGACAAGACGGGAACGCTGACCTACGGAACACCGCAGGTCATTAAAGTCGCAAGCACCACAGATGATTTTTCTGAAACAGAATTGTATCGTCTGTGTGCTTCGGCAGAGCAGCTTTCCGAACATCCTCTGGGTAAAGCGATTGCCCGTTCGTATCAGCAGGACAATCGTGCTGACATTCTCCCCTGCGAAAAGTTTCAGATGCTGCCGGGGCGCGGCATTTGTGCCGAGGTTGGCGGGCAGGAAATTCTTGCGGGCAATCTGGAATTACTCACAGAAAAAAAGATAGATGTACCGGATACTGTACTTGCACAAACGAATCAATATCTATCGCAAGGCTGTACCGTGACTTATCTTGCAGTATCCGAACGGCTCAGCGGATATATTATCCTTTCAGATACGGTGCGAGATGAAAGCGCCGGTATGATCGACGCACTAAAAGGATTGAAAGTGCAGCCTGTCCTTTTAACGGGAGACAACGAAAGAGCCGCAGCTGCCATTGCCTCCCAGCTTCACATTGAAGAAGTTCATGCGGATTGTCTACCGGAGGACAAACTGGACTGGATCGACGATTATCAAAAGAAAGGTGAAGTTGTCTGTATGATTGGCGACGGTGTGAACGATGCACCCGCCCTGAAAAAAGCGAATGTTGGCATTGCAATGGGTGGCGTAGGCAGCGACATCGCAGTCGATGCGGCAGACATCGCTCTGGTGGACGATGAGGTAAAGGAGCTGCCCCATCTGATCGCCCTGTCCAGGCGGATGATGACCACAATTAAGCTGAATATGACATTTTCCATGACGCTTAATTTTATCGCAATCATCCT
>JAJQCD010000005.1 GCA_021202925.1 Clostridiales bacterium | reverse complement strand
GTGGATCCGCGTGTCAGTGGAGGCAAGCTGAATGACGTGACGAAAGAAGATCTGGTCGAACTGATTCAGCTGGATGGAAAGGACTGGCTGCATTACAAGCCCTACCCGATGAATATCGGTCTGATCCGAGGGAGCATCGGAGATGCGGATGGAAACATTTCCATGGAATATGAACCGACGTATCTCGAGGCACTGGCGATTGCGCAGGCGGTACATAACTGTGGGGGAAAGGTCATTGCGCAGGTGAAATTTGCGGCAAAGAATGGTTCGCTGGATCCGAAACAGGTGCGGATTCCCGGTATTCTGGTGGATGCCGTGGTCGTCTGTCCGGGGCAGATGCAGACGATTGAGGGGGAGTTTAATCCGGCTCTGAATGGCGATATGAAGATGCCGGTGGATGAAATCGCACCCATGAGTCTGGATCAGAGAAAGGTCGTTGCGAGAAGAGCGGCGATGGAACTGAAAGAAGGGGGAATTACCAATCTGGGCTTTGGCATGCCGGACGGCGTGGCGAAGGTTGCGGCAGAGGAAGGCATCTCCGATCATGTGAAGATTACCATTGAACAGGGAATTACCGGTGGCGTACCGGCGAGCGGAGCGATTTTTGGAGTTGCGTATAATGCGGACGCCATGATTGACGCGCCGTCCCAGTTTGATTTCTTCAGCGGTAAGGGCCTGGATGTTACCTTCCTGGGACTGGCACAGGCAGATCGTTTCGGCAATGTCAATGTCAGCAAGTTTGGACCAACCATCGCCGGTGCGGGCGGTTTCATCGATATTTCCCAGGGGGCGAAGACCTGTGTATTTTGCGGGACATTTACGACCGGCGGCCTGAGGACGGAAGTGAAGGATGGAGAACTCCATATTCTTCAGGAGGGGAGAGTGAAGAAATTCCTGAAGGATGTCGAGCACATTACCTTTTCCGGTGATTACGCGAGAGAGTTTGGTCAGCGCGTGCTTTATATCACCGAACGGGCGGTGTTTGAGATGACACGGGATGGCCTGGTGCTGAAAGAGATTGCGCCGGGCATCGATCTGAGAAGGGATGTCCTGGATCAGATGGAGTTTGCCCCGTTGATGCCGCAGGAACCGGCAGTCATGGATACACGTATTTTCAGACCGGAAGTGATGGGTCTTAAATAGAAAAATAATCAGAAGGGTTGAACGATGGAAGGAATCACATTAGAGAAGAAGAACGGGTATGCCATTTTGAAGGTGGATGTACCGAAGACAAGGAACGCGCTCAGTGTTCCGATTGTGGAGTATATGGATTCGCTGGTTGATGAGGTGATTGCGGATAAGAGTATGCATTGTCTGCTGTTGACCGGGGGCGGAGAAAAATCGTTCATTGCGGGCGCTGATATTTCTCAGCTTGTGAAAATGAGTCCGGAAGATTCCCGGTATTCGATTGAGGTAGGACACAAACTTTTTTCTAAGATTGAGACGATGGATATTCCCTCTGTGGCCGCGATCAATGGCTACTGTCTGGGAGGCGGTCTGGAGATCGCCATGTGCTGTGATATCCGCGTATGCTCCGCGAACGCGAAGTTTGGTCTTCCGGAGATCAATATTGGCATGATCCCCGGCTGGGGCGGTACGCTGCGGCTGGCACGGCTGATCGGTGAAAGCCGCGCAAAGAATATGCTTCTTCGGGGGAAGATGATAACGTCGGCTCAGGCATTTGACTATGGCCTGATCGCCGAGGTTTATGAAGATGTGGCGACGCTGCGTGTCAAGTCAGAGGAGCTGGCGTGTGAGCTGGCGGCGAAGTCTCCGATTACCATGAAGTTTGACAAGCGCCTGGTCTATGATGCGGCCGGAAAACAGCCGACGGACATCGCGCAACGTGACGCGAATACGCTGGGCATGCTGTTTACAACATACGACGCGAGGGAAGGACTGACTGCGTTTCTTGAAAAGCGTCAGCCGAAATACGAGAACCGGTAAGGAGGAGAAAACAGGACATGAAAAAATTCAATATTTTTGATATCGAAGGAATGGACTTTCCGCTTGTGAAGAGGAGAACCCGTGTGATGTACGGAGAAAACGGCGCGATCAATGGCGAATATTTTTGCCAGGGTTATGTGGTAATTCAGCCGGGTGGTTCGATCCCGCTGCATGACCATGAGACGATTGAGACTTACACCATCCTCAAGGGGACCGGTAAGGTCGTGATTGGTGATGAGACGGAGCCGGTCAGGCCCGGAGACAGTGTGTATATTGACCGTTTCCTCACACATGGCCTGTTCAACGAGGGCGAAGAGGAGATGCATCTGATGTTTGTGTATGCGCCAAAGATGGTTGCTGAGCATTGGGCCCAGGAGAAAGCGGGAGAGCTTCACTGAGACTGACTCACTTAAGCGGAAAGGAGTATGTTTATATGAAAAAGACAGCTGTTATTACCGGGGGAAGCCGCGGGATTGGTTTTGGTATTGCGAAGGCACTGGGACGGGACGGATACCGTATCGCGGTTCTGGATGTCAATGCATTTGACGATTACAGAGACAATTTTGCCGTACTTGATGAAATGGGCGTCGATTACCTGTATTACCAGGGGAACACAACGGTAAAGAAGGATCGGGAGGATTTTGTAAAAGCGGTCGTGGAGAAATATGGCGATATTGATGTGCTGGTGAACAATGCCGGTGTGGCGCCGTTGGTCCGCAATGATATTCTGGAGATGACCGAGGAGAGTTTTGACCGCGTGGTGGAGATCAACACGAAGGGACCGATGTTTATGACCCAGATTGTTGCGAATCAGATGTTAAAGCAGCCGGTCAAGGGGCGCCGCAGGGGTGTAATTGTGAATATTACATCAAGCTCTGTGACGGTATCCTCCCCAAGCCGTGCGGAATACTGTGTGTCAAAGGCGGGTTTTGCTGCTCTGACAACGGTCTATGCGGATCGTCTTGCGGGCGAGGATATTCAGGTTTATGAGATCCGGCCGGGTGTCATTGATACGGACATGACAAAGGTCGTTCATCAGAAATACAGCGATCTGATCGAAGCCGGCGCCTTCCCAATCGCCAGATGGGGGTATCCGGAAGACATTGGAGAAGCGGTCAGTGCGTTCTGCAGTGAAAAATTTATCTACAGCACAGGCAATTATATTGATCTGGATGGTGGTTTTCACATTAAGCACCTGTAAAGGAAGCAGATCTTCCGGAGACGCATGTTTCAGAGGAAGGAAAAGAGAGAACCCGGGATTTCGCAGAATTTTCTGTTGAAATCCCGGGATTTTTTGGTATAGTTAATGGTAGCCGGGGAAGAGGCATGGATGAGAGGAGGAGCAGAATGGCGACGATTAAGGATGTAGCGAAGTTGGCCGGAGTTTCGCCCAGCACGGTTTCCCGTACACTGACCAATCGGATTTTTGTGGAGGAGGAGACACGCCAGAAGGTTCTGAAGGCGGTTGCGGAGCTGAATTATCAGCCGAGCAGTCTGGCACGGGGACTGCGCGAGGGAAAGACGCAGATGCTGGCGTTTCTGGTTCCGGATATCAACAGCCTTTTTTATCCGATGATGATGAAAAGCATTGAGCGCTATGCGACGGAGAAGGGATATTCTCTGATTCTCTGTAACAATGATGAAAAGATTGAAAATGAGAAAAAGAACATAGGCATGATGGGCGCCCGCGGGATTGACGGACTGCTGTGCATGAGTGTAGAGGACGATGTCCGGCATCTGGAGGAATTTCAGAGAGAGCGGGGGATCCCGGTTATTCTGGTGAACCGTATGGTTTCGGAGCAGCTGACCAGCGTTTCGTTTGATGATGAGTATGGCGGATATCTGATGACGAAATACCTGCTGGATCATGGACATACGAAGATCGCGGCGATGTTCGGTGGTTTTGGCAGGCAGAGATTTCGCGAGCGCTGGATGGGCTGTAAGCGTGCGATGGAAGAATATGGGATAACGGATTACGACCACTATTTTATATATGATGTAAACAGCATCGAGGAAGCGTTTCAGCGGACAAAGGAGATTCTCGAAGGAGAGGATCGGCCAACCGCCTTTTTTGCGACGATGGATATTCTCGCGATTGGTATTTACAGTGGCATCAGCTTTTGCGGCTGTCGGATTCCGGATGATATTTCCCTTGTCGGGTTCGATAATATTTTTATGGCTCAGTATATGGTTCCGCCGCTTACGACCTATGCGCCTCCGATTGACGATGTCGCCCGTGAGAGCATGGAATGTCTGCTGGCGCAGTTGAACGACCCGACGTTGATTCGGAACATCAGCCTGAAAGGGGAGCTGATTGAAAGACAGTCAGTCAGACACCTGTAGACCGTACATGGGATGAATGGTGACCGGAGGAGGTGGAACGGTGAGATGGACGCATAGCAGGATTTTTGGCTTTTTGACGGGCGTTCTGGTCTGGATGCTCAGTGGGTGCAGCTTCCTGGCAGAACCTCAGGCAGAGGGAACCACGCCGGATTTTGTATTGACCTATGCGGAGAACCAGGCGGAGGATTATCCGACGATGCTGGGCGCCTATCGTTTTGCCGAGCTTGTGAGTGAAAAGACCGATGGAAGGGTTGTGATTCAGATTCATGCGGGCGGCACGATGGGAGACGAACAGTCTGTCGTCGAGCAGCTTCAGTTTGGCGGCGTGGATTTCGCGCGGGTTTCCATCTCATCCCTGAGCGAATTCGTGAAAGAGATGAATGTGCTGCAGCTTCCTTATCTCTATACCGGCAGCCAGCACATGTGGAAGATTCTCGACGGGCAGATCGGGGATCACTTCCTGGAAGCACTTGAGGGGAGCGGGATGGTCGGTCTTTCCTGGTATGATGCAGGCGCACGGAATTTCTACACCTCGACCGGATTTGTGAGGACGCCGGACGATCTGGCAGGTCTGCGAATCCGTGTCCAGGAATCTGTGCTGATGGCGCGAATGGTCGAAGCGTTCGGCGGGGAAGCGGTTCAGCAGAGCTTCGAGACGGTATATTCTGCACTGGAGAAAGGGCAGGTAGACGGAGCAGAGAACAATTGGCCGTCTTATGAGTCGGAGAAGCATTATGAGGTGGCACCCTATGTGACGGTGGATGAACACACCCGGGTGCCGGAGATGCAGCTGGTGTCGCAGGTTACCTGGGATAAGCTGCCGGAGGAGTATCAGGAAATCATTCGCGACAGTGCGCAGGAATCCGCACAGTACGAGAGGGAACTGTGGCAGGAGCGAACCGCGCAGTCGAAGGCGGCGGTCGTTTCCGCCGGCTGCCAGGTCCTTGAACTGTCTTCCGGGGAGAAGGAGCAGTTTCGCCAGAAGGTACTTCCGTTGTACCGGGAATTCTGCGCGGATTATCTTGATCTGGTGGATGAGATTGTCGCTGCCGGACGATAAAGGATGTCGTGACGACGCTGTCTGGCCGACGTGGAATTTCCCGCTTGACTTTTCTGCCTATCATGAGTAGAATAAAAGTCAGTTGAAAAAGGCAGAGATCGTGTCCAGTAGCGCCCTGTTTTCCGTCAGAGAGAGGAGGTCATCGGCTGCAAGCCTCCTTCTGGTTCAGACAGTCGCGTGAATTTCCCACGGGAGCTTCGTTTCTGAAAGAGATTGCCTGGATTGCCTGCATTGCTCCGGGCGGTGTGAGTAGGAGACGACGGGTCGTGCACGTTACGCATAGGTGAAGCGCCTGACGGCTGGCCGGAATTTCCGGGCATGGCACGTCGGGAATCAGGGTGGTACCGCGATTCACAGGCAGGATCGTCCCTTTGCAATTCTGTTTGCAGAGGGACTTTTTTTCGTCTCCTGTACATTCTGTGCAGATTCGTCCCTGAAACCATGAAAGAAAGGATAGAAACCATGAAAGACCAGTTAGAGAAAATCAGAGAAGAGGCATTAAAGCAGATCGATTCCTCCGATGCGCTGGAACGGTTAAACGACATTCGTGTCGCTTATCTGGGCAAGAAGGGGCAGTTGACCGCTGTGCTCAAGAGCATGAAAAATGTTGCGCCGGAGGATCGCCCGAAGGTTGGACAGATGGTAAATGAGGTGCGGGAGCAGATCGAGACCCGTCTGGAAGAGACGAAGGCGGAGCTGGCCAGGAAGGCACGCGAGGAACAGCTGAAAAAGGAAGTCATTGATGTGACGCTTCCGGCAAAGAAGAGCGAGATTGGCCACAGCCATCCGAATACGGTAGCGCTCGAAGAGGTCGAGAGAATCTTTATCGGTATGGGCTATGAGGTGGTCGAGGGTCCGGAGATCGAGTATGACGAGTACAATTTTACCAAGCTGAACATTCCGCCGAATCATCCGGCGAAGGACGAGCAGGATACCTTCTATATCAATAAGGATATCGTCCTGCGCACACAGACCTCTCCGGTGCAGGCCCGGGTCATGGAAAAAGGAAAGCTGCCGATCCGTATGATTTCTCCGGGGCGTGTGTTCCGCTCCGATGAGGTAGATGCGACGCATTCTCCGTCCTTCCATCAGGTCGAGGGGCTGGTTGTTGACAAGAATATTACCTTTGCCGATCTGAAGGGAACGCTGGAGGAATTTGCAAAGGAGATGTTCGGGGAGAACACAAAGGTGAAGTTCCGTCCGCATCACTTCCCGTTCACAGAGCCGAGTGCGGAGATGGACGTGAGCTGTTTTAAGTGCGGCGGAAAGGGCTGCCGCTTCTGCAAGGGTTCCGGATGGATTGAGATTCTGGGCTGCGGCATGGTTCATCCGCACGTTTATGAGATGTGCGGCATTGATCCGGATGAGGTCACCGGCTTTGCGTTTGGCGTCGGGCTGGAGCGCATTGCGCTGCTGAAATATGAGATTGACGACATGCGGCTGCTTTATGAGAACGATATTCGTTTCCTGAAACAGTTTTGATCAGCAATGAGGCGTGCGCAGACGGATCGGAAAGGAAGCCTGTCTGCAAACGTGTTTGAAAGATAGATAGGAGAAAACAACATGAATACAGCATTATCCTGGATTAAGGCATATGTTCCGGATCTGGATGTCACCGCGCAGGAATATACGGACGCGATGACGCTGACCGGGACAAAGGTGGAGGGCTACACCTGTCTGGACAAAAATCTGGAGAAGATTGTGGTCGGACAGATTTTAAAGATTGAGAAGCATCCGGACGCGGACAAGCTGATTGTCTGCCAGGTTGATATCGGAACCGAGACGATTCAGATTGTTACCGGTGCGCCAAATGTGCAGGAAGGCGACAAGGTTCCGGTTGTCCTGGACGGCGGCAAGGTAGCAGGCGGCCATGATGGCGGGCCATTGCCGGAGGACGGAATCCGGATTAAGACCGGTAAGCTGCGCGGCATCGAGTCTCACGGTATGATGTGCTCGATTGAGGAGCTTGGCTCGAATCGTGATATGTATCCGCTGGCTCCGGAGAACGGTATTTATATTCTGCCGAAGGACACAGAGGTTGGCGCAGACGCGATTGAAGTCCTGGGTATGCATGACGTGGTCTTTGAATATGAGATTACTTCGAACCGGGTCGACTGCTACAGTGTGATCGGGATTGCCCGTGAGGCCGCGGCGACGTTTGGCAGGGAGTTTCATCTGCCGGTCGTGAAGGAGACGGGAAATGAGGAGGACGTTCACGATTATCTGACCGTGGAAGTGGAGAATACCGAACTCTGCCCGCGTTATACCGCAAGAATGGTGAAGAATATTCGTCTGGCGCCGTCGCCGGAGTGGATGCAGCGGAGGCTGGCAGCCAGCGGCATCCGTCCCATTAACAATATTGTCGATATTACGAATTATGTGATGGAGGAGTATGGCCAGCCCATGCACGCTTACGATTATGACCAGATTGCCGGACATAAGATCGTGGTGAAGTGCGCTCAGGATGGAGATACCTTTGAGACCCTGGACGGCCAGGAGCGCAGGCTGGACCACACAATCCTGATGATTAACGACGGGGAGAAGGAGGTCGGCATCGGCGGAATCATGGGCGGCGAGAATTCCAAGATTACCGATGATGTGAAGACCATGGTATTCGAGGCGGCGAATTTTGACGGAACCAATATCCGTCTGTCCGCGAAGAAGGTTGGACTGCGCACGGATGCGTCCGGAAAGTTTGAGAAGGGTCTGGATCCGAACAATGCCGCGGAGGCGATCAACCGTGCCTGTGAACTGATCGAGGAACTGGACGCCGGCGATGTGATCGGCGGTATGATCGATATTTATCCGGTGAAGCGGGAAGAGAGCCGGGTGAAATTTGAGCCGGAGCGCATCAATGCCATACTGGGCACCAATATCAGCGCCGGGGAGATGAAGTCCTATTTTGCGAAGCTGGAGCTTGGGTTTGACGAAGAGACGCAGGAGGTCATTGCCCCAACCTTCCGCCAGGATATCCATTGTACGGCGGATCTGGCAGAGGAAGTGGCACGGTTCTTTGGCTATGATAAGATTCCGATGACGTTGCCGTCCGGCGAGGCAACCATGGGCAAGCTTCCGCTGAAGCTGCGCGTAGAGGAGATTGCCAGAGAGGTGGCGGAATTCTCCGGCTTCAGTCAGGGCATGACGTATTCCTTCGAGAGTCCGAAGGTTTTTGACCGTCTGTTGATTGCGCCGGACAGCCCGCTTCGTCAGGCTGTCGTGATTTCCAATCCGCTGGGAGAGGATTTCAGCATCATGAGAACCAGTCCGCTGAATGGGCTGCTGACCTCTCTCTCTACGAATTACAACCGGCGCAACAAAAACGTCCGGCTCTATGAGCTGGCGAACATCTACCTGCCGAAGTCCCTGCCGTTAACGGAGCTGCCGGATGAGCGGATGCAGCTGGCGCTGGGCTTTTATGGAGAGGGCGATTTCTTCCACATGAAGGGCGTGGTCGAAGAGTTGTTTGGTAAGCTGGGCATGGATGAAAAGATTCATTACGAGCCGGAATGCGATCATCCCTATCTGCATCCGGGAAGAAAAGCCGACATCATTTACGGGAAGAAAATTGTCGGATACCTGGGCGAGGTACATCCGGAGGTCGCGGACAATTACAAACTGGGCGAACGCACGTATATCGCTGTACTGGATATGCCGACGCTGGAGACCTTTGCCGATTTTGACATCAAGTATACGGGAATTGCACGTTATCCGGCAACCACCCGCGATATTTCCATGGTTGTGCCGAAGGGAATCCTGGTCGGGCAGATCGAGGATATGCTGGCGCAGAGAGGCGGAAAGATTCTTGAGAGCTATCAGCTGTTTGACATTTACGAGGGGGCGCAGATTCTTGCCGGGCATAAGTCGGTGGCGTATTCCATTACCTTCCGCGCCAAGGATCATACCCTGACGGATGATGAGGTGAATGCGGCCATGAAGAAGATTCTCAATGGACTGGACCGCATGGGAATTCAGCTGAGGGCGTAAGGGGAGACTCAGGAAACGGGAACGAGTCCCCCTGGCTGACAATTTCAGAAAAAGAAGGATGCGAAATGAAAGAACTGGAGAAAAACTATAATCCGTCCGCGATCGAGGAGAAGCTGTATCAGAAATGGCTGGATCATAAATATTTTCATGCGGACGCGGCGCGCGGAAAACGCGAAGGAAAGAAGCCCTTTACGATCGTCATGCCGCCGCCGAATATCACGGGGCAGCTGCACATGGGCCATGCCCTGGACAATACGATGCAGGATATTCTCACCCGCTATAAAAGAATGCAGGGATATGAGGCGCTGTGGCAGCCAGGCACGGATCACGCGGCGATTGCCACAGAGGTAAAGGTCATCGATAAGCTGCGTTCGGAGGGCATTGACAAGAACGACCTGGGGCGTGACGGCTTCCTGGAAAAGTGCTGGGACTGGCGCAAGGAGTACGGCACGCGCATCATCACGCAGCTGCATAAGCTGGGTTCTTCCGCGGACTGGGACCGTGAGCGGTTTACGATGGACGAGGGCTGTTCGGACGCAGTGCTCGAAGTGTTTACCAGACTCTATGAGAAGGGATATATCTATAAAGGTTCCCGGATCATTAACTGGTGTCCGGTCTGCCGGACTTCGATTTCCGACGCGGAGGTGGTGCATGAGGAGCAGGACGGCTTCTTCTGGCATATCAATTATCCGATTGTCGGAGAGGAAGGGCGTTATGTGGAGATCGCGACGACCCGTCCGGAGACGCTGCTTGGCGATACGGCGGTGGCGGTGAATCCGGAGGATGAACGTTATCAGGATCTGGTGGGGAAGATGCTGGAGCTGCCGCTCACCGGGCGCCAGATTCCGGTGATCGCGGACGAATATGTGGATCCGGATTTTGGAACCGGCTGCGTGAAGATTACGCCGGCGCATGATCCGAACGATTTCGAAGTGGGGCGCCGTCACAATCTGGCGGAAATCTGCATCCTGCATGACGATGCGACGATCGACTGCCCCGGCAAATATGACGGGATGGATCGTTACGAGGCGCGCCGGGTGATCGTGGAGGATCTGAAGGAGCTGGGTCTTCTGGTGAAGGTTGTTCCGCATGCGCACAATGTCGGTACGCATGACCGCTGCAAGACGACGGTGGAACCGATGGTGAAGCCGCAGTGGTTTGTCCGTATGGAGGAGATGGCAAAACCGGCGATCGAGGCCTTAAAGACCGGCGAGCTGAAATTTGTGCCGGAGAGCTTTGGAAAGACGTATCTGCACTGGCTGGAGGGCATCCGCGACTGGTGCATCTCGCGGCAGCTCTGGTGGGGTCATCGGATTCCGGCCTATTATTGTCAGGACTGTGCTGAGATTACCGTGGCAAAGATCCGCCCGCAGGCATGCCCGAAATGTGGCTGTACCGAGCTGAAACAGGATGAAGATACGCTGGACACCTGGTTTTCCTCTGCGCTGTGGCCGTTTTCGACGCTCGGCTGGCCGCAGGACACGGAAGAGATGAAGTATTTCTATCCGACGGATGTGCTGGTGACCGGTTACGATATCATTTTCTTCTGGGTGATCCGTATGGTATTTTCCGGTATCGAGCAGACCGGGAAATGTCCGTTCCACACGGTTCTGATCCACGGTCTGGTCCGCGACAGCCAGGGACGGAAGATGAGCAAGTCTCTGGGCAACGGAATCGATCCGCTGGAGGTCATTGACAAATACGGGGCGGACGCGCTGCGCATGACGCTGATGACGGGCAATGCGCCGGGCAATGACATGCGTTTCTACTGGGAGCGTGTGGAGGCAAGCCGGAATTTTGCGAATAAGGTATGGAATGCGTCCCGGTTTATCATGATGAATATCGAAAAGGCAAATCCGGAACGGATGGCGGCATATGACCGGGCATACGCGGAAAACGGGGCGGCGGATCAGGCGCTGACTCTGGCGGACAAATGGATTCTGTCAAAGGCGAACACGCTCGTACGTGAAGTGACCGAGAACATGGATAAGTATGAGCTGGGAATTGCCCTGCAGAAGGTGTATGATTTTATCTGGGAGGAATTCTGCGACTGGTATATCGAGATGGTGAAGCCGCGCCTGTGGCATGAGGACGAGACGACTGACGCGGCGCTCTGGACCCTGAGGACAGTGTTGATTGAATCCCTGAAGCTTCTGCATCCGTACATGCCTTTTATCACGGAAGAAATTTTCTGCAATCTGCAGGACGAGGAGGAATCGATTATGGTTTCCGCCTGGCCGCTTAGTCAGGCAAACCGCAGCTTCCCGCAGGAGGAATACGCGGTGGAGACGATCAAAGAGGCCGTCCGTGCGCTCCGCAACATCCGGGTTTCCATGAATGTTCCGCCGAGCCGGAAGGCGAAGGTCTATGTGGTATCCGCCGAGAAGGAAGTGCGGGATATCTTTGAACACAGCCGGGTGTTCTTCGCGATGCTTGGCAGCGCGAGCGAGGTGGTGATTCAGCAGGATAAGACTGGTATTGCCGACGACGCGGTGTCTGCGGTTGTTCCGCATGCGGTTCTCTATCTGCCGCTTTCTGACCTGGTCGACGTGGAGAAGGAGATCGCGCGACTGACGAAGGAGAAAAAGCGTCTGGAGGGTGAACTGGCACGCGTTCATGGAATGCTGAGCAATGAGAGATTTATCAGCAAGGCGCCGGAAGCGAAGATTAATGAGGAAAGAGCGAAACTGGAGAAATACACACAGATGATGGAGCAGGTAGAGGCGCATCTTTCGCAGCTGCAGAAATCAGCTGATTGAAGAGCCAGGATGACATCACTGGAATATTTTAAAATTCAGAAGCATAAAATGGGACAGGCGGCAGAATATATCTCAGATATTCCCCTCTGGTCGAAGGACAAGCATTCGCTCGATCAGATTCGTGCGATTCTGCGGCACATGGGCGACCCACAGGAGAGCCTTCGTGTCATCCATGTGGCGGGAACGAACGGAAAAGGGTCAGTCTGTGCCGATCTGACCGCGATGCTGATGGAAGCCGGTTATCAGGTGGGGACCTTTGTGTCCCCGCACCTGACGGACCTGCGCGAACGGTTCCTGCTGGATGGCAAATGGATACCGGAGAATGAACTGGAAGAGAGTGTTTCGCGTGTCCGGACGGTCGTGGAGACGATGAAGCCGGAGGAAATTTTGCATCCGACCTTTTTTGAGTTTGTGTTTCTGGTTGCGATGGATTATTATCATCGACTGCAGCCGGATTTTGTGATACTGGAGACCGGGCTCGGAGGCAGGCTGGACGCGACGAATGTGGTGAAGCGGCCGCTGGCCTGCGTGATTACCTCGATCAGTTTTGACCATATGCAGTATCTCGGACATACCATTCGCGAGATTGCGGGGGAAAAGGCGGGGATTATCAAGCAGGACGTGCCGGTCATATATGACGCCAATGACGCAGATGCGACACAGGTGATTGCAGATGCGGCAGAGCGTGCCGGAGCGGATGCTTACCCGGTGCGGGAAGCGGAAAGTTACCGGGGGACGGCGTTCGCGGCGCCTTATCAGGCGATGAATGCGGCGCTTGCGGTGCAGACGCTGCGGATTTTGCAGGTGGAGGGCGTTGATGAGGCGGTCATGCAAAGAGGACTCGGCAAGGTTTGCTGGCCGGGGCGGATGCAGGAGGTTTTGCCGGATGTCTGGGTCGACGGCGCACATAACCCCGGCGGAATCGAGGCATTCATCCGGGCCGTCCGCTCTCAGGACAGCAAAAAAGCGATTCATCTGCTTTTTGCCGCTGTCTCGGACAAGGATGACACCACGATGATACGGGAACTGACGGAGGAGCTGGCGCCTGTCCGCGTGACGGTCGCTCATCTGGACAGCGAGCGGAGCCAGGATGAGAGCATTCTGGCTGACCACTTCCGGGAGGCGGGCTGTCCGCTGGTCGAGCAGTATCGGACGACCGGGGAAGCACTGCAGGCGGCTTTGGCACATAAAACGGAGAAAGACAGGCTGTATATCGTCGGCTCGCTGTATCTGATCGGCGAGATCCTGAAGGAAATACCGGCTGCGGGACAGTCTGACCGTTGAAGAAAGGAAGAGGTTATGCTGGATTTTGAGGAAGAGATCGCCCGCTTTCGTCCGAGCCTTGAGGTCGATCAGGTAGAGGATGCGATCAAGAGCGAGGATCTGACCGATCTGACGGATCTGATGGTGGAATTGCTGAACACAAAGAAGGAGTAATGGTTTTTGCATGGAGACGGGAAAGACAAACAGCCGGATTGCCAACGCATATTATAATCTGGGGCTTCGCAAGGCAAAGCAGCGGGATCTCACGGGTGCAGTGGGCGCGCTGAAGACAAGTCTCCGCTTTGATAAGTGCCAGATCGACGCGCGCAATCTCCTGGGTCTGATTTATCATGAGATCGGTGAAGTAGGCGCCGCACTCGCGCAGTGGGTCATCAGCCTCAGCTTTCTGGATCATGACAATCTGGCAGAAGAATACATTCAGGAGGTCTACGCGGCGCGGGGGTATCTGGAAGTAGCGGATCAGGCGGCGAAAAAGTACAACCAGGCGCTTGCTTACGCGCAGAACGACAATGAGGATCTGGCAATTCTGATGCTGATGCGGATGCTGGAGGATTTCCCCCGGTATGTAAAGGCGCAGGAGTTGCTGGCGCTGTTGTATATTCATCACGAGGATTATACAAAAGCCGGCCGTTGTCTGGTCAAGGCGCTGCAGATTGACCGCTACAATCCGAAGGCGCTTCGCTATATGGATGTAGCGAAACGGCATACGGGCAAGGCGGATGTCGAGAAGAAAAAAATCAAAAACGCGTTTTCTCATCGGCAGATGCAGGATGATGATATTATCATGCCGCCCAGCTATCGGGAGAATACGGGAGTGCAGACGATTTGGAATATCCTCGTGGGGCTGGCGCTCGGCTGTCTGGTTGTCTATTTCCTGATGGTGCCGGCAGTCCGTGAATCCCTGAACGAGACGCACAACCGGGAGCTCCAGGCGAATCTGGAACTGATCAACCAGGCGAATCTTCGGATCGATGAACTGGAATTGCAGATTGAGGAGGCGATGGAGGCCCGCCAGGCAGCGGAGGAATCACTGCAGGCCTGGATGGGAAACAGCGACAGCGTGACGGCGCAATATCAGAATCTGATCCGCATTCTGCAGGCGTACCGGGACGAGGATATGCGCACCGCAGTTACGCTTTATGTGGAGACAAACTGGGATGCACTGCTGGATGGTGTGGTGGATGATACGGTGTCATGGATCCGGCAGGATATGGCAGAGAGAGGCTGGCAGCTTTTGGCACAGATGGGCGATGAAGCCGCAGCCCGGGAGGGTGGTGCAGCGACCGCGGCGGATTATTATGAGAAGAGCCTGCGGATCAATGGCGCCAATCCAGAGGTTCTCTATAAAATGGGTTTGACATATCAGCAGCTCGGCGATGTCAGTACCGCAAACGATTATTTCGGTCAGGTGATCCTGAACTATCCGGATTCGGAATACGCGGAGCTGTCCAGGACACAACGGGGATATTGATGACAGAAGGTTTTGAGACACGACAGAGAAAAGAGAGTTCTTTGTCGTGTCTTTTTATTTAGAAGAAAGATAGAAGAAAGGTGGCCAATGCGATGTTTGAGGAGACATTTACCTACGAAGCGAAAGGAACGGTGCTGGTGATTCATCTTCCGAGAGAGCTGGATCATCACAATTGCCGCAACCTGCGGTATGAGACGGATCTTCTGCTTTCGGAAAATTATATCAATCGGATTATTTTTGACTTTTCAAAGACCGAGTTTATGGATTCGTCCGGGATTGGTGTGTTGTTAAATCGCTATAAGCAGATGGCGCGAAGCGGAGGAACCGTATTCCTGTATGGGGCGAATGCTCAGGTGAGGAGAGTGCTGACGGTCGGTGGGATGGATAAGCTGATTCCATGCCTGGACGAGGAAAAGACCGTCGCGCGTTCGTGACAGAGGAAGAACGGGAGGGTGAAGATGGAACGATTTCGGATGGAGTTGGAAAGCCGGTCGAGAAATGAGGAATTTGCGCAGATTGTGGCGGCAGTTTTTATGGGGCGGCTCGATCCGACGGTGGAAGAAATGGAGGATGTGAAAACTGCCGTCTCGGAAGCAGTGACGAACGCAGAGATTCACGGATATCCACAGGAGACCGGGGTGATTGAAATGGAGATGGAAATAGAGGAAGCGGATCTGACAGTCCGGATTCGCGACCGGGGAGTCGGAATTGCGGATGTCCGGCAGGCGATGGAGCCGATGTTTACCACGGATCCGGGCGGAGAACGATCCGGTATGGGATTTTCGTTCATGGAGGCTTTTATGGATGAGGTGCGGGTCGAATCGGAAGTGGGGAAGGGGACGCTGGTCACGATGAGAAAGCGGATTGGCAGGCGGGAGCCATGAGGCCGGGATAGAGGTTTCTGCCGAGGGACGAAGGAGAAAGATTCGGGACATTGGGAATGGCAGGTGGCACCCTTGACAGAAAATGACAGACTGCTTCGCATGGCTTGCGGCGGGGACAGGCAGGCACGGGATGAGCTGGTATCCGGCAATCTGGGACTGGTCTGGAGTGTTGTACGGAGATTTACGGGCAGAGGGCACGATGCGGAAGACCTGTTTCAGATTGGCTGCATTGGCCTGATTAAGGCGATCGACCGGTTTGACATGGAATACGAGGTACAGTTTTCGACTTACGCGGTGCCGATGATCACCGGAGAGATCCGGCGTTTTCTGCGGGATGACGGAATGATCCGCGTGAGCCGGTCCGCCAGGGAACTGGCGGTGCGGGTCGGTGTGGCCAGGCAGAAGCTCGCGGGCAGTCTTCTGCGGGAGCCGACACTTTCTGAGATCGCCCGTGAGGTAGGAGCCAGTCCGGAGGAGGTGGCGGCGTCGTTAGAAGCAGCGGCGGAGGTGGAATCTCTGTACCAGTCGGCCCCCGGAGCGGAGGATCCGAACCTGTGTCTGCTGGATCGTCTGCCGGATGAACGGGATGCACAGGAAAGCATGCTCAACCGATTGCTGCTTACGCAGGTGATGAGCCAGCTGTCGGAATCGGAGCGTGAGATCATCATGCGCAGATATTTCGAAAACCAGACGCAGACAAAGGTAGCCGGTGATCTGGGAATCTCACAGGTGCAGGTGTCCCGGCTGGAACGGCGCATTCTGCGCAGAATGCGGGAACTGCTCTGAACAGTCGTTTCCCGGTTAAATGCCTTTTTGAACGTTTTCGCGTATATTCTGACCGGCCGGGGAGATACTGACAGGGAAACAACTGCGAAGATGGGTTGGAAAGAAAGGATGGATCATATGCGAAATCACAGATTTGGAATCGGGCTGTTTGCTGCGATTGCCTGCCTGGCGGCAATCGGCGGCGTACTCTGGTATGCTTTTTTCGGGCATGCGGCGGAGCGTGAGCCGGAGGGGACGCTGGTGGACATTACGGTTCCGGAATCTGAAACGGCCGGGACGTCGCTGGATGTCGCGTGGCATGACTGGGCGGCCAATGGAGTGCCGGCATGAGCAGCACGAAAACCGTGTATCTGAATCTGAGAGAAATCAGTGAGGTGAATGAGCAGGACGTCCGTCTCCGGGATGTGGCGGACGTATACTGCGCGGATCAGAATATCCAGAACAAGTGTCGGGCCATGAAGGTGAAAACGATCCGCGAAGAAGGAAATCATCGCTATGTGGAGAGTGCGCTGGAGGTTATTCGGAAGCTGGAGGCTCTGGATCCGCAGATTCAGGTCAACAATGTCGGAAAGGTGGACTTTATCATCGATTATCAGCCGCCGCATCCGCCACATGTTGTCTGGCAGTGGATGAAGACCATATTTGTCTGCGTGATCTGTTTTTGCGGAGCGGCGTTCGCGATTATGACATTCAACAATGATGTCAGCGTAAAGGATGTATTCCGTGAGGTCTATCTGCTCATTATGGGGAAGGAGGCGGCCGGGCCGACGATTCTGGAACTATCCTATTCCGTCGGCCTGGCAGTCGGGATTCTGGCGTTTTTCAATCATTTTGCGGCCTGGAAGTTAAGCACCGATCCGACGCCTCTGGAAGTGGAAATGCGTCTCTATGAGGACAATATCAGCAAAACGCTGATTCAGGAAAACGGGAGAAAGGAACAGGATGTGGATGTTACGTGAGGGATTGCTGGTGCTGACCGGTCTTGCGGCGGGCGGTGTCATCGCCGCAGGGGTCTTTGCGTTTCTGGCGATCATCGGGGTCTTCCCGCGTCTGATCGGAAAGACTGGGACGAAACGGCATGTTCTGCTCTATGAAACCGTGATCATACTCGGCGGTTCGCTCGGGAACCTGTCTGATCTTTATGAATTTCCGATTCATATGGGAGGCCGGGTTTTGCTTGCCATATTTGGCCTGGCGACCGGAATATTTGTGGGATGTCTGGTGATGTCCCTGGCGGAGACGCTAAAGGCGCTGCCGGTGATCAGTCGGCGGATTCATCTGGCTGTGGGATTGCAATATGTCATTCTGGCGTTTGCACTGGGCAAGCTGGTGGGCGCATTAACCTATTTTATCCGCGATATGGCGGCGTAACCGTCTGTCCGGCCGGGGCGCGGCGGCCTTTCCGCGTGTCTGGCATGCGGCAGACCGGGATGACGGTCGGCTTTATGGGAAAGAACAGGAGAGAACAATGGAAATAAACAAAAAAGCGTATGGAGAATATGTGAAGAAGCTGACGCCGAAGAATCCGCTGGGGAAGGATATGCTGAAGGCTTTCCTGGTGGGCGGCGTGATCTGTGCCCTGGGGCAGATGTCTACGATGTGGATGATGAATCGCTGGGGGATGGAAAAGGAAACCGCACAGACCTGGACGCAGCTGGAACTGATTCTGGCGAGTGTTCTGCTCACCGGCTGGAACCTCTATCCGGGGCTCGTCAAATGGGGTGGAGCCGGGGCATTGGTACCCATCACGGGATTCGCGAATTCGGTTGTCTCGCCCGCCATCGAATACCGGACGGAAGGGCATGTCTTTGGAATCGGCGTGAAGATTTTCACCATCGCCGGACCGGTGATTCTGTTCGGAGTGTTTGCAAGCTGGATCCTCGGCATCCTTTACTGGGCAGTGCAGATGCTGTAGTGTGTCGGGACAGGAAAAATCCCCGGGAGCCGTCTGGTTCCCGGGGAAACGTATGTCTGTTTAGATCTGCGGGCCGGCAGCCTCCAGGGACTTGCCGAGATCGTTGGTCTCATATTTCACGAAGTTCTTCTGGAAGCGGGCAGCCAGATCCTTCGCCTTGGTCTCCCACTCAGCAGCGTCCGCATAGGTGTCGCGCGGATCCAGAATCTTCGGATCCACACCCGGGAGCTCGGTCGGTACTTCAAAGTTGAAGTACGGAATCTTCTTCGTCGGAGCGGTGAGAATGGAGCCATCCAGAATGGCGTCGATGATGCCGCGGGTATCCTTGATGGAGATACGCTTGCCGGTGCCGTTCCAGCCGGTGTTGACCAGATAAGCCTTCGCGCCGCTGACGTTCATCTTCTTGACCAGCTCCTCGCCGTACTTGGTCGGATGCAGCTCCAGGAAAGCCTGACCAAAGCATGCGGAGAAGGTCGGGGTCGGCTCGGTGATGCCGCGCTCCGTGCCGGCCAGCTTCGCCGTAAAGCCGGACAGGAAGTAATACTGGGTCTGCTCCGGAGTCAGGATGGAAACCGGCGGCAGAACGCCGAACGCATCTGCAGAAAGGAAGATTACGTTCTTCGCTTCCGGCGCGGAAGATACCGGGCGGACATTCTTAACGATCTTCTCGATGTGGTCGATCGGGTAGGAGACACGGGTGTTCTCGGTGACGCTCTTGTCTGCGAAATCGACTTTACCCTCGGCATCCAGGGTCACGTTCTCAAGAAGCGCATTGCGCTTGATTGCGTTGTAGATATCAGGCTCGGAATCCTTGTCCAGGTTGATGACCTTCGCATAGCAGCCGCCTTCGAAGTTGAATACGCCGTTGTCATCCCAGCCGTGCTCGTCGTCGCCGATCAGCAGACGCTTCGGGTCGGTCGAGAGCGTGGTCTTGCCGGTGCCGGACAGGCCGAAGAAGATGGCAGTGTTCTCACCGTTCATATCGGTGTTGGCGGAGCAGTGCATGGAAGCGATGCCCTTCAGCGGGAGATAGTAGTTCATCATGGAGAACATACCCTTCTTCATCTCGCCGCCGTACCAGGTGTTCAGAATGACCTGCTCGCGGGAACTGATATTGAACGCAACTGCGGTCTCGGAATTCAGTCCGAGCTCCTTATAATTGTCAACCTTTGCCTTGGAAGCAGTGTAGACAACGAAATCCGGCTCGAAGGAAGCCAGTTCCTCCTCGGTCGGAACGATGAACATATTCTTGACGAAATGAGCCTGCCATGCCACTTCCATGATGAAGCGGATTGCCATGCGGGTATCCTTGTTCGCACCGCAGAACGCATCCATCACATACAGCTTCTTGCCGGAGAGCTCCTTCTGAGCCATTCCTTTCAGGGTCGCCCAGACTTCCTCGCTCAGCGGATGGTTGTCATTCGGATATTCGGGAGTGTTCCACCATACGGTGTTCTTCGAATTCTCATCCATGACGATATACTTATCTTTCGGGGAACGTCCGGTGTAGATACCGGTCATTACGTTGACGGCGCCCAGTTCGCTGACCTGACCCTTCTCGTAGCCTTCCAGACTCGGGTCCATTTCATCTTCAAACAACTGCTCATAAGAGGGATTGTAAACAATCTCAGTCGTGCCGGTAATGCCGTACTTACTCAAATCAATGTTTGCCATAATGTATGATTCCTCCTGCATATTTTATGTCGCAACGCGTTCGTTCGGGCTACCGGACGAATGCCTGTCATTCATCATTATCCCATTTTGCCAAATAAATGTCAAGCAGGAAATCACGGCATGACGCGCTGCATGCATAGCCATTGGCCACATGGATGGCTGCGGATGAATGGGTGTATGTATAATTTGCCTTTGTTTGGCGCATGGTATAAGAGAAACGTGGGAAATGCATGGCCCACGGGATAAAGTGAGGTGTCGAAAGATTATGCAGAAGGGAAAAGCGAGTCTGATATTGGAACGACCGGTTTATGTGGAGGCAGTGGCGTCGATTGCCGGACAGAAAGAAGGCGAAGGACCGCTGGCGTCCGGAAATCGATCAGATTGAGAAGGATCCGATGTTCGGGGCGGAGAACTGGGAAGAAGCAGAGAGTGCCATGCAGAAGCGAACAGCGGATCTGGCGCTGGAAAAAGGGCAGATTCACCGCAGAGACGTCCGCTATCTTTTTGCCGGGGATTTGCTGGGGCAGTTGATTGCCACATCGTTTGGGACGGTTGATCTGGAGATTCCACTGTTTGGCCTCTATGGAGCTTGTTCGACGATGGGGGAGGCACTGAGCTTGGGAGCGATGTGCATTGATGCCGGGCATGCGGATCGTGTCCTGGCCATGGCGTCCAGCCATTACGCGACAGCGGAGAAACAGTTTCGTTTTCCGCTTTCCTATGGAAACCAGAGGGCGCCGTCTGCCGCCTGGACCGTGACCGGGTGCGGAGCGGTGGCGCTGTCATCCAGGCGTCCGGCCGGAACCTGTGTACAGATTGTGGGCGTGACAACGGGACGGATGATCGATCCCGGAGTGAAGGATTCCATGAATATGGGTGCCGCGATGGCGCCGGCGGCCTGGGATACCATACAGCAGAATTTCCTTGATCTGGGCGTCGATGAGAGCAATTATGACCGGATCGTTACGGGAGATCTGGGAGAGATCGGTCGGAAGATTCTTCTGGATTTTGCCAAAGAGAAAGGGCATGACCTTTCCGGCCGACATCTGGACTGTGGTCTGGAAATCTATGACCGGCAAAAACAGGATGTGCACAATGGAGGAAGTGGCTGCGGCTGTTCGGCGGTGACACTGTGCGCAATGATCTTGCCGCGAATGAGGGATGGCGGCTGGAAGCGGGTTCTGTTTCTTCCGACCGGCGCGCTGCTTTCCGGTATGAGTTATAACGAAGGCCGAAGCATTCCGGGAATCGCACACGCAGTGGTGTTGGAACGATGCGACGAATAGACAATAGACAAACAGCAGGAGGGAAAAGAAATGAGTGAGGTTGTGAGGGCGTTTCTGATCGGTGGCCTGATCTGTGCGCTGGTGCAGATTCTTCTGGACCGGACGAAGATGATGCCGGGACGTGTGATGGTTCTGCTGGTTGTGTCGGGAACCATTTTGGGGAGTCTGGGTCTTTATGAGCCATTTGCAGAATGGGCCGGAGCCGGAGCGGGCGTGCCGCTGCTGGGGTTTGGAAATACACTCTGGAAGGGCGTGGTGAAAGGTGTGGGGGAGGATGGTTTCCTCGGTATTTTCAGAGGCGGACTGACGGCAGCTTCCGCCGGGATTGCGGCGGCCTTGATTTTTGGTTATCTGGGCGCGTTGGTGTTTCAGCCGAAAATGAAAAAATAACGACAGAACCCTGCCGGTTGCAGGAGACTCTTTCGCATGTGACAGCGGAAAAAGAAAAGGCCGTGGAGCGATCCGCAGCCTTTTTCTTTCCATATGATATTATGTGCCGCCCGGTGTCGATGAGACGCCACCCTGGGAAGTACTTCCGGAGGAAGAACCGCCGGGAGTAGAAGAGGTGCCTCCGGAAGAAGTGCCGCCCGGTGTCTGGGAAGCGCCGCCGGAGGACGTACTGCCGGGCGCCTGGGAGGTGCCGCCGGATGAGGTACTGCCTGGTGCAGAAGAAGTATTGCCGGAAGAAGTACTGCCGGAGGACGAACTGCCGGAGGAACCGGATGAACTGGTTCCGGAGGAGACGCCAGGGCCGACGGTATTGTAGCCGGACGATCCGGATGTGGAATCCGGTTCCTCCTCTTCGTCTTCCTCGTCGCCGGTTGAGACGTTTGTATGACCGGTGCAAAGCCGGACGGGCATCGCGTAGGCGGAATCATCCGTGGAACTTCCCGCATCGGATGGAAGAACCAGGCGGATTGTTGTCGTCTGCGGGCAGTCTGTGTCGGGCAGAAGCCCGGTCACACCACATACGGTCGCCCGCACATGGACGTCACAGAGGTCAGTCGGAACGGTCCCCTTGGCAAAATATTCGGTATAGGTCGCGTCGCCGCGGGGATCCTGGTTGCAGACGCCGGAGACGACCAGCTTGCCGGACTTGCGGCAAATCTGAGCCGTTTCGATGCTGTCCGGAATTTCAAATCCGGGATCAGACAGGCCTTCGTGTACGCGGGTCATAATGTTGCACCAGATGTCCTTGTGGAAGGAGGTGCCGCCGTTTTGTGCGGTCAGCTTCTGGTTGTCGTCACAGCCGGCCCAGACGCCCGCCGTATAGTAAGGAGTGTAGCCGACGAACCAGATATCGTTGTTGTTTGACGTTGTGCCGCTCTTGCCGGCGTTGGACATGCCGGAAATGTTCGAGCGCACGCTGGTCGAATTGATGCTGCTGCCGAATTTGCGGTTGGATTCCATGGAATCCGCCATGGCGTCGGTCAGCAGGAATGCTGTGGAGTCCTTCAGAACCCGATGCGTCTCCGGTTCGCTGCTGATCAGAATTTTGCCGTCGTGGTCGAGAATCTTCGTAAAGAAGATCGGTCTGGTGTAGACGCCTGCGTTGGCGATGGCCGCATAGGCTGCCGTCAGTTCGAGGTTTGTCACACCATAGGTCAGGCCGCCCAGAGCGGTGGAGGCGTTGTAATCGGAGTCCGTCAGAGAAGTGATTCCGAAATTCTTCGCGTATTCTACGCCAAGCTGCGGCGTTACGGTCTCCATGAGGCAGCGGACCGCGACGATATTCATCGAATAGATGATGCCGTCCCGGATGGAGGAGTAACCGGAATAGCCCTGGCTGTACCAGTTGGAGAACGTCTTGGTTCCAACGGTATAGGTCGTGTCATAGTATACCGTCCCGAGCGTCGCTCCGCATGCATCCAGTGCGGGCGCAAAGGAGGAGATGATCTTAAAGGTCGAGCCTGGCTGGCGCAGGGAACCGGTGGCGCGGTTGAGCGTCAGGCTTGCCGTTTTCTCGCCGCGGCCCCCGCTTAATGCCTTTACCTCGCCGGTATGCTGATCCATAATGACGAAGGAGACCTGTGGTTCAAGGATTTTGGTGATTGTCTCAGCGATAATCGTGTCGTCATCCGTCAGCAGATACTGCCGGAACGCCGCAATATCATCGTCCACGGCTTCTTCGCTGTTATAGAGGCCGTCATGCCCGTCTTTGAGGACGCTGCTGTGCCAGTTCTCCAGATCGGTCTCCGAAAAATGCTCTGTCGTCTCATCGCTGTGCGTGACAGAAAGCCGGTATTGTACGGAGTAACGGGCCGCGGTGTAGTTATCCGGATCGTTGACTTCTTCGTCGACGATTGCCTGAATGTCCGGGTCCTGGGTTGTATAGATCTGCAGACCGCCGGAATAAAGCAGATTGTGCGCCTGAGTCTCCGTATAGCCGAGCTGCTCCATCAGGGCTTCTTTCACCTGCTGGGTCAGTTCATCTGTGAAATAGCTGTAGGGAGTCGCGTTTTCTTTGGTGACGGTATTGACCAGCTGGATACGGGAATAGACGTCGTCAGCCAGTGCTTCTTCCTGTTCTTCCTTATCAATATAACCCTGTTCGTACATGTTCTGAAGAATAATTGCACGCCTTTCTGCGTTGCGTTCCTGGCCGGTGATTGGGTTGAGACGGGACGGATTCTGAGTGATTGCGGCAATGACGGAACACTCCGACAGGGTGAGGTCGGAAACCTCTTTATTAAAATAGCGACGGGCAGCAACCTTGACTCCGAGAGAATTGTTTCCGAGGTTGATGGTATTCAGGTAATTGGTGAGAATCAGGGTTCGATCCATGGATTTCGTAAGCTGAAGCGCCAGATACTGCTCCTGGATCTTACGTATCAGCTTGGCGCCGAAACTGGTCTCCATGCCGCCATTGAACACGTTGTTCTTGATGAGCTGCTGGGTGATGGTGCTTCCACCGCCCAGATTCTCTCCGGTTACCATGCCCACCGTGGCGCGGAAAATGGAACGCAGGTCGATGCCGTTGTGCGTCCAGAAACGGGCGTCCTCAATGGCAATGAACGCATTGATCAGGTCTTCCGGCAGTTCTTCGTATGTCGCTTCTTCCCGGTTGGAGCCTTCTGTGACCAGAGTCTCGGTCAGATTGCCGGCACTGTCATAGATCGTGGTCGCATAACCGGTCGGAATGATGCTGTCCACATTCAGTTCCGGGGAACTGTCAATGATCCCCATGAACATGCCAACTCCCAGGCTGGCGAGGACCAGAAAACAGAAGAGAAAGAGAACGAGACAGGTCTTCGAAAACGAGAGAAATACACGGGACGTATATTTTTTCGCTTTGGAGTGGGCTGCTTTGATTTTTCTCTCTGTCGCGTTTTTACCTAAATTCATAAAAACTCTCCTTTGCAGGTTCGTTTCAACAAAACGTATCCCTGTGCATTATAACAAAATCGGAGAGATAGTTCAATAGTGGGAAAAAGCGGATAACGGTTATATTTTCAGAAGTTCTTCCATCATGGAAAGAGCAAAGTCCCGTTTGGGTGAGTCGAGCCGCAGCCAGGCGTCAAGCAGGCGGGTCTGATCCGGAGTCAGGTCCGGATAGGTGGTCTCCTGAGTGAAAAACTGGGCCAGAGAGATGCCGAAAGCCGTGCAGATCCGTTCGATGGTTTCCAGGGAAAGTGTGGCCTGCTGCCGGTCCATTTTGGAAAAAGCGGATTGCGAGATGCCGGTATTCTGGGACAGGCGGTATCGGCTGATTCCGTGTTTTGTACACAGTTCATCGACGCGTTTCATGATATTTGTCATAAGTAGACCTTCTTTCTATTAAATTACTTTCTATTGTAGAAGGCCGGAAGACTTTTGATTAGTCATCAAATAAGCAAGTAAAATACATTCTAAAACGAAACCAGATTTTCCGTTTTTCCTGAATAACGGCTGCTAATTTCCCCTGAACTTCCGTTCAGAGTCTTGACATTTTCTTTCCTGCCCCATATAATTGTGTACGAAATGGATATGGAAAGACAGGGACGGAGACAGTAGGGCTGCGCGGAGGCGTCATTCTTTGGATGATCGGAACGTTTCAGCGAGTCGGGGGCGGTGAGAGCCCGATACCGGTACGGCAGCATCGAAAATCACTCCTGAGTCGCAGGCTGAACAGTTCGCAGTAAGCTGTGCCGGTTTTCCGCCGTTAATGGGAACTCATATGGTTGTATGCAGTGACAGGTGGTATTGAGAGTATATGAATGGTCTCTTCCTTTACGCAGGAAGGGACTTTTTCTTTATCAGCGAAGGGAAGCTGTATTGTCATAACCGACCTGGAAAGAATGGAGGCAAACGAAGTGATTTATGAAAAGGTTTCAACCGATCTGAATTTTGTGGATCGTGAGAAAAAGGTAGAGGAGTTCTGGGATAAGGAGCATATTTTCCAGAAGAGCATGGATTCCCGCAAAGAGGGGCCGACTTATACATTTTATGACGGTCCGCCGACGGCAAATGGCAAGCCGCACATCGGTCATGTGCTGACACGCGTGATCAAAGATATGATTCCGCGTTACCGTACCATGAAGGGATATATGGTTCCGCGCAAGGCCGGCTGGGACACGCATGGACTGCCGGTGGAGCTGGAGGTTGAGCGGGAGCTGGGACTGGACGGGAAGGAGCAGATCGAACAGTATGGTCTGGATCCGTTTATCCGCAAGTGCAAGGAGAGTGTCTGGCGTTATAAGGGCATGTGGGAGGATTTCTCCGGTACCGTTGGCTTCTGGGCAGACATGGAGAATCCGTATGTGACGTACCACGATGATTTCATTGAGTCCGAGTGGTGGGCGCTGAAGACAATCTGGGACAAAGGGCTTCTGTACAAAGGTTTTAAGATCGTCCCTTACTGCCCGCGCTGCGGCACGCCGCTTTCCTCTCATGAGGTGGCGCAGGGCTATAAGAATGTGAAGGAACGTTCGGCAGTTGTGCGTTTCAAAGTGAAGGGGGAAGACGCGTATTTTCTGGCGTGGACGACGACGCCATGGACGCTGCCGTCAAACGTGGCGCTCTGCGTGAACCCGGCGGATACCTATGTGAAGGTGAAGGCGGCGGACGGCTATGTCTATTATATGGCACAGGCGCTGCTCGACACGGTTCTCGGCGCTCTGGCGACCGATGGACAGCCGGCTTATGAGATCCTGGAGACTTATGTGGGAAAGGATCTGGAATACAGGGAATATGAGCCGCTGTTTGCCTGTGCGGGCGAAGCAGCCGCGAAGCAGCATAAAAAGTCGCATTTCGTGACCTGTGACAATTATGTTTCGATGTCGGATGGTACTGGTATTGTTCATATCGCTCCGGCGTTCGGTGAGGATGACTCCCGGATCGGATGCAATTATGATCTGCCGTTTGTTCAGTTTGTCGACGGCAAGGGCAATATGACGGCGGAGACGCCTTATGCGGGTCTGTTTGTGAAAAAGGCGGATCCGGAGGTTTTAAAGGATCTGGATGTGGATGGAAAGCTGTTTTCTGCGCCGAAATTTGAGCATGATTATCCGTTCTGCTGGCGCTGCGATACGCCGCTGATTTACTATGCGCGCGAGTCCTGGTATATTAAAATGACGGCGGTGAAGGAGGATCTGATCCGCAACAACAATACCATCAACTGGATTCCGGAGAGCATTGGCAAGGGTCGTTTTGGCGACTGGCTGGAGAATGTTCAGGACTGGGCGGTGAGCCGTAACCGTTACTGGGGTACCCCGCTCAACATCTGGGAGTGCGAGTCGTGCGGCCATATGGAGAGCATCGGTTCCCGCGAGGAGCTGTTTCAGAAGAGCGGCAATGAGGCGGCGAAGACCGTCGAACTGCACCGCCCGTATATCGACGAGATCACCTGTTCCTGCCCGGAATGTGGCGGGACGATGAAGCGGGTGCCGGAGGTCATTGACTGCTGGTTTGACTCCGGCGCGATGCCGTTTGCGCAGCATCATTATCCGTTTGAGAATGAAAAGCTGTTCCAGGAACAGTTCCCGGCACAGTTTATTTCTGAGGCGGTCGATCAGACCAGAGGCTGGTTCTACTCCCTGTTAGCGGAGTCGACGCTTCTGTTCAACAAAGCGCCGTATGAGAATGTCATTGTCCTGGGACATGTGCAGGATGAGAATGGCCAGAAGATGAGCAAATCAAAGGGCAATGCGATCGATCCGTTTGACGCGCTGGCAACCTATGGCGCGGATGCGATTCGCTGGTATTTCTATATTAACAGCGCTCCGTGGCTGCCGAACCGGTTCCATGGTAAGGCGGTGCAGGAGGGGCAGCGGAAGTTCATGGGGACGCTATGGAACACCTATGCGTTTTATGTGCTGTACGCGAACATTGACAATTTTGACCCGACGAAGTATACTCTTGATTATGAGCAGCTTCCGGTGATGGATCGCTGGCTGCTCTCGAGGATGAATTCCATGGTGAAGGATGTCGATGAGAATCTGAATGCTTACCGGATTCCGGAGGCGGCGCGTGCGCTCCAGGATTTTGTGGATGACATGAGCAACTGGTACGTCCGCCGCAGTCGGGAACGTTTCTGGGCGAAGGGCATGGAGCAGGATAAGATCAACGCCTATATGACGCTGTATACCGCGTTGGTGACGGTCTCCAAGGCAGCTGCGCCGATGGTTCCCTTTATCACCGAGTCGATTTATCAGAATCTGGTGAAGAGCGTGGACGCAGAAGCACCGGAGAGTATTCATCTGTGCGATTTCCCGACTGTGGAGGAGTCTCATATGAATCCGGGCCTGGAAGCCGACATGGACGAGGTCCGCAAGGTTGTCGTGTTCGGCCGAGCGGCGAGAAACACGGCGAATATCAAGAACCGTCAGCCGATTGGCCGCATGTATGTGAAGGCGGAGAAGGCTCTGTCGGATTTCTATGTGGATATCATTGAGGATGAGCTCAATGTGAAGGCAGTGGAGTTTGTCGATGACGTGCGCAATTTCACGACCTATACCTTCAAGCCACAGCTTCGCACCGTGGGTCCGAAGTACGGCAGACAGCTGGGCAATATTAAAAAGGCGCTGGCTTCGGTCGATGGCAATGAGGCGATGGATCGTCTGAAGGCAGAGGGAGCTCTGAAGTTTGATTTCGACGGCGTCCTGGTGGTTCTGACCGAGGAGGATCTGCTGATTGACATGGCGCAGACCGAGGGATATGTCTCGGAAGGAGATAATTATGTGACGGTGGCGCTGGATACGAGACTGACGCCGGAGCTGATCGAAGAAGGCTATGTGCGCGAACTGATCAGCAAGATCCAGACTACGCGCAAAAAGCTTGGCTTTGAGGTGACGGATCACATTAATGTTATCCTGGACTGCAGTGGCGACCAGGAACTTGAGAATATCATAGAAAAATATAAGGAAGAAATCAAGCACGTTGTGCTGGCAGAGAATCTTGGCTGTGTGAAGGGTGAGTTTGATACAGCTTTGATATTTGGTAGTGCAGATGGTGAGACGTTCCTGATTAATGGGAAAAAAGTATATTTTGATATTAAGAAAACAGAACAGGGCAGTGAAGCAGAAAAGCTGTAATCCCGGTTGCGGCGACGACATAAAAGGAGAAAGCCATTATGAAAAAAGGATTTGACAAGGAGATCTTTAAGAGAAGTGTCATTTACAACGTGAAGAATCTGTTCCGGCGGACGATTGACGAGGCGACGACGGAGCAGCTGTTCCAGGCGGTCTGCTATGCGGTGAAGGACGTCATTGTGGACGAGTGGATCGCGACGCACAAGGAGTATGAGAAGCAGGACGCCAGAACCGTGTATTACATGTCGATGGAGTTTCTGATGGGTCGTGCCCTGGGCAATAATATCATCAATATCATGGCCCAGGATGAGATTCGTGAAGTCCTGCAGGAGATGGGCGTTGATCTGAATGTGATTGAGGATCAGGAGCCGGATGCGGCTCTGGGCAACGGCGGCCTTGGCCGTCTGGCGGCCTGTTTCCTGGATTCCCTCTCCACACTGGGCTATCCGGCTTATGGCTGCGGAATCCGTTATCACTATGGAATGTTTAAGCAGAAGATCGAAAACGGTTATCAGGTTGAGGTGCCGGATGAGTGGCTGAAGAACGGGAATCCGTTTGAGATTCGCCGCTCGGAGTATGCGACAGAGGTGAAGTTCGGCGGCTATGTGAAGACGATCTGGGAGAATGGCAAGGAGCATTATGTCCAGGAGGGATATTCTTCTGTCCTGGCGGTGCCGTATGACATGCCGGTGGTCGGTTATGGTAACAACGTCGTGAATACTCTGCGTATCTGGGATGCGCAGCCGATCAACACCTTCAATCTGGATTCCTTTGACCGCGGAGATTATCAGAAGGCCGTGGAGCAGGAGAACCTGGCGAAGACGATCTGCGATGTTCTCTATCCGAATGACAATCACTATGCAGGCAAGGAGCTGCGCCTGAAGCAGCAGTATTTCTTCGTTTCCGCGAGCGTGCAGCGTGCAGTGGCGAAGTACATGGAAAAGCATGACGATATCCGCCGGTTCCATGAGAAGAATGTCTTCCAGCTGAATGATACCCATCCGACTGTGGCAGTGGCCGAACTGATGCGGATTCTGCTTGACAATTACGGACTGAACTGGGATGAGGCGTGGTATATTACCACTCACACCTGTGCCTATACCAATCATACGATTATGTCCGAGGCGCTGGAGAAGTGGCCGATCGAGCTGTTTTCCAGACTGCTTCCGCGTGTTTATCAGATCGTGGAGGAGATCAATCGCCGGTTTATCAATGAGATTCAGCAGAGATATCCGGGCCGTCAGGACAAGATCGCGAAGATGGCGGTGATTTACGACGGACAGGTGCGCATGGCCAACATGGCGATTGTTGGCGGCTATTCGGTGAACGGTGTGGCGAGACTGCATACGGAGATCCTGAAGAACGAGCAGCTGCATGATTTCTATGAGATGATGCCGCAGAAGTTCAACAACAAGACCAACGGCATCACGCAGAGACGGTTCCTGTTGCATGGCAACCCGCTGCTTGCGCATTGGGTGACGGACAAGATCGGCGACGACTGGATCACGGATCTGTCCGCTATCAGCAAGCTGAAGCTGTTTGTGGACGACGAGAGAAGCCAGGTTGAGTTCATGAACATCAAGTATCAGAATAAGCTGCGCCTGGCGAAGTATATCCGGGAACACAATGGTATCGAGGTTGACCCGCATTCCATCTTTGATGTCCAGGTGAAACGTCTGCATGAGTACAAGCGTCAGCTGATGAACATTCTGCATGTGATGTACCTGTACAACATGCTGAAGGATAATCCGAACCTGGATATGGTTCCGCGTACCTTTATCTTTGGCGCGAAGGCGGCGGCAGGCTACAAGATTGCCAAGCTGACCATCAAGCTGATCAATTCCGTGGCGGATGTGATCAACAATGACCGCTCCATCAATGGCAAGATCAAGGTCGTGTTTATTGAGGATTACCGGGTATCGAACGCGGAGATCATTTTCGCTGCGGCTGACGTCAGCGAGCAGATTTCCACGGCTTCCAAGGAGGCTTCCGGTACCGGCTGCATGAAGTTCATGCTGAACGGCGCCCTGACCATCGGTACGATGGATGGTGTAAACGTGGAGATCGCTGAGGAAGTTGGGGAAGAGAACATGTTTATCTTCGGTACTTCTTCCGATGAGATCATTGAGCTGGAGAAAAACCGTCAGTATCATCCGATGGACATCTTCAACAACGATCAGGATATCCGTCGCGTGCTGATGCAGCTGATCAACGGCTATTATGCGCCGCAGGATACGGAACTGTTCCGCCCGATTTACAATTCTCTGCTGAATACGCAGAGCAGTGACCGTGCGGATACCTATTTCATCCTCAAGGATTTCCGGAGCTATGCAGAAGCGCAGCAGAGGGTCAATGGCGCTTATCAGGATCAGAAATGGTGGGCAAGAACCGCCATGCTGAATACGGCCTGCAGCGGCAAGTTCAGTTCGGACCGCACGATCCAGGAGTATATCAATGACATCTGGCATCTGGACAAGGTGAACGTGGAAATCTGAAGCGGCCGTTTGCCAGAGAGTCATTTCCGATAATAAAATCATTCATCCCTTCATATACTGGTTGTAGTGTTGGAACGACGACCGGATATGGAGGGATTTTTTATGCGGCTGCGCGACTGGTTGATCCTGGTTTGTCTGCTGCTTTTGGGGACCTGGATCGGAACGCTTGGCTGGCGGTGGATTTCGACGGAAGGCCGTACGGCGGACGGAACGGAAGATATTGCCTCCGGGGAGGATGGGAGAGAAGATTCAGGATCGGATGAGGATGGGACAGATGGAGATAGACGAAAGGAAGAAAACGGGGAAACGGACGATGGCGGAACGGTCGGTGTGGGAGAGAACGCGGTATCTGGCCGGGTTTTGCTGGAACGTGACGGACTTCAGACTTTCATGGCGGTGGAGGATTATCTGCCGGGGGTAGTCGCCTGTCAGATCGATACCGCTTTGGAAACAGAGGCATTGAAATGTCAGGCGGTCATCGCCCGGACCTATATCGGACGCCTGATGGATGGGCGGGAGGAGATAGCAGAGGAGGAACTGGATCTGGATTATCTGGGTGAGAGGACACTTGCCGCTGCAGATCCGGTGAGCCGTGAAAGACTGGCAGCATCGCTGGAGCTTTGCGAGGAGGCTGTCCGTGAGACAGACGGGATTGTGATGACATATGACAGGCGCTGCATTCTGCCGCTGTTTCATAAGGTCAGCGCCGGGCGAACCAGAGAGGGGGAGGGCGATTATCCTTATCTTAAGTCGGTGGAGAGCCGCTGGGACAGAGAGGCGGAGACGTATGAATGCGTGTTTTCCTGGACAGAGAAAGAGTTTGCGTCGCTCATCAGTCAGATCCCGGGCGGACAACCGGTCGATGCGTCGCAGATTCCGTCTCAGATGCAGACGGTCAGGAAAGATGCTGCGGGTTACATCATGCAGATGAAGATCGGTTCCAGTACATACACTGGCGAGGAGATTCAGTATGCACTGGGACTGCCCTCCGCGTGCTTTACCTTTTCCGGAACAGAGCAGGAGATTCGGGCAACGGTAAGGGGAAGCGGACACGGGTATGGGCTCAGCCAGGCAGGGGCCGATGGGATGGCACGGGAAGGATGGCGCTGGGAGGATATCCTGCATTATTATTATGCCGGGATTTCACTGGAAAAGAAATAAAAGGAAAGGGGATTCTGAATAAGTCGGGTCGCTTTGGTAAGAATAGTACCGAGGTGATAAACGGTGAAAGACAAAATCAATCAGATGCTGAGAGACAAACTGTTCCTTGTCATGCTGGTACTGGGACTGCTGACTATCGTGGCTGCGGCAGGCGTTGCCAATATGCAGAGAAAAGGCGGGCCGGAAGAAAATCCATATGTAGACATCCGGGGACAGGAAGAATTCCTTGCAGAGGACGGGGAAAACCCGGTTGCGGGAGAATCGGACGCCCGGATTCCGGAGACGGCAAAGGCGCAGGCGGCCGGAGGAGAAAATCCGGATACGGTGGCAAAAGAGGAGGCCATGGAACTGGCACGGGCCGCGGAAGAGACGTTTCCGGACCATGAACCGGCTTTGGAGGAAGACGCGCTGGAGGTGGGAGCCGGCCTGAATGCCGCTTCTGCCCTTACACTGAATTTCAGCCCGGAGACGCGAATGACATGGCCGGTTCGGGGGAACGTCCTTCTGGATTACAGCATGGACACCACGATCTATTTTCCGACGCTGGACCAGTACAAGTGTAATCCGGCCCTGGTCATTCAGGGAGAGGTCAGCGATCCGGTGTATGCACCGGCCAATGCCCGTGTGCTGGAGATCGGATCCAATGAAGAAATCGGCAATTATCTGTCACTGGATCTGGGAAACAGGTATACGGCGGTATGCGGTCAGCTGAAAGAAATCGCGACGGTTGAGGGCGAGTATCTGGAGCAGGGGCAGCTGCTCGGGTACGTTGCGGAGCCAACGAAATATTATACGATCGAAGGCAGCAACGTATATTTTGCATTGCAACAGGATGGACAGGCGGTCGACCCGCTGGGCAGTCTGGAATAAGGGGGCTTCGGCCTCCTTTTTTGAGTGGACTGCTTCAAAATGACATAACTGGATATTTTCACCACTCCACTACAGTACTATCATGGGTTACAATCATTCGGAACCATGGCTGGATGGTTACCAATCTGTATGAAGGAGTGACAGAAAAATGAATCGATCAGACAATAAAGTTCATAAAATCGCAGTGACAGCCCTGATGGCTGCGTTGTGCTATGTTTCGTTTACGTACTTAAAAATTCCGATTCCGACGTTTGGCGGCGATTACACGGCGCTTCACATTGGAAACGCGTTCTGCGTGCTGGCAGCGCTGCTTCTGGGAGGCTGGTATGGCGGACTGGCCGGTTCCCTGGGGATGACGATCGCGGATATTCTGGATCCGGTTTATATTACCAGCGCCCCGAAGACATTCATTCTCAAGCTGTGCATCGGCCTGATCAGCGGCTTCATCGCGCACCACATTGCACATATCACGGAATCGCATGATACGAAGTATGTTTTCCGCTGGACGTTGATCGCTTCAATCGCCGGACTTGGATTCAATGTTATCGCGGACCCGATCGTTGGTTATTTCTACAAGAATTATGTTCTCGGTGTACAGTCGGATGCGGCGAAGATTATGGCGACCTGGGCCGCCGGCGTTACGTTTATTAACGCGGTGGTCGGGACAGTTGTGGTCGTAGCGGTTTATCTGGCGGTTCGTCCGGTTCTGAAGAAGGCCGGGCTGTTCGAGGTGATCTCCGCGGGTTGACGTACGGTTGAAAAAGAGACTTTTCATTCCAGAGAAAATGTTGTATAATCTGGAAAGACTGCGACGTCCTTCAAGTGGCTGTAGAAGCGACTGAAGCACGACGTCACCGTGAAAGTTATCTTTGAACAGGTGCAGGAGGAGATCATGTTAGATTTAAAATTTGTCCGTGAGAATCCGGACATCGTGAAGAAGAATATCGAGAATAAATTTCAGTTTGAAAAGCTGCCTCTGGTTGACGAGGTGATCGAGCTTGACGCGAAGAACCGCGCGGCGAAGGCTGAAGCGGACAATATCCGTGCGTCCAGAAATAAACTGTCCAAAGAGATCGGAAAGCTGATGGGGCAGGGGAAACGCGAGGAAGCCGAGACGGTGAAGGCACAGGTGACGGCCAATGCGGCGCGTCTGGCAGAGCTGGAAGTGCAGGAGACGGAGCTGAACGCGAAGGTACAGAAGATCATGATGACAATTCCGAACATCATCGATCCGAGCGTGCCGATCGGTAAGGATGACAGCGAGAACGTAGAGATTGAGCGCTTTGGAGAACCGGTTGTCCCGGATTTTGAGATCCCGTACCATACGGAGATCATGAAGACCTTTGACGGCATCGATCTGGACGCAGCGGGCAGGGTCGCCGGGAATGGCTTTTATTATCTGATGGGCGATATTGCCAGACTGCATTCTGCCGTGATTGCATACGCGCGTGATTTTATGATTGACCGCGGCTTTACCTACTGTGTGCCGCCGTTTATGATCCGCAGCAATGTAGTGACGGGCGTCATGTCCTTTGCGGAGATGGACGCGATGATGTACAAGATTGAGGGAGAGGATCTGTATCTGATCGGAACCAGCGAGCATTCCATGATCGGCAAGTTTATTGACACGATTACGCCGGAGGCTGAGCTTCCGAAGACGCTGACGAGCTATTCTCCGTGCTTCCGCAAGGAGAAGGGTGCACATGGCATTGAGGAGCGTGGCGTATACCGGATTCATCAGTTTGAGAAGCAGGAGATGATCGTCGTCTGTAAGCCGGAGGAGTCTCCAAAATGGTACGATGTCCTCTGGAAGAATACGGTGGATCTGTTCCGTTCGATGGATATTCCGGTGCGGACGCTGGAGTGCTGCTCCGGCGATCTGGCAGACCTGAAGGTGAAATCCTGTGACGTGGAGGCGTGGTCCCCGCGGCAGAAGAAATATTTTGAGGTTGGTTCCTGTTCGAACCTGGGTGACGCACAGGCGCGCCGCTTAAAGATTCGTGTGGAAGGTGAGAATGGCAAATATTTTGCGCATACTCTGAACAATACGGTTGTGGCTCCGCCGCGTATGCTGATTGCTTTCCTGGAGAATAATCTGCAAGCTGACGGCACGGTGCGGATTCCCGAGGTGCTTCGTCCGTATATGGGCGGGATGGAGGTAATGATTCCGAAGACCGGACGATAACTGGAGATCGGGGGCGAATCATTGCATAAACAGAATGGGAGAGCGGATGATCCGCTCTCCCATGTCAGTCTTTGACTTCTTCCAACGTACAGGCCGGAGTGGCCATCAGAGAGTAATTTGTGTGATAGATGACGAAGCCGGGGGCGCCGCCCGCGGCTTTTCTGACGTGCCGCCGTTCGATGTAATCGACCTCGACTTTTTCATTCCCGCGACCCTTCGAGTACCAGGCGGCAAGCGCGCCTGCCTCCTCGAAAACGCGATCCGGCAGCTTCTTTCCGCCGGCGCGCACAATGATGTGGGAGCCGGGAATGCCTTTGGCGTGGAACCACCAGTCGCCGCCGTTCGCGAGCCGGAAGGTGACTTCCTCATTCTGGTAATTGTTCTTGCCTACATAGATGTCAAATCCATCTGTGGAGCGGTAGTGCCAGGGGCGGCTGGTGATCTTCGGTTTTCTGGAGCCGGGTGCCCGCTTGCGGATGAAGTCGAATTCGATCAGTTCTTCGCGGATCTGCACCAGATCTTCTTCTTTCACCGCAATGTCAAGGGCGGCGCTGATGGATTCGAGGTGGTCGATTTCCTGTTTTGTCTCAGCGGTTAATGTCGTCAGGGCTTCAAAGGTTCGCTTGAGTTTATTGTAGCGGGCGAAATATTTCTGTGCGTTCTCCTGCGCGGTGAGCTGCGGATCAAGGGAGATCCGGATCTCTTCGCCGGTATAATAGTTCAGGCATTTCAGTTCCTTTTCTCCGCCGGAAAGCTCATATCCGTAGGTGTTCAGCAGTTCACCGCAGACCTTGTAGCGGTCGCGCTTTTCCGTGTCCTTCAGCTGTTTCAGCTGAAGGTCGTATTTTCGGTAATTTCGTTCCAGTGCAGTCTGTACGACATGCCGCAGATCGACGGATTTCTGGCGGATACGTGTGATTCTGCTCTTTTCCGCATAGTAGGCGTCCAGCAGGACGCTGATATCGGCATATGATTTGGCCAGATAACCTGCGCCCTCATAGCAGGTCAGCGGAACGGAGGCAAATTCGACCGGCTCGCCGTCCCGGTAGACAATGTTGGGAGAAAAATGACCGCTTCTGATGTCGTCCATAATCAGAGAAAACATGTGATAGAGGTGCGTCAGTTCGGTCTCGTTGCATTCGTTGGCGGAGCGGTCGCCGTCCAGAGAAGCCAGATGGCAGAGTTCTGTGCCGATGACGGGGCTTAATCCGGTCAGATTCTGATAGAGGGCTTTGGACAGAGGGGCGGCGGCGGAGCCGATCCGCGCAGAGAATTCCTCCTGTGTGACGGTCAGTGGATCCGCTTTTTCCGTCGTGTGCGGGATGAAATACGGGCGGCCGGGCAGGACCTCGCGTACCGAACTGACCTGAGCGGAAATATGCTTGATGCTGTCGAGGATCGTTCCGTCTTCCTGGCAGAAAATGATGTTGCTGTGTTTGCCCATCAGTTCGACAATCAGCCGTTTGCGACCGGGGTCGCCCATCTCATCGAGATGTTCAATCTCGAATACAATGATGCGGTCGAGGCCGGGCTGGCTGACGCGGACAATGCGGCCGGAACCGATGTGCTTGCGCAGGAGCATACAGAAATTTGGCGCCACGGCCGGCCCCGGTTTGTTGACGGGGGTGAAATAGACGAGTGGCAGGCTCGCACTTGCAGAGATCGAGAGCCGCCAGGTGTTTTTGTTGTTTTTGACTGTAAAGAGCAGTTCGTCCTTCTCCGGCTGGGCGATGCGGTTGATTTTGCCGCCCTCGAGCCGCTCTCTGATATCGTGAACCAGATTTGCGATTACAATTCCGTCAAATGCCATGCGATCGAATTTCCTTTCCTTGAGGATAAAAATGCCAGGCTTCAGGACAGCCGATCCTTCGCCACATCTTTCGGGTGTGGCCTGTTTCACGCCGTTTCTGCGGTCGGCTGTCCCAAACGGCTGCATCCATTATACGTTACCCCGGTGACTTTTACAAGAAATTCCGTCGCAGAAAGTTGACTTGAATAGGCGTTTGAATTATAATGATACGTGACTAATTCCGGGCGATATGAGGTCGCACGGACAAAAAGAAGGAGTGCTGTGTGGGATGATTAAAAGCATGACCGGGTTCGGGCGAAGTGAGATCGCCACGCAGGAACACAAGATATCGGTCGAGATGAAGGCGGTGAACCACAGATATCTGGATCTGAACATCAAGATGCCGAGGAAGTTCAACTGTTTTGAGTCGGCGATCCGGAGCCTGCTGAAGGAATATATGCAGCGGGGAAAAGTGGATGTGTTCATCAGTTATGAGGATTACACGGAGGAGAAGCTGTGCCTGAAGTACAATCGTTCTCTGGCTGCAGAATACATGGATGCCTTCCATCAGATGCAGGAGCAGTTTGGTATTGAGAATGATATCAAGGTTTCTGACCTGGCAAGGATGCCGGAAGTACTGTCTATGGAGCAGGAGCCGGACGACGAGGACGAGATGTGGAGACAGCTGTCGGAGGCGGTTGAGTCCGCGGCACAGCGGTTTGTCGAATCGCGTGTCGAGGAGGGCGAGCGGCTGAAGGCGGATCTGCTGGCGAAGCTGGACTATATGGACAGCCTGATGGATGTGGTTGAGGAACGGGCGCCGCAGATTCTGACGGAATACCGGAAGAAGCTGGAGGATAAAGTCAGGGAGATTCTGGAGACGACAGCCATTGATGAGGCGAGGATTGCTACGGAGGTGACTCTCTATGCAGACCGGATCTGTGTCGACGAGGAGACGGTTCGCCTGAGAAGCCATATCGACGCGACCAGGAAGGAACTGGAGACCGGCGGCAGCGTGGGACGGAAGCTGGATTTCATTGCGCAGGAGATGAACCGGGAGGCGAATACGACGCTTTCAAAGTCCTCCGATCCGGAGATTTCGGATACGGCGATTGCACTGAAAACAGAGATCGAGAAGGTGCGCGAGCAGATCCAGAATATCGAATGACTGAACAGACGCCCGATGCTTCCCGGACGGGAGATCGCGGCGACAGATTTTACCGGCGGGAGAGGGACGACATGAATCAGAAAGGTTTGCTGGCGGTGGTATCTGGTTTTTCGGGAGCAGGCAAGGGCACGCTGATGAAGCGCCTGCTTGAAAAATATCCGCAGAATTACGCGCTTTCGATTTCCGCGACGACGCGGAGACCGCGGGAAGGCGAGAAGAACGGCAGGGAATATTTTTTTGTGAGTGTGGAGGAATTTGAGCGGATGATCCGCGAGGATGCGCTGATTGAGTACGCTCGCTATGTAGATAATTATTACGGAACGCCGGCGGCATATGTGGCGGAACAGATGGAGGCAGGCCGGGACGTGCTGCTGGAGATTGAAGTGCAGGGAGCGCTTCTTGTGAAGAAGAAGTTCCCTGACACGTCGCTTCTGTTTGTGACGCCGCCGTCTGCGAAGGAACTGGAACGGCGTCTGCGCGGCCGGCAGACGGAGAATGAGACTGTCATCCGGGAGCGGATGACGCAGGCGGTCAGAGAGGCAGAGATCATTGACCGGTATGATTATATCCTGGTGAATGACGACCTGGAGACCTGTGTAGACGAGATGCATGCGCTTCTTTGTTCCCGCCATCATGCGGTCGGCCGCCATGAGGAATTTATACACAGGATGAGGCGGGAATTATCCGATCTGACATCCGGAGAGACTCCGGAAGACTGAGTTTTTGTGAAGGGATCGGGCAAGGTGAAACAGAAAGGGGTAAGAGAATGTTATATCCATCCTATCAGAATTTGATTCAGAAAGTAAACAGCGAGGTGAAGCCGGGAGAGCATCCGGTCGTTCAGAGCCGTTATTCGATCGTGCTGGCAACGGCTAGGCGCGCACGGCAGCTGATCGACGGAGATGAGCCGATGGTACCGAAGAGCCGGGGCCGGAAGCCGCTTTCCATTGCGATCGAGGAGCTTTATGAAGGCAGGGTCAGGATTCTGCCGGACAGTTCCGTGGATGAGGATTTTGAGGAGACGCAGGCGGAGAATCTGGCCATCGAACGAAATAACGAGATGTTTGAAAAGAAAGAGATTGTATGAAGATACTTTGCATTTCATTGGGCTGCGACAAGAACCTGGTGGATACGGAACGGATGCTTGGCCTTCTGAACCGGGATGGCTATACCTTTACGGATGATGAGACGGAGGCAGATGTTGCAGTGATCAACACCTGCTGTTTTATCAATGACGCCAAGGAAGAGAGTGTCAATACGATCCTTGAAATGGCGGAACTGAAGAAGGCGGGAAGGCTGAAGGCTTTGATCGTGGCCGGCTGCATGGCTGAGCGCTACCGGAAGGAGATTCTCGATGAGATTCCGGAAGTAGACGGGATTCTGGGAACATCGACGTGGGATGAGATTTCCGCGGTACTGGCGCGGGTGTTGCACGGAGAGAGCGTCAGTCTGTTTCATGACGTGGATGCGCTCCCGGAGATGGAGACGGATCGTATCGTTACGACCGGCGGCCATTACGCGTTTCTGAAGATAGCTGAGGGCTGCGATAAGCGCTGCACATACTGTATCATTCCGAATCTGAGGGGCAGATATCGCAGCGTCCCGATGGAACGGCTGGTACGGGAAGCAGAACAGCTGGCGGAGCGGGGCGTGAAGGAACTGATTCTGGTGGCCCAGGAGACGACGCTTTATGGGACCGATCTTTACGGGGAGAAGCGGCTGCCGGAACTGCTTAAAAGACTGGCGGCGATTCCGGGAATTTACTGGATTCGCATCCAGTACTGTTATCCGGAGGAGATTACGGATGAATTGATTGAAACCATCCGGACAGAGGAAAAGATCTGCCATTACCTCGATTTGCCGATTCAGCATGCGAGCGATACGGTTCTGAAGCGGATGGGACGCCGGACGAATCAGAGGGAGATTCGGGAACTGATCGGGAAGCTGAGGCGAGCGATACCGGATCTGGCCATCCGCACGACGATGATTTCCGGTTTTCCGGGAGAGACGAAAGAGGATCACGAGGAACTGCTTCGCTTTGTGGATGAGATGGAATTTGAGCGTCTGGGCGTCTTTCCTTATTCGGCAGAAGAGGATACGCCTGCCGCGTCATTTCCGGATCAGGTGCCGCAGGAAGTGAAGGAAGAACGCCGCGATGAGATTATGGAGCTGCAGCAGGAGATCGCTTTTGCACATTCTGAGGCGATGGTGGGGCAGATCCTTGACGTGATGATTGAAGGGAAAATCGCAGATGAACCGGCATATGTGGGGCGGACCTATATGGATGCGCCCAATGTGGACGGATATATTTTTGTGGACAGCGAGGAGACGTTACTTTCCGGAGATTTTGTCCGGGTGCGGGTGACCGGTTCCTCCGAGTATGATCTGACAGGAGAGATATACAATGAATTTGCCGAATAAACTGACGGTTCTGCGCGTATGCCTGATTCCTTTTTTTGTTCTGAGCCTGCTTGTGTTCGGCGGAACTTACCAGCTTTTCCGGAATCTGGCTGCGGCTATTTTTATCGTGGCGAGTCTGACGGATATGCTGGACGGGAAGATTGCAAGACGCTGCAACCTGGTGACAAATTTCGGGAAATTTATGGATCCGCTGGCAGATAAGCTGCTGGTCTGCTCGGCTCTCATCTGCCTGGTGGAGTTGAAGCAGCTGCCGGCCTGGATGGTGATTATCATTGTCAGCCGTGAATTTATTATCAGTGGATTTCGTCTGGTGGCAGCGGAACAGGGAATTGTCATCGCAGCGAGTTACTGGGGAAAGTTTAAGACGACATTTCAGATGATTGCGGTCATTCTGCTGATTATCAACCTTCCGGTACTGAAGACTCTGACGGATGTGTGTACCTGGATCGCGCTGATTCTGACGGTCGTTTCTCTGTGCGACTATATTGCGAAGAATCACCGGATTCTCACGGAAGGGCAGATGTAACCGGAGGACGGTCAGGAAACGGAGGATAAGATGGAAGAAGATGATGCGATCCGTACGGTCGCGAATGTCCGTGTGGTGAAGGTTTGCGGTCTGAGACAGGAGGATGTGAATCGTCTTCTGAACGGTCTGGTTGATCCGCAGGAGGGGATCCGGATCGAGACAAAACCTCTGCCGGGTGAGGTTCATATTGTGCTGACAGCAGAGTGCGAGTCAGACGGTGAGAAGGCGGGGAAGCATCTGAAGCCGCTGGTGAAGGAGATCCGACGCCGTTTCGGTGACGCGGCTTATTCATCGAAAGCGGAAGAGACGCTTGAGATGACGGTGGTTCGCCTGCTGAAAAAATATGGGCTGCGGGTAACGACCGCCGAGTCGTGTACCGGCGGCCTGGTGGCAGGAAGGCTTGTCAATGTGCCGGGCGCTTCCGAGGTGTTTGAGGAAGGATTTGTTACCTACTCGAACCGGGCAAAGCGCAAATATCTGGATGTGAGCAAGAGTACGCTGAAGAAATATGGAGCGGTCAGCGAGCAGACGGCCAGGGAGATGGCCATGGGCGGCGTTTTTGTGACTGATGCGGACGCCTGTGTTGCGGTGACCGGTATTGCCGGACCGGACGGAGGGACGCCGGAGAAACCGGTGGGTCTGGTGTATCTTGCCGCCTATATGAAGGATAAGGTGACGGCGGAGAAATGTCAGTTCAGCGGAGACCGTGCCGAGGTGCGCGCGCAGGCGGTGACAAAAGCGCTGGATCTTCTGCGCCGGTCAATTCTGGACAATTATCGCTGATCGGAGGAGTTTGGCATGATATCGAAGCAATGGAAGAAGAGAGCGTCTCTGGCCTATGGGTTTTCGGCGGCGCGCCTGGCGTTAAATACCAGCACTCTGGTGGAAAAGCAGCCGGATGCAGAGGACAACGCGGCGATGCGGCCTTTTTATGAAGAGTTCCTCTGCCTGCTGAGGGCGTATCTGGAGGGACGGGCGGATTCGGCAGGGGTTCTGGATTTACGCAGACGGATACTGGAAGAGACAGAGCTGCTGATGGCTTATTCGGATGCGTTCACGATAATTGATTACGTCATTACCCGTGAGCAGCTACGCTTCACAGGTGATGCGGCGGACGGTCCCGATGAGAAAGCGTTTGTCACACAGGTGACCCGTTATCTGACTTCGGCACAGAATTCTGTGACGATGAATCAGAGAATCCAGGATGTGATCGGACAGCTGCCGGTTCGCATGACGAGAAGGAAGTATTACAGTCTGGTACAGGACGGCCTGTCGGTTTATCTTGGTTCCAGCCGGGAGAGCCTGAATCAGAAGCTGTATGAGCTGCAGATTTGCGGGATGATGAACCTTTCAGAGGAGGAACGGGCCAAATGGCCGGATATCGATGCTTTTCTTTCTGAATTGAGCCGGACGTCCTATCGGGATCTGTCAGTGGAACAGTTTCAGAAACTTCTGACCAGACTCCTGAATCAGACGGTGTGGCTGAATGAAGCCCTGGACGACTGCCAGAGAGTGATGGAAATGGCAAACGACCTTTATGTGTTGTGCCTGACCAGGGACGCAGCGGTGAAGGACGCCGCGAATGAGGCAGCCTCTCTTGCTGTCCTCAATCTGTGTGCGCAGGCGGATGGGAGCTGTGAGATACCGGACGAGAAGCTGATCGCCCTGGAAGGACTCCAGGAGACCTATTACGAGAAATACCTGCGTCTCCCGTCAGCCCCGGCCAGACAGGATGGGGAGTCAGAGGAGGCAGCGCCTGCCAGGACGGTGGATATTCTGATGTCGACCAGCATGTTTGCGGATCTGAAAGACCAGCCGGATCTGGACGTGGTAACCCGTGCCGATCTGGATGCTGCGGTGGAAGCGTTTGCGACGGTGGCCGATCGGGTGTTTGCAAAGGTGACTCGTCCGGTCACGCGGGCAATTATGGCAAAGACACTGGCAGCCCTTCCGGTTTTCTTCCAGTCTATGGAGGAGACGCTTCAATACATCTCTACCAGTCTGGAAAGCTGTGAGAATTGGGCGGAAAAAGATGCTTCGATGCAGATGATCCGGAAACAGATGGAGAATGAAGGGTATGAGATGGTATGAGAATCTGTACCTGGGAGAGAAGGCAGAGAAACGTCGGCTTTCCGTGGTTCAGGGGATTCGGGAGCATCGGCTGCAACCGGATGTCTATGTGATTACTTCGCCACAGTGTGGGCATCATATTCTTGATATCTGGCCTTCTGCCATGCTGTTGCTTCCGTCTGTTCAAAAGGAGGATTTGCTGATCCTGGGCATTGCGGTGACTTACTGGGAGGCATTGGAGGTCGTTCGCCGGATCGTGGATGCGATGTACGGGCAGACCGGTGGTTTTTGCCTGAATGATTTCCTGGCCCGAAAAGACAGGGAATCGTCCGGACAGGCGGAGGATTCGTGGCAGACCACTTTGAAAATGAAGGAATCGTAACGGTATGACAGATTGACGGAGCGAAGGATATGGGAGCTGTTTTGTGGGGAATAGGCAAGACCATCGGGATCGTGATTCTGGTCCTTCTGTTGCTTGTGCTTGCGGTTTTGCTGCTGATTCTTCTGGTTCCGATTCGGTATCGGGCGACAGGATCCTTCGATGGCAGTGTCTGCGGCAACGTGCGTGTGACCTGGCTGCTTCATCTGATTTCGTTTTGTTTGTTCTGGGACGGAGAGATGAAAATGAGCCTTCGCATCCTGGGGTTCTGGCTGTTGGGGAAAGAGAAGAAAAAGAAATCAGGGCAGAAGTGCAGACGAAGGCGGCGCAGGGAACCGGCGGAGGATCGGGAAGCAGCGAGAACGGAACCGGGAAGATCAGTGCCGGATGAAAGCAGGGATTCGCCGGAGAAACCGGGATCGGATGAACGGGCTGAACCATCCGCAGAAGCGGGCGAAAATGTCCCGCAGGATGCGTCGGTGAGATGGTTAAAGAAGCAGCCGGAACAGGTAGAGGATACCGTCCGGCCAGATGGCTCAGCTGCGGATGGAAAGAAGACAGAGCAGGCGGCGGCAAGGCGGGCGCCGACCCTGGCGGGGAAGGGACTGAGAAAGATTCTTTCCGTACTCTGGAAACTGGGAGAAAAAATCGCAAAAGTGATCGATGGGATTCGCTCGCTGCCAGCCCGGATTCGCAAAGCGTTCCAAACGGTCCGGACGAGGCTGCAAAACGTCTTTGCGAAGCTGAGAGACGCAGAGCATAAGAAGGACAAAATCCTCGAATTTCTGAAGGACGAGGAAAACCGGGGCATGCTTCTTTTACTGAAACGGCAGATTTTTGTACTGATTCGTCACATCCTGCCGCGTAAGACCCGGGGAAGAATCCGCTTTGGCTTTGACGATCCGGGCAAGACCGGGCAGGTACTGATGGCTGTCAGTCCGTTTTATGGTTTTTACGGACGCAGTCTGGAACTGATTCCGGTGTTTGACGGGCAGGCGCTGGAGGGCAATGTCAGTCTGAAGGGGAGAATTCGCATCGGTACACTGGTGGTGATTGCAATCCGGGTATGGATGAACCGAAGCTTCCGCATACTGGTTAAGAGATTGCGTGGAACATGACGGACGAGATGAGAAAAGGAGAAAAAAATGGCTGAGAATCATTTTGCAACAACGGTAGAAGCTCTTTTCAGGGGGATGGACCAGTTTGTTACGACAAAGACGGTTGTGGGAGAGGCGGTGAAGGTGGATGATGCCATCATCCTTCCGCTGGTTGATGTGACCTGCGGCATGGCGGCCGGTTCCTTTGCAGACAATGCGAAGCACAATGGCGGGGGCGGCATGAGCGCAAAGATGAGTCCCAGCGCGGTTCTGGTTATTCAGAATGGAGTGACGAAGCTGGTCAACATCAAACAGCAGGATGCAGTGACAAAGGTGCTGGATATGGTACCGGATTTTGTCAACAAATTTACTGGCGGCAAGAATGAGCCGGAGGTATCGAAGGAAGCGGTTTGTGCCGCTGAGGAAATCGTTGCGGGCTCCGAGCGGACCAGTGAATGAAACGGGTGATTTTGCATATACTGTATCATACCAGAGAATCCGGACGGCCGTGACGCCGTCCGGATTCCATTCTGCCCGGAGGTGTTTTTGTGAAGCGGGTATTCGGTCTGATGCTGTTTAGCTTCGGCGCGGGGATGGCGCTTCTTCTCTTTATTCCGGAGACGCTTTCCACGCTTGTGTTTATTCTCGCCTGTCTGACCGTGGGATATTATCTGTTTTGCGGTTAAAAAAAACGCGCCCTGCGGCGCGTTCTTTCGTTGCTCATGTCATTACGCTCTCTCAACCAGACCGGAACGTAAGCAGGACGTACATACATACATTTTCTTTGTGCCGCCAACTACCTTCACCCGAACGGACTTCACATTAGCTTTCCAGATCGCATTGGATCTTCTATGAGAATGGCTCACATTATTTCCAAAGTGGGCAGCCTTTTCACAAATTGCACATTTCGCCATGATCGCACCTCCTTATTCACTACCTACTTGGTCTCCGTATGGAAACCACAACATATGTATCTTATCAGAAAAAGTCTGTTTTGGCAAGCGGAATTTGATTCGAACGCTTACTTTTTTGCAGTCTTTGCGGTCGGGGCTGGCTGATTTCTGCCTGGCAGAAAAACCGGAATGGACGAAGAAGGGCGCTTTATGGTATACTGAATCCAATCAGAAAAGAAATGTTGTGGGTGGAACGATGAACAATGAGCCGATAATAAGCCTGAAGGGAATCGGAGAGAAGACGGCCGGGCTGTTTGCCCGGATTGGCGTAGAGACGGTGGAGGATTTGCTCCACAATTACCCGCGGGCGTACGACGAATATACGCCGCCGGTTTCGGCTGGCGAGGTGAAGGAGGGAGCGGTGGCCGCGGTAATCGGGCGCCTGACGCAGACTGCTTCTGTGAAACGGATTCCGGGAGGAGAAGTGGTCACGTTACAGCTGCGGGATACAGCCGGTGTGTTGCAACTCGTCTGGTTCCATATGCCCTATCTGCGGCAGACGTTGCAGGTGGGGCGGATTTTTGTGTTCCGGGGAAAGGTTGTAAAGAAAAATCAGCGTCTGACGATGGAGCAGCCGGAGGTATTTACGCAGGAGGAATACGGGAAACGAATGCATTCCCTGCAGCCGGTTTACAGTCAGACGAAAGGGCTGGGAAACCGCACCATAGTCCGGGCGGTGGCGCAGGCGCTGGCTGCCCGTCAGATGGAGCGGGAATATATGCCGGATGATCTGCGTCGCAAATATGAGCTGGCGGAGTACAATTACGCGGTGGAGCACATTCATTTTCCGGCTGACCGCCAGGAACTGCTCTTTGCCCGGAAACGGTTGGTGTTTGATGAGTTTTTCTTTTTCCTGCTTGCCGTGCGGAGTCTGAAGGAGCGGCGTGGCGAGGGGGATTCTTCCTTCGTCATGAAACGCGGTCCGCAGGTGGAGCGGCTTTGCCGGACGCTTCCTTTTTGTCTGACAAAGGCGCAGGAGAGAGTGCTGGGCGAGGTGCTTGGCGACCTGGAGAGCGGACGGGTGATGAATCGCCTGATTCAGGGAGACGTCGGTTCCGGTAAGACAATCCTTGCTGTTTTCGCCCTGCTTGAGGCGGTGGATAACGGATATCAGGGCGCGCTGATGGCGCCGACCGAGGTCCTGGCGAAGCAGCATTTTGAGACGGTGAGCCGACTGTTTGAGACGTGTGGGATTGTGTGCAGTGTTGTTCTTGTCACCGGCTCCATGACGGCAAAGAAAAAAAGGGAGGCGTACCGGCAGATCGAATCTCATGAAGCCGACCTGATTATTGGAACGCATGCGCTGATTCAGGAGAAGGTGCGCTATGATCGGCTTGCCCTGGTTATTACCGATGAACAGCACCGGTTCGGCGTTGGGCAGCGCGAAGCGTTGGGCGTGAAGGGAGCCGGGAGTACACATGGAAAAGACGGGGAAGCAGCGGGTGGCATGCCGCATGTTCTGGTGATGAGCGCGACTCCGATTCCCCGGACGCTGGCGATTATTCTTTATGGGGATCTGGATATCTCAATGATCGACGAGGTTCCGGCGAACCGTCTGCCGGTTCGGAATTGTGTTGTGGATACCGGTTATCGGGAAAATGCGTATCGCTTCATTGCCAGAGAAGTAGCGGCCGGTCATCAGGCATATGTCATCTGCCCAATGGTGGAGGAGAGCGAGATGATTGAGGCGGAGAATGTTCTGGATTATACCAGACGGCTCCGCCGGGAACTTCCCTCATCGGTAAGAGTCGAATCCCTGCACGGCAGGATGAAGGGGAAAGAGAAGAACGCGGTCATGGAGCGTTTTGCTTCCGGTGAAATTCAGGTGCTGGTTTCGACAACGGTGGTGGAGGTTGGCGTCAACGTGCCGAATGCGACGGTGATGATGATCGAGAACGCGGAACGATTCGGCCTGGCTCAGTTGCATCAGCTGCGCGGCCGGGTTGGCCGTGGCCGGGCACAGTCGTATTGCATTATGGTTGACGGTTCCGGAGAGGATGGCGTCCGGGAACGGCTGGATATTCTGAACCGTTCAAACGATGGATTTTTCATTGCTTCCGAGGATCTGAAGCTGCGGGGACCCGGCGACATCTTTGGGGTACGTCAAAGCGGCGAGCTGGAGTTCCGGCTTGCAGATGTTTTTACAGACGCGGATCTGCTGAAGATCGTTTCCGGGGAGGTCAATCTGCTTCTGCAGCAGGATCCGATGCTGGATGCTCCCGGGCATCAGGAACTTAAAAGGCGCATGGAACGCTATCAGGCGGAGCACAGCGAGCGAATGAATCTGTAGAATCATTCCGGCGGGGGAGTTTGTTTTTTTAGAATTAATTTAGAAATGAACGGAATGTCTTATGTTATACTGAATAAGAGACTTGCCCTCATTGCAGGATATCAAAAGGAGTGCGTTTTTATGAGACTGAAGACAAAACTGATCATTGCATTCCTGACATTTTCCGTTTTGCCGGTCGTGTTTATGGCAATGATCTTTTACATGGGCAGAATGTTTGTGCTGAACCATATTGATGAGTACGGACCGGAAGTCCGCACAATGGTAGCGCAGATGCTGATTTCCGGTATCCTGATGATCTTTTTTATCTGTGCAGCTTTGACCATATGGGTGTACCGTTCGGTGCTTCGTCCGCTTTCGAAGCTGCAGGAAGCGACGCAGAAGATTCGCGATGGGAACCTGGATTTTACCCTTGATGTGGAGGAAGATGACGAAATCGGAGAACTGTGCCAGGATTTTGAGGAAATGCGCATCCGCCTGAAGGAGAATGCAGAAGAGAAGCTGCGAAACGACCAGGACAGCAAGGAGCTGATCAGCAATATTTCCCATGATCTGAAGACGCCGATTACAGCGATCAAGGGATATGTCGAGGGAATTATGGACGGGGTGGCGTCTTCGCCGGAGAAGCTGGACAAGTACATTCGTACGATTTATAATAAGGCCAACGATATGGATCGTCTGATTGACGAACTGACCTTTTACTCAAAGATCGATACGAACAGGATTCCATATACCTTTTCCAAGGTTAATGTCAGTGAGTATTTCGGCGACTGTGCCGAGGAGGTTGGCCTGGATATGGAGTCGAGAGGATTTGAACTGGGATATTTCAATTATGTCAATGACGATGTGCTGGTGATTGCGGATGTCGAGCAAATCAAACGTGTCATCAACAATATCATCAGCAATTCCGTCAAATACCTGGATAAGGCGAAGGGGATTATCAATATCCGGATCAAGGATGTGGGTGATTTTATTCAGGTGGAGATTGAGGACAATGGAAGGGGGATTGCATCCAGAGATCTCCCTTATATCTTTGACCGCTTTTACCGCACCGATTCCTCCCGCAATTCTGCGCAGGGAGGGAGTGGCATCGGCCTGTCAATCGTGAAGAAGATCATTGAGGATCACGGGGGACGGATCTGGGCAACCAGCAAAGAAGGGATCGGGACAGAGATGCATTTTGTCCTTCGAAAATATCAGGAGGTGGTTTGCGAAAATGAGCAGGATACTAATCATTGAAGATGAAGTCAGCATTGCTGAACTGGAGAAGGATTATCTGGAATTGTCCGGTTTTGAGGTGGAGCTGGAGGCAGATGGCGAGAAAGGTCTCGAGAGGGCTTTGAGCGGAGATTTTGATCTGCTGATTCTTGATCTGATGCTGCCGGGGATGGATGGATTTGAGATTTGCCGGCGCTTCCGGGAGACGGAGAATATTCCGATTATCATGATTTCTGCGAAGAAGGAAGATATTGACAAGATCTGGGGACTGGGGCTCGGCGCAGACGATTATATGACGAAACCGTTCAGTCCCAGTGAGATGGTCGCACGGGTGAAGGCGCATCTGGCCAGATACGATCGTCTGATTGGCAGTAATTATCCGGAAAATGAGATCATTGAGATTCGTGGACTGAAGATTGACAAGACAGCGCGCCGGGTCTGGATCAATGGCGAGGAGAAGAATTTTACGACAAAAGAGTTTGATCTTCTGACCTTCCTGGCTCAGAATCCGAATCATGTTTTTACGAAAGAAGAATTGTTTTCAAAAATCTGGGATATGGAGTCGATCGGTGATATCGCGACTGTGACAGTCCACATTAAAAAGATTCGCGAGAAGATTGAATTCAATACGGCAAAGCCTCAGTATATCGAGACAATCTGGGGTGTGGGATACCGGTTTAAGATGTAATCATCAGAAAGGATGCATATGATTAGAATGACAGGTGTGCTGCTGGCAGGCATCCTGGCGGCTTCTCCGGTCGTTACGGTAGGAGTTGCGCTGGGCGAAGGCATGGCGGCCGTAAGAGAGGAGACAGAGATGCAGGCGACCATGTCGGAAATCGGGCCTTCTTTCGATGTGGAGCAGTTTGTTCTTCCGGAGGATGCAGGCGTACTGGTTGTCGTGGAAGGCACGGGCGGCGTGGACTGTGTGGTGCGGGCGTATGAGCGTTCGGAAGGCGTCTGGGAGCAGCGGGTCGAGACGGTCGGCCATCTGGGCAAGAATGGTCTGAGCAGCGACCGGACGGAGGGAGATTCCACGACGCCGGTCGGTTTGTTCCAGATGAACACACCGTTTGGGCAGGCAGCCGCGCTGGATGGGTTCCCGGCTGATTATATTCAGGTGGATGCTTCTTATGTATGGGAGGAGGATTCCAATCGTTTGGTGAAGGGATCGACGGCAGAGGGCGAGCGGGTTGGCAGCGAAGGCTACGCCGGGTATTATGATTATGTGCTGGACTTCGGTTATAATCGCCAGGCGATAACGGACAAGGGTTCGGCGCTGTTTCTGCACTGCGAGGGAGCGGATACATCCGGGACGCATGGCTGTGTTGCGATTCCGACGGAGTCCATGATTGAAGTGATGAGGTTGTATGGCGCCTGTGGCGATGATGACGAACATTGTTATATTGCCCTGGCCCGGCAGGGAATGTTCGATCTGGTATATGATTCTTACGGAGTGAATGACGGACTGTCTCCGACAGGGGACGGGTTCTGATGGAAGGGGAGAATGGGACAATGGACAGACAGGCAAAGGAGGCGGTTCCGGCAGTGATCCGTAAGGACCGGCAGTTGCGTTATCAGGGGACGATCCTGAAGATCTATGAGGATACCGTGATCGCGAATGGACATGAAGCGCACTGGGATTTTATTCACCATGACGGTGCGGCCGCGGTGGTAGCTGTGGCGGATGACGGACGGCTGCTGATGGTCCGGCAGTACCGTAACGCGCTGGACCGGGAGACACTGGAGATCCCGGCGGGGAAGCTTGACGCGCCGGACGAACCGAAGATTACGTGCGCTTACCGGGAACTGGAGGAGGAGACCGGTTATCGCTGCGAAAAGCTGGAATATCTGATGAGTCTGAATACGACGGTGGCATTCTGCGATGAGGCGATCGATATTTTCCTGGCGCGGAATCTGATTCCTTCGCACCAGCATCTGGATGAGGATGAGGTCATCCATGTGGAACGATGGAAACTGGAGGATCTTCATGAACTGATTTACACTGGCAAAATGACAGATGCAAAGACAGTTGCCGCGATTATGGCTTACACGACGAAGATCAGCAGGGCCGAATCCAAGAAGGATGTATAGGATAACCCGGAATTCACATATGTATGAAAAAAAGCTGCCCTTTGCCGACTGGTGAAGGGCAGTTTGGGGCATGCGAGGCAACATGAGAACGCGGGAAATGCATATTCTGATATTCTGGTTTGTAACAGGCTGGCTGTTCGCGGTTGTGGTAGCGAACCGACTGTTTGCCGCCGGTCTGGTCGATGCGGACTTTCTCTGTCAGGGACTGGCGGAGGGGCCGCCTGCGCAGACAGCGCTTCGGGCGCTTCGGGTTCTGACCGTGCGTCTGGCGGAATTTGGCCTGTTGACTGCTGCCTGCCGTGGCCGGGCCAAAATGGCAGTTGCCCGGGCAGCAGCAGCGCTGCAGGGAGTGTCCATTGCATTTTCGCTGGTGCTCTTTATATGGGGGTTCGGCTGGTATGGTCTGTTTCGTTTCCTGGCTGCCAGTTTTCCCCATGAGTTGTTTTATCTGGCACTTATGACAGGGATTCTTGCAGGCGTTGCATTCCACAGGCCGGTTTACGCGCAGAAGTTCCGGATTGCGGGGCTGGTTTTTCTCATCTCCGGTATTCTGTCGGAGATTCTGCTTTGAATCGGCACAGTCGAATAAAAAGTGGATGAAGTGGGGAAAATCTGTTTGATTTTCCCCTGATATGGGGCTATAATGGTAGCTGCACGGCAAAAATGGGGCATTTTGAGACAGGAAGGCGCGGAGACATTTGGGGTGGCGCGCACGGAACGGACGGGGGATGAGTAGAAGATGAAAGAAGAGATTGAACGATTTGTTGATTATCTGGAACATACGAAAAAGGCATCGAAGAACACGGTGATATCTTACCGGCGTGATCTTTTGCAGATGGCGGATTATCTGGCCGGACATGAGGTGACAGAGCCGGGAAAGGTGACGAAGACGATCCTGAATTCCTATATTCTGCAGTTGGAGCGGGACGGGAAGGCCGCGACGACCATTTCCCGTGTGCTTGCGTCCATCAAAGCGTTTTTTCACTATGAACATTGTGAGGGCGTGGTACGGAGAAGCCCTGCGGAGATGCTTCGTTCACCCAAAATTGAAAGAAAAGCGCCGGTGATCCTGACCGTGGATGAGGTCAGCCGCTTTCTGAAACAGCCGGATGATTCCACTCCGAAGGGGATTCGGGACAAGGCGATGCTGGAGCTTCTTTATGCGACCGGGATCCGGGTTTCGGAACTGGTAGGACTGAAGATGCAGGATGTGAATACGCAGATTGGATTTATTGTCTGCCGGGATGGCGTGAAGGAACGCATGATTCCATATGGCCGTTCCGCTGATCTGGCACTCAGAACATATCTGGAGACGGGCAGGCCCCTGCTGCTGAAGGGAAAAGAGACAGACAGTCTTTTTACGAATCTGAAGGGAGAACCAATGACCCGCCAGGGATTCTGGAAGATTGTAAAATTTTATGGCAAGGCGGCTGGGATTACAGCCGATATCACGCCGCATACGTTACGCCATTCCTTCGCGGCTCATTTGTTGGGCAGCGGGGCAGATATTCAGGCAGTGCAGACGCTGCTGGGGCATGCCGAACTGTCGACGACGCAGATTTACCGGAATTATGCGGCGGCATCCCATGGCTGATGATGACTGCGGCGTGCGTATCATATGAGTTCAGAAAGGAACCATCGTTGCATGGGAAAACCGTTATATATAGCCGAGAAGCCAAGCGTAGCGCAACAGTTTGCGGCCGTACTGGGGATCTCGGGAAGGCGTGCGGACGGTTATATTGAGTCGGACGCCGGAGTTGTAACCTGGTGTGTGGGACATCTGGTCACCATGAGTTATCCGGAGGCCTATGATTCCAGATACAGGAGGTGGAGTCTGGAGACTCTGCCATTTTTGCCGAAGAATTTCAAATATGAGGTAATCGGGAGCATATCAAAGCAGTTTGAGATTGTCAAACGTCTGCTTCTGCGGCCGGATATTGATCCAATCTATATCTGTACGGATTCCGGACGTGAAGGAGAATATATTTACCGTCTGGTGGATCAGATGGCGGGCGTGAAGGAGAAGACCAGGAAACGGGTCTGGATTGATTCTCAGACAGAGGAAGAGATTCGCCGTGGAATTCGGGAGGCAAAGGACTGGTCTGCATACGACAATCTGTCTGCGGCTGCTTATCTGCGCGCAAAGGAAGATTACCTGATGGGAATTAATTTTTCCCGTCTGCTGACGCTGAAATATGGTTCCTGCATTTCCGGTTACTTAAAGACCGATCGCACGGTTCTTTCGGTGGGGCGTGTCATGACCTGTGTCCTGGGGATGGTGGTGCGGCGGGAGCGTGAAATCCGTAATTTTGTCAAAACACCGTTTTACCGGGTGGTCGGCAGATTCGGGGAAGAAGGCCTGGATTTTGACGGAGAGTGGAAAGCGGTAGAAGGCTCCCGCTATTTTCAATCGCCGTTTTTGTATAAAGAGAACGGATTTAAGGAACGAACACATGCGGAGGAGCTGATTCACGGACTGATGGCAGGAGCGCCGCTTGCGGCAACCCTGGCAAAGATGGAAAAGAAGAAGGAGACGAAGAATCCGCCGCTTCTCTATAACCTGGCGGAACTTCAGAATGACTGCTCCAGGCTGTTTAAGATCAGCCCGGACGAGACGCTGCGCGTGGCTCAGGAACTCTATGAAAAGAAGCTGACGACGTATCCCCGGACGGACGCACGAGTGCTGTCAACCGCAGTGGGAAAGGAGATCGACCGCAATATCCGGGGGCTGCTACAGTTCGCCCCACTACAGGACTTTGCGGCGCATATTCTGGATGAGGGAACCTTCCGGGGAATTGCGAAGACGCGTTATGTGAATGATAAGCAGATTACAGACCACTATGCGATCATTCCGACCGGACAGGGATTTGGCGCATTGCACAGTCTGTCTCCGCTGGCACGAACCGTTTACGAGGTGATTGCGCGACGTTTCTTAAGCATTTTTTATCCGGCAGCGGTTTATCAGAAATATTCGCTGGATCTGGCAGTCGGGCAGGAGCATTTCTTCGCGTCGTTTAAGATGATTGCAGAGCGTGGATATCTGATTGTGGCGGAGCCTTCGCAAAAGGACAGGGAACTGACTGAAGGAAATTCGGGCGCGGATGATTCGGATACGAACCGCAGGGACTCGGAAAATCCGGCGTTTTTTACTATGCTGGCTTCTCTGAAGAAGGGAACGACGATCCCGGTGAAGGGGCTGACGATAAAAGAAGGAGAGACCTCTCCGCCGAAGCGGTATTCGTCCGGTTCCATGATTCTTGCCATGGAGAATGCGGGACAGCTGATTGAGGATGAAGAGCTTCGTGCCCAGATCAAGGGAAGCGGGATTGGCACCAGCGCGACCAGGGCTGAGATCCTGAAAAAGCTGGTAAACATTCATTATCTGGCGTTGAATGGAAAGACGCAGGTGATTACGCCGACGCTGCTCGGAGAGCTGGTTTATGATGTCGTCGATCATTCCATTCGCCAGTTGCTCAATCCGGAACTCACGGCCAGCTGGGAGAAGGGCCTGACCTACGTAGCAGAGGGCACCATCACGCAGGATGAATATATGCAGAAACTGGAACGCTTTGTTGCGGGAAGGACCTTTGGTGTGTTAAAATTAAACAATCAGAATGAACTGCGGGGGATTTTTGACGCAGTCGGGCAGTATTATCAGGGGCAGAAGAAGACTTCGGCCGGGACACGATCAGAAGGAAAAAGGAGAAAAAACAATCATGAAAAAGAGTGAAATGAAGACAAAGGATCTGTTTGATCTGAACCATACGATGACAAAGCCGTTCCTTGAGAAGTACGATTATCCGTGGGAGGCACTGGAGGATCTTGGCAATTATATCCGGGAGCTGGGAGCGTCTCTTCCGAAGTCAGAGTATGACAATCCGGCGGATGGAATCTGGATCAGCAAGTCCGCGAAGATGGCAAGGACGGCGGGACTGATGGCGCCGGTGATTATCGGACCGGCGGCGGAGCTTCGGCACTGCGCCTATATTCGCGGCAATGTCATCGTGGGTGCGAATGCAGTTGTGGGCAACTCAACGGAACTGAAGAATACGATCCTGTTTGATTTTGTGCAGGTGCCCCATTACAATTATGTGGGCGATTCGATCCTGGGATTCCGGGCGCATATGGGCGCCGGTTCCATTACGTCCAACGTCAAGGCGGATAAGAAGCCGGTTCAGATTCACGCCGAGGACGGAGAGATTGATACGGGTCGTAAGAAGGTTGGCGCCATGATCGGAGACGGGGCGGATATCGGATGCAATGCGGTTCTGAATCCGGGAACGATAATCGGTAAGAATTCCAATGTCTATCCACTGTCCAGTGTGCGTGGGTGTGTAGACGCGGGTTCTATCTACAAGAAACAGGGAGAGATCGCCGCGAAGAAGAACTGAATGATCGAAACAGAAAAGATGCCGCAACCGGAGAAAAGTCCGGAGCGGCGTCTTTCATAGTCTGCCATAGTATGCGGAAAGGACTGCCGGTGACAGTCTTTGTAGCTTGACCTGGCTACTTGTTTTCCGGGGTATAGACGACGATGGCGTAATCACCCAGTTCGTGTGAGACCGGAATGGAGAAATAGATATCCCCTTCGTACTCATAGCTGAAGGATTGCGGGAAATCTGTGCTGCCGGAGAAATCCGCGCTCTGGAACAGTTTCGTGTATTCGCTTTTCTTTCTGGTGTTCTTCTCCGTCATAAGCGCTTCTTTTTCATCGGAGGAAGCCTCCGGGAAAACAACGTCATCGGAGAGGACATAGGCAGCCAGCGTGGCCGGATCGGCATAGTGAGTGAGCTGTAGATTCTTGCCCGTGGAGACGTCGATGTTGCTGCTATAGAACAGGTTGGTCGTCTCCCCCTCTTCTGTCGTGCATGTACCGCGGAAGATGACGACGATGCGGCTGCGGTCTGCGGAGAGAATCCGGCTGGTGACGGAAACGGTATCGGTCTCCTCATTGATGCCATACCCTTCGAGAGCCGCCAGGGCATTCTCCTTCAGAAGTGCGTTGACTGTTTCCTGTATGTCTGTGTCGTCCAGACTGTTGATCACCGGATATTGAATGGACACCTTGCCGGAGGTATAGGTCTCTGTGGAAGAGCCGGTATCCGCGGTTGTTTCTAGGCTGAGAGTGGGTTCCGTCTCAGCGGCTGATGTCTCTTCGGCTATGGTTTCAGCGGCAGTGGTGTGGGTGCTGGTCAGGTCTTCGCTTTCCTTCTTGCCGCATCCGGCCGCGAAGACCGCGGCGGAGAGTGCCAGTGCACAGGCCAGGGCTGCTTTCTTTGTGTTTGTTCGGTTCATTTGATTTCCTTTTATCATTTCGGGAGTCCTCCTTTGCCGGTTATTCTTTTGATTGGTATCAATTCCATTATAACGGATGATTCGTCAAAAGAACAGGAAAAAAGTTTTAAAGAATTGTGAACGATTATGAAGATTTCAGATATAAGACGGAAGCGGGTTGCAGGTCGTATCCTGCTTGCCTGACATAGAAAAAAAGCCTGACAAAATCATCACTAAAGATGAATCTGTCGGACTTTTGCCCCTGCCAAGGATGCCGGCGGCCGGACTTGAACCGGCACGAGGTTGCCCCCGTCAGATTTTGAGTCTGATGCGTCTGCCATTCCGCCACGCCGGCTGACTCAATGTTCTGTACAACAAGAAGCATTATAGCACAGATTATTTTTTTTGGCAAGGGGGAAAAATAATTGCGGCGTTTCGCAAACGCCAGAATATATGGAAACAGAAGGGAGAAAACACAGATGAGCGTGGCGGAAGAGTCAGTTCTTTCACAGGCAGGTTTTTGGAATCGTCGAATCCTGCAAAGATATTTTGTATGGAAGATACTGGAAATATGCTTTGATTTGTGATATAATATCTAAAATGTTGATATAAACTCTATTTTATAAATCCAAAATGTTGATTAAACACGATAATAACCATAAATTTTGTTGATCGGAGGCACTGCGTGCTAAAAAGAAAAGCGACAGACGATATAAAAAAATGGATACATTCGAAGAATAAAAAATGTCTTGTTGTCCAGGGAGCCAGACAAACAGGAAAAACATATACCATTGAGCGATTTGCAGAAGAAAACTATGAAGAGCTTGTTGAAATTAATTTCAAACAGATGCCTTCTGCAATGGATATCTTTACCGGTGATCTGACGGTAGACAACATGATTATGGCTATGCGCTTTCGTTTCCCTGAAAAGAAAATTATTCCTGGGAAAACGATGATTTTCCTGGACGAAATTCAGGAGTGTCAGGAAGCAATTACATCATTGAAGTTCTGGGCAATAGACAATCAGTTCGATGTGATTGTATCGGGGTCGCTTCTGGGGATAGACTATAAACGTGCATCCTCTTATCCTGTCGGATATGTTGATTATCTGAGGATGTACGGGCTTGATTTTGAAGAATT
>JAJQCD010000006.1 GCA_021202925.1 Clostridiales bacterium | reverse complement strand
CCTATGATGAGATTCCGCCAAAGGTGGAGTATTCTCTGAGCGAAACCGGGAAAACCGTTGTTCCGATTTTGCAGAGTATCTGCCAGTGGTCAGGTATTTTCTATCGACAAAATCCGGATGAGGAAATGGCTCAGTGCCAGAAATGCGACTATCATAATTCATAACAGGAACACACGAGGAGAGAGGCTGATATAGTTTCTCTCCTCGTAGTTTCATAACGAACATTTTTACATATGATTTGCAATCGTATATGATACTGTTTTCAGTCAGTCATCAGGACTTCCATAAGCTGTAGAGAATTGATTCAATACCTTCGGAATTATTAAATCCCCTATATTGACGGATGTCTTTTGCTGGGATTGCAATTATATCGCCCATAAAAACCGCCCTGGATGCTGTGTATTACTTCCAGGGCGGTTTTGTCGTATGTAATGATTGGTCAGTAGTGCTGCACGGCTTTTACTGTGTGACGTTATCACAGAAAGAACCGAAGAAATGGGCTATACTTTGATTATACAAAAGAAAGGAGCTGGAAAATATGGCAGCTATTAATATGGATCGCGTACAGTTTGAAAAATCACTGAAAGAGGCAAAGCCTGTGTTGGTTGATTTCTGGGCACCCTGGTGCGGTTACTGTCGTAGGATCGGGCCGGCGTATGATAAAATCGCAGAGGAATATGCAGATATCCTTATTGCAGGAAAAGTAGATATTGATGAAAACCCTCAGCTGGCCAAAGCGGAAGAGATTGAAGTGATTCCCACACTTGTGTTGTATCGAAACGGCAAGGCGATTGATTCTATTGTGGCGCCGGATTCAAAAGCTATGATCGACCGCTTTATTAAAGCGGCTCTGGAAAAATAAGGAGGATAAATATATGGACAAAAAACATGTTTACGATATGGTTATCGTTGGCGGCGGCCCAGGTGGATATACCGCTGCGCTCTATGCCGCACGGGCCGGTTTAGATACCCTTGTGCTGGAAAAGCTCTCCGCTGGCGGACAGATGGCGCAAACACATCAGATAGACAATTATCCCGGATTTGAAGATGGTGTCGATGGCTTTTCCCTTGCAGAGAAAATGCAGAAGCAGGCAGAGCGTTTCGGTGCAAAAAGCGAATATGCCGAGGTCAGCCGGCTGGATCTGAATGCGGACCCGAAGGTACTGGAAACCAGCGAGGGAATATTCTATGGAAAGACCGTGGTGTTTGCCGCGGGAGCGACTCCCAGAGAATTAGGAGTTGCGAAGGAACCAGAGCTGGTGGGACGAGGCGTAGCGTATTGTGCCGCGTGTGACGGCATGTTTTACAAAGGGAAGACTGTTGTTGTAGTAGGCGGAGGCAATTCTGCCGCAGCCGACGCGCTGCTGCTGAGCCGTATTGCAAAGAAAGTGATTCTTGTACATCGTAGAGATACACTGCGCGCCACGAAGATCTATCACCAGCCGCTGATGAGCAGGGAAAATATAGAATTTCGCTGGAACAGCACTATGACAGAGCTTCTGCATGATGACAAGCTGACCGGTGTCAGGCTGAAAAATGTCCTGACCGGTGAGGAGAGCACCATCGAATGTGACGGAGTTTTCATCAGCGTAGGCAGAAAGCCCGCAACCGATTTGGTAAAAGGCCAGTTGGAGCTTGACCGCAGCGGTTATGTTGTTGCAGATGAAACCACGAAGACTACCATTCCCGGAGTTTACGCCGTGGGGGATGTGAGAACAAAACTGCTCCGTCAGGTAGTCACGGCAACCGCAGATGGGGCAGTGGCTATTCACATGGCGGAAGAATATCTTGCAGGAGGTGCCTGATATGAAGAAGAATATAAAAGAATGGCTGATGCCAATCCTGTTTGCCGCAGGCGGGGCGATGTCCGGTCTTACCTGTTACTATTTTGTTGGGTGTTTGTTCAGTGCCTGCCCGCTGTCCTCCCATCCTTTTAGCAGATGTATGTGCAGAGAGTTCAAAGATTAAATAGACTTATTTTATAATCGGAGGGATCAGGATGGCGTCAAAACGATGTGCTGCTGTAGATGAAACGATTTGTGTTGCCTGCGGGGCTTGTGAGAAAGCCTGCCCGTTAGGGGCGATCAAAGTATATAAAGGATGTTTTGCAAAGGTTGCAAAAGACAGGTGTGTAGGATGCGGAAAATGTGAAAAAGTCTGTCCGGCAAACAGCATTCAGATGGAAAGCAGGGTGAATGTATGAAGGCAAAGAAAAAACATTGGTATGATTACTTATGGATATGGTCAATCGTATATTTTTCGCTGGGATTTTTCAATATTCTCTTTGCGTGGCTTGGTATGATTGATTTCCTGCTTCCGATTATGCTGGCAGCATTTGGCGGTAACAAGTTCTTCTGTAACTATCTCTGTGGCAGAGGGCAATTATATTGTAAGCTGGGCAGGGATCTTAAATGTTCCAGAAACAGACCCACACCGAAATGGATGGCTTCGAAATGGTTTCGGTATGGTTTTCTGATATTTTTCTTTGCCATGTTCGGAAATATGGTTTTTCAAACCATCCTTGTGGCGAACGGCGCAGGAAATCTGCGCGAAGCAATCAAGCTGTTCTGGACATTCCGGATTCCGTGGGGATGGACATATTCGGGAAGCGTATTCCCGGACTGGGTGGCACAGTTCAGCTTCGGATTTTACAGTCTGATGCTTACATCGCTGTTAATCGGCCTTATTGTTATGATTTTCTTTAAGCCGAGGACATGGTGTACTTTCTGCCCAATGGGAACGATGACGCAAGCCATCTGCAAATTAAGGAACAAAGCAAGAAAGCAGATAGAAGAATAACACATAAAGGAAAGCGTTGAAAATTTCTCTTGAGAAACTCAACACTTTCTTTGTTCCGTTCTTTTCACTAATATAAAAATACTCACCGTTTTATATTCCATATGCCAGCATACCCATGCAAGCAGATATGCAAATCAAAAGGACAGGCGAGAGATTCTTTTTCAAAATCCGTCTGCTACCACCTTTCCCGGATACGTTTTGTATGCCTGAAACCACCAAACTAACCGCCGCTGCTACCAGCATCAATGAGAAAGATGAAAAGTTCCATGAGAAAATATTGATAAGCAGCACGAAAGCAAAAGAGCAAATCATGATAGATATTGCAAAAATTTTCTTTTGCATCTTCCCAGTCATGGAAACTGCCGCTTCTAAAATCAAAAGGCCGACAGCAATTTTAATCCCTTTGAATGCGTGAGCAATCAAAGTAATCTCAAGGAAATGGTCAAGCAACATAGAAATTGCGTAGATGATCATAAAAGAAGGCGCTACGATCCCTGCGGTGGCAATCAGTGCACCTGCAAAGCCTGCCTGCCGGAATCCAACATAGGTAGCACAGTTGATAGCAATCGGACCCGGCGTGGCTTCGGCGACTACCGTCACATCCATCATTTCATCATGCGTGATCCATTTTCTGTCGTCAACACAGTTATGTTCAATCAGCGGGATCATGGCATACCCGCCGCCGAAGGTGAACAAGCCGATTTTAGCAAAGGTGAGAAACAAATCCGGCAAAATACTCATACACTATGCTCCCAGGATTAAGAAATACCGTTGTCTTTACGTTATGAAAAACGCCTGTCAAAGACGGGGCTTCAACAGGCGGCTCTCTGCATGTTTCATCGTTGGCTGCGCTATGAACTCAGGCCATCCACAGACTATGGAGGTTACAGTAGGCGTAAACCGCCTCCAATGCGTCCCCCTCGCTCAGTGTAAAGGTCGCCGTTGGCTTTTCACCCGGCTTCAACTCCTTGAGCTGGACGCCCTGCTTTGTCCTGAGCGCGATCCATTCAATGTAATGCTCCGAGAGCATCGGATGATCCACCGAGCCGACGTTCACCTTAACGAGATTTCCTTCTACCTTGTAGTCGGGAACGTGCTTTTCCGCCGCCGCATCCGTAGTGCCGGGGATGATCTCTTTCATCTTCTGGCCGCAGCATATGACAGGAACGCCTTTGTCCTTCACCTTCATAATGATGTTTCCGCAATGCTCGCAGATATAAAATTTCAGTTCCATGTGTAATTCCTCCTTCAGATTATTTTAATAGTTTTCAGCCCGCACTTCAAAATAAGACTGCGGATGCTTACATACCGGACAAATGTCAGGGGCCTTGGTTCCGATCACCATGTGTCCACAGTTGCGGCATTCCCACAGGGTCACGCCGCTCTTTTCAAAGACCTCTCTGGACTCCACATTGTGAAGCAGTTTGCGATAACGCTCCTCATGGGATTTCTCAATCGCAGCCACACCCCGGAACTGCTCGGCAAGCTCATGGAACCCTTCCTCGTCCGCTTCTCTGGCCATACGGTCATACATATCTGTCCACTCATAGTTTTCGCCCTCGGCAGCGTGAAGCAGGTTTTCCGCTGTGTCACCAACCTCACCCAGTGCCTTGAACCACAGCTCTGCGTGTTCCTTCTCATTGGCGGCGGTCTTTAAGAACAGTTCTGCGATCTGCTCAAAACCCGCTTTTTTTGCAACGCTGGCAAAGAAGGTGTATTTGTTGCGTGCCTGCGATTCGCCGGAGAAGGCTTCCCACAAATTCTGCTCTGTTTTCGTGCCTGCATAGGGGTTTTTGGCAGGTGCCGGAGCCGGGGCATCTTCGATTTTCTCAAACTTGCTGGCGGGCTGTTTACAAACCGGGCAGACAAAGTCCTCCGGCAGCGGCCCCTCGTGAATGTAGCCGCATACGGTGCATTTCCATTTTTCCATGACTGTTACCTCCGTTTTCTCATGAAATTGAATTGTTTTAAGTAATTGTTCTACTACATCTGTGTCGATTCCGGATAGTTCCGGATCGACTCCAGAAATGATTTCGTATTTCCGCTCTGTGGAAGCATGAAACCAGCCTCCCGGCAAAGATCTTCCGCCATCAGGCGGCTGGATTTTTCTACCGCTGCACTCAAAGCATCCGGCAGAACAGAAGCAATTGTTTCCGTTTGCGCTTTACTCTGAATCAGACTGCGCAGCGCCTCCACGACATCGTCTTTCTTTGGCTGCTGGGGCGGCATCTCTTTCGGAACCATAGTCCTCACTTCCTGAATGATATAATACCAGATCACTTCCGGCGGTTCCGTGATCTTATCACCAACTACTCTTTATTACTGATTTTCAGAATGGATACATTGTACATCCGGGTCATAGACGAGCGTCCCCGCCAGAAACGCTGCCACCGCTGCATCCGCATTTCCGGTCACACCGCCGTATATTTGGATGCCAGCTGATGTAAGCGCAGCTTTCGCCCCGCCGCCGATCCCGCCGCAAATCAGTATATCCGTCTGCAAAGCGTGAAGAATTTCCGCCAGGATGCCGTGTCCATGACCATTTGTGCTGACTTCTTCGGATGTTATCACTTTTCCATCCTCAATATCGTAAATTATGAACTGCTCTGTGCGGCCAAAATGCTGAAAGATCAGGCCATTGTCACAGGGGACGGCAATCCTCGTGATCCCGCTTCCCTTGGGCATTTGAAATGCCTGTTGGATTTCCTGCCTGTAGCATCCGTCCAGTCCGCAGAACTGATTCATACCATTGCAAAGGCGATATTCCCCACCCTCAATTTTTAGAGGCCGTCCGTCCACCAGTACATCTGCCAGCTTTTTTTGGGCAGAATCATAGATTTTCTGTGCCGTGGTGCGGGCGACCTGCATCCGCTGACTGCACTGTTCCTGAGACAAGCCTTCTCTGTCAATCAGGCGGATTGCTTCATATTCATCTACAGTCAGGATCACCGGCTCTTTATCGTCTCCATCCTTTGCGGGGATAAACTCCAGCGTCTGTGGGAACCGGCAGATCATTCTGCATTTGGTCGGTCTCGGCATTCCATCACCTCCCTTCTTGTTCTAACGGTGATTTAGTGATTTCCGCATTCATCGGCGTGTTCATGTTCATGGCAGACAGAGCCGGTGGACTCCAGTTCGCCCCGCAGGTACGCCTCCACAGCGGCTTTTGCATCACCCTGGGCACCCAGAATGACTTCCACATCACGCTCGTTAAAAATATCGACGGCTCCGCCGCCCATGCCTCCGGAGATGATGACTTTGACGCCCATGTCGGCCAGGAAGTTGGGAAGAAAACCGGGCTTGTGGCCGGGATTGGGTACCGACTGCTCTGATACGATGGTTCTTCCTTCGGTTTCATAAATCATGAAATTCTCACAATGACCAAAATGCGCCCAAATCTGACTTTCGTTACAAGATACTGCGATTTTCATGGTAAAATCTCCTCTTTTCATTCATTTTATATAATCTGAAGAAAGCATTCGCCACTGGCAGAAAGCTTTATTCATCAGATTCATCGATACTAAGCAAGTCGAGAACAGCAGAATAAATGTTCCGAACTGCCTGACCAGCTGGACATTCGACATCCGCAATGGTCATTCCTGCATTGACTGCCTTGACTGCCAGCGGGTCATACGGGATTTTCCCCACGAAGGGAATACTCTGAGCAGTACAAAAGGTTTCGATTTCTGCTGTGTGGTGCGGACTGACATCGTACTTGTTGACGCAGACCGCCAATCGTGCCTGAAAGCTTTCAGCCGTTTGAAGGAGGCGTTTCAAATCACTGACGCCGCTGCCGCTGGGTTCCGCCACCACCAGCACCAGATCCATACCGCTGACTGAAGCAATGACCGGGCAGCCGATTCCAGGCGAACCATCTACAATAGCAAGGTCGCATGGGGGAGCGGCTTTCAGCATGGCCAGCTTTACCTCCGTGACCAGCTTTCCCGAATTTCCCCGACCCATCTTCAGCGTTGCAGTAGAGAATACATTTTTCTCCGCAAAAAGCTCTCTTTTCCCAGCCAGGTCGGGCATCAGGGAAACTGTCCCGGCCGGACACACAAAGACGCATACGCTGCAGCCCTCACAGGAATATTCATTGACGACAGCCGTACCATCCTGTACATGAATGGCGTGAAACCGGCAATGCTGTTCACACCTGCCGCAGCCAATACACTGATCCGCATCCACCTGGGCTTTGTCTCCGCCCATAAAATCATAGACTTCCGGGGCTGTGTTCTGCTCCATGACCAGATGCAGGTTCGGCGCATCCACATCGCAGTCAGCAATGGCCTTTGCCTGAGAAAGTCTGGCCAATGCTGCCGATACGGTGGTTTTGCCGGTGCCGCCTTTCCCACTCAAAATCAGAAGTCGTTTCATAAAACACCTCCGATCTGCTCCAGAATGTCGGTAAAGATTTTCCTCTGTTCCGGAATACATTCAGCTGCGATTTCATTTTCCGCAAGCCGTTCGGCCAACATAGAGTCATACGGGATTCTGGCCAGAACGGGGAGACGGTTCGCCCTGCAAAACTGTTCCAATGGCGCATAGACATCTGTTTGCTTATTGATGACCACGCCGCATTTCTTTTTCAACAGGCTTGCAAGTTCATAAACCATCTGAAAATTGTGGAACCCAAATGCCGTTGGCTCCACCACTAACACACAATAGTCGGCATCCATAATGCTCTCCATCACACTACAGGCACTGCCAGGGGGACAGTCCAGTACCGTCATGTTACCCGTCTGCTGTAACGCTTGCCGGATCACAGGAATGCCGGAGGCTTCGCTGGGATTCAGGATGCCAGTCACCACTGTGACAGCTTCATGATGTCCCATCTCCAGAACACCAATTGGTTTTTCTGCTTTTGTGATGGCCTGCCTGGGGCAAACCATCTGACACAGGCCGCAGCTGTGACAGACATCAGAAAATACCATCGGCTTTTCCCTGACATACATCAGCGCATGAAACCGACAGGCGTTTACATACTCCTTGCAGCCAGTGCATTTCGCGGCATCAAAAACGGGGAGCAACGTGCTGACAGTGGCACATTGAACATCCTCCGGTTTCCAAAACAACCGCCCGTTTGGTTCCTCCACGTCACAGTCAATATAGGTGCATTTACCGGCAACCGCTGCCAGATTGACTGCCACATAGGTTTTCCCTGCGCCACCTTTACCGCTTAAAACTGCGATTTTCATTATGAACCGTGCGTTCCATGGAAACCGCCGTGAAACTGCGTCAGTTCCTCCAGATTTCCATCGGCAAAAGCAATCAGCTCATCTGTGGCGGCCTTATGAACGGATTTATAGATTTTTATATTGGCAGCGGTAAATACATCGGCGGCATTCTGACCACAGCGAACAGTGATCAATACATTTACATCGTTGTCTACGAGAAATTGTGCTGCCTGGATACCGGCACCGCCCTGAGCCTGGGCAGCAGGATTATCGACAATGTTTCCTTTCTCGCCGTCCTGAAACAGAAAATACGGTGCTCGTGCCAGAACCACGCACACATCCTGTTTGTTTTCATCCAGTGGAATTGCGATCCTCACTTGTGATTCCTCCTTTGATTTGAATCTGTCCTTATGATACTCTCATTTATGGCATATGTCAAGAACTATTATTGACATATGCCATAAAATATGATACGATACCGGCAGAAACCTATAAAAAGGTGATGGAAGAATCTGCGCCTTTGGCCAACTATACAAACGAGATCATCGGGAATCATTTAGGGACTGCCCGCGAGGTCGTTACCAGGATGCTTCGGTATTTTCAGAGCGAGGGGATGGTAAAGCTCTCACGGGGGACTGTAGAACTGACAGATATGGACGAACTGGAAAAAGTGAATAGCAAATAGCAAATAGCAACACCCGCTGCGGTACCTTCTCGGAACCAAGCGGGTGTTTTTCTCAATATTGATTCATGCTGCATGAAAAGGACATTCGAACCAGAAGATATTCCAGCCGTCTTCACAGTCGACGCCATACGCCATTTCGTGTGCCTGCAGGATCGTACTGACGATGGAAAGCCCGATGCCGGTGCCCATGCGGCGGCCGCTCTGATGCTGGCTGCGCTGGTAGCGTTCCCAGATCAGTTCCCGGTCCTCTTCGGAAAGAGGCGGCCCGGGATTGGAGACGGAGACGCGGATTGCGTCGGGGACCGATGGCTGTACGGCGGCCGGAATCATTCTCCGGTTGCCGGAAGCGTCGGCTGAACTGACGGAGCCGGAAAACAGGGCGTCACATGACGTGTCTGGAAGACCGGTATCCTTTCCGGCGAAGACGGCGACCTGGATCTGCCCACCAGAGGCAGTGTGGTTCGCGGCATTGTTCAGCAGATTACGCAGAACCTGGCTGGTTTTTAAGGAATCGATATTCAGGGTAATTTCCGGAGCGGGTACGGCAAGTGAGACAGAGATGCTGAACTCGCCGGAGGCGGCCCGACAGCGGGAGACTTCGGACGCCAGGATATCACAGAGGTTGGTCGGCTGTTTTTTCAGGGAAATGTAGCCGGCCTGGAACTGCGAGTAATCCAGGATGTCTGAGACCATCTCGCTCATGCGGCTGGATTCGCTGATGATGAGGTTCAGATTTTCCGTGCGCTGTGCTTCGTCCCGCCAGGTGATATCGCGGACCATTTCCGCATAGCCGGAGATCAGCGCGAGCGGCGAACGCAGCTCATGGGAGACGTTGGCGATGACCTCTTTGCGCAGTACGTCAAGACGGAGCAGGACTCCGCGCAGTTTGAAGACGGAGTGAGAGAGCTGTCCCAGCTCATCATCCGTGCCGAGTTCTTCGATCGGGGAGAGGTCGTTTCTGGCCAGCTGGTCAATGGAATCCTTGATCTCGTAGATCGGGCGTGTGAACAGCCGGGAGAGGACAGCGGCCAGAATCGATGCGATGACGGTCAGAAGGATGCTCAGCTGAATCAGCTGGCGGCGGTTCAGCGCGAGAACCGTGCGGGTCATCAGGCCCTCTCTGAGAATGATATAGCAGGTCTCTCCGTCATAAGTGGTGGGAAAGCCCATTTCGAAACCGATGACGTTGTTATGGCGTTCTTCACGGACGACATATTCATACGGAATGCCATTCAGCAGATTCTCATATTCCTTCCTGCTGCGGATGGAGTCCCATATCTTCTGCTCTTCAGCCTGATCGTAGGCGTTTACAAGGTGGCCGGAGGAATACATCTGCAGGACGCGTCCCCCGGAACTGATCAGGAGGACGTCTCTGGACATGTGGCTCAGATAAGGAATCAGCATATCGTCGCTGGAAAGATCTTCGGTCTGCAGGTTCTGCATGATCGGCCCCAGGCGGTCGCGGGCTTCCTGGATGGCGGCTTCTGCATAGTTCTGCTCAAAGAGGACAATCAGTACGACCCACATGAAGGCGATGCCGAACAGAACCGGGATCATCATCGATATCCAGAGACGAAAGACCATCCGGCTTTTTAAAGAGGAAAATTTATTTTTCATCGATGCTTTCAAATTTATACCCCACTCCCCAGACGGTCTGAATCAGCCTGCGATAGCTGCCCAGATGTTCCCGTAATGATTTGATGTGCGTGTCCACGGTGCGGACGTCTCCGTAGTATGTGTAGCCCCAGACGGTCTCCAGCAGCTTTTCGCGGCTCATGACGATGCGCTCGTTCTGTGCCAGTTTGAGTAAAAGGTCAAATTCTTTTGGTGTGAGACTCAGGCGCCTGCCATCGATGGTGACCGCGCGGGAATCCGGTTCGATGGTCAGGCTGCCAAATTGCAGGACGCCGGTTTGACGGAGACTGCTTTTGGTACGCCTGAGAACAGCGGCGACTCGCGCCATCAGTTCTTTGGGGCTGAATGGTTTGGGTACGTAATCGTCTACGCCAAGATTAAAACCGAGCAGACGGTCGTATTCTTCTGTGCGGGCAGTGAGCATGATGACAGGAATCTGGCTGGTCTTGCGAATCTGTGCCAGCGTCTCAAAGCCGTTTGTCCCCGGCATCATGACATCCAGAATGACCAGGTCAAAGTCCTGATTCTGTAATGCGGCCAGGGCGGCAGAACCATCTTCGGCTTCCTCGCACTGGTAACCTTCCAGGTCGGCATAGGTGCGGACCAGCTTGCGCAGGTGCAGGTCATCGTCCGTGATTAAAATTCGAGGCATATAAAGAACCCTCCTTTCGCTCTTATTGTACCATAGGTTTGTTGCCATGTGCCAGATTCTTCATAAACTTCTTTTGAAATCCTCACAATTCCCTCACATTTTTTTATTACCTTCTGAAAAGGAGATTTTTGGAAAGGGAGGATTGACTTATGGGGCGTCCTGTATCGGAACGCCCTCCGAACGAGAGGAAAGAGGGCGCGGGCAGCAGGTATCTGATCGGCGGTGCGATTCTGGCTCTGTGCGGTCTGGTGCTCGCGGCAGTATCGCTGATCCTCCTGCAGACAGATGGCCGGAGCGTGACGGAGTCGTCCGACCTTCGGATGCTGGGGGTGGCCGGGTGTACGCTGGCGGCCGCAGGGCTCCTGGTGATCGTGCTGATGATCCGGGAGCAGATGGAAGCGAAGAAAAAGGATTGAAAAGAATTAAGGCAGAAAAAGGAGAGCGAGAGGAAGAATCATGGATAAGAAAAAGAAGATTGCGATTGGTGTCGGCATGGTGGTGGTTCTGGTGGCCGGCGTGATGATTTACCGGAACAGCGGCGGCTCTGGCGGCGGCATGCAGATGGGCGGCGCAGAGAGCACCGTAACGGTGGTGACTGCGGCGAATCCGACACGGGGCGATATCAGCATCAGTTCCAGTCTGACCGGCGAGGTGGAATCGGACGACATGATCAACGTTTACACCAAGGCCTCCGGCGACGTGACGGCTGTGTATGTGAAGGCGGGCGATCAGGTGGAGTCCGGCCAGCTTCTCTGCGAGATCGATACGGAGCAGGTGGATTCGGCGAAAAACTCTCTGGATTCCGCGGCAGTGAGCCTGCAGGAGGCGCAGAGCAATCTTGCCAGGATGCAGATTCTTTATGCGAGCGGCGATCTGTCCGAGCAGGATTACGAGCAGTATCAGAATGCGGTAAAGTCGGCGCAGCTGCAGTATGAGTCGGCGCAGATCAATTATGTTCAGCAGGAGAAGTACAGCACGATCCTGGCGCCGATTGCCGGTCGGGTTGAGACCTTTGATCTGGAGGTCTATGATCGGGTTTCGACGAATGAGCAGATCTGTGTCATTGCCGGAGAGGGCGACAGCACGGTTACCTTCTATGTGACACAGCGGATGCTGTCGAACCTCGAAGTCGGCGATGAGCTGCAGATTGAGAAAAACAGTCAGGAATATACCGGATATATCACGGAAATCAGCACGATCGTAGATTCGGACACCGGTCTTTTTAAGGTCAAGGCCAGCCTGGAGCGCAGCGATGAGATCGCGATGGGCAGCACGGTGAAGATTACTCTGATCACGGATAAGACCGAGGACGCCATGATCGTTCCGGTGGACGCTATTTATTACAGCAACACCAAGGCTTATGTATATACCTATCAGGATGGTCTGGCGCATATGACTTCTGTCGAGGTCGGCCTGTATGACGAGGAAAATGCGGAGATTCTCTCCGGGCTTTCTGCGGATGATATCGTGGTCAGTGCCTGGAGTTCGAATTTGTACGAGGGCGCGGATATCCGCTTAAGAGACGAGAGCGGCAGCACGGATGCGGCCGCACAGGAAGGCGGCGAGGCCGGAGCGACGGATCAGGGCGCGCCGGGAGAGGCGGCGGACGGCCAGGCAGTTCAGGGACAGTAAGGGAGGCGTGACATAAATGGGATTGACAAGATATGTATTGAAGCATCCGATTACCGTCCTGATGGCTTTGCTTTGTATGATCGTGTTCGGTATTTCTTCTGTTTTTAACGCAACGCTGGAGCAGATGCCGGATATGGATACGCCGATGATAATGATCCGTGCTTCTTATGAAGGGGCAAGCCCGGAGGATATCGACGAGCTGGTGACGAAGCCGATTGAGGATGAGGTCAGCACGCTGGAGGGCGTCAAGACCATGTCGTCCGAGAGCAGCGAGGACAGCGCCCGCATCATGCTGGAATATGATTATGATCAGGATATGGATGATGCCTATAATGATCTGACGAAGGCGCTGGACACGATCCGGGATCTGCCGGATGATGTGGAATATACCATCATGGAGATGAACTCGTCCGCGAGTGCGAACATGATGATCTCCATCGGCCATAAGACGCAGGAAAATCTGTACGACTACGTGGATCAGGTGATCGTCCCGGAGATCGAGAAGCTGACGACGGTCGCGGATGTGGAGACGATGGGCGGTTCCTCGGAGTACATCCGGGTGGAGCTGATGTCGGATATGATGGCTCAGTATGGGGTGACGATCAGCGATATCGCTGACGCAATGGACGCGGCAGACACGACCTATCCGTCCGGAACGGTTGATTCCGGAAAGCTGGAGCTCTCGGCGTCCACTGAGATCGACAGTGATACGCTGGACGACCTGCTTCGGGTGCCGATCACTATTTCGGGGAGCAAGATCGTCTATCTGGAAGATGTGGCGACGGTGTACTATGCAGAAGAGGAGCAGGGCGGTATCTCCCGTTACAACGGAGAGGAGACGATCTCCATTTCCATCACCAAGCAGCAGAGCGATTCGGCCATGGATCTGTCTTCGGATGTCATGGAGGCGCTGAATGCGTTGATGGCAGATGATGAAGATCTGATGATTGAGGTCGTCCGCGATGAGGCGGATTCGATTCTGTCCTCCCTGTATGATGTGGCGCAGACGATGGTTCTGGCGGTTATCATTTCCATGATTATCATTGCGCTGTTCTTTGGCGATATCAAGGCGTCGCTGATCGTCGGAAGCTCGATCCCGTGTTCGATCCTGATCTCGCTGATCGTCATGACGGCGGCGGGCTTCTCGTTAAATACGATTACCATGAGCGGCCTGGTGCTCGGCGTCGGCATGATGGTAGATAACTCGATCGTTGTGCTGGAGAGCTGCTTCCGCGCGATGGATCAGGAGGAGGATGAAGGCGCCTTAAATTACGCGAAAGCGGCCTTAAACGGAACGAATGTCGTCGTCATGTCTGTCATCGGATCGACGCTGACGACCTGCGTCGTGTTCCTGCCGCTGGTCTTCTTAAACGGCATGAGCGGCCAGATGTTTGGCCAGATGGGCTACTGTATCGTTTTCTGTATGGTGGCGTCTCTGTTCTCGGCGATTTCCATCGTGCCGCTGTGCTACATGATGTATAAGCCGCATGAGAAGGAGCGGGCGCCGATGTCGAAGCCAATGGAGGTTTTGCAGAACGCGTATCGCGGCATTCTTCCGACTCTGCTGAATCACAAGGCGCTGGTCATGATTTTCTCCGTTGTGCTGCTGGCTGCGACGGTGTATCTGGCAAGCAATATTGAGACGGAGCTGATGACCTCCGACGATACCGGTACGGTTTCGGTCAGCATCGAGACGAGGCCGGGCTTAAAGACCGATTACGTCGATGAGACGCTGGCGAAGGCGGAGGCGATTGTGTCGTCCCACGAAGATGTGGAATCCTATATGCTTCGGTTTAACAGTGACAGCGGCACGATTTCCGCTTACCTGAAGGATGACCGGAAGATGAGCACGGATGCGGTCGCGGAGCTGTGGGACGAAGAGATGCAGGACATTGAGAACTGTACCATCGAAGTGGAAGCTTCGGCCTCTATGAGCATGATGGGAAGCACGAGAGGCTACGAGGCGATCATTGAGAGCACGCAATATGACGAGCTGCAGGAGGCGAGCAATGCGATCGTTGAGGAGCTGATCGCGCGGTCGGACGTCAAGAACGTCCATTCCAGTATTGAAAATACCGCGCCGGTGGTCGCGATTAAGGTGGACGCCGTCATGGCGGCGGCAGAAGGGCTGTCGGCTTCCACGATCGGAACCACGGTCAAGCAGATGCTCGACGGAGAGGAGATCGCGACGCTCGACATCGACGGCACGGAGATCAGCGTCATGGCAGAATATCCGGAGGGTCAGTATGAGACCGTTCCGCAGCTCGAGCAGATCATTCTGACAACCTCTACCGGCAAACAGGTGGCGTTGTCGGATGTGGCGGAAATTTATTATAAGGACAGTCCGTCCTCCATCAGCAAGGAGGATAAGGCGTATCAGGTGACGATCACGGCAGATTTCACTGGAGGCAATGTGACCTCGCAGATTGATGAAGAGGTGATCAGCCGTTATCTGACCGGCACGATTACCAAGGGCGTCAACTCCCGGACGCAGATGATGAACGAGGAGTTCTCGGCGCTGTACAACGCGATCGCGGTTGCAGTCTTCCTGGTCTTTGTGGTGTTGTCGGCGCAGTTTGAATCCATCAAGTTCTCGATCATGGTTATGACGACGATTCCGTTCTCCCTGGTTGGTTCCTTCGGATTCCTGCAGGTTGCCGGAGTTACCTTAAGTATGACGTCGATTCTGGGCTTCCTGATTCTGGCCGGAACGGTCGTTAACAACGGTATTCTCTATGTCGATACGGTGAATCAGTACCGGATGACGATGCCGTTGCGGACAGCGCTCATCGAGGCGGGTGCGACGAGACTTCGCCCGATCCTGATGACGAGCCTGACGACGATTCTGGCTCTGATCCCGATGGCCATGGCCATGGGCAGCAGCGGTTCTACCACGCAGGGCCTGGCGGTCGTCGATATCGGCGGCTTAAGCGTCGGCGTCTTGGTGGCTCTGTTTATCCTGCCGGTTTACTACGCGCTGATGAACGGGCAGAAGGAGTTGAAGACCCTGGATATTTAATGATGCCAGAGCAAAAGGCAGTTGATTCCAACAACATTTGATGAGAAAGGAGTTTGGACGGATGAGATATGGCAGACGGGGGGCTGCCGCCCTAATGCTGGCAGCCCTGACGGGTGTGATGGCGCCGTTTTCCGCCTGGGCTGGCAGCCCGGAGTTCGCCTACTCGGCGGAAAAATGGGCGACGCTGCGCGACGATAATCTGGATTATGACGAGATCGCGGATCTGATTCACGAGTATAACAATACGGTTCAGCAGAATTATCTGACCTACATGGATGAGCTGGGCGAAGACCGCGATGACACGGCACAGGATTATTATGACGCGGCAAATGACATTTATAACAATATCACCTGGCCGGATTCGGACGATTCCAATTACGGCAGCGGTGTGGCATCTGCGCTGCAAAGTGAACAGCAGGCGGATGAACTGATGAAGCAGGGCGACGAGGCCGTAGATGACACCGAGACGAAAAAGCTCGGATATGACAAGACGGAGGCGGAACTGGTCAAGCAGGCTCAGGAGATGATGATTACCTACTGGAGTCAGTACTACAGCCTGGAGTCGCTGGAGGATTCCATTGAGCAGGCGCAGATCAGCTACCAGACCGAGCAGAATAAGCTCGCGGCGGGAACCTCGACACAGTCGGCGGTGCTGACGGCGAAAAATGCGATCTCCACTGCGGAGGCCTCTCTGCTGACGACACAGAGCAGCATTGAGACGACGAAGGACAGTCTTCTTCTGATGTTGGGCTGGACCTATGGAGCGGATGTGGTGATCGGGGAACTGCCGGAGCCGGATCTCGAGGCAATCAACGCCATCGATGTGACGGCAGATATCGAGACGGCGCTGACAACAAATTATACCTATCTGCAGACCACAAAGCAGCTGGCCAATGCCCGTTCGTCGACCGTGAAGGAGAAGCTGACGCAGACGGTAAAAAATCAGAAGGAAGCAATTTCCACAGATGTGAAGGATAAGTATGAGAGCCTGATTCTGGCGCTTTCGAATTATGAGCAGGCGCAGCTGTCGCTGGAGCTGGCGGATACCGCAGTGAATACGGCGGCAGTGCAGCTGGCTGCAGGGACAATCACGCAGAAAACCTATGATTCGAAATTGTCGAGTCAGCTGTCCGCACAGTCCACGGTTACAAGTCGTAAACTGGCGCTTTTGACGGCGATGGTCGAGTATGACTGGGCGGTCAACGGACTGGCGTCTACATCATGATGAGTCATAACTGGCGGTTCCCGGAAACGGGAACCGTTTTGAGAACAGAATCGAGGGGATGTCTATGAGAAGAAAGGAAACAATCGGCGTCAGGGACGGTGCAGGCGGATACCGGGCAGTAAAGGACGCGGTGCGGCGGTATGCACGGCGCCTGGCCGGAGCGATTCTGGCGGCAGTATTTCTTGTGTGCCCGGCGATGCCGTCGTGGGCGGATGAGACGGCAACTGCGTCGGATGCAGTAGCAGCCGTTGTGATTGAATATGAGAATCTGAGTGAACTGGTATGGAACAGTCAGGATCTGAAGGACGCAACGGAGAATTATACAACCAATAAGTCAAATTACGAGACGCTGATCGCACAGCTGGAGGATGAACGGGACTATATGAGGCTTCTCGCGGATCAGTATGAAGATACGGAAGATGAGGCGCAGTATAAGAGCAGCGCCAACGCGATTACGAGTACGTTGACGCAGCTACGCAAGCGGTTGGCGACACTCAACCGCCGGGCAAATTCCGTGTCCACATCAAAGACGGTGGATTCGTACATCCAGGCAGCGCAGACGTTAATGATCGCGTATAACCAGGCGATTCTCAACGCGGAGGCGGCGGAAAAGAGCGCGGAGGCAGCCGAGGCATCCTATCATGCCACAGTAAATAAGCAGAGCGCCGGTATGGCGACGGCCGCAGAGGTGCTGGAGGCCGCGGATACGATGCAGCAGCTGAAAAATATGGCGTCCTCTTACCGTCAGCAGGCGGCGTCGGCACGTTTCGCACTGCTGTCTCAGTTTGATCTCACGGACAGTGATTCCGTGACAATTGGCACTGTCCCGGCGCCGGATCTGGAAGCGATTGCTTCAGCGGATCTTGCTGCGGATGTGGAAAGTGCGGTGAACAACAATTCCAGCGTACAGTCTGCACGGAAATCCGGAAGCGGGGATACTTACGCGCAGGAGGCACTGTTAGATGAGGCGGAAGCACAGACCGAGGCAAGCGTGCGTTCGTCTTTTGCGGATCTGTATCAGCAGCTGCAGGCTGCAAGACTGACCTATGAGTCTGCGCTGGACACCTATGAAAGCGCGGCGATTACCTGGCAGTCCGCGCAATTAAAGCAGCAGGCGGGAATGTATGACAACACGGCCTGGCTGGAAGCGCAGGCCGATTATCTGCAGGCACTCGCGGATAAGGAGTCTGCGTCCATGGATCTGGTGCAGCAGTGGGAGAATTATTGCTGGACGGTTCAGGGAGTCGGATGAAAAAATGCTTACGGTCGATGATGTATGCAGAACGCTGTCCATATCCAGAGCAACGGCAAGGAACTGGATCCGTTTGGGCAGACTGGTTCCGGACGTCGGCGATCAGTCGTTCAGCCGGGAGTATGTGGAAACATTTGCTGCTGAACTGAAATCCGGCGACAGTACGATACTCCGAAGTCGCAGAAACAAAACGAATGCGACGGGAAAAGTTCTTTACAAAGACTATATTCATACGGAAAGCAACCGAAGCCTGGTGGAGGAACTGTTAGAATCCGCTCTGATTGAGGATGAAACCGATTTGCTGGTTGTTCTCGCAAATTTTGCCGTTCAGCTGTATTACCAGAGCCGGGGAATCCGCTATGCAAAGAACGATGTGCTGGGGGATTTTCTGTCGCAAAATCACATGGATGATTTTGATATCCTGGTGAGAGATCTGATTGGAAATGTGGCGCCGGATTTTGCCTGGAATACGAAATTGCACGATGCGCTGATAAAAGAGCTTCATTTTGTAAAGGGAGAGGATTCTCTGGGGTTCGTTTACATTTCTCTGCGGGATATTGGCAGGCGGAAACGGTCGGGCGTTTATTATACGCCGGAAACTGTGGTTCATCAGCTGATCGAACATCTGTATGAGAATGACAGGGATCTGGGACGGAGAACGATCTGCGATCCGTGTTGTGGGACGGGGAATTTCCTGTTGGGTCTTGGCGCAAAAGGAATCAATCCGGCAAATCTGTATGGGCAGGACAGGGATCCGGTCAGTGTATATCTGGCGCGCGTGAACGTTGCGCTTATGGCTCCGGAACTGTCTGCCGCGGACATCTGCTCTCGAATCATCACAGGGAATACATATTTTGAAACCTTCGCACGCAAATTTGATGTGATTCTTGGAAATCCTCCCTGGGGCAGCGATTTTTCAGAGGAAGAGATACGCCGGTGCCGGGGACTTTTCAGAACCGCTGCCGGAAACAATATGGAATCCTGTGAACTGTTTGTCGAAAAATCGCTGACCATGCTTGGTCCGGGTGGCGTGATGGCGTTTGTCCTTCCGGAAGCCATGTTGAACGTTGCGGCACATGATGCGGTCAGAAGGCTGTTGCTTGCTTCCTGTTCCTTCCGGTTTGTTTCGTATCTGGGGAATGTCTTTCCCGGTGTTCAATGCCCGTCCGTTATTCTTGGCGTGGCGCTGGATGACCATCCGACCGTAAGCGGATGTAAGGTAACAACGGATAACAAACACTTTGTCGTGTCCCGGCCACGCTGTTTTCCTGACGGTACGTTTCCACTCCGTGTTTCAGATGCAGAATATGAGTGCCTGAACGCAATCGACAGCGTGGAACCCGTTGCGTATCTGAAAGGAAACGCAAGATTTGCGCTGGGGATTGTAACCGGAAATAATAAGGAGTATCTTTCCAGAGAAAAACTTGACGATAACGAAGCAATCCTTAAGGGAAGTGATATTCGAAGGTACGGGATCGCCGCCCCGGAAAACTATATTCGGTTTGAACCCGAACGCTTTCAGCAGGTGGCGCCCATGGAATTGTATCGGGCAAAAGAAAAACTGCTGTATCGTTTTATCAGTGAAGTTCCTGTTTTCGCATACGACGATCAGCAGAGACTGTCCCTGAACAGCTGTAACATTGTGATTCCGGAAATTCCGGGACTTGATATGAGGTATGTGCTTGCCGTACTCAATTCCAGTGTCGCGACATATTATTTCTTTAAAAAGTTCCATTCGGTCAAGATGCTTCGCTCCCATATCGAACAGATGCCTGTTCCGGTTGTTTCGTCGGAGATGCAGGCGGAAGTGATCAGAAAGGTCGATCGCATCATGCATTCGTCTGAGAACAGGGCTGGCCTGTATGCGGATCTGGATGAGGATATGATGGGACTTTTCCGGCTGAACGCAGATCAGACTGGTGTGATCCGGACGGCGTTGCAGGGGAAACGGTTATTCCTGGAGATTGATTAGCCTCCGAAAACCAGATAAAAAGAAATAAAAAAGTCGAAAAATCCTGTCAAAAAGGTTCCGACCAATTCTTACATAGAGCAGATGACGGGAATCGAACCCGCCTCCTCAGCTTGGGAAGCTGATATTCTACCGATGAACTACATCTGCGTGCTATTAAGTATAGCACAGGATTTGAAAAAAATCAACTTTAAAAATCAGAAAAGTTGTATTATACTTAGTCCTATGCGACAGGGCCGCAATGGGTACAGGGCGGTCGGAAGAAACAGAATGACGAGGAGGAAGAGGACATGCGGACAAGCAGGCTGACGAGGGAAGAAGCGTTGGCGCTTCTGAGGAAATATAATGAGGAACCGTTTCATATTCTTCATGCGCTGACGGTGGAGCATGTGATGCGCTGGTATGCGCGGAAGCTGGGGTATGCGGATGAAGAGGAATACTGGGGAATAACGGGACTGTTGCATGATATTGATTTTGAGCAGTATCCGGAGCAGCACTGTAAGAAGGCGCCGGAATTGCTGAAGGCTGGCGGCGTGGACGAGGACATGATTTATTCGGTCTGCTGTCATGGTTACGGGATTTGTGTGGATCTGGAACCGAAGCATGAGATGGAGAAGGTTCTGTTTGCGGCAGATGAACTGACCGGATTGATCGGCGCTGTGGCGAAGATGCTTCCGACGAAGAGTGCGAAGGGAATGAAGGTGTCCAGTCTCAGTAAGAAGTTTAAAAATAAGAAGTTCGCGGCCGGATGCTCCCGCGAGGTGATTGCGGACGGGGCGGAACGCCTGGGATGGGATCTGGAGCGGCTTTTTGCAGATACGATCGAAGCGATGGCGGACTGTGAGGATGCGGTAAACGCGGAGATGGCGGTTTTGTATCCACAGACAGAAAAATGAGAAGAAAGGATTAGAGTCTGAAAGGAACGGTGTCGGCCGGATTCCGTAATCGGTAGTTTTGGCAAAACAGAAACTTACCGGGCAGGTTTTCACACCTGCCCGGTAAGTTTTGGGAATGGTAGATATACAAATAAAAGAAAATGGTTTTAAGGGGGGCCTGCCGGAATCTCTTCCGGCAGGTATGAGTATGAAAAAGCTTTGTTATCTCAAGTTTGCACTTGAAACAAAGGTTCCATTACCCTTTCGGATAATGTACTTAAAGTATAAAAAGGAATTGTGACAAAATTGTGACTTGACAATAAAAAATAAATAAATTTTCTAAAAGCATATTTGCCAAAGAATTAAGTTCAGTAAAATAAAAATAAGATGGAATGGCTTCTTAAAACTGTGATTCAAATAGATGTGGTAAAGTGGTTTCAGAGGAAATGATTTATCGTCAGGGAAGGGAGAAACTGAGATGAGATTAACGAGATGTACCAGTGGACATTTTTATGACGCGGAAAAATATAGCAGATGTCCGCACTGCGGAAATAGTGGTCGTGAAGTGCAAATAGCGCAGGATTCTGGTGCGAAAATAACAAAATGTATCAATGGACATTTTTACGACGCGAACAAACATGGTCGATGTCCAATTTGTGGGAGTAGTGATGATTATGCGTTGCGTGTGATATCAATCACGCAAAATTTTGAACAATTTGGAATAGAAAAGCATAAGTCAATCGAGTATGAGGGGAAGACCGTTTTTCAGCTGGGAATTGCAGGGGAACAGACCAATTATGAGTTTGTGCTCATCCTGCTGGAGGACGGAGGAGTTGAAATACAGGTTGCCAATTATATAAAGATCAAACCGGAAAAAAGATTGCAGATCCTTGAGGCGATCAATCAATGCAATGCAGAGGTTCGCTTTGCGACATTTGTACTGCGGGATGAGAATATGAATATCGTGGTAAAGGCGGATCTTCCCAGCAGGATTTCTGCCGAGTCGACAGGTGCGGCTGCTGTGGAAATGTTGGTGCGGCTTTGCAAGATTATGGATGATAAATATCCACTTTTTATGAAAATTTTATGGTCGTAAAAACGTAAGGCATCCTGACAGAAGGAATGTAATATGTGGAATGATTTTTTGGGATTTGGCGCGGCAGCGTCATGCGGCGGACTGGACAGGGATACTGCATGACGCTGCTTTTGCATATTTTCTTAAGAAGTTTTTCCCCGACCTTTCCGCGGAACGATCAGAAGTTCGCAGATCTCCGCGTAGGCATCCGCCGGTACGCCGGTGTCGCAGGATTCATCGACGGAAGCCACGATAGAGAGCATCATGCTCTGTTCCATGAGGTGCGGGGGATAAAAAGCCGGGAGGAGAGCCTGATCCAGGACAAACTCACAGGTCTCTGTAAAATCAGCGAGACAGTTAAAAAGGCCAGAGGGATCATCGGTGGCCAGAGGGTATTTGAGCCAGCAGAGATTGAAGGCAAACCAGAGCAAATGAAGCATATCGCCTTTTTCGATATCTTCCTTGCCGATGAGAAGATTTTTTACGCGATTCCTTCCGGCGTCCGGGCGGCCCGCCATGATCAGTCGGGGGCGTCCGTCGTCTGTCGCGGAGATCGTGCGCCATGCTTTCGACGCGTCGTGTGCGGATGTAAACAAAGCTTTGTTTTTTTCAAGCAGAGCGGAGCTGACCTGGCTGCATTTCTGATTTGAGACAGAATCCCCGTCGTAAAGGAACTCACGGATTTTCTGTTCGCTTTCCTCGCTGTGGCAGCAGATTTCCTGTTTGATCAGGCGGATGAAGTGATCCGGGTCCGGCATCTTCTGATCCTCGGTCAGAAATTGACAGGTATAGACGGCCAGACTTCGGTAAATCCGCAGGGTGGTCCTCGATGGCAGATCCAGATAAGGCGCCTGATTGATCATCCAGTTCATAAAAAGAGTGTCGCGGTCGTCGGGGCGGCTGGCCCAGGACATGGCAAGACCGGGAAGCGAAGCGCCGATATTCCGGGTGGCTGTGGCATAGTCGTCGCGGCTTTGCTTAAGGATATGCGCGGACAATTCATGATAGCTCAGTTTAAGCCTGGAGACGGACTGCCAGCTGGCTTTGGTCAGGAATCCATAGGCCTCGATCAGGTCGTCGGAGATATGGTAGCGAAATCCGTCTTCATAGTCGAAAACGCGCAGCAGGAACCATTGCATTTCATTGAGAGAGAAGTCGAGAATGTGACCAAGCCTGAGCGCCTCATCCCGGGAGAGGAGGGTTCTGCTCTCCCGTTTCAGGAGTTTTCTGTCCTTTTTCTGATCTTCACTCAGCTGTTCCATGGATAATGCAAACGCCGTATCGGTGTCCCGCAGGGCTCTGGCAATTAGAAGCTGACTGACGTCAGGATCTGCGTCTTCCTGAAGGGAAGCGATTTCCAGAAAAGCATCCCGGTACTGCTCCAACTCTTCTTGTGTCAGGACTTCTGCGTGACGCATGGAGATATTGTGGAAGGAATGAATCTGACCGGATATCGGAAGCGTAAATTCAGACGGAAGCTGTGTGCTGTTCAGAGACAGGCCGGTTGCCCGGCAGCACAGAATCCGCATCAGGGCGAAGCGGCTGGAGTGGGTATATTCTGCCGATATATCGGCCAGTACCTGCCTCCAGCCTTGGGGTGTGCTGGATTCCGGCATGTTTTCAATCTGGTCCCACATTGCGGCGAGGCCGTCATCAATGAAATCAAAACAGCGGTTGTTCATTGCACTTGTATAATTCTCAAACATAAAGCGTAAGCCTCCTGTGTGATGGTTATTTTTCACGGTATCATAATGTCATTATGAAAATTATGCCATAAAACAGATCGGGTGTAAACTGCGAATCCCGTTGGGTTAACAGTATGAGGAACTAAATACGTTTTCGTTTTCTATCTTCAGATTATCTTTCATACCGCCTGCATTAGCATACTCATACACAAAAGAATCCAGTGCGTGATACTGTTTTGATTTTAGGCTAAGATTATACCCTAAAGCAGCCATGTATTTTTGAATACGGCTGTTTATCTGAAGCCGTTCCCGCAGCATAACTTCTCTCGGTACGTTTCGGGAATAATCCATGTCTATGTCCACTGACAGGCGCGGTAAATAAAATACTGTCAGGTTTATCGCCGTACCTCCCTTTAATGCAAGGCTGTCTGACAGCAAGGTATCGCTTTCCAAGAACGACAGAACATCGACAAGCCTGCACACCTTTTCAAAAGTATCTCTAACAAATCCCAGTTCCTTTGCCTGTCTTCCAAGTGATATACGGTCAAATGCAGTCATAATCACCTACTCCCTTATCAATAAGTTTCTTCAGATCCGCAGGCGCATACAATAACCACTTTTTATGAAACACAAAATCCTTCTGCTTATCGAACAGATAAGTTTTGCTTGCGGATGACTTTGTTATGCATTCATGAAAGAATGCATCCGATAATGTCAGTTCATTCTTATATGCTTCAAGGATATATCCCACTTTCTGGTAAAGCTGTCCTAAGCCATGCATCTTTAGTGCTTCGAGTAACCTTTTTTCATCAAGGGAGGGTATCAGGATAAGGCAGCGAAGCAATTCTTCTAATCCTCCTATTCTTGTGAAATCGGCTATGCTGTCTATTACAGTCCGTTCAAGTGACGTTACTCGCACCCCGTTATTCATTTCCACAATGTTTGTGCCGCCCCGCCATATTACAGGCTGATAGTGTAATCCATCGTAGTCAAAGGGACGCACTTTCTTTTTCGTCGTGAAATATACATCATAAAATACCTGATTGGTATAACCGTAAAATTCAAACGCACTATGGTGAGATATGCAGGCATCATCCGCTATGCGGGATGCAATTTGAAATCGACTCGGTATTGGCTGCTCCGTTTCCATACTGATAACAGCATACAAGCTGCGCCGCACTCTTTCAATATATCCCTTGTCAAGATAGTTCTTTATCTGCCACTGTGCAGCGCTTTCCGAACCTGCAATCTTAACCATGTCACTATGGGTGAAACAGCGCAAGGCGACTAATTCTTTATAAATATCCATGGAAATCCCTCCATCTGTTTTTATATTAACTCAAAGCAGGAGTAATTACAATAGTTTTGCAACAATTTGGAAATTTGAATTTCCTGAAATATTCGAAACCAAGCAATAAACTCAGGCTTCGAGCGTTTTTTAAAATTATGGGATAAGTCTCTGATTTCTGTATGGTCTATCGTCACGTCCGTGCGGCAGCTGATTTGGAATAATACCTGTTTTTTAACCTGCGTTTTCCCTTAAAACTTTGACTCGGAAAAATGTGGTAGAGTGTATTCAGAGATGAAAAACACTCTGCCACATTTTTTAACGCAGAAATCAAGGAGGGATTGGTCATGAAGAGAAGTATTCTGAGAATGAAATGGAAAAAGGCCGGGATGATTGCGGGAGTATCTGCCATTCTTTTGCTGGGCGGGACAGGAAGCGCGTTTGCCGGATGGAGACAGGATTCGGTGGGATGGTGGTATGACAATGAGGATGGAAGCTATCCGGCGAATGCCTGGAAGCACACCGGAGATGCATGGTACTGTTTTGACGAAAACGGATATATGAGAACCGGTTGGATTGATAATACTTATTATTGTACGGAGAGTGGAGCCATGGTCACAGGCTGGAACCAGATCAATGGAAGCTGGTATTACTTCCGTGACGATGGAGCCGTGGCAAGGAGTCAGTGGGTTGGAGATGACTGGGTGGATGAAAACGGGAAATGGGATGCCGGTGCAGAGAAAGCATCCGTGGTCAGCAGCAATTCCGCTACAACCATATCCGGAAGCCACGCTTCAAAAAATGAGACGAGCGAGACGACCGGTAGCAATAAAGAGAAAAACAGCTCGTCAGTCGGTAACGCGGCGGTTTCTTCTGTGCCTGAGACAGCGAAGAAGACGGAAAATGCTTCAATGCAGGAAAATGGATCGGGAAGCGTTCGCGCAGAAAGCTCGCAGCTTTCGATCTCCAATCATGAGACGATTTCCGGCAGCTATGAAGTGGGGAGTTCCATTCCATTAACCGGGACGATTACCTCAAATTATGAGATCATCTCGGTGGAAATTGACCTGAAAGTTACATATCTGGGAGAGAAGCATTATACAAAGGAATATCCGACCAGTGGGAAAACGGTGAATCTGGAAGATTTGGATCTGAGCTATTTTGACACCAGCCGTCTGACGTGGGCGGGAGCGGGATATTGCTTTACGGTAAAGGCGACGGATGCGTCCGGAACGACCAAGGAGCTGTTTGAGGATTATTTTAAGATGGCATATCTGGAGCGGCTGGAATATTCCCTGGAGAATCATGAAGAAATTCCGGATATGGTAACCGAGGGAACTAATTATCAGTTGAACGGCGTGATTCAGGCAAACTATCCGATTACACAGATTATCGTTGAATTGAAGTCGACAAAGACAGGTGCGTCTTATGGATATGAAAAGGTGACGCCGTATACGTATACGTATGATCTGGCCGAACTGGCGGGCGGCTTTGACTTTTCTGCTCTGGAAGAAGGGAAATATCGCTATTATGTATCCGCACATATCGGGTCAAAAATTGATACGGTGATTGAGAAGAGATTTGAGGTTCAGGCAGAGAGCAGCGCGACGGTGGTTGTGATCAACGGCAATTTTGGAACGAGGGATGACGGGGCGGGATATGTGACCAACGATTCCCGCGACTTTAACGGCAGGATACTGGCGGATGCGTCTTCCCGAATTTCATCCAAATTCAAGAATTCCCATCCGTATGTGGAGTTCAAGTGGAAGAAGAGTGACGCGATTCGTTATAATCATGTCTATGCTCATTCAGAAGGAATCGTGACGAAGGTGGATAAATCGGCGGGTGTGGTTATGATTGATCATGGAAACGGATATGTAACCACCTATAAAGGATTGAGCAAAGATGCCATTTACGTCAGGCAGGGAACCGGAGTCGACGAAAACACGACGATTGGTGAAATCCCGAAAAACAAAAAGATTTCCGTGTATCTGGAGGATGAGGACGGGAATGCGCTGGATATCAGCGATTATCTGAATTCGGACTTTTGACGATGGGAGAGAAATATGGATCGGTCGAAACAATTGCCGCAAGTGGAGGTGACGATGGTCAGCCGGGTGGGGCAGAGACATTTCATGCGGGGCGAGCCGGGAGACGATGCGGTGTACGTGTACGAAAGCAGCCATTCGGATTTTGTCTTCTGCGGAGTCGCGGACGGTCAGAGCGGCATGTCGCACAGCCTGACTGGAGCCAGGGAAAGCCTTCTCGTGGCAGCGAATTATCTGGAGAAGGCGGGGATTACCTCATTGATGCAATATCCGTATTCGGATGAAATTCAGTTTGGATTCATCCGGAGAATCCGTGAGCGGATTGATTTGCTGGCAAAGCAATATGGCGTGGGAAGGGATGCGTTTTCCTCTACGTTGCTCGGGATTGCTCTGGAAAAAAAGTCCGGCAATTATGTGCTGGCGCATCTGGGAGGCGGTTGCGGAATCGGGGTTTTGCGGGATGGGACGATGAAAATCATCAGCGCCCCCGACACCGGCGTCTCCGCTCAGTATACCTGGTTGACCACTTCGCCGCAGGCGTTGTCGCACCTGAGGATTTATTTTGGCAACCTTCAGAATTACCGGCGGATTTTGCTGATGACCGATGGAGCGGACTGCATCTGTAAGGGGAGAAATATCCAGCGTCGTGCGAGAGAAATCCTGCTCTCCCGAAATCCGGAGGATATCCGCACATATATGGAGAAATTTGTGGCTGTGGATGACGCAAGTTGCATAATGATTGACGGAAATCGCGAAGAATCTTCTTAACATTTGCAGATAAATATACTATAATCGTACCAACGAAAGAATTGGGGCGGGTATGAAATAGTATGGAAGAAAAAAGAACATATCTGAAAACAGGAACGCAGCTGCAGTTTGACAGTGGAAGTCTGTATGAAATCACCGGCGATCCGATCGGACGCGGCGGCGGTTCTCTGATCTATCCGGCAAAGCGATATGTGACGTATGGCGACAGGCTGGACTGTGACGGAATGATCTATGCGCTGAAGGAGTGTTATCCGTCGTCGCTGGGACATCGTTTCATTCGAGACGAGCAGGGGGAAATTGTGCCGGAAACCCGGAGCGAGGCGGATGCGTTTTATCTGGCATGTGTAAAAAGGCTGCAGCTTGACGAGCAGGCGATTACACAGTGGATTTACCGGACGGGCTCGCGGATTCTGCCGGTGCTTGAATCGGCGGAGCAGTTGATTCTCGCCGTGCCAGGGCAGGAGCCGACCCTGGTCAGGAATACAGTTACCGTGATGGAATCACTGGCCTCCAAAGGGCGTTCTCTGCATTCTTATATGGAGGAATATCAATTATTTACCCCGCTTCAGACATTTCATGTGATTCGGCAGATTCTGTTTGCCCTGCGTGAGATTCATGAGGCGGGTTTTTTGCACCTTGATATCCAGGACGGAAACGTATTTATCAAGGGAGCGCTGGATGATGAGAGCAGCCTTGTGACGATGATTGATTTTGGCTCGGCTCGCGCAATGGTACACGGGAAAACAGAGCGCATTGTCGACCGCGTGATATTCACGACAGAAGGGTTTTCTGCTCCGGAGATTCTTTTGCACAATGACGGCTCGCTCCGACTTGGGCCGGAGGCGGATCTTTACTCTGTGGGCTGTCTGATCCTGTACTTGCTGACGGGAAGCAAATACAGCGCGAATGCTCTGTTAAGCAACCAGACAGGGAAGTATCTCTCGCGGTTTAAATTAAGAAAGATTGATTGCCCGGCACATTTACAGGAACGAATGCAGACGATTATCGCTCGCGCACTTAAAGTCGATCCGTTCGAACGGTATCACTCGGTGGATGAGATGCTTGAGGACGTCAGATCTTTCCTGAACGCACTGCAGCCGAGCCAGAATAATCTGGAACTGTCTGCGTATGATGCGTTTGTTTGCTATAAGCATGGGCCGATTGACAGCGAGGTTGCCAGGGTGCTTCGAAAAAGGCTGGAACATTTTCGCGCGCCGAAGATCATGAGTACGGGGACAGGGAACCGGCCTTTTCGGCATGTATTTGTGGATGAAGGAGAGCTGTCGAGCTGCGCGGATTTTGGAGAACAGATCCGGACGGTATTAAAGAATTCAGAATGGCTGATTGTGATTTGTTCGCCGGACACGCCCAGGTCATCCTGGGTGAGACTGGAAATCGACACTTTTCTGGAATATCATGACCGCTCCCGGATTCTCGCTGTGCTGACCGGCGGCGAACCGGCTGAGTCTTTTCCGCCTCAGCTTCAGGGACAAAAGGGAACGGATATGGTTCTGGCGGCGGATGCGAGAGGGAAGAATCGCAGGGAGGTATTGTCCCGTTTAAAAAGAGATGCGCTGCTGCGCATTGCAGCGCCGATGCTTTCCACAACGTACAGCGCTTTAAAGCGGCATCACAGGATTTTGGCGTTTCGGCAGATCGCGGCGGCGTCCGCGTCAGTCATCGTCATTTCGGGCGTTCTCATTTTAAGCCAGAGACGGCCGACGGATTACCGGCTGGAGATGGAAACAGAAACCGTCGTATTCTCTGCGCAACCGGTAATACAAGAAGCAGAGTCTGAAGCAGAAACCAAATCGGTTTCCGCATCCTCAGTGCTACATCCGACATTTATGGGATACACGCTGGAGGAAACCGGAACGATTGCGGATCAGGACGGCATGCAGGTGAAAAAAGGAATTCTGACGTTAAAACGCGAGGATGGATATCATGTGGTATCGGAGAGCGGATCCCTTTCCGCCCGCGGTTATGATGAGATCATCCAGTCATTGGGAAACGGGTATGTTCTGGTAAATCAATCGAACCCCGACCTGGATTCTGTCGGCTTGGTCAATATTGAGGGAGAGGGAGAGGAACGGATTCCCTGTGAAACCGCTTACATCGAATGGCTTAAAAACAGTATGTACCAGGAGGACGCGAAGAGATATCTGAAGGTGGTATATGAAACCGGAACAACGACAGATATATCGGAGTGTTTTTTCTACAAAGGGAAAAGACTTCCCGTGATCAGAATCGGTTCTGAAAGCTATCCGGATTGCGATGATATTGAGGAACCAAATGCAGTGTTTGGCATTCCGACCACTTCAACGATGTATACGGGCTATGCCAGAATTTATGACGTTGAGAATAAACAATTCGTCGGCGTCGACGAAATCACAAATCATGAGGGAAAGGCGTGCGGATCCGGGTTTACGATTGTCGACGCGGATGGAACGACAAATCTCTATGATGCAGACGGAAATGTGCGAATGAAAGCGAAAAAGACACTGGACGTAGGAAACGGATACCTTATCACGCAGGATGAGAATGCTTATGAGGTGTATGATGACGAAGGGACATTTTTATTTAGCTCTGCTTCTTCGCTTTCGTTAATGGAGAGTACGAGCGGATTGATCGAAATATATAAAGATGAGAAATACGGACTTGTAGACAGGAATGGAAATCGGGTGTTGCCCATTGCCTATCGATCTATCAGCAGTGAAGAATATGGAGTTGTCAGCATTCGGACAGAAGATGGCGCTTACGCGCTGATTGATCTGGAGGGAAATGTCCTTGCGTCTACAGATAACAGTTTTACTTCACTTGGAATGGGATATTATTACGCGAAAAGCGGTGAGTCCTACATGCTGGTAGGACCGGACGGCATTGTGGCGGAAAATCTGGATAATAAACCAACCGATGCCTGTGTGACAGATGGTTTAACGGCGCTGGTGCTGAAGGACAAGACCTTTTCGTTGCAATTACAGGGAGAGCGGACGGTTCCTCTTGGAACCGGACTGATCGCGGTGATGTCTGATACCAGTGGAAAGTGGGGCGTATATGATCTTTACACAGGGAAAAAGCTGCTGCATTATTCATATTCGAAAATCGAGTCCGGAGATGGATATTTGTATGCGCGGCAGGGGGAGAACTGGTTTATTTATAAGATCAATCCGATTTAAAATCGTTCATTACTTTACTTTCATGCTACATTTATTTATAATAGTAGCATGAAAGGATGGATTCGTATGACACAGCAGGAGTTATTGGATAATGCCCTTGAAAGAAATGATGGAATTCTCCGGACTTCAGAAATTGTCGATATGAGGATTTCAAAGTCTGTTTTTTATGATTATGTTAAATCTAGAGATTTAAGACAAGCAGCGCATGGAATTTATGTATCAAATGACAGCTGGATGGATGCGCTGTATTTGCTTCATCTACGGTGCGGCCAGATTGTTTATTCTCACGAGACAGCTTTACTTTTTCATGATTTGACGGATCGGGAGCCATTTTCGTTCTCAGTCACGGTGAAGAGAGGTTATAACACCAGTGGCCTGAAAAAAGAGGATGTTGTGGTATATACGGTGAAAAAGGAACTGTATGGTATTGGAATTATATTTTTGAAAACGTCATTTGGTCATCAGGTTCCTGTCTATGATATGGAGCGTACCATTTGTGATCTGATTCGTAGTCGAAATCGTATCGAAATGCAGACATATCAGGATGCAATAAAGAGGTATGTTCGTCGTAAGGACAAAAATTTGAGGAATTTAATGAATTATGCCCGTATGTTTCGGGTTGAAAAAATTTTACGACAGTATCTGGAGGTGCTTTTATGATTAAAACCTCAAAGCAATTAAAAGACCTGATTCGCAATTTATCAAAGAAGAAATCTGCGGATGCTCAGATTTTGCTGAGAAATTACATGATGGAGAGATTCCTTGAAAGAATTTCGCTCCTGTCATGCAGAAGTTATGGGAATCCTATCAAAGGAAATTTTCATATGCGTCAGATATCAAATGGTCAAATGTGATGTCAGCTGTTCGAAATTTGTACGGCATGACAAAAGAATATGATGTGAAGCGGGGAAGGGGAGAGGTTTATTTATAATATCAATCCGATTTATCAATAAACAGGAATCCGCATCCTGACATCTCGTGCATGTTCCTTAAAACTTTGATTCTGAAATATGTGATATGATGTCCTCAGAGTTAAGAAAACAGATCTTTCAGGAAGAAATGAGGAGGAAAAAGAGATGAAGGATAAGATGTGGATTGTATGTACCTGTATATGTACGCTGTGCCTGTTATGTATGCTGAGCAACAGACCTGCTGAGACGAGGCGGATGCCGGAAAAGGAAAACAGAAGCATTACATATGAAGTGGAGCTGCCGGAGATCGTGAAAATGGCGGGCGCTGGCCGGGAGCGGCTGGAGACATGGCTTACGGAGGCCGTACTTGATATCGTGGTACGGTGAGGCGAGCCGGACGAGAAAAAAGAATAAACGACGTGAAAAGGGGAAGGGGATCCGAATGAAGAAGAGAGGAAAATTGGATGCGATTCGTGGGAGTCTGATCGGCGGGGCGGTCGGTGACGCTCTTGGCTATGCGATAGAGTTTTGGCAGGAGGATCAGATTTTTCATACCTATGGTTCGAATGGCATCACGGAATATGCTCTTGTCGATGGCAAGGCGCAGATTTCGGACGACACGCAGATGACGCTGTTTACCGCCGCCGGGATCCTTGTGGGCGATACCAGGATGAGCATGAATGGAAACGGGGACAAGCCAAGGACATATGTCGCCATGGCCTATCAGGACTGGCTTAAGACACAGCGATCGGATATTCACGGCGTGAATCCATATAAGCGGCATACCAGAGAAGGAGAAATTTCCTGGCTGCTGGATGTCCCGGAGCTGTATGCGCTGAGAGCGCCGGGAAATACCTGTCTTTCTTCGCTGGCGCAGCGTGGTTGTGGGGAGTACGTGGACGATTTTATGAAAAATCCGGTTAATCACAAGGGCGACAGCGATTCGACGGGAGCGGTGACTGGAAATATCCTGGGAACGCTGGTTGGCTATGAGACGATCGAAGAAAAATGGAAGAATCATCTGGAGCTGTCTGATGTTATTCTGGAAATGGCAGACGATCTGTATCAGGGCTGCCAGACGAGTGAATCCGGCGGCTATTCTGATCTGGCGTGGGAATCCAAATATGTGCGGGGGCGTCGTTATCCCAGGATGTCATAAGTCGCCGGGCTGGTCATGCGGGAACACGTAAGATTTGAAAAGGGGAAAATGGCGGGTATGGCAGATAAAGAAATCCGGTTATATATGGGTTGCATGAGAGAATATGACCGGCAATATGAGGTATGTCCTTATTGCGGATATTGGGTCAATACGCCGCGTGCGGATGAAAGCATTCTTTCGCCGGGGACGATGCTGCGGGGCAGATACATAGTCGGTCAGGGCACGAGGGGTTACAGAGATGGCATGGGATTGCTTGACCGCGTGCCAAAGATTGTTTATATGGGGCTTGATTGTGTTTCTGGAAAAAGACTTTGCGTAGAGGAATACTTTCCGGATGAGGGTCCGGTTGATGCGGCTGAACGGACTCAGGGGAAGAAATTATCAGTAAAACCCGAAAAGGCGGAATCGTTTGAAAAAGGATTGCAGTCTGTTTTGGATCAGGCAAAACAGGCCGGGCAGCTTCAGGGAGTGAAGGGCATTATTCAGGTATGCGATTTCTTTCGGGAAAATGGGACGGCATATGTTCTGACAGAATACAAGGATGGTATGTCCCTGGGGAAATATTGCAGGATGCACGGCTCGATTCCTGAGAACGTGGCGCTTGATATTACAATCCAGGTTGCTTCTGCCGTCGTCAAACTTTATCAGGCCGGTATTCAATCGGTTAATCTTGATATGGATCACATTCGCATCCTGAATCCGGATGGAGCAGATCATCCGGCGGTAGAATTATATGATTTTGGAGATTATTGCTTCCAGATAGACAGGGAATATCTTGATGAGATGGACATAATTCTGCCATTGAGTTATGTTGCGCCAGAGAGATGTCTTGGGAAAAGTGAGAGGGGTTCCTGGACGGATGTCTATGCGTTGGCGGCAGTGTGTTATAAGCTTATAACCGGCGTAGCGCCGGAGGATTCCCGGGAAAGAATAAGAGAGGATCATTTAAAAAAGCCGTCGGAACGGGGAATTAAAATCAGCCAGCCGGTGGAAACAGCACTGATGAATGCCTTACGTCCTAAGGCAGAGGAACGCACCCGGACAATGGAGGAATTTATCCGGGAATTGACAGCAGAGGAGGTTGCGGAGCATCCGGTAGCAACGGGAGAATTTCGGGCAAATGGCGAAACGGAGAATTCGGAGCGTGGAATGAAGTGGTTCAAATTCATTATCTGGTTTCAATTGTTTGTCGCTGCTGTTATGGGAATGGTTTCAGCAATAGTGTATATGAAGGGACTGCATTATGGAGGCAGCACAGCGCTGGTTTACAGCCTGTTTAGCGGGATGAAAACGCTTGACCGGCTTGTGGGATCTGTTATGTTTGTGGAAGCTGTTGCCTGTATTGTGGTGAGACAGAAGCTGGCAGGGTTTTGCAAAGGTGCGCCTGCGATGTATCTGACGATAGGAGCCGTAAACGCGTTTCTGCCGATTGTTTATCTGATGCTGGCGGCGTGGGTGATGCGGGTTTCCATGCTTACTCTGTTAAACAGCTCCGTGTTAGCGAGCGTAATTACCGGGGCGGTATTGCTGGCTGTGAATGCGGTATATTTTGCAAATCGAGAGGATTTGTTTGTGAACTGACTGTATGGCAGACGCCGGATGGGGAATGAAGGAGAATCGGAAGATGAAGGGGATTGTGAATATAAGCGTCGTGTGTATGGCTGCCTGTGTTTTATGCGGATGCGGGGTGCAACGGCGCGTGGAGGATGGCATAGAGAATGTCATAAGAAATGCGATAGAAAAGGAAGAGAACTACGAGACGGCTTTTGTAGTACCAGATGAAGCGGATCATAAGGATGAGGAAACGGCAGAGACGGAGTCTGTTTCGGAAGCAGAGGATACGGGGACCAGGAACCAGTGGAGCTGCAAGGACGAACAATGGTATTATTATGATTCGGATGGAAACCAGGCTACCGGCTGGCAGGAAATAGAGGAGAAATGGTATTATTTCGATGAAGACGGCGTCATGGCGCATGACGAATGGGTTGAGGATTGTTATCTGGGAAGTGATGGTAAATGGATGCAGGAGATGCAGTCGGCTCCGAATAAGGAGTGTACCGATGGATACAGCAATGTTATGATGAGATTTCACAGTGATGGAGATAGCAGTCATCGTGTGACATCACAGGCTACGAAACGGAACGGCTATTATGAGATTACCAATGTAGAAATGTATGTTCATAGTATTCTGCCAAAAGAAAAGGTAGAACAGTTAAAGATAGGGGACACGGTTCCCAAGTATGGGGGTATTTATGTGCTAAAGAGGATCTATACCGACCCAGAAGGGCTGAAATCGTATAATTTTGAGCCGGAGGATGGATGGGGATCTAGATATGGTTTGTGGGAATGTGATGAAGGATATTATCAGGTTTCAGACAGTGATTTTATAGAAGAAAAAATTGTCTATACTGGAATAATTTATATGTCTGAGGATTGCGTGGTTTCTTCGCTTGATTACACAAGAGATCCTGACAGAGGAATAGATGACTTGACAGTGTTATCTGTAGAACAATTAATAAACAAGGAATTTATTGGCGATATTGGTGGCGGTCAGGGATTTGTTACTTTGGATTCTGGAGGAATCGTTATTGAATATAACGAATATTTCCAATCGTAATCCTGAAAATATCTGCCGCAGGCTTATATGAAGAACAGGAGAAAATTCATGAAGAAGAAAATGATATTATTTGTGATAACAGGAATCATGACAATGGCAATGGCATTGACCGTATTTGCGGCGAACTGGGAGAAAAATGTTTTTGGCTGGTGGTATCGGGACGGCGGCTCTTACCTGCACGATGGTTGGGCGTGGATTGACGACGATAATGATGGGATTTCTGAATGTTATTATTTTGGTGATGATGGTTATTTGCTTACAGATACGGTTACACCGGATGGTTATACAGTCAACGAGGATGGCGCATGGGTAATCGACGGAGAGATACAAACGTCGATTTGTTATGATGAAAAAACAGCGGAGGCATTGGCTTTTGAATATTATAATACGAACCATCCTGCCAACAATGGGAATTATATTATTTTCTATGACGAGACAACCAGAATAGGGGATGAATATTATTTTATTGTCAGGTGGCAGATGTCAGAAGAAGAGGCAGAAAGACGTCTGAAGGAAGGGAGAGATGTGGCAGCTAATATATATGAAAATACTTTGATTTTTAATCGTTTAACAGGGGAAATCCGTGAAGATTGGGGGGCTTATCTTTTAAATCGCTAGGAGTGTAGGAATACATGACAAGATATAACAGATGTTTTGAGGTGTGCTATCGAAAATAATATCTGGAGAGGGAGTAAAAAGATGCAGGAAATCACGAAAATTGTCATTACCGGAGGCCCCTGCGCGGGGAAGACCACAGCGATGAGCTGGCTGCAAAATGAGTTTACCGAAAAAGGCTATGCGGTGCTTTTTGTGCCGGAAACAGCTACGGAGCTGATCGGTGGGGGCGTCGCCCCGTGGACATGGACGATAAACTGATTGCGGCCTGGACAGGCCATCCGCACTTGCGGGTCATTGATAACGCGACGGATTTTGAAGATAAAATGAAGCGACTTCTGGCTGAGATTTCTTCCTTTTTGGGGGAGCCGGAACCGTTGGAAATTGAGCGTAAGTATCTGATCGAATATCCGGATATCGCGTGGCTGGAAAACCAGCCGACCTGTCGCCGTATTGAGATCATTCAGACCTATCTGAAATCGGAGGATGGCAGTGAGGTGCGGGTGCGGCAGCGCGGTATGGATGGGAATTATGTATATTACAGAACCACGAAGCGCAGAATTTCCGGACTGAAACGGGTTGAGGTAGAGCGTCGTCTTTCCAGGGACGAGTACCTTACCGCACTGATGGACGCGGATACCAGTCGACACCAGATCCGAAAGACGCGCTATTGTCTGACCTGGCAGAGTCAGTATTTTGAGATTGATGTGTATCCGTTCTGGCAGGACAGGGCGATTGTGGAACTGGAGCTTGGCGATGAGAATGCGGAAATCCATTTTCCCAAACAGCTGAAGGTAATACGGGAGGTGACAGAAGAAGAGGCCTACAAAAATGCATCGTTGGCTATGAATGTGCAATGAAATTAAAAAAATGCAAATTCTTATGGGCAGGATGTTTTTTGTTGACCTTTTGCGGTTTTAATCTTATAATGAACTCGTGGTGGGGTCTGGGCATGGCCAGAAAATCCCCACAGATTGAGGAATTGCGTATACCTGAGGAACGGGAAGCAGGAGGAACAGTCATGTTTGTGTCGAATGACATCGGTATCGATTTAGGTACAGCGAGCATTTTGGTTTATATTAAGGGAAAGGGCGTTGTGCTGAAAGAGCCGTCGGTGGTTGCGATTGACCGGGACAGCAACAAGATCATGGCGATCGGCGAGGAGGCCAGATTGATGATCGGCCGGACTCCGGGGAATATCATCGCGGTGAGACCGTTGCGGCAGGGCGTGATTTCGGATTATACAGTGACAGAGAAGATGATGAAATATTTCATCAACAAGGCGGTTGGCAGACGGACGCTGCGTAAGCCGCGGATCGCGGTCTGTATTCCGAGCGGAGCGACAGAGGTGGAGCGCAAGGCGGTCGAGGACGCGACGTATCAGGCAGGGGCGCGTGAGGTTTCGATTATCGAGGAACCGGTCGCCGCGGCAATCGGAGCCGGCATCGATATTTCCAAGGCATGTGGCAACATGATTGTTGATATCGGAGGCGGTACGGCGGATATTGCGGTAATCTCGCTGGGCGGTACGGTGGTCAGCACGTCGATCAAGGTGGCAGGCGATGACTTTGATGAGGCGCTGGTCCGCTATATGAGGAAGAAGCACAATCTGCTGATTGGCGAGAGGACGGCTGAGGAGATCAAGATCAACATTGGCGCGGCATACCGTCGGCCGGAGGTGCTGACGATGGAGGTGCGTGGCCGGAATTTGGTGACGGGTCTTCCCAAGACGATCATGGTGACATCGGAGGAGACGCTGGATGCGTTGAAGGAACCGGCCTTGCAGATTGTGGACGCGGTGCATAATGTGCTGGAGAGGACTCCGCCGGAGCTGGCGGCCGATATTTTTGACCGTGGTATTGTGATGACAGGAGGCGGTTCGCTGTTGAGCGGCCTGGATCAGTTGATCGAGGAGAAGACCGGGATCACGACGGTGGTAGCGGAGGATCCGCTGACGGCAGTAGCGATCGGAACCGGGAAATTTATCGAGTTCCAGCACGGGGATAATAAACCGCAGGAGTATTGATACGAAAGAGGAATCTCGTGCCTTTTTGAGGCGCGGGATTTTTTTGACGGGACGGAAAGAGCGGACGGAGAATGGCAACAGTAAACGGATATGTGGAGAAAATCAAATTCCGTAATGATGACAACGGATATTCGATCCTGTCGGTTTCGGCGGATGACGAGGAGTATGTGCTGGTGGGGACATTCCCGTATATCAGCGAGGGGGATTTTATTGAGGCGAGTGGGCAGACGGTGATTCATCCGATTTACGGCGAACAGATTCAGGTAGAACACTATGAAGTGAAGGCGCCAGAGGATACCGCGTCGATGGAACGCTACCTGGGCTCCGGGGCGATCCGCGGCGTGGGGGCGGCTCTCGCCGGCCGTATCGTGCGCCGGTTTCAGGCGGATACCTTCCGGATTATCGAGGAGGAGCCGGAGCGGTTGGCCGAGGTGAAGGGGATCAGTGAGAAGATGGCCATGTCGATCGCGGAGCAGATGGAAGCAAAGAAGGAGATGCGGCAGGCCATGATGTTTCTGCAGGAATATGGCATTTCCATGACGCTTTCTCTGAAAATTTATAATCAGTATGGTTCGTCGCTTTACGGAATCATCCGGGAGAATCCGTATCGGCTGGCAGACGATATTCAGGGCGTCGGTTTCAAAATGGCGGATGAGATTGCGCAGAAGGTCGGGATTTTCACGGATTCGGATTTCCGGATTCGCAGCGGATTGTTTTACACGTTGCTGCAGTCGGTTGGAAACGGCCATACTTATCTGCCGCAGGAGGAGCTTCTGCGTGCTGCTTCGGAACTCCTGCGGGTGGAGCCGGAGGCGATGGAGAAGCATCTGATGGATCTGCAGATTGAAAAGAGGATCGTTGTGAAGGTCGGGGAAGACCAGGAAGAACGAATAGCAGGAGCTTCTCCTGTGCCGATGCCGGTGGAATGGGACGCAGAAGAAGCGGATGAAGGGGAGAAGCCAGCCACGTCCCGGCATGTGTATGCGGCGCAGTATTATTACATGGAAGGGAATGCGGCGCGTATGCTTCATGACCTGAACATCCGCGGGTCGGAGCCGGAGGACGGGATTCGAAAGCGGCTTGAGCGGATTTTTGCAGAAGAACAGATTGAGCCGGATGAACTGCAGGTACAGGCGGTGATTGAGGCGGTGAACAGTGGTCTTCTGATTATCACAGGTGGACCCGGTACGGGCAAGACGACAACGATCAACGCGATCATTCGTTATTTTGAACAGGAGGAGATGGAGATTCTGCTCGCCGCTCCGACGGGGCGGGCGGCGAAGCGGATGACGGAGGCGACGGGGTATGAGGCCCGCACGATTCATCGTCTGCTGGAGCTGAACGGTGTACCGTCAGAGGACGGCGGTACGGAAGGAATGCATTTTGAGCGGAACGAAGAGAACCCGCTGGATGCGGACGCCATCATCATTGATGAGATGTCGATGGTCGACATTTACCTGATGTATGCGCTTTTACGGGCGGTGACGCCGGGGACGAGGCTGATACTTGTGGGGGACGTGAACCAGCTTCCGAGTGTTGGCCCGGGCAATGTTCTGCGCGACATGATTGATTCGGGGTGTTTTAATGTAGTGCGGCTGACGCGGATCTTCCGGCAGGCGGCAGAGAGTGATATTATTGTGAATGCGCACCGCATTCATGATGGCGAACGCATTCCGCTGGGGAAGCGGAGCCGGGATTTCCTCTTTATCCGGCAGGAGCAGCCGGACTCGGCCATCCGCACGATGATCACGCTGGTGAAACAGAAGCTGCCAGGGTATGTCCACGCGGATATCGCGGAGATTCAGATTATGACGCCGATGCGCAAGGGCGCCCTTGGCGTAGAACGGCTGAATACGGTTCTGCAGGAGCAGCTGAATCCCAGGGCGGCGGACAAGGCGGAAAAGGAGATGGGCGGCGTGACGTATCGGGTTGGAGATAAGGTCATGCAGATTCGCAATAATTATCAGATCGTCTGGGAGATCCGCAATTCTTACGGCATTCCGCAGGAGAGCGGCATGGGTGTATTCAACGGGGACATCGGACGAATCCTGGAGATCAATCTGTTTGCGGAGACGCTGACGGTGGTGTTTGACGAAGGCAAAGTCGTAGAGTACAACTTTAAGCAGCTGGAGGAACTGGAACTGGCATATGCGATTACGATTCACAAATCACAGGGGAGCGAGTATCCGGCGGTGGTGATTCCGGTCTATCCCGGCCCGCGGATGCTGATGACGCGGAATCTGATTTATACTGCGGTGACGCGCGCGAAATCATGCGTCTGTCTGGTGGGAATTCCGGAGGTATTTCAGGCGATGGTCGATAACGAAGTCGAGCAGCGTCGTTACACAGGCCTGAAACTGCGGATTCGGGAAGTCATGCAGGAAAAGGCTCCTGCCTGAGGGATTCTTTTTGGCGAGGAGGCGGAAAATGGCCGGTCTGACCGGGATACAGATGAAGAATGCGGCGATCAACCTTCTCTTTCCGCGCCGGTGTCCGGTGTGCGGGGAGATTGTGGTGCCGGAGCGAAACCTGATCTGTCCGGAGTGCGTGAAGAAACTTTCGCCGGTGAAAGAACCGACCTGCAGGCGTTGCGGCAAAGAGGTATATGGCGACCCGGAGGAATACTGCGCGGACTGCCTGCGGCATAAGCGATCTTTTGAGTCCGGCGCGGCTCTGTTGAATTACAATGACGCGGCAAGAAAATCGGTGGCTGCCGTGAAGTACAGAAACCGGCGGGAATATCTGGATTTTTATGCGGCAGCGATGGATCTGCGCTTCCGGAAGCTGGTGGCTTCCTGGCGTGCGGACGTGCTGGTTCCGATACCGATTCATTCGTCCCGGCGCAGAGAACGGGGCTACAATCAGGCAGAAGAGCTTGCCGGACGCCTGGGGAAGCGCTGGGGGATTCCGGTGGATCGCCGGCTGCTGGTGCGCAGCAGACGCACGGCGCCTCAGCGTGAGTTAAATCCCGCGGAACGCCTGGCGAATCTGCAGGCAGCGTTTGCAGTTCATCTGGCCCGAAGCGAAGCGGATGTGCCAAAGCGGGTGATTCTGATCGATGACATTTATACGACGGGAAGTACGATGGAGGCGTGTACCAGGGTGTTGAAACAGGCGGGAGTGGAGAAGGTTCATTTCCTGGTCATTTGTATTGGCGGCGGGAGACAGTGAGGCTCTGCCCGGATTCTGGTACCGACATGGTGCCGGTAAGGGAAACGGACAGAGTATTTCTTCAGCTGAATGGTGAGGCGGAGAGGAGCAAAATAGTCATGGATACAAATGCATTGTGGCAATTTCTGATGGAACATCAGGGACGTGAATACCGGACGGCAAAGCAGCTTCCTTTTACCTACCAGATTCGGGGCGGCGAGATGTTCGTCGATCGGAAAGCAAAATCCATCACCCGCGCGACTGTCGAGCGGGCGTACCGCCGCATTCTGGAAGATGACGAACATAACATTCAGGGCCCTAAAGCGCTGAATTGCTTTGGAGCCCCCTATCTGTGGGCAATCTTTGTCACACTCGGGATTGCCGGTCCGCCCAAACGGCAGAGGATCGACGCTACAGAAGAATGATGTTGTGTTCCCGGCAGGTCCGGCGCATGTCTTCGGGCCACAGACTCGCCTGAACCTCGCCGACATGAGCACGGTCGAGCAACAGCATACAGAGCCGGGACTGGCCGATGCCGCCGCCGATGGTACAGGGCAGTTCTCCGTTCAGGAGCATTTTATGGTAAGGCAGGTTTCTGCGCTCTTCGCAGCCTGCCTTTTTCAGCTGTTCGGCGAGGGAAGTCTCATCGACCCGGATGCCCATGCTGGAGATTTCCAGAGCACAGCCGAGGGTTTCATACCAGAACAGAATGTCGCCGTTCAGCTGCCAGTCGTCGTAATCCGGTGCGCGTCCGTCGTGCGGTTCGCCATTTTTCAGCCGGTCGCCGATCTTCATGACAAAGACACAGCCGAGTTCCTTTGTAATCAGGTTTTCGCGCTCCCGGGGCGTCTTGTCGGGATAGCGTTCTTCCAGCTCGCCGGAGGTGATGAAGGAAATGTGATCCGGAAGATGTTTGGCGGCTTCGGGGTATTTGTACCAGACCTCGTGCTGCATGTGTTTGATGATCTTGAAGATGGTCTGCACCGTTTCCCGCAGCGTTTCTTCGTTGCGCTCTTCGCGGGTGATGACGCGTTCCCAGTCCCACTGGTCGACGTAGCAGGAATGCAGGTTGTCGAGAACCTCGTCACGGCGGATGGCGTTCATGTTCGTATAGATGCCTTCTCCTGGCTGGAACCCGTATTCTTTGAGCGCCATGCGCTTCCATTTGGCCAGAGACTGGACGACTTCCACTTCCACGCCGGGAAAGGCGGCGACGTCAAAACCAACGGGTCGTTCGACGCCGTTCAGGTTGTCATTGAGACCGCTGTCCTTTGTCACAAACAGTGGGGCGGAAATCCGTTCCAGATTCATTTCTTTGCCAAGCTCTTTCTGAAAGGTGTCACGGATGTACTTGATCGCTTCCTGTGTCTGGCGGACAGTCAGATGCGGATCATAATGTTCCGGAATAATAAGAGACATGAAAAACTCCTCCTTGTTTCGATATTGCGTTACTGCATATCAGTATAGTAGATTTGTGAAAAAAAGAAAAGAAAAATCTGCGTATTCTGTTTGCGCTTGTTTGGTCACTGGAATAATGGTAAAATAAAAGCATTCCGCGGCGAGACGTCGGGAGAACAGGCTGCGTGGGACGAAACGATGGACAGGAACAGGAGAGATGGGCGGATGGCATATGTGATTACGGTAGCAGGAGCAGGTGGGAAGAGCGGACTCATCGAAGCACTGGCGACGCAGTACGCAGCCCAGGGAAAACGGGTCGCGGTGACGACGACGACACACATGTTTTGCCGCCCGGATCGCCCTGGCGTGTCCTATTCTGGCCGTGTCGAAGGAACGAAGCTGGCATACCCCGGGGACAGCTGTTATGAAGAATTATGCCGGAACTATGATGTGGTGCTGGTGGAGGGGGACGGCTCTCATCACCGCCCCATTAAGATACCGGCAGATTATGAGCCGGTCATCCCGGAGAACACGGATGAGATCTTCGTGGTGATGGGTCTGTGTGCGGTGGGAAGGCCGTTTGCGGTGGTCTGCCATCGTGCGGGGCTTGCAGACGAGGAGGATCGGAGGCTTCTGAATGGTGGCAGGGAACCGATGATGGAGCGAAACGCTTCGCAGGTGGCAGAGACGGCGGCTTCGATTTCGTTTGAAGGCGGGGGACTGGTGACGGAGACATTCGTTGCTCACCTGGCACGGAAGTATTATCTGGAGCCGTTGAGAAAAAGATATCCGGGGGTTCCTGTCCACGATATGCGCAGTAATATGATGAAGCGCCGGTATGAAGAATGTACGGGGGAAAGCGGGAACAGGCGGACATTTGCGGCTCTGGTCGATGACGAAGAGCCGGTGCAAAGCATGGCGCTGATTCTGATGGCTTCCGGTTACGGACGCCGGTTTGGGGGAAATAAACTGCTGTGTTCCTATCGGGGGAAGCCTCTGTACCGATGGGGACTGGACGCCCTGCTGGAAGCAAAGAGACTGCTCGAATGTCCGTTTCCATGCAAAGAGGCGGACGGATTTACAGACAACACCGGAGACGTCTGTGAACCGGTGCAGGCAAAGGTAATGGTCGTATCCCGATATGACGGGATATTAAACGAGGAGGATTATTCCGGAAGGGTTCAGATGGTGGAAAATCCGGATTACGCGGAGGGTATCGCAGGTTCTGTGCGGGCCGGGACGCGGGCTGCATTTGCGGATGACTCGTGCGGTGCGGTCGCGTTTTTTGTGGCGGATCAACCGCATCTGGACGGGAAGGAGATTGCCTGTTTCCTGAGGGAATATCTCTGTTCAGGGAAGACGATGGGGTGTCTGTTTACCGATCATCCGGGGAATCCGGCGGCTTTCCGCCGGGGGATGGAGACGGAGCTGTTGTCGTTGACAGGCGATGCCGGTGCGGGGAGGCTTCTGCGGGAGCATCCGGAGAAGGTCCACCATTATATTGTGGATGAGGCAAAATGGAAGGATATGGATCTGCCGTGGGAAAATGACTGAGCGGAAATGGTTTGCCTTTTGTACAGTGGTGTGTTATAGTGAAACAGAGTGATATATTTAACAATGGAAGGATACCGACTATGAGAAAGACAGCACTGGTGATAATGGCCGCCGGCATCGGCAGCCGCTTTGGCGGCGGAATCAAGCAACTGACGCCGGTGGGACCCGGCGGCGAGATTATTATGGATTATTCGATTCATGACGCACTGGATGCGGGCTTTGACCGGATTGTGTTCATTATCCGGCGGGAACTGGAACGGGATTTTAAGGAAATCATCGGCAGCCGGATCGAAAAGATCGCTTCGGTTGATTATGTATATCAGGAGTTGGAAGCGCTTCCATCCGGGTATGCGGTACCGGAGGGGAGAAAGAAGCCCTGGGGGACCGGACATGCGGTGCTGATGGTGAAAGACGTGGTGAAGGAACCGTTTCTGGTGATCAACGCGGATGACTATTATGGCCGGGAAGGATTCCGGAAGATTCATGATTACATGGTGAATGAGATGGACCCGGATGCGGATGTCTATGATATGTGTATGAGCGGGTTTATCCTGGAGAATACCCTGAGTGAGAACGGAAGTGTTTCCCGGGGCGTTTGCCGGGTTTCGGAGAATGGCGATCTGGAGGATGTGACAGAGACTTACGGCATCGAGTGGAAGGACGGCGCCCTGGTGGCGGCCGATGCGTCCGGAAATCCGGTGCAGGTGGAGCCGTGGCAGCATGTATCCATGAATATGTGGGGACTGCCGCCGGGATTCCTCTGTGAACTGGCGGATCGTTTCCCGGAGTTCCTGGATGGGGACGCGCGGATCAATCCGAAGGCAGAGTATATGCTGCCGCAGGTAATCGATGATCTGGTGAAGAATGGAAAAGCCAGAGTGAAGGTTCTGGAGACGAGGGACCGGTGGTTTGGTGTGACGTATCAGGAGGACAGAGCGGCGGTAGAGGCGTCGATTCGTCGGCTGATCGCAGAGGGTGTGTACAGGGAGAGATTATATGAGTAAGCTGATTTCCTGGAATGTCAATGGAATCCGTGCCTGTGTGGGCAAGGGCTTCCTGGATTTTTTCAAAGAGGCTGACGCGGATATTTTCTGTCTGCAGGAGACGAAGCTGCAGGCCGGGCAGATTGATCTGGACCTGCCAGGTTATCATCAGTACTGGAATTACGCGGAGAAGAAGGGATATTCCGGGACGGCGTTGTTTACAAAAGAAGAGCCGCTATCGGTATCCTATGGCATCGGTATCGAGGAGCATGACCATGAAGGCCGTGTGATTACGGCGGAATTTCCGGATTATTATGTGCTGACCTGTTATACGCCGAATTCCCAGAATGAACTGACCAGGCTGGATTACCGCATGAACTGGGAAGATGCGTGGCTGGCGTATCTGAAGGGGCTGGAAGCAAAGAAACCGGTCGTTTTCTGTGGCGATTTCAACGTCGCGCATACAGAGATTGACCTGAAGAATCCGAAGACAAACCGTCACAACGCTGGCTTTACGGACGAGGAACGCGGGAAATTTACCGGTCTTCTGGCGGCGGGCTATATTGATACCTGGCGTTATCTGAATCCGGGACGGGAGGGCGTCTATTCCTGGTGGTCTTACCGCTTCCGGGCGCGGGAGAAGAATGCCGGATGGCGGATCGACTATTTCTGTGTGTCGGAGTGCCTGAAGAACCGGATTCAGGACGCAACGATCCATACGGAGATTTTCGGATCGGATCATTGCCCGGTAGAACTGGTACTGGAGTGAAGCATGTGGAAGGTTCGTGCAAAGCGAAAGAGGTGAAAAGATGCGTCGGTATGCAATCGATAAGAATGACAGAACCTGTTATCCGATGGGGCTGACAAAGGTAGATGGAGGGATCCATGTCGCGCTTGCAGCTGAGGCGAAGGAATGCAGGCTTCTGTTGTTTGAGGGGAAGACGGGAAGCAGAAAAGATACGGCGAAGCCATCGGCTTCCATAGCGTTTCCGGATGAGAATCGAACCGGGAATGTGTGGGAAATGACGCTCAGAGGGGAAGACCTTGAGAAGTACGAGTATGCGTTCGAAATCGATGGCAGGCGAAGGCCGGATCCGTACGGTCATGTATTCCATGGACGGGATCAGTGGGGGAAGGCAGAGCGCGGCAGCGCATTGCTGACGACCCCGGTCGCAAGGGAAGAGTTTGACTGGCAGGGAGATGTGTCACCGCGGATTCCCTATGAGAACAGCATTGTCTATCGTGCGCATGTGCGCGGGCTGACACGGCACGCATCATTCGGCGTGGAGAGCAAGGGAACGTTTCGTGGCGTGGAAGAGAAAATACCATATTTGCGTGAACTGGGCATCACGACGCTGGAACTGATGCCGGTGACGGAATTTAATGAGATCATGATGACCAGACACCTTTCGGGCGGATCGACCGGGATTTCTCATTATACGACGGCGGTGCTTTCAGCGGCGGAACGGATTGCGTCGTCGCCTGTCCGGGAGACACCTGCGGAGAAACACACGCAGCTGGAGGAGGCGGTGAAGGCGCTGAAAAAGTCGGGCGCGAAGGATTCGGAAACGGTTGTTCCGACGCCCGTGACATCGGTTTCGTCTGTTCCCTGTGCCCCAAGGTGGGTTGAGGAAGCGACGGGACGTCTGAATTACTGGGGCTATGTGAGTTCCTGTATGTTTGCACCGAAGGCGTCCTACGCCGGGAAGGCAGGCAGTCCGGACACAGAACTCAAAAGCCTGATCCGGGCGCTTCATAAGGCAGGGATGGAGCTGGTGCTGGAACTGTTTTTTACGGGAGAGGAAGCGCCGGCATTTGCGCTGGACGTCGTTCGTTACTGGGTCAGAGAGTATCACGTGGACGGGATTCATATAGTCGGATATGCGCCGATCGATCTGATCGCCGCCGATCCGTATCTGGCGGATACCAAACTGTGGGCCGAATCCTGGGAAGGCGCTGAGCCGAAACGGGAGAAGGGGGCGCCGAGAAGACTTGCAGAGTATAACGAGTTGTTTGAGACGGATATGAGGCGGGTGCTGAAGGGGGATGAGAATCAGATGAATCGTCTGATTCTTCAGGCGCGTCGCAACCCGGAGGGATATGGCGTCATCAATTATCTGACGAATACGAATGGATTTACCCTGGCGGATCTGGTCTCTTACGATCATAAGCACAATGAAGCCAATGGCGAAGAGAATCGGGACGGGACGGATTTCAATCATTCATGGAACTGCGGCGTGGAAGGGCCGAGCCGCAGAAAGAAGGTACTGGAGATGCGGGGACGCCAGCTGCGAAATGCGTTTCTGCTGCTGCTTCTGAGCCAGGGAACGCCGTTGATCCTCGCGGGAGATGAATTCGGGAATTCACAGGGCGGCAACAACAATGCCTGGTGTCAGGATAATGAGACGTCCTGGCTCAACTGGAACCAGCTGAAGAGCAATTATGCCCTGTGGGAGTTTGTGCAGGAAGCGATTGCATTTCGCAGGGCGCATCCGGTTTTTCATATGGCGCAGGAGCCGCGGCTGGCAGACAGTCAGGCCTGCGGATATCCGGATGTGTCGTACCACGGCCGTCATGCCTGGAAACCGGAACTCGAAGCGTTCCGCCGTCAGATTGCGGTGATGTACTGTGGGAAATACGGAATGCGGGAAGACGGGACAACGGATGATTATTTCTATGTGGCGTACAATATGCACTGGGAACCGCACACATTCGGGATTCCGAACCTTCCCAGGGATCGGAAGTGGAGGATCCGCTTCGACACACACAACGTGGAGCGAAACGGATACTATCCGGATGGCGAAGAAGAGGAAATTCCGGCGGGAAAAGAGTTCCTGGTGCCGCCGAGAACCATCATTGTTCTGGTCGGGAAATAGTGGCCTTTGCGATTTCCGGGTAATTTGTGAAGACTTGCGTAAAAACACGGAAAAGCCTTGACAAAGCACAGGAAAGCAGATATAAATGAAACGTACATGGAGTTTATGAGAATGTGGCGCACGGGCAGGATGGCACGAACATCCGGCGTTTCGGTAGACAGAATTGTATTTTGAGCAGAGCTGGGTGCGCCGACAGATTATAGCAGGAGGAATTGATAATGAACAAGCAGGAATTGATTACAGCGATTGCGGAGCAGAGCGGATTGACCAGAAAGGATGCTGACGCGGCAGTGAAGGCATTTGTTGAAGTGGTTTCAGGAGCATTGAAGGAGGGCGATCGCGTCCAGATGATTGGTTTCGGTACGTTTGAGGTATCCGAGCGGGGTGCGAGAACCGGAAGAAATCCGAGAAGCGGCGAGACCATTGAGATTGCGGCCTCCAGAATTCCGAAGTTCAAGGCAGGCAAGGCGCTTCGCGATCTGATCAACGAGTGATGGACGATGAGACTGGACAAATATCTGAAGGTTTCCAGACTGATCAAGCGCAGGACTGTCGCAAATGAGGCCTGTGATGCGGGCCGTGTACTGGTGAATGGGAAGACGGCGCGGGCGTCCGTGAATGTGAAGGTTGGCGATGTGATCGAAATTCAGTTCGGCACGAGTTCGGTACGTGTGGAAGTACTGGACGTGCAGGAGACAGTCCATAAGGACGACGCGAAGGAGCTGTTCCGGTATCTGTAAGGACGTTGCGTGGCTGCAGACATTCTGCCGGAAGACGTTTCTTCGATTGGAATGGACAGAACAGACAGAATATCAGGGAAGACCTCTGCATATACTTGAACCAGGTGTTCGTATAGCGGGAGGTCTTTTTTGTGGAAGGAAAACAGGAAAAACAGTCGGCGCGCCCTCATTCCTGCGTGATTCGGGATCGCTCTTTTGTCAGCCTCACCGGCGTCCGGGAGGTGATTTCTTTTGATGAGAACGAGGTGGTCATGGATACGGACATGGGACTTTTAACAATCCGCGGAAAACAGCTTCACGTCAGTCGCCTGACCGTGGAGAAGGGGGAAGTGGAAGTGGAGGGGACGGTGGAAAGCCTGCTTTATTCTTCCAATGAAGCGTTTCGCAAGTCCGGACAGTCTCTGCTTTCGCGACTGTTTCACTGAGGATGCAGGCGGACTGGATTATCTGGACGGAGGCGAGACTGTTTCTATCCGGCGTTTTGATGGGGGCGGAACTGATGGCGCTGTACGATGTCCTGCGAATATACCGGATGGCGGTGCGCCATTCCTGGTTCTGGATTGGGGCGGAGGATCTGATTTACTGGATTATTGCCGGTTTTGCCGTGTTCCATCTGCTGTATCAGGAAAATGATGGCGGGCTGAGGGGATTTGTGATTGCTGCGGTTTTGCTTACAATGGTCGGATATGACCGGCTGATCAGTGTAAATTTTCGAAAACTATTGAAAAAGATGGTGAAATGGATTAAAATAAAGATTATGTAGTTACTCAGGGGGTTACAAAGGAAAAAGATTGTGGAGCTGACGGTATTATGAAAGTGCGGACAAAGCGAAAGAAGAAGGACCGATGGGGGAATCGGATTGCGATCATAGGAATTACGCTGGTCGTTGCGAGCCTTGCCCTTGTGGTGAATGTCAAAAGCACTTCCATGATGAAAAAGGATCTGGAATATCAGGCCAGGGAGGAAGCGCTGGAGAAGCAGCTGGAAAGTGAAGAACAGCGTGCAGCCGAACTGGAGGAGAAGCGGGTTTACGTACAGACAAAGAAATATATTGAGGAAGTGGCGAAGGAGAAGCTTGGACTTGTGAATCCGAATGAGATCCTGTTGAAGCCTGCGCCTTAGCGCCTTTTTGGAACATAGAATCCTCTCCTGCCGCATATAATGTGGCTTAGGAGGGGATTTTTGTGTGGAAGAGGGATAGACGCCGCGATATGGCGGAGGTGAATGGATATACGGCAGGACGACTGAACGGGATGGCGCGCTCCCTGGAGCTTCTCGCAAAATCCTGCATGGATGAGATGGAAAGTGAGCGGGGGCTGACGCGGGAAGACGCCGTCGCAGCCATGCAGACGTCGGCGGCGATGGTGTGTGGCTCCTGCAGAAAATGCGGACTGTCCGGCAGGAATGCCGCGGAAGGAGAGACTTATTATCTGTATTATCTGCTGCGCACGTTTGAGCAGAAGGGCAGAGTCGGACATGAGGACATGCCCAGGCTGTTCGAGGAAACCTGTCGGTATAAAGAGGATTATCTGGCGCAGCTGAACCGGAATCTGGGACGTGCTGTGATGAATCTGGAGTGGAAGAACCGTTTTCTGGAGAGCAGGGACACCGTGATGGTACAGTTCCGGGAACTGGCGTCGCTGCTCGGAGAATTTGCGCATCAGATGGAACAGGCGACGGATGTGACCGGAAGGCGGGAAGCGGGAGTGAAGCAATTTTTCCGGGAACATCATATGATCGTGGAACATATGATGATGCTTGAATATGAAAACCGGCAGCGGGAGGCATATCTGACCGTGCGCACGCAGGGAAACCGATGTGTGACAGCAAAGGAAGCCGCTCTGCTTTTTGGAAAGGCGGTCGGCGGAGGCTGGTATGTGCCGCCGGACACCCGCTCTCTGATCACAAAGCAGGTTTCGGTGATCCGGCTGGCTCAGATCGGGCAGTATCGGACGTTGTGGGGCGTGGCGGGATGCCCGCGCGCGGGCGAGTCGGTGTCCGGTGATAATTATTTCTGTGTGGAGGAAGCATCCGGCCAGGCGGTTTTTGGCCTGTCCGACGGGATGGGGAGCGGCGTTGCCGCGTCAACGGAGAGCCGCAAGGTGATTGAACTCGTGCAGCAGCTGCTGGAAACCGGGTTTTCGGCACGAGCGGCACTGAAAATGACCAATACGGTTCTGCTTCTGACCGGCGCAGAGCAGCATCCGGCGACCCTGGATCTCTGCTGTATCGATCTTCATGCAGGCGTCCTGGACATGATGAAGATGGGAGCGGCAGCAACGTTTGTAATAGAAAAAGAGCAGGTGCATATCGTAGAGGCGGGAGACCTTCCGGCCGGAGCGGTGAACGGCGTGGAGCCGACATTGATTTCCAGGAAGCTCTGGGATGGAGATCAGATTGTGATGATGACGGATGGAGTGCTGGATGTCTGTCCGGGAGAAAACAAGGAACTGGTTATGCAGCAGTTTCTTGGTGAAGTGAACGAAGAAAGCCCGCAGGGACTGGCGGAACGGGTGCTGGAATTTGCGCGGCGGCAGGAACGGGCGGATCGGGATGACATGACTGTACTGACGGCAGGGATCTGGAAGAGGTAAGGGAATGCTGGATCGGATACGAAAGTTTATAGAAAAAGAAGAAATGCTGAAGCTGGGAGACCGGGTGATTGTCGGCGTATCGGGCGGGGCGGATTCGGTCTGCCTGTTATCTGTGCTCTGTGCGCTGGCGCCGGAACGGTCGCTTTCCCTGCACGTTGTTCACATACACCATGGATTGCGGGGCGAAGAAGCGGATCGGGATGAAACCTTTGTGCGGGAGCTTTGCGAAAGCCTGGGAGTGCCGTTTGAGACGGTACGCTGCGATGTACGGGGATATGCCGCAAAGCGGGGAATCTCGGTGGAGGAGGCCGGAAGACTGCTGCGGTACGAAGCGTTTGACGCTGCTGCCGCCGCGTGGAGTCTGGAGAGGAAGGATGGAGAACGGGCGCCGTGGATTGCCCTTGCCCATCATCGGGATGACAACGCAGAGACGATCGTGCATCATCTGCTGCGAGGCAGTGGACTGCGCGGCCTTGGAGGAATCCGGCCGGTGCAGGGCAACCGGATTCGTCCTCTGCTCTGCGTGGGAAGGGAAGAGATCCGGGATTATCTGTATGAACAGGGACTTTCCTGGTGTGAAGATTCGACGAATCGATCCGGTGAATATACCAGAAATCGAATCCGCGGCGAATTGCTGCCGATGATGGAGAAGCTGGTGAATGCCCGTGCAGCAGATCACATTCTTCAGGCCGGAGAGCAGATCGCCCGTGCGGATGACTATCTGCAACGGCAGGCAAAGAAGGTGTGGGATCAGGCGGGCTGCCTGCAAAACGGGCAGGCAGTGATCCGCCTGTCGGCGTTTCTGGAACAGGAGGAGATTATTCGCACCTATCTGGTGCGCCGGATGCTGGATGAAGCGGCGCCCGGGTGGAAGAATATCACCGGACGTCATTTTGCAGAGATTGAAGCGCTGGCATTTCGGGCGGTCGGGAGCCGTCTGGATCTGCCAGGCCGGTTGACGGCTCGGGTTGGGTATGAAACGCTGGAGATTGGGTGTGGCAAAGATGCCGACAGCGACACAGACAGGGATACAGAGCCCCGGACGGATGAGGAGGACCGCCGGGAGATCGAATCGCTCATGCCCGGAAATGGGGGACAGGAGAAAACCGGAGTCCTGCGAATGAAAGGCCGTCTGACGCTGCGGATGAAGGTTTTTTCTCTGAAAAAAGGCGCGGAAATTCCGAAAAACCAGTGTACGAAATGGTTTGATTATGCTAAAATCAAAAGAGTGCTGTCTTTGCGCGTTCGCGGGGAGGGAGATTACCTTACCCTGTCAGGCGGGGGGCGCAAGCGTTTGACGCGATATATGATTGATGAGAAGATTCCCAGGAAGCAGAGGGCGGAAATACCGGTTCTGGTGGAGGGCAACCATGTGTTGTGGGTGATCGGATATCGGATCAGCGAATATTATAAGGTTACGGCAGATACGGAATGGGTGCTGCAGGTTACGGCGGTCTGTGAGACGGACGGAGAGGACGGAAAACCGACGACCCTCTGACCGGCGATGGCTGTCATGGCCGACATTTCGGTTTACAAAGGAGAAAATCATGGAAGATAAGATCAGAGTTTTATTGACAGAGGAAGAAGTAAATAAACGGATTAATGAGGTCGCGGCGCAGATCAACCGGGATTACGAGGGAAAGCAGGTTCATCTGATCTGTATTCTGAAAGGCGGCGTGTTTTTTACCTGTGAGCTGGCGAAGCGTCTGACCGTTCCGGTTTCTCTGGATTTCATGTCGGTGTCCAGCTACGGGGCAGACACGAAGTCCAGCGGGGTGGTGTGCATCATTAAGGATCTGGATGAGCCACTGACCGGAAAGCATGTTCTGATTGTGGAAGATATTATCGATTCCGGCCGTACGCTGGCGTACCTGATTGAGGTGCTTGACAAGCGTGGCCCGGCGGATATTCATCTGTGTACGCTCCTCGACAAGCCGGAACGTCGCGTGAAGAAGCAGGTCAAAGTGGAGTATACCTGCTTTACGATCCCGGATGAATTTGTTGTGGGATACGGGTTGGATTATGCGCAGAAATACAGAAACCTGCCTTATATCGGGGTGGTAGAACCAGGGGCAGGGGAATAAGGAGGATCCAGGTGAGACAACAGGGTTATCGTGGCACCGGATTTCTGGTGCTGTTGCTGCTGATGGCAGCGTTGTTTATGATTCAGTTTATGCCGGGCACGGAACTGACAGAACTGAGCAGCCAGCAGTTTGAGACGCTGCTGGAGAATGGCAGCATTTATGAACTGTCGATTCGTCAGAATGAACAGACACCGACCGGACGGGTTGATATCGTGACCCGGGATGGTTCGGCTTATCAGGTATATGTCTCTGACGTCAATGAAACACAGCGGATGCTTGACGAACAGGGACTCGATTATACGCTTCGTGATGTGTCTCAGAGCAGCTATTGGATGAGCGTAATTTTCCCGGTGCTTCTGTCCGTCGGGGGAGTGACTCTGGTGGTTGTGCTGATGAATATGCGGGCCGGAGGCGGCGGGGCGAATTCCAAGATGATGAATTTTGGGAAGAGCCGGGCGCGAATGACACACAACAGCAATGTGACCTTCCGCAATGTGGCGGGACTTCAGGAGGAAAAGGAAGACCTGGAAGAGATGGTGGATTTCCTGCGCAGCCCGCAGAAGTATACTAGTGTCGGCGCCAGGATTCCCAAAGGCGTGATCCTGGTGGGACCTCCCGGAACCGGTAAGACTCTGCTTGCCAAGGCGGTAGCCGGAGAGGCGGGCGTGCCATTCTTCAGTATTTCCGGTTCTGACTTTGTGGAGATGTTCGTCGGCGTCGGCGCGTCGCGTGTCCGGGATTTGTTTGAGGACGCAAAGAAGAACGCGCCCTGTATTGTGTTTATTGATGAGATTGATGCAGTCGCGAGACGGAGAGGCACTGGTATGGGTGGCGGTCACGACGAGCGTGAGCAGACGCTCAACCAGCTCCTGGTGGAGATGGACGGTTTCGGCGTGAATGAAGGGATCATCGTCATGGCGGCGACGAACCGGGTGGATATTCTGGATCCGGCTATTCTGCGTCCGGGTCGTTTTGACCGGAAGGTGGCGGTCGGCCGTCCGGATGTGAAGGGGCGCGAAGAGATTCTGCGTGTGCATTCGAGGGAAAAACCACTGGCGGAAGACGTGGATCTGGGCCGGGTGGCACGCACCACATCCGGATTTACCGGAGCGGATCTGGAGAACCTGCTGAACGAAGCGGCGATCCTGGCGGCGCGTGAGAACCGCAGCTACATTCGCCAGAGCGATATCGACCGTTCCTTCGTCAAGGTGGGGATCGGACAGGAGAAGAAGAGCCGTGTGATTTCCGAGAAGGAGAAGAAGATTACGGCTTATCATGAGTCCGGCCATGCGATTCTGTTCCATGTGCTGCCGGATGTGGGTCCGGTTCATACGGTTTCCATTATCCCGACCGGCATGGGCGCGGCCGGTTATACCATGCCGCTGCCGGGTGAGGATGAGATGTTCAACACAAAGAGCAAGATGCTTCAGAATATCATGGTATCTCTGGGCGGCCGGATTGCGGAGGAAATCATTTTTGAGGATGTGACCACGGGCGCGTCCCAGGATATCAAACAGGCGACGAAGATTGCGCGCGCGATGGTGACGAAGTATGGCATGTCCGATCGAATTGGTATGATCGATTATGGAAATGAGGACGATGAGGTGTTCATTGGCCGTGATCTGGCACACACAAGGAGCTACGGAGAAGATGTGGCTGCGGCGATCGACAGTGAAGTGAAGCGCATCATCGACGAATGCTACGCAAAGGCAAAGCAGATTATTCTCGACCACCGGGATGTGCTGGAGCAGTCCTGTCTGCTGCTGATTGAGAAAGAGAAGATTGGACAGAATGAATTTGAAGCATTGTTTGTAAGTTGCCGATCATCGGAGGAAATTGGACAAAACGCATAATGAATGAAGAGAAATTTCTGAAACTTTGGGCAGACTTTTGGAGTTGGGTATGCTATTATACTGGATGTAACCCCCCAATACATTATATAGTTTTTTGCTACACCCCATAAGAAACGAAATACCTTCTCCTGAGAGAGCCGACTACCCCGTCGGCTCTTTTCGTGTGTGGACGATGACGGGAAGGCCTCTGTCAGACGACATGGTTCAAATCGGTCACTTTTTGAAAAAGCGGTTGTATCTTTGCGGGAAATCATATAAAATATATATCATAATTCAGGGCGGCATCTTCCTGCGCGGCCTATGACCGTACAAGAAGATGCCGCCCTGAATCGTGAAAAAAGTGGTTTTGGAAGAGGATTGGCATGGCACTGGAAAACAATCAGAAAATTGATCTGCGCGCGCTGTTTGCGGATGAGACGTCCGATTATCGGGTTCCGGAGGAGCCTGACAGGGGGGACGAGGTGACGGTTCGTGTCCGTACAGCAAAGGATGGAGTAGACAGGGTATGTCTGGTGAGATGGAAGGAAGGGAGCGAGCCGGAGGAGACGGTAATGAGCCGGGGCACATCGACGGCTGTTTTTGATTATTACGAGTCCACATTTCTGATAGAGGATGAGATGCCGGTTCTGTACTATTTTCGGATTACCCGGGGCGACGATGTGTGCTGCCTGAACCGTCTGGGTACTTCCGGGGATGCCCGCGATTCCCAGGCGTTCCGGATTACGCCGGGATTTCATACGCCGGAGTGGGCCAGGGGCGCGGTCATGTATCAGATTTTTGTCGATCGTTTCTGCAACGGAGATCCGTCAAATGATGTGGAAGAGTGTGAATACATTTACATCGGGGGTCCGGTTCACCGGGTGGAGGACTGGAACACGAATCCGTCGACACTGGATGTAGGCTGCTTTTATGGCGGCGATCTGCAGGGCGTTTGGGACAAGCTGGATTATCTGCAGTATCTTGGTGTGGAAGTGATTTATTTTAATCCGTTGTTTGTCTCTCCCTCGAACCACAAATATGACAGTCAGGATTATGAGCATATTGATCCACATTACGGAGTGATCGTGAAGGATGGCGGAGAACCGGTTGACCGGGATGCGAAGGATAATGTGGGTGCGAGCCGCTATCGGATTCGCACGGCGTCGCCGGAGAATCTGATTGCGAGTGACGCGCTGTTCGCACGGCTGGTGGAGGAGATGCATTGCCGGGGGATGCGGGTGATCATCGACGGCGTATTTAATCACTGTGGTTCTTTTAATAAATGGCTGGATCGGGACAAGATCTATGAGAAGCAGGGCGGTTATGAGCCGGGGGCGTATGTCAGTAAGGACAGTCCATATCATACTTTTTTCAAATTTAACGATGAGACGGCGTGGCCGGACAATGCTTCGTATGACGGCTGGTGGGGACACAGTACCCTGCCGAAGCTGAATTATGAGGATTCGCCGAAGCTGTTTGCATATATTATGAACATTGCCGCGCGCTGGGTTTCCGCTCCGTTTTATGTGGACGGATGGCGTCTGGATGTGGCCGCGGATCTTGGCCACAGCAGTGAGTACAATCACAGTTTCTGGCGTGCGTTTCGCAGGAAAGTGCAGGAAGCAAATCCAGACGCACTGATTGTGGCGGAGCATTATGGCGATCCGTCGGAGTGGCTGAAGGGGGATCAGTGGGATACCGTCATGAACTATGACGCGTTCATGGAGCCGGTGACGTGGTTTTTGACGGGCATGGAGAAACACAGTGACGAGTATAACGGGACGCTCTATGGAGACGGGGCTGCTTTCTTCCGTTCGATGCTTTATCAGATGAGCCGGATGCAGACGCAGTCGGTTCTGGTGGCGATGAACCAGCTCTCGAACCATGATCACAGTCGTTTCCTGACCCGGACAAACCAGGTCGTGGGTCGTCTGGGGACCGTCGGGGCGAAGATGGCAGAAACGGGAGTGAATTACGGCGTTTTTCGGGAGGGCGTACTGATGCTGATGACATGGCCGGGAGCGCCGACGATTTATTACGGCGACGAGACTGGCGTCTGTGGCTGGACCGATCCGGACAACCGCCGTACTTTCCCGTGGGATCATCTGGATTATGAGCTGATTGAGTTCCATCGTTATATGATTGCACTTCATAAGCGTTTGCCCGCATTGCGGCGCGGTTCCGTCCGGCAGCTTCTGGCCGGGAAGCATCTGATTGCTTATGGGCGGATGTGCGGCGCGAACCGCTGCGTGGTGATCATCAATAACCGGCGTGACCCGATGACTGTCCGTGTGCCGGTCTGGGAGATTGGCATTGCCGATGGAGAACCGCTGACATGCGTAATGCGGACGGATGAGAAGGGGTATAATGTGGGTCGCGTCATTTACCAGGCGAAGGATGGATACCTCACGGTTGGCATGGGTGCGGTTTCCGGCGCATTGTTTGCGACAGGAGAGGAAGGATAAAGTGATTTTCTAAAAAAGTGTTGATTTTTCGGAGTGATTGTGATAGCATAAAACTGCTTGTCGAGACCGATTCCGGGTGGGTTCCCGAGTGGCCAAAGGGGACAGACTGTAAATCTGCTGCAGATTGCTTCGGTGGTTCGAATCCACCCCCACCCATCCGTATCAGCCGCAGTGGCGGAATTGGCAGACGCACAGGACTTAAAATCCTGCGGGACTAATCTCCCGTGCCGGTTCGATCCCGGCCTGCGGCATTAATTGGCAGATAAGCGATTGCCTTGGTAGCTCAGTTGGTAGAGCAGAGGACTGAAAATCCTCGTGTCACTGGTTCGATTCCGGTCCAAGGCATTTGGTGTCAGATATGGGAGTGTGCAGTTTCGATTGCAGGACGGCGCATGACTGGTATGGCATGATGCGGGTGTAGTTCAGTGGTAGAACACCAGCCTTCCAAGCTGGATATGTGGGTTCG
>JAJQCD010000031.1 GCA_021202925.1 Clostridiales bacterium | reverse complement strand
CTTCTCAGGCGATTCTTATCCGGTCTCATCGCACGGCACCTCCCCACGGAATATGGTCAATCTGATTCAACGAGCGATAGACAGCGGCCTCTACACGCGCTTTCAGCGTGCAGTCCAGCGCCCCCTTGTCCACAACGCGGATCCGTACATCCTCCACGCCCAGATTCTCCAGCGTCGTGAGCACGGTCTTGCGAATGCTGTTTCCGTACTGATGGATCACGGCGCTCTCCAGTTCGAAGTCGATTCCGCTTCCTTTTTCTACCGGCTCCACGGTCACCATCGCATCACTGGATTCCAGCGTTCCGGCTGTTCCATATTTTTTGATTTCCACTGCTTTGCCTCCTCCTGTGAGTATTTCAGCTTTTCTGATGATTTAACTATACTATCCGAGGAGCCATAGGTCAAATACAAGGTTTCTTATGACAGGTATATTCTTTTTGCTATGGTTCAATCAAAGCATTTGTTATTTTCTGATTTTCCGGATCGTATCAATCAGATACTCTGTGAACTCAGCCGCAGTATGCTGCCCTTCCTGGAATCCGACCTCCATCGCACCCTCGCCGGTCGTACAGAGATCCAGCGCCTGTTCAAGCAACGCATTGCGATCCGCATAGCCCATGTGCACCAGCATCTGCCCCATGGCACGAATCAGACTGCAGGGATTCGCGCAGTGTCCTTTCCCGATCCCAATCAGATACGGGCCGGTTCCGTGAATCGCCTCAAAAAGCGCGTACCGGTCACCAATATTGGAAGAGGATGCGGTTCCCAGACCACCCTGATGCTCTGCTGCGACATCCGTTACAATATCTCCGTAAAGATTCGGCAGGACAACAACCTCAATCCCCTTATTAAAGTCCGGATCCAGCATCTTCGCACACATCGCATCGACCAGGCGTTCCTGGATCTCGATATCCGGATATTCCTTACCGACCCGGCGCACCGCTTCAATGAAATTGCCGTCCACCAGCTTGACAATATTCGCCTTTGTGACGATCGTCACATTCTTTTTTCCGTTCTTTCTGGCGTGTTCAAACGCCGCGCGGGCAAGCCGTTCCGTACCGCGCTTTGTCTGCACCTTAAAATCGACAGCCAGATCCTCATCCACCTGTATTCCCTTGTTCCCCCAGATATATTCTCCTTCAATATTTTCACGGAAGAATGTCCAGTGAATATTCTTTTCTTTGATATCGATCGGCCGAACCGCCGCGTACAGATCCAGGCTGCGCCGTAACATCGAATTCGCGGATACCAGATTCGGCAGGCCGTCGCCTGCCCTGGGTGTCATCATCGGCCCCTTTAACAACACATGACACGTTTTGATTTCTTCCAGGCATTCTTCAGGCAGGCTGTTCAGCTTTACCACCCGGTTCTCAATGGTCATTCCTTCAATGTTTTTCAGAACAATCTTCCCCGACGTGATCTCTTCTCCGACCAGCTCCTTCATCGTCTGCAAAGCCAGCGGCATTAAAATCGGGCCGATCCCGTCGCCTGGCATAATGCCCACAATAATCGAATCCAGTTTTGTAAAATCAAGCGGTTCTCCACTCTCTTCCATTCGGCTGATCCGCGCTTCTTCGCTCCGGATCAACGCGCCAAACTTCTTCTGTGCGTTCTCGATATCCTGCTCCAAAAACTGTTTCACAATATTCCGTCTCCCTTCTATCACTCTATCACTATTTCGTTTCCGGATTTCTGTTTCCATCTGCACCGGAATTGACCCCGGTCAACCGAGTACCGGCATCCGGACGGCAGATTCCAGGTTCAGAATCTGCCCGATAACGACTTTTTCCCGCTCCGGATATGCTGTCTGAAGAAAATTTTCCGCTTTCTCCATCGCCTGTTTTCTTGTCAATGGGCGCACAACACTGCCGGACGGATCGCTCACCTCATAGCGGAACACAGCACCATTCTTCATCACGATTTCCATCTCGCACCCCCAATGGCTCGGATACTGCGAAGTAAACCGTTCATCCTCCCGTACCTTCACTTTTTCCAGAAGCGTCTGAACCTTCGCATCCATCACCACCTGCGGCTCAAATTCCTTCATCGATACCCTGCCATACAGCAATGCCGCAGCCACACAGTACCTGGTAGAAAATTTTGCATCCATCGGCTGCTTCGGATGCAGGCAGCCCTCACTCACAGCGCATTGTTTATATCCAACCAGATATGTGCTGATGTCAATCTCACGGATCTGTTCCGGATCAATCCGTTCACGCAACGCCAGTGCGCAGTCGACCGCACAATGGGTGCTGCGGCAACACGGGTACGGCTTCATGTCCATCTTCAGGATTTCCCATTCCGTGCCAAGCCCTGCGGAAATCCGGGAAGCATCGCCTCCGTCCGACATCGCATACAAAAGTCCGCCATCCTGCCCTTCCATAATATGTTCCGGTCCGGTCATCCCGCTCGCAGCCAGGAACACCGCTTCCAGCCCATTTGACGCCGCTCTGCCCGTGTGCAGCACTTTGCAGTTGCTCCCATCCCCCAGGAATGCCCACACACCACTGCTCTGCGTCCCGGCCATTCCCAGCGAGGAAAGAATGCCCTCCGTATCCAGTTCCAACAGCTTCGCACAGGCTGCTGCACAGCCAAACACACCACAGGTCGAGGTGGCATGCCAGCCGCGGTTCCGGTGCGCCGAAACGCCAAGCGCCATTCCGATTCTGGCAACCGTCTCATATCCGGCCACAACCGCAGTCAGAAATTCTTTCCCGGTTTTTCCCAGATACTCCGCGCAGGTCCATGCCGCCGGGATCAGACTGGCGCTGCCATGCGTTTTTGACCCGGAATGGACGTCGTCCAGCTCCAGCGTATGTGCCAGCATTTCGTCCAGAAATGCGGCAACCGGCAAAGGCCAGGTTTTCTCACAGCCCCAGACGTGAACCTTTCCTGTCCCGCCGAACTGCTCAAACGTATCCGCGATCCGGCGGATCATCGGGTCGTCCGATGCTCCCGCCGCCACGCTCACCAAATCCAGCACCCGATCGACGACAGCCTGGCGAACTTCCTCCGGGATCTGTTCCCACTCCAGTCCGTGCACAAATTCCGCCAGTTTCCGAAGTTCGCTTTTCTTCTCTTCCATTTTTCCAGTCCCTTTCCACAATTACGTTCCGGCCGTTTGCCGGAATTTTCATACCTGCCTGCTGTGCAGCTGTCTGAAATCTTCCTTACAGCTCCGCAACTGCTTCAATCTCAATCTGCGCCATGTGATGGGTTCTCCTGACCTCATAAATGGCACGGGCCGGCTTGTGGTCGCCAAAGAATTCTGCATAAGCGGCATTTGCCTCATCCCACTTCGCCATATCTGTTATATAGACGCGGCACATGATAATATGTGTCCGGTCGATTCCCGCGTTTTTCAGGATATTTTCAATGCGGGTCAGGGACATGGTCATCTCCGCCGCCATACCACCTTCCGGTACCTGATGGGTAAACGGGTCAACCGAACTCTGCCCGGACAGATAAACCATACCGTTGCTGATGATTCCCGCTGAATAATGGCCGCTGGCCGGATGGGGTGCTTTGATAATCTCCATTTTATTTTTCCTCCAATTTTTCATATAATCATTTTTTATCGCATCAGGTCGAACCTGACGGTCTCATTCTTTCATTCCGGTCGGCACACACCGGTCTGTCCTATGCTGCCGCACGTCCCTTCTTTTCCAGCTTTGCCGCGCGCCGCTTTTCGAGCCGGTCGATGATTATCGTCGCAGACACATCGCCCAGGCAGTTCATGGATGTGGTTCCCATGTCAAACAGCCGGTAAAATCCGCCAACCATCATAATGATATCCAATGGCATTCCAATCGCCGTCGCAACGATCATCAGATTCATCAGGCCGCCGCCCGGCACACCGGAACCGGCGCTTGTCACCATGATCGTCACAAATAACAGATTGATGATCTGCTGCGGTCCCAGCGGAATACCCATGGCCTGTCCGCTGAACAGAAGAACCACGCCGCACAGAATCGCCACACCATCCTTGTTAATCGTTCCGCCAAGCGGAATACCAAGACCCGCCACCGCATCGTCGCACTCAAAATTTTTCGTCGTCACATCCATGCTGACCGGGATAACCGCACCACTGCTGCAGGTGCTGACCGCCGTCGCGAACGTCGGAAACGCCTTCTTCAGGAAAGCAGCCGGATTAATCCCCGTGAAGCCCCATAAAAGCATGCAGTAAATAACAACCAGATGCAGGATGCAACAAAGATAGAAGACACCGAGAATTTTGGCAATCGTTACCAGCAGGCCCACGCCATACTGTCCGAGCGAAGAAGCCATCAGGCAGAAAACACCGATCGGAGCCAGTTTCAGGGCAATGCTGATCAGGGAAGTGATCAGGTCGGTCATGGACCAGAACCAGTTGCGAACCGGCTCTCTCTTCTCCGGCGGGAGCAGAACGATCGCCACACCGATAAAGCAGGAAAGAATAACGACCTGCATCATATCTGCATCCGCGAATGTCTTCCAGATATTAGTGGAAAACATGCTCTTGAAAAATTGCGCAATACTTGGCATCTCGTTGATTGTCACATTTGACACATCCGCCGCTTCGTATGTAAATCCAACGCCAGGCTTTAACAGCAACGTCATTCCAACGCCAATTGCACTCGCGCACAACGTTGTGAACACATAAAACAGAATAAACTTGACTCCAATCCGTCCCAATGCTTCCGGGCTGTCCATACTGCTGATACCCTTGACCAGCATGCAGACCACGATGCAGACCAGAAACATCTTCATGATATTCAGCCAGATATCACCGATGAACCCAATCGCCGAAGCCGGTTCGCCAACAATCAGGCCGACCGCCGATCCTGCTACCATCGCAATCAATATCTTGGTAACATCACTCATTTTCTTCTTTTTCATTTGCTTCTCTCCTTTTATCCGTTATGGTTTTTCTTGATAACCAGTTTAAAAGCAATTATCGTGCCAATTTTTCTGCTTCAATCCCGGACAACCATTATTTATATATTTTCCAGGGCTCCACGGTTTCCCCTGTCTGATATTTTTTCTTGCACAGGAACCGGATTTATCCTATAATGAACAGAAGTGAATGTTTCCATTTCAAACACTTTTCAAAAAAGGTGGTGCCACAATGTACGAAAAAGAACTGATTGTAATCGCGCTCTATCCGGGCATGAAAGAAGAGGTCCGGGATATCTGCAATTACATGCAGATCAATCCGACCATCATCGAGTGGGACGTCGCAGAATTTGCTCTGATTGAACATCTCCGAACTCATTTTTCCGATAATGGACGCCCCGACGTCATCATCAGCCGTGGCGCCATTGCAAACATGATGGAGCAGTATTTCCCGGAAGTGGCTTCGGTCCGGGCCGAAGCGGAAGAACTGTCGCTCCTCGCCTGCATCCAGGAGGCGTCTCGCTACGGTTCCCGCATCGGCATTCTGATGTTCGAAGAATTTGCTGTCAGTTTCAACCTGACCATGGCCAAAAAGCTGCTCAGGCTCCCGGAACTGAAGCTCTATCCATTTCGATCCGGTGAGGACATCCGGCGTCAGGTGCGACAGGGGCTGGACGACGGGCTGGACGCAATGGTCGGTACGCGAATGGCCTGGCGTACCGGCAAACAAATCGGCCTCCCTGTCATTGCGCTCGATTCCGGCAGTATGGCCCTGCATAAAGCGCTTCGCCAGGCTGTTTCCATCATCCAGGCCAGGCAGATGGAAAAAATACAGCTCCGTTCCTTTAACGAGGCGGTCGCCTCGATTCAGGAGGGCGTCCTGACCGTTGAAAATGGCATCGTCATCATGGCAAACAAAGTTGCCTGCGATGTCTTTCGTGTCGCAGAATCAAACATGATCGGAAAACGTATCCTGGATTTGTCGATTGTCAAACTGTCCGAAAACATCCGTCGGTTTCTTACCGATGAAAACAGCAACGATGAGGTACTGAAGATTCAGAATCGAAATTATTATGTCAGAAAGACCTATCTTAACACGGAAACCATGCGCCGGATGATTCTTGTCCTGCGCAGCGTAAAGGACATTCAGGATCAGGAGAAACGAGTCCGGACTGAACTGCGAAGCGATGGTTTCCTTGCCAAATATCACTTTCCTGATATCATCGCCGAAAGCAGCGTCATGCAGCAGCTTCTCGACAAAGCGCAGTTTTACGCCATGACAGATGCCAATATTCTGATCACCGGAGAAAGCGGAACCGGCAAAGAGCTTCTGGTGCAAAGCATTCACAACGCCAGTTCACGAAAGAATGAACCGTTTGTCGCCGTAAACTGCGCCGCCATTCCGGCTACTCTGCTGGAAAGTGAGCTGTTCGGTTATGAAGAAGGCGCTTTCTCCGGCGCCAGAAAAGGCGGGAAACGCGGACTCTTTGAACTGGCCCACAAGGGTACGATATTTCTGGACGAAATCAATTCCATGCCCATCGAATTGCAAAGCGCCTTTCTGCGTGTTCTGCAGGAAAAAGAAATCCGACGGCTGGGTTCGCAAAGAAACATCTATGTCGATGTCCGGGTCATCGCGGCAAGTAACCGCAATCTGACGGAGCTGATCGCAGAAGAGAAATTTCGCACGGATCTGTACTACCGCCTGAATACGCTGCGTCTGTCGGTTCCCTCTCTGAATGAAAGACAGGACGATATCCGTGCACTTACACTCCATTACCTCCGTTACTACAGCGACCAGTATCGCGCGGACACTCCGACGCTCTCCGATCCGGAATATCTTCTTCTGGAGAACCGTTCCTGGCCGGGAAATGTCCGCGAGCTGAGCAATGTCATACACCGCTATGTCATCCTGAACATGGGGCAGGCGACTCCGCTCACGGAATGTTTCGATTCCATCACCGCAGTCACACCTCTCCCCTGCGAGCCGCCTGCATCCAGCCTGGAATCCGCTGTGTCCGATTTTCGCACAGAAACCTCTGCAGCATGCGATAGCAGACCGCAGGATTTGTCACCGGCAGCTCCTTGCGCAGAATGCGACAAAACAGACGACCGAACTCTGGAGGAAATCGAGCGCAGCGTCATTTTATCCCGTCTGGAACGCAACAACGGGAACCGGAAAAAGACCGCCGAAGACCTGGGTATTGCCCGTTCCACGCTCTGGAAAAAGCTGGAGGAGTATCAGCATCCGGCACGATAATAATTGATCATCCCGCCGGAAACCAGGATCTCCCGCTCCTCCTGCGTCATTTCTCCAATTTGTAAGGTAAGCTGCCGGTTCACAGTCGGAAGACAGGCCGGCAGTTCCCTGGCTCCGGTCAGAATTGCCTTCCTTACACCCGGCAGGAATAAATACGTTCCTTCCTCCGGCAGAACCCGATCTTCGGTCTGCAGAGGAATCAGCCCCCACCCAATACAATTGGATCGATACCGCTTGGTGCTGTATTCCCTGGCGAGGTTTGCCCAGCCTCCAAGCGTTTTCTGGTTGCTGGCTGCCTGCTCGCGACTGCTCCCGTCACCGACCGCTTCAGACACAAGCACGGCCCCGCATCCGATCTCCTCCTCCCGGATGCCATATCGCTCTGCAAATTCCTTCCTTATCTGCCGGAATTCGGGATCTGTCTCCCGCTGATCCCGAAATGCCTTTGTCCGTTCAACATATCCCCGGTCGCGGCTGCGCAATGTGAATTCCGCAATCTTATCCGGATTGCTGCGCAGAGAAGATGCTTCTCCGCTCGGGCAAAGTTCATCTGTCGTAATACTGCCGGCATAGCTTCCGGTCACCTTCAGCAGCATATGTTCTTTCATCTCTGGCATTTCCGGCCAGTCCGCAATATTCGGCCCCAATCGCAGCCGGACATCCGGCTGCGGCTTTCCATAGCCCTGATAAACCGCCTTTTCATAATAAGAAGCGTCATAGCCATAAGAAACCGGTTCTTCTACCGGTTCCCACTCCAGAGCTGAAGTCAGACGCCCCCCATTTCTGACCGTCGCCGCGATGCTTCTGGCGTCCATGATCGCTGAAGCCGAAAGCTGTCCCTGGTCTGGCCGGGACCCCTCTCTGCTGTAATAATTTCTTGCCACATGACGGATGGAAAGAGAATTGTTCGCCGGAACGTCCGTTGAGCCAAAACACGGGCCGCACATACACGGATGAAGCGTCGCTCCAGCCTGAATCAGACGCCCGATTACTCCCTGCTTCATTGCCTCCGCAAGCGTCGGCTGACTCGCCGGATAAATTCCCAGTGGCACGCCATCATGCGGAATGACATAATCTCCAAGAATCTCCGCTGCACGATACAGGTTCTCAAACATTCCACCGACACAGCCGCCGATCGTCGCGTACTGAACCGTCAGACGTCCGTCCCGCACCTTATCCCGCAGCGTATAGTGCAGACCCCCGCTTAGTTTCTCTGCATTTTCCTCCACCTCCCGGAGCGCATCCTCCAGAAATGTCTGATTCTCTGTCAGGCTGCGAACAGAAAACACATTGCTTGGATGAAACGGCAGCGCAATCATCGGTTCAATCTTACTGAGATCAATCTCAATCAGGCCATCATATCCTGCATCCCCCTCTGGCACAAGGTGGCGATAATCCTGTGGCCTCTGATGCACCCGGAACCATTCTTTCACCTTCTCATCCGTTTCCCAGATCGTTGAATAGCAGGCTGACTCCGTTGTCATGGCATCCAGACCGAACCTGGCGTCCATGCTCAGATTGTGAATCCCCGGGCCCACAAATTCCAGTATTTTATTCTTATTCCACCCGGTTGCGAATGTTTCCCGGATCAGGTCAAGCGCCACATCCATAGCTCCAACCCCGGGACGCAGACTTCCCGTCAGCAGAACCGCAAGTACCTGCGGACGATGAACCGAATAACTGCCTCCGATTGCCTGTTTTGCCAGTTCAATTCCGCCCTCGCCGATTCCCATGGCCCCCAGACACCCGTAACGGGTATGGCTGTCCCCAGCCAGAATCAGCTGGCCACCTGCTGCCACGGCCTCCCGCATATACTGATGAATAATCGCGGTATACGGCGGCACATAGATCCCGCCATACTTTCGAACACAATCATACCCAAACACATGATCATCGTTGTTGATCGTGCCGCCGGAACAGGCCAGCGGATTGTGCCCATTGGTAAAAATCCAGGGAAGCAAAAATTCGCTGCAATGCATGGCACGCGCTTCCTGAAGCGTACTCACTGAATTGTCATCCGGACTCACCAGGCAGTCAAATTTCAGTGTCAGGTTTTTTTCGTCTTCTGATGTTCGATGTCCCCGCAAAATCTGCCACGCCATCGTGTGGTTCCGCGCACCCTGCCAGCTCCCGCCGTAAGACACCGCCTTCACAAAACTTCCGTCCGCCAGACGGACGACCGGTTCCTTTGTCAGTCGAATCATAAGCTCCCCTCTTTCTGTCAATCCCGAATATACACATTTCCATCCATGATTCGCCTCGCGGTTCTGCTCACGCCAACACTGACAATACGGTCTTTGTTGGTGTCAACTTCCACGGACAATATCCCGGACGAATGCCCCAGCCGGACAACCTTCCCGCATCCCGGACGCAGTGCCTCAGCCACCACCGTTCCCGGAATCTTTGCCGCCGAACCGGTCCCTGTCGCTCCCGTAATCGGATACGCCCGGTGAACCTGCCCCACGGAGATTGAACGAACACACAGATCCATCTCCTCTGCCTTTACCTGATTCCCATCCAGATTCACATAATCCTGCGGTTCGCTCACAATCGACACCTCCGGCACAGTCGAGGACTGTACTCTTGCGTCCTCCCAACGCTCCACAAAACCGAGTTTCTGTGCCACCATCCCGCGGATTCGCTCGATCCGTTCCAGGACATCCTTCTGCTGATTCAATTCCTGTAATTCCGTGCCCTGCAGTCCCAGCTCCACAGCCGGAATGAACACAACCACATTGCCACTGTCAATCACAGTTACCCTGGTTTTCCCGTAATCAGGAACATCAATGACCTCTTCCTTTTTCCCCGTCGGGAACAGTTTGCCGGTTACCGCACCTGCCGGATCCATAAAATATTCATCAATTCTCGAACCGGTTCCGGGCACTCCCTGAATCCTTTCATCCCCATACATACATGCGTGTCCATTTTTTACACGGACACGTTCAATAATCATCTTATTGGTGTTCGTATTGTAAACACGTACTTCTGTCACTGGTTCTACTGCCTTCACCAGTCCCTCATCAATCGCAAACGGTCCCACCGTCGATGAAATGTTTCCACAATTCGCCTTAAAATCCGCAACCGGTATCGCGATATTTACCTGACAGAAGGTGTAATCCACATCTGCTCCTGGCCGTTCCGACCTCTTAATTACCGCAATTTTAGATGTGGAAGATACCGTGCCGCCCATCCCGTCAATCTGCTTGGCATCTGGCGTACCCATTACCTTCAGAAAGATCTCATCCCACTCATTCCGGTTTTCCGGGAGGTCTTCTTCATGAAATACTACTGCCTTTGAAGTACCCCCTCTCATATACACACATGGGATTTTTCGCTGCTCCTGCCTGCTCTCCGACATGATTTCTTTCTCCTTTTTCGTTATAATCGGTTCAAACATTCCGTTATTTCAGAATAAAGCAAATCACATGCCAATTCAGATTTCCCCGGCCTTCTTCATTCCCTCGTCAAAAAATGCGGCAGGTGCATTGTGGTAGCGATGATCCTTGGCAATCAATACCGTTACCGGGGCATGGGAATATTTCATAAACAGCGAATCATGTCCCACGCACAGGCCAATGATGATATTCAGTTCTGTTCCGGATCGGTTCAGATACTCGGCCTGAGCCACCGGATTACACATGGGTTTCTTTCTCTCATCAATGATTCCGATGCATTCCCTGTCATGATGTCCCACCTTACACAGGATGCTCTCCACTTCAAAGCCTTCCCGCTTCAGGTAAGCCGCCGCACTCTTTCCGTAATCAGCCAGGCTGATGCAAAACGCGATTCCAATCTTATGAAATCCGGCATTCCTCGCGAAATTCACCGTCTGTTCCATCCGGCTTTCCCGATTATCCATACTTGAGACCGCAGACGCCTGCGCAAGGCGCTTCGTCTCCGGATCCTGATAACATGCAAGAAACTCCTGAATCTCCTCCCGTCTCGACGGGCAGAACTGCGGGAAAGACTCTTCTTCTCCCAGACGTTTGGCGCAGTTCTTTACTCCACAGGAAGCACAAAACAACATGTTCACCACTCCTTTGCGATATTTAAAGATATCAGAATGAAAAGCAAATTTCATGCCATCAATCTGCTCCCTGTGCATCCCGGATCCCCCTGCATTGGCATCGAACTCGCAGACAGCACATCCGAACTCTATCCGGCAAATGAGGGAGGAAGCCGCCACAAAGCAGCTTCCTCCTGTCATTCACACACTATTTCGCTATTTCAAATTGTCCAAAAAATTCACTTCAACATCGACAGATATTTCGGATACTGATCCTCCGGCACCTTCAACGCCGCCAACGCCTGCTCCGCAGATAACTTCATCGTCTCCATCAGCGCCTGCATATTTTCAAACAGCGTCTCCGCTTTTCCCTCGACTATGCCTTCTGCTTTTCCTTCTGCTTTTCCTTCTGCTTTTCCCTCGGCTCTGCCTTCTGCCCTTCCCTGATTTAAGATCCGGGTTGCCTCTGTCATGATTACCTTTCCACCCATAACATCTCTCACCTCTTCCTTTAGGCGGTCGTACTTCACCGCAAGATTCACCAGCACCTTTACGGACATCTCCTGCGTGACTTTTTTCGAATATTCCTCGATCACACCCTGCTGCACCAGCTCGTCCAGGCGCTGCCCGATTGTTACATATTCTGCCTTCAATGACTCCAACATCTTATCATTCGTATTGTATTCCGGAAACTGTCTCTCATACCGAAAAAGATAAAACGGCAATAAAATATACAGCTTCTTATCGAAGATTTCATCCAAAGAGTAATCGTTGACCCGCATCACCCGGACGTCAATATCAAGCGTCCCTCTCGGCGCTTCGATCCGCATCGTCATCGAATCCAGATCCGTCCCCGGCGGTCTCAGAAAAATCACTGCACAATGAGGGATTGTCACTTTCAGAACGTGACCTGCAAGAACGCCTTCATCCAGCGCCGTCTGCGTCGCATACTCAAACATCCGGATCAGGATGCTGCTGTCCGCATTTGTCTGACATTCACACAGATATTTCTTCTCTTTGTCTGAAATTTTCTCTTTTGTATTTTCGTCCTGGACAACCAGTCGAAACGATCCATCCGTAATTCGCTTCTCCTCTCCGCCGCCCTCATGATTCATGAAATGAGTCTCCTTTGTGAATACGACGTCATTGTATTCGTCCAGATTCTCCTGAAAGATCTCACTCACGAGCGGGATCAACCACTTCCTGCAGTCGTTCTCCATCGTGCGGTGTACGTCATCATAAGGCGTACTACTCAGAAGTTCATCTTTTGTTGAAGGGTCTTTCTGTCCCATCAACAATTAGTCCTCCTCTGTGTGGTTTTAGAATTACCATTTTCATCATAACCCAAATACGACATACAGGCAAGTGTTTTTCGTGGATATAACAATAGATAAAAATGACTTTCTCGTGAAAAGAAAACGCAGGCATCTCTGACAGATTGCCTGCTTTTCCCTGGTTTATCTCTGCTTGATTATCTGCAGCAAAACCGCCCAGGCTCCTGTCCGGGAAATCTTGCTCTTCATTCCTCCTGTTCTTCACTTTTTCGTACATCGCCGTCATCACTTTCTGATATACAGGGTTCCTTCCATGATCCGCCGTGCCGTTCTCTGGACCGCCACGCCTGGCAGCGTAATCTCTCCATCCTTTTTCTCGATGTCCGGCACCATTGTCATCACGCCGCTCGGATGACCAATTCGCACGGTTTCTCTTCCCTCTTCCGGACTGCCAAGTTCCTCATACAACAGACTTCCCTCCAGGAAGCAGGCAACCGAAATCGCGCTCGCCGACGTCAGCGGATACGCCTTATGACATTTAAATACCGAAATCACGCGCGCGCATATGTCCATACTCCCTGCCTCCACTTCCGCTCCGGAAATATCGGTAAAGCTCATCGGCTTTGTAAAGAAGCCGACCTTCGGCACCGCGGGAGAATTACTGGTCGCATCTTCCAGATCCTTCGCGAAACCCATTATGCAGGCCGCCGTACCTCGGATCTTCTCCAGAATCTCACAGGCGGACGCATTTCCATTGATCTCTTCCGGGAGTTCGGTTCCCTTCATGCCGATATCCTCCGCGCGCACCAGTACCATCGGATTAGAGACGTCCAGAATCGTCGCCTCGATCTTGCCGAACCCCGGGATATCCAGAATATCCTTCACATTCCCCGTCGGCAGTAATTTTCCTGTCTTTGCCCCGGCCGGATTTAAAAAATTCACCTTCAGCTCCGCTGCCGTTCCGTCTACACCGGCAATCGCGCAGTCTCCGTCCTGAGCAAAGGTACCTGTATCCGGATCAATCGGCACGGTAACGTCGATGTATTTATTCGTGTTGCGATTGAAAAGATGTACCGTCGTAATCGGTTGCACGATGTCTACCAGCCCTTCTTCTACCGCAAAGGGACCGACTGCGGCAGTCATATTTCCGCAGTTTGACTTGAAATCAACCTGTTCCTTTCCCACGATTACCTGCCCTACCAGGTATTCCACATCCACGCCCGGCATATCGCTCTTCCATACAATCACGGTTTTATTATTGGAAGAAACTGTTCCGCCAAGCCCGTCGATCTGCTTCGGATCCGGACTTCCCATCGACTGCAGCAGAATGCTGTCCCACTCACTTTGGTCAGACGGCAGGTCTTCTTTTAAAAACATGCAGCCCTTGCTTGTACCGCCGCGCATATATACTGTCCTGAATTTTCTCATGCTCTCTCCTTTACTGAATTAAATTTTTCCATTTTTGAGGTTAATTTTTGGCCACATTCATTCAGCCTGTCTTCCGACACTCATTCCGGTTTCGTTTTCCTCTGTCCCCGATAATAATTAATCAGACATCCTGACATCAGGATATTCCTCTCTTCCTCCGTTAGTTGATCCAATGTACAGGGAATCGTCTGAATCACATTGGCAGTCTCCCCTGCCAATATCTCCACTTCCATCTCCTGCACTCCGTCTCTGACCTGACCGGCAATATTTTCCACAAAAAGCCAGGTTCCATTTGGCAGATCCAGTTTTTCTGTCGTGCGAAGCGGCAGGATCCCCCAGTTAATCAGATTCGAACGGTAACGTTTTGTCGCGTATTCATTTGCGAGATTCGCGAATCCTCCCAGCACTTTCTGGCAGCTTGCGGCCTGTTCTCTCGAGGAACCGTCCCCGATCTGATCGCTGACCATCACACTTCCCAATGTAATCTCATCCGCGCCGCAGCCCGTTCTCTGAGCCAGCGCGTCCAGCATACGGTTCAGCAGCGCATCATCTGTCCTTCTGTCTCCCGCGCATCTCTGCCGCTCCAGACTGCGCACCACCTTCGCGCGTCCCACATACTCCGGATCGCGGCTGATCATCGTATACTCTGAAATTTTCTCAGGGTTGGAGCGGAAGGACGACGCCTCTCCCGACGGGATCAGCTCATCTGTCGTTACCGATCCGTGATAGGAACCGGTCACCTTTAACAGCAAATGTTTTTTCAGCGGCGCCATCTCTGGCCAGTCGGCAATGTTGGGTCCCATTACCGGACTCTCATTTTCATCTCCCCGGCCAAAATTATCATACACCTGATTCTGGTAAATGGCAGGATCGAAATGATGGCGAAGCTCACGGTACTCGACGTCCAGTTCCGTCGCCGCGGTCAGTCGTCCGCCGTTTCGCACGGTCGCCGCGATGGAGCGCGCGTCCATCAGGCATGCGGCCGCCATCTGTCCCTGGCCTGGTTTGGAACCCTCACGATTCGGATAATTCCGGGTCATATGGCGAATACTGATCTGATTATTCGCCGGCACATCTGTCACACCAAAACATGGTCCGCAGATCGCCGGACGCAGCGTCACTCCGCATACCGCCAGCTCCCCGGCGATCCCCTGCTTCATCAGATCTGCCATGACCGGCAGACTGGCCGGATTGACGCCAAGATTTAAAGCATTCCCCGGTATCCCGTATCCTTTCAGGATATCCGCCATCGCGACGATATTTTCAAACATTCCGCCGCTGCAGCCGCTTACCAGCGCCTGATCTGCGTAAAACTCTCCGCCCCTGATATGGGACATGATCGAAAAGGCTTCCCCTTTCTCTCCCTTGATCTTCTGTCCCACTTCCTCGATCTGCGCCACAATCTCCGGCAGCCGTTCTTTAAACTCACGGATCGGCATGGCGTTGCTCGGATGAAACGGGAGCGCGATCATACACTCCACTTTCGACAGGTCGATCTCAATCAGGCCGTCATAATACGCCCCTGTCTCCGGCATCAGTCTCTGATAATCCTCTGCTCTGCCATGTTCCGCCAGATACTCCTCTGTCTTCTCGTCCGTACACCAGATGCTGGAAAGCACGGCGCTCTCCGTAGTCATCACATCGATACCCATACGGTATTCCATACTCAGGTTCGCAATCCCCGAACCGACAAACTCCAGGATCTTATTTTTATTAAAATTATTCTGAAAAGTCGCTCCGACCAGTGCCAGCGCCACATCCTGCGGACCGACGCCGGGACGGGGGCTCCCGGTCAGCCGCACGGCAATGACGGGCGGGTATGCCAGGTCATAGGTTCGTCCCAGCAGCTGTTTCGCGACCTCTCCGCCTCCCTCACCGACCCCCAGGGTCCCCACCGCGCCATATCGGGTGTGACTGTCCGAACCCAGGATCATCTTTCCGCAACCGGCCATCATCTCCCGCATATACTGATGAAGCACGGCCCGATAGGGCGGTACAAAGATCCCTCCATACTTTTTCGCGTTTCCCAGGCCAAAGACATGGTCGTCCTCATTGATCGTGCCTCCCACCGCGCACAGCGTATGATGGCAGTTAGAAAGCACATAAGGAACCGGAAATTTCCGAATCCCGCTCGCACGGGCCGTCTGCAGGATATTAACGTAGTTATTATCCGGAGACACCAGAGCGTCAAACTTAAGCTTCAACTGCCGCATATCGCCGCTCTGATTATGCGCCTGCAGGATCCGGTATGCCATCGTTCGGCTCTTTCCCCGGTTTGCCTGCTCCTCATTTTCCCATCGGCTGAATGTACTGTCCTCACAAAGGATCATCCCATGATCTGTTAATGTAACCATTCCGTCTTTCTCCTTTGATCTCCGCTCAGATCCTGTCTCCGCTGCTTCATAATAATCGGCCCGATGCCATCCCCCGGCAGGATTCCCACCACAATCTTGTCCAGCTTCGAGAAGGCCTTGACTTCCTGATCTGCTTTCATTCGCTCAATCCGCTCATACTCAGACCGGATCAGTTCCGCGAATTTCTCCTGTGCCGCCATAATTTCGTTCATGTCTTTTCCTCCTTCTGCCGTAACACACATCTTGAACGGCTTTGAAAACTGTCTCCATACAAGTTCTGTTTCCCTTTATCTGATTATATTTCTCATTGACATCATTGTAAAATCGAATTATATTATCCTTAACCATTCCAAAATTGAATGTTTTAATCACAGGAGAAAACGCCATGAAAACCAGCGACTGGATCATCTTGCAGACCCTTTATCAATGCCGGAATATCACGCGCACCGCAGAACAGCTCTATATTACCCAGCCAACTCTGACCAAACGGCTGAAGCTCATTGAGGAAGAATTTGGCGTTACCATAGCCATCCGCGGCAAACACGGCGTCGACTTCACACCGGAGGGCGATTATCTTGCCATCAAAGCAGGCCAGATCCTCACCGTCATGGACGAGATCCATCAGCATCTGAGTGAATCCAAGCACACACCGGTTACCACCCTGCATATCGGCGCCTCGAACTCCTTCACTCGCTTTGTTCTCCCTGATCTCCTGCTGTATTACCAACAGTTACATCCGGGCATCCATTTTGATATTACAACCAGCTTAAGCAGCCCGTTGTGCCGACAGGTGGAACGAGGAGAACTCGACTTCGCGATCGCTTTCGGCGATATTCCCTTTAACGGCCGCCGGCTCCACTTTGAAAGCCAGCAGGTCTACCTTGCCAGCACCACCCCGCTGGATATGTCACGGCTCTCTTCCTATCCCTATATCACCTATCCACTCGACAAATATGGCCGCCAGATCCTTGAAAACTGGTGGTTTGAACACTATGTCACCCCCTTCCCCAGCGGTCTCACCGTCAAGCACGCAGATATCTGCCGAGAGATGGTTTTAAAAGGACTCGGCTACAGCTTCTTTTTTGTGCGGGACTATATGAAAAATTATCCGGAGTATGTCTATCCACTCTACCATAAGGACCAGACGCCGCTGACCCGCAACACCTGGATTTTCTGCCCCGCCTCCGGTTCTTCTCCGGAAGCAGAAAATTTCATCAGTTACGCACTTGAATACGCAGGGAAAATGCAAAAATAACATTTCATATATAAAAAAAGATGTTCTCATAAAAAGAAAACGCAGGTATCTCTGACAGATTGCCCGCGTTTTCCTAACAGGAAGCACAAAACAATATATTAGCCACTTCTTTGCGATGCAAAAGATAACACAATGCAAAACAAAGTTCTTAATTACAATCAACTCAACGGATAAGCAACCGCAATATACACAATCGAAACTACTACACAAATTAAAGTCAACGGAAGTCCCGGCTTCAGATAGTCAATAAACCGGTAACCGCCCGGTTCCACCGCCATGGAATTTGCCGGCATCGCCACCGGAGTTGCCACTGCTATGGAAGCCGCGAAACGTACCGCAATTAAAATCGCTTTCGGTCCTATCCCAAGCGTCTCCGCCACAATCAAAGCAATTGGCGTAAACAGGATAATCGTCGCTGCATTGGACATGAAATTGGTAAGCGGTGTGATAATCAGGAATATCAGACACAAAATCAGCACCGGACTCCCCACGTTTCCCAAAACCTTTAAAGCTCCATCCGCAATCAAATCCGCCGCGCCGGAATTCGTCATGGCTTCCGCCACCGGAACCATTGCTGCATAAATGATAATACCACTGACCGGAATCGCATGAGAAGCTTCCTTCACGGTAATACAACGGGCACCTACCGCAATCATCGCACCGATGATCGCAATAAAATGCAACGGAATCCCGATCTGATCCTCAAAAATCATCCCCAGAAAGGTTCCTACCATCAGGCACAGGCTCAGCGTAGTCTTCCATTTCGGAATGTCAGAAAAATCCTTCTCTCCACCCGTACTGTCGTGATAACTGCTCTCATTTGCCGGCTGATCCGGAAGGAGCTTATAACCGATCGTCGCCATATATAATGCTGAGACAAGCAGAAGCAGCAACGACAACGGAGCAAATTCAAAAAAGCTCATGGTCTCGCCGATACCAAGGTTCTCCAGCGTTTCCCTAAGAAAGGGACCCGAAGTTGTTCCTACTATAGTAATGCCGCCGCCAAAGCAGCACCCCACAATAACCGGATACATCAGTTTTGAACGCTTCATTCCTGTAGAAGCACACATGCCAAGGATCAGCGCAATCAGAAGTGCCGCCGCACCTGTATTGGACAGGAACCCGGACATAATTCCGGAAAACATTACAATCGCAAACATCAACTGTCTCTCGCCTTTTGATACCTTTGTCAGGAGATGACCGATTTTATCCGCTCCTCCTGTTCGAAACACTGCCTCGCCGATAATCGCCATCGCTGCAATGATCATCGTCGTCGAACTGGAAAATGATTTCAGCGCAGTCGATGCATCAATCGCTCCAATCAGATAAAAACACACCGCAACGCCCATCGCAGTCACCGGTAATGGGAGCCACTCCGTAACAAACAACACTATCGCAGCCAGAATCACCAGAATTACCAATACAGCCATCTGTTCCACTTCAAATTCCTCCTACCCGTATTTTTGATATTTCGTTTTGTCTCAATCAATGTCCTGTACAGTTTTGATACCTCCAGTATATCGTATCTCGTTACTTTACACAATTTGCAAAAAGTTAATACGGTTATAACCATTCATAATTAACAAAAAGTTAGATGTCTTCCAACTTTTTGCAATTATGCAAGCCGAATTTTTGCCCATATAATTAAGGCACAAGAAAAATGAAATCGGAGGTATAATACTATGAATCAGTTAGAAAATCTGTCAACATTTATCGCTGATGCACGGTGGGAAGATTTCCCTCAGGAAGTAAAAGAAGCTGCCAGGTCCTGTACGCTCGATACCATATCTCAGGCTTTGGGCGCAGCTAACAATCCATTCTTCACAAATATCATGGATACGCTTCTTACATACGAAGGAATCACAGACGCAACGACTTCTTCTCCGGTAAGAGCCGGTATTCCTGTATGGGGAACCGCAAAACAGGCACCGCTGAGGACTGCCGTATTGCTCAATGGCATGCTGTCTCACAGTATGGAACTGGATGATGTCCATACTGGCTCCAAGACCCATATCGGAACTGTCGTCATTCCCGCCGCATGGTCTCTCTGCCAGTTTCTCGGTAAATCCGGCCAGGATTTTCTGGAAGCTGTTGTCTGTGGGTATGAAACCATGTCTCGAATCGGCATGGGGCTAGGCGTCTCTGCGCATCGTAATAAAGGCTGGCATGTGACCGGTACTGCCGGCACGTTCGGAGCCGCTGCCGCCTGCGGAAAACTCTTACATTTCTCTGCGGAACAGATGACATCAGCCTTTGGCCTGGCAGGAACCCAGTCCTGCTCCACCTGGGCATTTTTAACCGACGGGGCTACCAACAAAATCCTTCATCCCGGGCGGGCAGCCGCCAACGGGCTGGATGCATGCCTGCTCGTTCAGGGAGGGATGAAAGGGACACGGTATATTCTGGATGCGGAAGACGGCGGGATCTTTCCCATGATGTCCGATCATTTCGATTATTCCCAGGTTGACCGGGATCTCGGCAAGACCTGGGAAATCCTGAATGTAGATAAAAAGCCATATCCCTGCTGTCGGAGCACTCATTGCGCTATCGACGCTGCTTTGACACTGAGGGAACAATATCATATTGATCCGGAACAAATTGAAAACGTCCACATTGATACCTACCTGGTCGGCTGGAAACAGTGCGCTCTTTCAGATGGAAGCAGACATCCGCAGATTCCTACAGAGGCAAAATTTTCTACCCCTTATACAACTGCCTGTGCCTTTCTCAACGGCAGCGTCGGATTGAGTGACTTTGAAATTTCCCGGATCAATACAGAACAACGACAGGAATTAACAAAAAAAGTTACCGTAGAACCCATGGAATCCTTCACCGCCAGATATCCCTCTCACTGGGGCTGCAACATGACAGTCACTTTAGCAAACGGCCAAACCTTTCAACAGGAAATTGCTGACGCATCCGGAAGTGTCTCCTCCCCGCTAACCAGGGAGCAGCTTCTGCGCAAAGCAAACTCCTGCTGCACAGAGCTTGACTCCGATCTGACCTCTGAGATATTCAGTTCTATCACCGATCTGGATCACAGGAACAGCCTTCCGTCTCTGGCCTTTTAAAATTTATTTCCGACAGCCAGTATTTTGTGATACAATCATGCTATAGCCTACAGAAATTTTTTATTCAAATAAAAGGAGCCGCCATGAACCGAAATGATATTGAACGAATACTGGCCATTGCCGAAACCGGAAGCATGGCAAAAGCGTCACAGAAACTGTTTCTGACGCAACCGGCACTGAGCAAATGTCTGACGCGTGTGGAAGAAGAGCTTGGAGAACCGTTGTTCATCCGCCGTCCTTCCGGCCTTCTTCTCACCCACGCAGGTCAGTGCTTTATCAGTAAAGCACAACAGATTCTTAAGCTGTATAACGATGTGGAAATTGAATTCTGTGAATTGAATCATATGCGCAAAGGCGTGTTAAAGCTTGGAATTGCCGAACGTCTGGGTGCCCTGGTTCTTCCGGATCTCCTCTGCCGTTTTAACCGGCGTTACCCGAATATCCAGATTGATATTCTGGAGGAAAGCAGTTTTCTTCTGGAGGAAAAAGTTATGTCGGGAGTATTGGATATCGCCATCCTCTGCCTCCCCCTGAAAAATCTCAATATACGTTATCAGGTTTTCTACGAGGAACCAGTTTATTTTGCCGTTCCCAAAGATCATCCCGTTAATCAACTGGCTTATAAGAAAGACGGAGCCGACATTCCTTTCCTCTCTCTTGAAGCATTAAACGGTCAGGACATCATCCTGACCGATCATTCCAAGAAAACCCGGCTTGCCGCCGACCGTATTCTAAAACAGACGGAAAGCACTTACAACATCAAACTGGAGTTTCACAATATCGAAACCGTGATCCGGCTGGTGGCAAACGGGATGGGGATTTCCCTGATTCCCGACAGTTTCTCAAAAACATATCTGACCGGCGGGGCTGTCAATTACTATCAGATAGAGCAACGATACAATCCATTCTGGCAATGGGCTGTTATTTATGATGAAAATATTGATACGCTCACGCGGCCTTCCAGGGAACTGTTTCACATTTTATGCGAAGAAGGATTTTCTTTCCCTGACTATCTGTGTTGATCCAGGCTCAAAATAACTGTTTTTTGGATAAACGGAGGTTGTTCCATGAAACTGAAAAGACTTGCCCATGAATTTACGATATGCAAGGTTCCTTCTGCAAAGGAACTGAATTTAAACAACGATTTCTACTTCATCGGAAAAACCGATGATGAAATATCTTTGGTGTGTATCGCAACAGATACTCCTGTAAATACAACAGAACGAGACGATGGGTGGAATGCCTTTCGGGTAGAGGGAAAGTTGGATTTTTCGTTAACAGGCATTTTATCAGACATTTCCGGCATACTTGCATCTCACCAAATCAGTATTTTTGCAATATCGACATTTCATACAGATTATGTTCTGATTAAAAAAGAAAATTTTGAAAAAGCATTGCATTTTCTCACAGAAGCAGGCTATTCTGTCGTTTAATCCTCTTTGTACTACGGATATTTTCAAGAGGAAGCCGCCACAAAGCAGCTTCCTCATTTCATTCCTGCACGGCAAGAGTTTTTCTTGACTCAGCCGTCTATACAAAAGAATTTCGATAAAATATCCTTCAGTTTTTCAATGCCGTCAATGGAACAACATACACACCATCCTCTCTTTGATAGGCCGCATTGGATAACCCGCAAATAACACAGCAGATCTTCGGCGGCTTACCACCATCCGCCGTGATCTTTGCCTGAATTTTTTTCAGGTTCTCAGCGCCCTCGTCAATCTTATTTGCCCCAAGTTTAATCTCAAAAGCGCACCAGTCCCCATTTTCAAGCTCAATGACCGCATCAATCTCTCGATTAGCATAATCCTGATAGTGGTATAGCTTTGCGCCAAAGGATTCTGCGTAAATTCGTAAGTCGCGTTCACATAAGGCTTCAAAAAGAAATCCCAGCGTATTCAGATCGCCAATCAGTTTTTCAGGGGTTGCCCTGAGCAACGCACAGGCGAGAGACGGATCTGTAAAATGCCGTTTTTCTGCCTGTTTAACCCGTACAGAGGAACGAATGTTGGAAGAAAAAGGTTCCTGATTTTCTGTCAGGAAAAGCCGCTTAAAAATATCCAAGTACGTAGTAATCGTATTGATGTCTATATCCTCGTCATCGACTCCCTTTACATCATTCTTCAGTAACCGATTGGAGACCGTCGTGGTTTCGTTTCTCGCAAGCGAACGAAGCAAGAGCATTATTTTGTGCTTATCTCGCTGTATCCCATCAATACGATGTACTTCATCCTCTACCACAGCGTTAACATATTCTATTGGCAACAAGGCGGCATCTTTCAGCGGTAAATCCTGATTGCCAGGCCAGCCACCGCGGATCATGCTGTCGATCAGAATATTCAGATCCACTTCCCCGGTAAGGGCAGGGGTTAAATTTCCAGCGCAAAGATCTTTCAATGGCACCTGCCCGGAAGAATAGCCCGTTTCATATAATGACATTGTGTGCATACGAAGTCTGCCGATCCGTCCTGCGCCACTATGCAGGATTCCCTTTATTTTCGGTGTAGAAGAACCTGTCAATATGAATTGTCCCTTCGTTCCTCTCTTATCAACTTCATAACGAATTGCATCCCAAATAGGAGGAACTTCCTGCCATTCATCAATCATACGAGGCGCATCACCCGGCAAAATCAACGAGGGGGACATTTCTGCCAGTCGTCTGCTCTGAAAGTTATTATCCGGATTTCCCACCAGATACTCGCTGTTGCAATGATAACGGGAAGTCCATGTTTTTCCGCACCATTTTGGTCCCTCTATACATACCGCTCCAAATGCAGTCAGATAACGTGTAACAGTTTCGTCAATTACTCTATGCTTGTATGCCTCATTTTTCATAGCGCACCCTCCTGCTTAAAATATCTTTTCCGGATGCGTATATTTTATCCAAAGCAGAGGGATTTGTCAATTTCATTCATATATTTTTAGCATTTTCATTCAGTTATATTTCATCTTTTCAATCAACCAAATTCGATTCTATCGATGATCGAGATTACAAATCCGGATTGTCCTTCAATATGATCACTCCCAAAGGAATCCACATGGAACAGGAAATACGGCGTTCGTGCCAGAACCACGCAAACATCCTGTTTATTTTCATCCAGCGGAATTGCGATCCTCACTTGTGATTCCTCCTTTGGTTTGAATCTGTCCTTATGATGCCCTTGTTTATGGCATATGTCAAGAATTATTATTGACATATGCCATAAAATATGATACGATACTTCCGAACAGGAGATGAAATACCATGGAGTTAAAAGAATACTTCCCTATGTGGGAAAAATTGACCACTGCGCAGCAGTCCAGGCTTTTATCTGCCTCGGATCAGCGGAGCTATAAAAAAGGGCAGATCGTCCACAACGGCCTGACCGACTGCACGGGTCTGTTCCTGATACAGTCCGGCCAGTTAAGGGCCTATACCATTTCAGATGAAGGACGGGAAATCACCATGTACCGCCTGTTTGAACGGGACATTTGTCTGTTTTCCGCCTCATGCATTATGCGGAGTATCCAGTTTGACATTGTGATCGAAGCAGAAAAGGATACGAAGGTCTGGCTGATACAGGCAGAAGCCTACAAAAAGGTGATGGAAGAATCTGCGCCTCTGGCTAATTATACGAATGAGATCATGGCCAGCCGATTTTCGGATGTCATGTGGCTGATGGATCAGATTATGTGGAAGAGCTTTGACCGCCGACTGGCTGCGTTTCTTCTTGAGGAGTCTTCCCTTGAGAATACATCAACATTAAAAATCACACATGAGATTATCGGAAACCATTTGGGGACTGCCCGTGAGGTCGTGACCAGGATGCTTCGGTATTTTCAGAGCGAGGGGATGGTAAAGCTCTCACGTGGGACAGTAGAACTGACAGACATGGACAAGCTGGAAAAATTGAGTAACAAATAATAACACCCGCTGAGGCACCTTTTCGGAACCCAGCGGGTGCTTTTCTCAATACTGATTCATGCCGCAATCGCTGGCGCGGTCAATCAGACAGCAGTCATTTATGACGGCATCATAAAAGCGATAGCCTCCGGCAAAGTTATAGCAGTCATATCCGTTTCCAGCGAGAATCCGGGATGCGGAACAAATCAAAAAATCCCATGTCTTCACCTCACAGCAAATCAAGAATCTGATTTTTGGGTCGTGCGCCAACGGCCTGGTTGACGACTTTTCCATCCTTCATAACCACTAACGTGGGAATACTCATAACACGGAACTGGGCTGCCAGTTCCGACTGCTCGTCCACATTGACCTTTCCCACTTTGATGTCTGGACGTTCAGCGGCGATTTCATCTACAATCGGACTGACCATCCGGCAGGGGCCGCACCAGCTTGCCCAAAAATCTAAAAGCACAGGCTTGTCAGAATTCAGAACTTCTGCGCGGAAATTATTTTGATTGATATTGATAACGCTCATGGTTTTTCCTCCTGTTCTGTATTTGTCTATAGCTGTATTCTATCAGTATTTCCAGGTGACTTCTGTGATATTATCACCGATTCTCTAAATTCGTTTTTATCGGCTTTCTCCGCAGTGCTCCCTTTTCTCCGGTCTCTTTTTCATCGGAAATACAGGCAGTGCAACTGTCTACCCCAGAATCATGACCCACACCGGGGTCGAGAGCAGAGAAAGGAGCGTCGATATGACAATGCATTTGCTTGCAAATGTATAATCGCAGCCGTATTTTGCCGCCAGAATCGCGGATGTGCTGCCGGCAGGCATCGCAGTCATCAGGACGCAGATTGACCCCAGAAGGTGAGGAAGCCCAACTGCCCTGCAAAACAGAAATACAACACCGGGAATCAGAAGCAGGCGAATCCCCGTCATCATCCATGCGTCTGTATTCAGCATCTCTCGCGGGTGAACCTCTGCCAGCATCATACCGATCAGGATCATGGTCAGGGTCGTCGTGCAGTTTCCCGCCGAGCGAACCACCTTGCTTAACGTGCCTGTCACGACCGTCACGGCCATACCCACGACCGTTCCCTCCGGAATAGCAGTCAGGAACTGATTTAACGGATTCTGGAAGATCATCAGGCCAAGTCCGATATAGACGGCAACAATACATGGATGAACAACCAGTTTTTTTACTACGGATTTCAGATCCGGGCTTTCTGTGAAACAGGAGATACCCGCAGACCACATCATAATACGCATCGGGATGATAAAGACTGACGCATACATCATGCCCTCCGCCCCATAGATACTCTCTGCGATCGGAAGGCCGAGAAAGCCCGAATTGGAAACAATGGTACAATATTGCATGACGCGTTTCACCTCAGCCGGTTTGTGGTTGTAAAGAAGCTTACTCAGCGTATAGCTGAGCGCCTGTACCAGCACGGACACGCCAAGCACCACCGCAAATTTTCCCAGGATGCTTCTGTCAAATTCCACCCGAAAGGAATTGATGATATTGCAGGGTAAGATAAAATACAGAACGAAATCGGTCAGAATTCCTTTTGCGCTGTCGGGCAGTACCCCGGTTCGTTTGAGAACCACACCGATTCCTGCCAGCAAAAACATGGTACACTGCAGCGTCAGCAAATTTGTAATGTCCATTTCATGTCCTCCCGCCAAACTGTCTGTTACAGTTTTTCAACTATACCAGCGCAAAGCAAAACTGCTTTTTCCCTGATCTGTACGTAAACAGGTCGGATTCTTTGCCCACACCCAACCTGTCCCCGCTTATTGTAACACATCTTTCGCCAGACAAACAAGCGCCGCCGCTCCAAAGGTGAGAAATTCTCACCCCTGGAACGGCGGCTCCCTGCTTTCATTCTGCAGAACCTGTCACCGACAGCTTTCTTTTATTTATATGCTGCAACAAACCAGATGCTCAATGATTCCGATAGAAGTTGATCAGGCATCCATCAGCGATGATCTGGCGCTCCGGCTCCGTCAGTTCGCCGGTCGATACCATAAACTGCGTCACCGTGCCATCCGCCTTGACGACATAAGCCGGGAAGGACGGCTTATTCTCCAGGACTGCCTGGCGCACACCCGGTACGAAAATGTAATCGCCCAGCTCGAAAATCTCCGGATTCTCAACCAGGAACGGCGTCATGCCCCAGTTGATGCAGTTGGAACGATAGCGCTTGGTGGCGTACTGCTTCGCGAAATTCGCGCTGGCGCCCATGACTCTCTGGCAGGAAGCGGCCTGCTCACGCGCGGAGCCGTCGCCCGGCATATTCGCAAAGATCGTGGAACCAATGTCAGTGCCCTCCGGATCATTCGCGATACCGGCCTTCGTCAGTGCCGCATAGACTGCTTTAATCTCTTCCGGAAGTCCCTTGCCCGCCTCACGGTCTCTCTCGATCTGGCGCATGACTTTGCTGCGGCCCACATAGCCCGGATCTCTTCTGCTCAGAGCGAACTCGGACAGACGCTCCGGATTCGAACGGTAGCTGGACGTCTCACCGGACGGAATCAGTTCATCCGTCGTCGTCACCGGGTCTGTGATGTAGGAGCAGACCTTCACCAGCAGGTCGTCGGTCAGAGACGGCATCTCGGGCCAGTCCTTGATATTCGGACCAAATTTCAGTTCCGTCTCCGGCTGCGCATTGCCCCAGCCATTGTAGACTCTCTTCTCATAGATACCGGCGTTGAACTCATACTCCGGATTCGTGTAGGTCACATCCAGATCGCTTGCCGCCGTCAGCTTACCACCATTGGCCGCCGTCGCCGCAATCGAACGTGCATCCATCAGCGCCACCGCACTCATCTGACCCTCGCCCGGCTTGGAGCCTTCGCGGTTCGGGAAGTTCCTCGTCGTATGACGAATCGAGAATTCGCCGTTCGCCGGGCAGTCGCCCGCGCCAAAGCATGGGCCGCAGAAGCACTCGCGGATAATCGCGCCGGCGTCAACCAGATCGGACATACATCCATTCTTCAGCAGCTGCGCATAAGCCGGCATGGAGCCCGGGTAAATGCTCAGTGTGAAGGTACCGTTGCCGCAGCTCTTGCCGCGCAGGATATCTGCTGCCGCGCAGATGTTGTCATAGGTACCGCCGGAACATCCGGCCAGCTCACCCTGATCCACCCAGATGCAGCCGTCATCATGGAGCTTGCTCACGAGATCCATGCGTGCTCCGGTGATCTGCTTATTTGCCGCTTCCTCTACCTCATGGAGAATATCCGCCGCGTTCTCCTGCAGCTCATGGATCGTATAAGTGTTGGATGGATGCATCGGCATTGCAATTGTGCACTCCACCGTTGAAAGATCGATATAAACCACACCGTCATAATATGCCACATCCGCCGGTTCGATCTTCTTATAATCATCCGGACGGCCGTGCTTAATGTAATAGCTCTGCGTCTCTTCATCGGTCACCCAGATGGAGGACCAGCAGGTTGTCTCGGTCGTCATAACATCAATCGCGTTCCGATATTCAATCGGCAGACCCGCAATGCCGGGGCCGACGAACTCCATTACCTTATTCTTCACATAACCGTTCTTATAGACCGCACCACAGATGGAAAGGGCAATGTCGTGCGGTCCCACACCAGGCTTCGGCGCCCCGGTCAGGTAAATCGCAATCACGTTCGGTCTCGCGAAATCATAGGTACGTCCCAGCAGCTGCTTCGCAAGCTCGCCGCCGCCCTCGCCGACTGCCATGCAGCCCAGCGCACCATAACGGGTATGAGAATCAGAACCCAGGATCATCTTTCCGCATCCGGCCATCATCTCACGGTTATAGCTGTGAATATTTGCCATATTGGTCGGTACATAGATGCCGCCATACTTCTTCGCCGCAGACAGCGCGAACTTGTGGTCATCCTCATTGATCGTACCGCCCACCGCGCAGAGCGAATTGTGGCAGTTCGTCAGCACATAAGGAAGCGGGAACTGCGTCATCCCTGATGCTCTGGCCGTCTGGATAATGCCAACGTAAGTAATATCATGGCTGGTCATGGAGTCATACTTCAGACGCAGGTTATCCATATCATCCACTGTGTTGTGCGCTTTGATGATGGAATACGCCATCGTGCCCTTCTTCGCATCTTCCTTCTCCACATCTCTGCCCGTCAACGCTGTCACTTTGGCTGCTTCGCTCTCCGGCACAAGCTCTGTTCCGTTCACCAGATAAGCGCCGCCCTCATACAGTTTGATCATTGTGCTTTCCTCCTATGAAAGTATTTTTGATGGTTCTACTATACATGATTTCATATTATAAATCAAATACTATAGTCGTGATATCAACCATAGGATTTTGTTATACCTATAGAATCTTTTCCATTCCCACTTTATAAGGCACAAGTCCGCATGCCTCATAAAATTTCATCGCCGTCGGATTGCAGCTCCATACATTCAGCGTAACATTATAGAAGCCCTCCGCGCGCGCAAAAGCAACGACATACTCGTAAAGCCGACTTCCCACATGCGATTTCCTGCAGTTTTCATCCACACAAATATCATCAATGTAAAGCGTACGGATATCGGTGAGGATGTTGTCATCCACATGCTGCTGATAAACGCAGAAGGCGTATCCCATCACATGCTCCTGCTCGTCAACCGCCACAAAAATCGGTCGCTTCGGATCTGCCAGAATCTTTTCCAGCTCCGGATCCGTATATTTCCTGGCATTCGCCCGGAACAGATCCGGCCTGCCATTGAGATGCACCATCAGCACCTGGCTCAGCAGATTGTCAATGCCTTCCATATGTATCTTTGTCGCTCGCTTAATTACCATTCTCTGTTCTCTCCCTTTTATCAATCAGTCCTGGTGTCCGGCTGCCGGTTCCGGCAATACCGCATGGGTTCCTGGCTCCGCACCGGAATTCTTCACCGTCAGTGTCACCTCCGGTCGCCCGCTTCTGTCCGTCCCGGTCTCTACGGCCTTTCTCTCTACGGTAATGTTAATCTTCGACGCCGGCGAAGCCTCCCCCTGCGCGTTACGAATGAACTGTGTCATGCTGTCGCTTCCGCTCGCGTCCGCAATGTTGATCGAATGATTCACAATACGCAGCAGACTGTTCAGCGCCTCTACAAACGTAAGCCCCAGTTCAAAGGAACATTCATTCGCCTGCAGGCGCTTCATGTGGTTCATCTGCGAAGCGGATGATTTCTTGATGATCTTCCGCTCCCGTTTCCGGATGGACAGCCAGTCCTGCGGCGTCATATTCCGCCTGGAAAACAGCGCCATCGCTGAATCCAACAGCCGCAGATCCATCTGCGCGATCTCCCGCAGTTCCTCTTTCGCCGTATCGGAATAATCCATCTTTCCGTCCACGCACTTTTCTGCCTGCTCCAGCAGTTTCACCGCATGATCCCCGATCTGCTCCAGATCATTGATCACATGAAAGGCACAGCCCATATACTGGGATACGGTCGCCGGAATCTCCTGCGTACTCACCTTCGTCACATAACCGGTAATTTCAGACGCCAGGTAATCCACCACCTGCTCAATCTCCCGGATCTGATTGGCTTTCTCATCCGTGTGATCCAGCAGCGCATCCATCGCATCCGTCAGATTGCCCCGCACCAGGGCAGCCATACGCTCCACTTCCTTCTGAATCTGAAGGGAAATCACCGCCGGGGAACCAGCCATATCCGGATCAATGAATTCAAAGCGGAACATACTCTCATGCGCCTGCTTCGGAATAATCCGATAGGTACATTTTACCACAAGATTGACAAATGGCAACAGAACCAGGCCGGTTACTACCTTAAAAATAATGTGATACGCTGAAATCTGAAACGCCCCATCCGGTACAAAACGACTAATCAGCTCCGTAACCGGAAAAATCATCGTCACCGGAATAAACAGAACCGCGCCCACCAGATTAAAGATCAGATAAATACAGGCCGCCCGTTTCGCGTTGTTTTTCGCGTTCAGTGCAGACAGAAGCGGCGGCGTCGAAGAGCCGACATTGATGCCACAGATGATAAACGAAGCAAAATGAAGCGGCATCAGCCCCTGCATCGCCAGCGCCTGCAGCACACCGACCGCAGCCGAAGAGCTCTGAATCACCGCACAGAGGATCACACCAACCACAAATCCGAGTGCCGGATTCGACGCATGGAGAATAAATGCCTGAAATTCCTGCGAATCCTTTAACGGCGACATCGCCTCGCTCATGGTATGCAGCCCCAGAAAGAGGATGCCGAAACCGAGGATGACCTGTCCGATATGCTTCGTCTGCTTGCGCTTCGCATAGAGAATCATCACCGCTCCGAGACAAATACACACCGGAGCAATGCCGGACACATCCAGCGCGATCAGAATGCTGGTGATGGTCGTACCGATGTTCGCGCCAAAAATGACGCCGGTTGCCTGAACCAGATCCATAATCCCCGCATTGATAAAGCCCATGACCATGACGGTCGTCGCCGACGAAGACTGAATCACAACCGTCACCAGCGCTCCCAGCAGAAACCCCACGAACCGGTTGCGCGTCAGCTTCTCTAACAGATCCTTCATCTTCGGGCCGGCCGCCAGTTCCAGACCATCTCCCATGTAATCCATACCGAACAGAAAGAGGCCGAGACCTCCCAGTAATGATACCATACTGCCTATGCCCATCTGTATTTTCCCTCCGGAACCCCTTCGTTCCCACCATTTTCCATGGCAAACGACAGAACCTGCCACTTTCTCCGTATCCTTTGACGAACGAATCGGGCCGCAAATCACGGCCCGATTCGAACGCGCTTTTCATAAAGCATAACACACAGAAAGGCAAAATGCAAAGGAATTGTGAAATCCAGGTTAAATTCCTGTCACTTCAGACACGTCACATAAGGATAACCGGCAAACAGTCAGTCAAGCGTCACAATCCCCTGAACCGCCCACTGATAGGTTTCGATAGCCTGCAGCAGGCTCAATTTCGCCGATTGAACATTCGCCTCCTTCTGCAGGTAATTCATTTCCTCCTCAAGATATTCTGACCGGGACAACATCCCCAGATTGTATTTGCTTTGGGCGTTATTCCATGTAATCTGCGCACTCGAATAACCGGTTCCGGCCGCTGTGTAAGCGGTCTGTGCGCTCTGAATGCTCTCATACAGATCGTTCATCTTCAGGCGGATTTTATTCTCATATTCCGCAATGGTGCGGTTTTTCCTGTTCGTTGAAGAGGTGTCTCCGGAATCTGTCGCTCTCTTGCTGATTAAATCCGCGTTGTTATCAATTGCCTTACTGATATCTGCTTCCAGATCCCGTGCACTTAAGAAATCCTCCTCAACAGCCGGAATTTCGCCGATTGTCATACTTCCCTCCGCATCCACTCCAAGAAGCAGACAAAGGTTCTGATAAACCTCTTTTGCGTTCTCCGACGCGGTTTCCGACGACGCACTCATGGAAAGCTGACTGTTATATGCCGTCAGGACGTCCTGTTCCGTCGCCAGACCAGCGCTCCGTTTCGTGACGGTATCTTCATAAAGACTCTGGTACAATTCTTCGGTCTTATCTGCGTAATCCGCCTGCAAAGACGCAGACCAGTAAGAAATCATCAGGTTCTGCGCGCTCTGGGTCAGCTGCCTTTCCAGGGACAGTCTTGATTTATTGCTGTAATAGCTGTCCAGCCTCCCGATCATATCGTTGTAGCTTTTCACTGCGGACTGGTACACAGACTGATAACCGGAATACTCCGCATAATCCTCCGTCTCCCCGTCATCCTTCGCCGCCTGCTTTTTTCTCTGCGCACTCTCTCCCTCCGCCTCCAGCGTATCGCGAATCTGCACATAATCAGCACGTGTCCGCTCCGTACTGTCCGTCAGTTCCTGCACGTCTGCGTTGTAAAGATGGATCAGACTGCCCAGTTCATCATAATCGATCACCGAATCATTCAGCCGTTCTTCCGATATCTGATTTCCATCCACCGCGTCATAATAGTCAGAAACTGTGTCTCCTGTTGCCGCCCATCCCGGCACACATGGCAGACCCACACATATCAAACAAAGAGACAGAGCCGCCATCAGCACCCGTCTGGCCATATTGTTCCTTCCCTTTCTTTGAAAAATTCCATATCCGTGAGGGATTTTCATTCGATCACCACTCCTATTCCGCAGACGCCAACCCATTCACATACCACTGATAGGTTTCATACGCCTGCAGCAGATCAATCTCCGCCCGGCGCACGGCCAGTTCCTTCGTCTCTGCTGTCACGCTGTACTCATTCCACTCATACTGCGTGATCATACCGGCATTCCACTTCTGCTGCGCCAGTTCCAGATCCCTCGATGCGGCGATCTGGTCCGATACTGCCTGCTCATAAGACAGTCTGGATGTCTGCAAAGACTGGTATGCGCTGGCAACAGACACGCGGATATTTTTGCGATTGGACTCAATCGTCTTTGCCAGGTCATCCCGTCTGGCATCTGTCGCTGCATTTTCATATTTACGCTGATTGATCTGCAGGGTATAATTATTTTCTACCGCGCTCTCCTGATCTGCCTCCAGATCAATCGTCTCCATCGCACTCAAGTCCACTGCCGGAAGATCCCGGATCTCCGGTTCATCGCTTCCATTCCAGCCGAGCATCACAATCAGAGACTGACGTGTACTCTCGATCTGCTGTCTTAAGGTTTCTTCTGTATTATCCTGCGTTTGCACCGCTTCCAGTGCAGTGAGAACCTCCGCCTGCGTCGCCGTGCCGGCCTGCTGTTTTAAAACCATCAGGTTGTAAGCATCCTCCAGCGTCTGCTGCGTCGCCTCCGCCTCGTCCAGCTGCAGCTGATAGTCATAGTATGCAATGAATTTCGACTGTGCCGACATGGCCAGATTATCCTCTGCCTGTTCGTAGGTCAGGTAATAAGTATGGCTGTCCTCAATGTTATCATCCGCCTGTTCCCTCAGACTCTTCGCCTGCAACTCCAGCTGCAGGTCGCTGACCTTCTCCGACGCAGTATCGCCTCCGCTCTTGCTCGATTCCAGATCACTCGCCAGCTTCAGATATTCATTCGAGACATCCGTTCTCGTCGTACCATAATCGTTGAGAAACTGCTGATACTCGTACTGATTATTCTGGACCGTTACATTGTACTCATGAATCAGATCTGCGATTTCTTCATATTCCAGGATATTATCCTGAAGGCGCTCCCACTCCTCCTGGGTCCGGGAAAACTCCGGACTGGAGGCCAGGGCGGCCATGGGGACCGAAATCCCCATGACACATGCCAGAATACCACACATGCAAACCTTCCGTTTCATACATCTCACTCCCCCTTCTTCCGACTCTCTCGTTTTGCTCTGCGTTCTTCCCGCTTCGCTCTCCGTTCCTCGTTCCGTCTGGACTGTTCCTGCATCTTCTTCAGCTTCTTTTCTTCCGCCTTTCTCTCATCATCGAGGTTTCTGCTCAGCAGGCTGTAGAACGACGGCAAAAGCAGCAGGCTTAAGATCGTTGACGCAGTCAGACCGCCGATGTTCACGAGTGCCACGCCCCTCGTCGTACTACCGGAGCTTCCCAGACCGATCGCGGTCGGAATCATCGAAAATACCGTTGTCATCGTTGTCATCAGGATCGGACGCATACGGGTCGCTCCTGCTTCAATCAGCGCCGTATCCCGATCCATATCCGCCCGGTACTGGTTTACCGTATCCACATAGAGAATACCGGAGTTCACAACCGTACCGATCAGCATCAGAAAACCAACCAGAGAAATCATACTGATCGCGCTGTCCGCCAGCCACAGCATACCAAACGCACCGATCAGAGAGAACGGAATCGTTACCATCACCATCAGGGAGAATTTCGGCGATTCAAACTGCATCGCCATCACAACAAATACCAGGAAAACCGCCAGTGCGATTGCACCTCCCAATGCCTGAAATTCTTCATTCATGGACTGATCCATGGAATTGATTCCGGTGCTGACCGTAGCCGTCAGGTTGGGCGTCACGACCTCCTGATTGAGCAGCATCTGCGTCTGTTCATCTGCCACATCCGTAAAGTCCGCGGAAATCGTAATCTTGTACTGCTTATCCTCTCTGGTAATGGATGCCGGACTGTCCACGAACTCCACCGTTGCGACATCCGTCAGAAGCACCGAGCTTCCGCTGGAGGTCGGGATCGTCACGCCTGTGATCTGATCCAGCGTATCATAGCTTCCCTCCGGATATTCCACATTTACCGTCACGCTGTCGCCATCGATGTCCAGTTCCGTCGCCTCAGTCCCATCTACAATTCCGCTCATATAGCTGCCGATCTCCGAGGCCGTCAGCCCATAGGCTTTCGCTTTCACTGCATCGACCGTAATCTCGATCACCGGACTCGAATTTTCCGCGTCCGAATGAACCTTGGCCACTTCCGGACGGGTTTTCAATTCCTCAACAATCTTATCCGTAACCTCTTTGACTTCGTCATAGTCCGCGCCCATCAGGATGGTCTCAAAACTTTCGCCAAAGGACGACATTCCGCTCATGGAACCACTGACGTCAACCGTAATATTGCAGTCTACGATATCCTGCAGTTCCGATTTCCACTGTGTCGCCACCTCCGTCGTCTCCATCTTCCGGTCATCCTTCAGATAAGCGGTAATCGACACATCGTCGCCGCCCATAACTCCCCCGCCGCCTCCGGAAGTCATATAGCTGTCCAGATCCTCATGCTGTGTAATAATGTCTTCTACCTGCTTTGCAATCTCATCTACTTTTTCTGTTTCCAGACCTGGCCGTGTCTCGATGCTGATGGAAACCTCGCCGGTATCATCCGACGCCATCAGTTCCGTATCCAGCTGTGTGGCCAGCCCAAACGAAGCAAACAAAAGCAGAACAGAGATCAGAATCACCAGCTTCCGCTTCGGAAGAACTACCCTCATGATTTTTCGATAAGCATTTTGCAGATCCACGATCGGGCCGGACAACGGCGCCTGTTCCTTTTCCTTCGGACGGTACAACATGTAGCAAAGCGGAACGACCGCAACAGCCGATAACAGAGATGCCACCATACAGAACACAATCGTATAGCCCAGCGGGCCGAGCATCTGTCCGGTCATGCCCGTCAGCATCGCCAGAGGCAGGAACACCACGCATGTCGTCACCGTAGACGCCATAACAGAAGCGCCCACGATATTCGTGCCTTCCAGCGCATCCTTCATATACTCAATCACGCCGCCCTTGCGGCTGCCGGTCACACGGAAACAGCTTTCCAGCACAACGATCGAGTTATCCACCATCATGCCGACGCCCAGCGTCATCGCGACCAATGTGATGACGTTCATCGTCATTCCCCTGAGTCCCATACAGATCAGGGCAGCCAGGATGGACACCGGGATCGAACTGCCGACGATCAGAGACGCCTTGATATCGCCAAAGAAAAGCCAGATCACCACCATGGAAATCACCATTGCCAGTATCATCGTAAACGCCACTGACTTTAACGACGACTGAATCGAATCCGCGCTGTCATCGATGATGGTAATGGTCAGATCCGGATCCTCCTGCATCAGGGTATTGATCGTCTGTTTGACCTGATTTGACAGGGAAATCGCGGTTGAACTCTGCTGTTTGGATATGGAAATCGAAATGGTATCCTCTCCATTGTAATGCGCAATACTGTCCGCCTCATCCGTGGCACGGTAGATATTGGCAACATCCTCCAGGTAAACGATGCCGCTGCCGGATGTGGAAAGCGGAATCTCAGCCAGCAGCTCCTCCGTGTCATAATTCATTTTGGTCGACACCGACAGTTCCTGACTTCCTACCTTCGTCGTTCCGGCCGGATAAGAGAGATCGGCCGCCGCGATATCGCTCGCGATCGATGACATCGTCACCCCGTACTGATCCATTTTTTCCTCGATCAGTTCCACCCGGATATACTCCTCTGAACCGCCGCGGATCGTTGCCTCCGCGACGTCGGAAAGCTTTTCAAACTCCGGCAGGATATCATTATCCACATAGTTATACAGACTGTCCTGTGACGCATTATCGATCACCAGCGTCATATCAGATCCGGAATCCGAATTCATCTCAATAATGGTCGGTGTATCACAGTCGTCCGGCAGTTCCATGTTCGACACCTGATCGACTTTTTTCTTCAGATCATCATACGCTTCATCCATATCTGTTCCGTACTCATATTCCAGCATGATCATGGATGATTCTTCGCTTGAGGTGGAAGAAATCGTATCCAGCCCAGACAGCGTACTGACTGCGTCCTCAATCGGTTTTGTGACCAGTTCGCTGACATCCTCCGGGCTCGCGCCATCGTAGGTCGTCATAATGATCATCATCGACATATCCATATCCGGCATCAGTTCCATGGACATGCCCGTAATCGACTGAAAACCGAACACGATCAGACAGAGAATACTTAAAACCGCTGTAACCGGTCGTCTGAGAACAAATTTTGTAATTCCCATCGCGTATTCCTCCTTTACTCTGCCGTACCGGCCGACTCATTTCCTGACGCCGTCTCTTCCTCCCCGCTCACAGCAGACTCCTTCAAACGGACAGAGGCTCCTTCGCCAAGCTCTGAACTCCAGGTTGTCAGCACCTGATCCTCATAGTCAAGCCCCGACTGAATTTCAATCCACTCCGAATCGTAGAGTCCGGTTTCTACCTGAACCTTATGGATGATGCTGCCATCCGCATCGTAGGTATAGACATAAGAAAGTCCACCGTCATAGTAAACCGAATCTACCGGAATCGCCATGACATTGTGGACGCTCTGAGACGTCACATACAGCTTCACCGACGAGCCGGTCGGCAACACATACTCATCCATGCTCTCATCCATGCGGGCCTTAATCTTAAACAGTCCGGTATCCGTATCCGCCATCACGCTGACTTCCTGAATGGTTCCCTCGTAATCCTCTCCATCCTTTTCCACCGTGATCAGATCACCCTCCCGAAGCTGATTTTTTACACGCTCCGTCACATAAAACGAAACCACACGGGCGCCCTGGCCGGAAATGACACAGAGCAGATCACTTGTGGTAACCTGATCAAATTTTTCAATATTGCATACCTCCACCAGTCCGGTAATCGGAGCCACAAACTGACTGTAGGAAATCTGATTGTCATAATTTACTTTCGCGTCATTGTATGAAATCTGCGCCGAAGCAACCGCATCCTGATACTGCTTATAGGTCTGTTCGGAAATCCCGCCGCCCGCATAGAGAACCGACTGCCGCGCCAGATCATCCTGAGCCTGGCTGAGAGCAAGCGCCGCCGCATCCAGTGAGTTCTTTGCGTTCTCCACCTGTTTGGTATCAACCTCACAGATGGCGTCTCCCTCATGCACCACCTCACCCGCTTTGATATAAACCTCCCGCACCTCTCCGGATACCTTCGGGTAAATATAAACCACATCTTCCGGTTCCACTGTACCAACAAGGCCAGTAATCAGACTGATATCCCTTATCTCCGGCCTGGTTACCTCCACAACTGAATCCGCAACCGCATCCGCAAACGGGGTGTTATTCAACAGGCGTGACGCAATCGCCAAACCTAAAACCACAACAATAGCACCCAAGAGGATCATTGTTCGCTTTTTCATAAAATCTCCTTCCTGCTTCTTTCTCTTTTCAGCATTCGCCGCTGTCTGAATGCGTTTCTTTTATTACGAATCCTATCCTAGCATCCAACCATGAACCATAATTAAATCGAAGATGAACCTGAAATGAAATCACATTTTTTTCACAAAAAAGCCGCCTCTGTTCATGCCTGATTCATTGTGATAAAATATAATCAGGTTCAGGGCTATTGATATTCACGAATTTTAACAAGGAGGACTGACAAATGAAGATCCGTATTCTCATTGCCGAGGACGACGAATCTCTGCTGAATCTCTACAATATCTTTTTAACAAAGGAAGGATTTGAGGTCGCACAGGCCACAAACGGACAGAAGGCCTTTGATATCCTGGACAACGAACACATTGACATGATCCTGACCGACATCATGATGCCGGAGATGGACGGCTATGAATTTGTGCGCCTGCTCCGCTGGCAGAATCCGACGATTCCGATTCTGATTATTACGGCCAAAGATGATTTTATGTCCAAAAGTAAGGGCTTTGCACTCGGAACCGATGATTATATGACAAAGCCCATCGACTTAAACGAGCTGCTTCTGCGGATTCGGGCTCTGCTTCGCCGTGCCAATATCCTTTCACAAAAACGGATACAAATCGGCGAAACCGTTCTGGATTCTGACGCGCTCACGATTACCCATAATGGAGAATCCGTGACTCCGCCGCAAAAGGAATTTTATCTTCTTTTTAAGCTGCTCTCTTACCCGGACAAGATCTTTACCCGCATGCAGCTGATGGATGAAATCTGGGGGCCGGACAGCGATTCCGAACTGCAGACCATCGACGTCCACATCAACCGTCTGCGCCGGAAATTTCAGAACAACCCTGATTTTGAAATCATGACCATTCGTGGTCTTGGATATAAGGCGGTGATTAAAAAGCATGAAAGTATTTAAGCTGTTTGGCTGGCTGATTATTACCCTGTTTGTTACTCTTCACATCGGGCTGTTCTCATCTGCCGGAGCCGTCTATCTCATGGAACAGCTGGGAATCATTCAGCATACGCAGCCCATTCCCTGGATGACGCTGTTCGGAACGATTATGTCCTCTTTTTCGATCGCCATTGTCCTGACAGCTATTGTTACCCGCAAGCTCTTTGCTCCGCTGCGTCTTCTCACCCAATCCATGGAACAGGTTGCCTCCGGCGATTTTTCCGTTCGCCTTCCGGAAGACAATCCCGGTCTCTGGATGCATGATGTCAATATCAACTTCAACAAAATGGTGACCGAACTGAATTCCACCGAACTCCTGCAATCTGACTTCGTTCAGAGTGTTTCCCATGAATTCAAAACGCCGCTGGCCGCCATGGACGGATACGCCTCCCTGCTTCTTTGTACCTCACTGACGGCAGAGCAAAAACAGTATGCAGAACGTATCTCCAAAAGCTGCAGGCAGCTTTCCATTCTGACCGGAAATATTCTGATGCTTTCCAAACTGGAAAATGCGGAAATTGTTTCAAAGAAAGAGCTTTTTCCCCTGGATGAACAGATTCGTCAGGTCGTACTGAGCATGGAAACACTCTGGAGCGCACGATCCCTGAATATGGATCTGATCCTTCCGGAAACCCCATATTATGGAAATAAAGATTTGATTATCCAGATCTGGGTCAATCTTCTGTCCAATGCCATCAAATTCACTCAGCCGGGAGGCGTCATCTCCATCTGGATGATCGACGGAAAAGACGATATCCGCATCGTATTTCGCGACACCGGCATTGGTATGACCGAGGAAGTCCAGTCCCGTATCTTTGAGAAATTCTTTCAGGCGGAAAGCAGCCGCAATATTCAGGGAAACGGACTGGGGCTTGCCCTGGTAAAGAAAATTGTAACACTCTGCAATGGAGAAATTTTTGTGGAAAGCAAACCGGATCTGGGGTCTTCCTTCACGGTTATTCTCCCAAAGGAATATCACTGATCTTTCCACGGAAAATGACCTGGAAAACATTCGCCTCGTTTCCCAGTTCGGACACGGTATCCGCCTCAATCCTGGCGTGATGGCTGCGGGCAATCCCGGCTGCAATCGAAAGGCCGAGTCCGCAGCCTTCTTTCGTCCGCCTTGTCTCCTCCGCGCGGTAGAATCGACGGAAGACATCCTTACACTCCTGCCTGGAGAGCGGCGTTCCCGGCGTCGTCACGGAAAGGCACACCCGCCTGCGGCCTGTGGCTTCCAGCGTCAGCTTTGTCCGGCTTCCCGGCGCGGAATATTTCACTGCGTTATCGAGCAGAATCTTGACCAGGCTGTGCAGCTGCTCCCGATCGCCGCGCACCGCGATATTCTCTCTGATCTCGCAGTCAATCTCCCTGCCATTCTGGAAAAATACCGGTTCAAATTCCAGAACAGACTCTGTAACCAGCTCACTGAAATCCAGTTTCTCCTTGTGCACCGCACTCCCGATCCGCTCATTTCTCGCCAGAAGAATCAGTTCTTCGATCAGATGCCGCATCTCCCGGCACTCCTGATCCAGGTTGCCCAGCCACTTATCGATATCCGGGGAAATTCCCCTGGCCTGCCCCGCAATCAGCTCCGCATTTGCATGTATGACTGTCAGCGGGGTCTTCAGTTCATGGGATGCGTCCGCCACAAACTGTTTCTGTTTCTGAATGGATTCCTCCACCGGGCGCACTGCCCAGCGGGCAAAAAACCAGGACATGACAAAAAGGCCGACCCACATCGCCGCGCCAATCAGCAACAGATTTCTGGTCAGATTCGCCCATACCGAATCCTCATAAGATGTATCCGTGAAGGCCAGCACATACCCGCCCGGTGTGGACAGCCGCAGATACCGGAGATGATAATCCGGCAGAATTCCTTCCTCTGAAAGAGACGATACGCCCAGAAGCGCCACTGTTTCCAGGAAATTCTCCTCCGGGAAGGAATTGTAGCTGCCATCCATGACAATGACCTCCCCGCCCGAATCAACCGTCAGGGCAAAATAGGGGATGCGGACATAAGGCGTCACATCAAAAATCTGTTCGGAAAACTCCCCGGCCGCTGCCCGCGCCAGCACCTTGCTGCTCTCCTCCGAAAGATTCTGTCGCAGCACCGTCAGACCAACCGTCACCGCCAGACCGATCACTGCTGTCACAGTCAGCATATGATACAGTACAAATTTCATCCGCAGACTTTTCAGTTCCGTCAATGAATCCGCCCCCTCTCTCACTCTCCTGCCGTCAGCTTATATCCCAGATTCCGCATCGTCACAATCGACGCCCGAACATGCAGAAATTTCATCTTTTTGCGCAGGAAAGAGACATAAATTTCCACATTATTGTCCACCGCTTCGCTGTCATTGCCCCATACACGGGCCAATATCGTTTCCTTGGAGACCACGGACTCCCGGTTCGTCATCAGAATCCGCATGACGTCGTATTCCTTTCTGCCAAGCTGGATGGATTTCTCCGGCCCGCTTAAGCAGAAGGTCGACTGATTGAGAGAAAGATCAGCGAATCTCAGCTCCTCCGCCTGGTAATCTCCCTGTCTGCGGATCATCGCCCGCATCACGGCCAGCAATTCTTCGCTGTCAAACGGTTTTGTCAGGTAATAATCCGCGCCACTGTTCAACCCCAGCACCCGATCCTCGACCTGGCTTTTCGCTGTCAGAATTACGATCGGAAGCTCACAGCCCTGCTTCCTCACATCCCTTAAAATCGCAATTCCATCCTTTCCCGGAAGCATCAGATCCAGAATCGCCGCGTCATAATTCCCGTTCAGCAACAGTGTCTCCGCGGTGATCCCATCTCCGCAGACATCCGAATCATACCAGTTCTGCCTGAATATATCCTGAATCGATTCCGCCAGGCGCCGGTTATCCTCCACAATCAGAATCCGCATGATCGATTTCCTCCCCTTCCGTCCATTTTCCGACTTTTTCTGCAAAAAAACAAGATTGTTTTTCTACCGGCTGCGGATTTCGCTGCGCATAAAACAGATATAGGAAATCGCAAACACAACCGCCACCAGCGCCAGAAGCCCCGTCATATGAGGCCAGACCAGAAGCAGGCTCTGTCCCAGGGAAAGATAACCGCTCACTGCGCCAGACAGCTGCTGCGGCAGGATAATATTCGTCGAACGCACCGTCGGATCCATAATCGTCGACACGGCCTCACTGTACAGATAATACGGAGAAAGCCGATTCAGGTTCAACTGCAGATCATAATAATTCAGCAGATCTCCCATCGTACTCATCTGCTGTACCGGATACAGTACGCCCACCAGAATCGTCACGATCATCGACATAAACAGTGCAAAGAAAATCCAGCATCCGATCCCCAGCATCGCCGAGGTCGCGGAATGCCGGCATACGACCGAAAACAGGATGGAAAGCGCCAGCCAGAAACAAATGTATACCGAAGTAAAAACCAGGAAAACAAACAGCCGCCCGATCTCCTCCCCGTCCGGCAGGATCCCGGTTACCAGCAGTCCAACCGCACCGACCAGACACCCCATAGCAAATACCATCGTGACAATAATGGTTGCCCCGGCCAGAAATTTCCCGTTGATTATGGAATCCCGGTAGATCGGCTGCGCCACCAGACGATTCAGGGTTCCTTCCGAACGCTCACTGTTGATCGCGTCAAACCCCAGGCTTAAACCCACAAATGGACCCAGAAGAGCAATGAAAGAAGCAAACGAAGGAATCGAACTGCCGCTCAATGTAAACAGCTTCAGAAAGATAAAATCAGAATCAGCGGCGACCGCGTCAGCCAGCTGGGAAGTTGCCCCGTAAATACTGGCGCAGCTCGTCAATGCAATGAGCGCCATCACAATCAGGAAACGCCGACTGTGAATATGATCCGCCATTTCCTTCTGATAAAGCGCCCACAGGCCATTCGCCCGCGCGGCAAGTTCAGGATCGGCGCATTCCTTTATGGCTGTCTGTGCCATCTTCTTCCCCTCCTCTCTCAAAATAGCGGCGGTAAATCTCATCCAGGTCACTGCCCCGCTGTCGCAGATGCGTGAGCGTGTATCCCTCGCTTAAGAACCGGCGCATCAATTCGCGGCGCAGATCAAAGCGGGACCGTACCAGATAATACTCTCCTTCCCGCTCCACCGCATCGACGTTACCCAGATGTTCCAGCAGGGTTCGCAGACCGTCATTATCCGGAAGGCCAGCCACCTCCAGCACCTGATATCCCTCCTGCTGCATCTGTCCCGCCAGCTCATCGATTCGCCCACAGGCCATCAGCTTTCCCTCCACAAAAAGACCAACCCGGTCACAGATCTGCTGAATCTGATACAGCTGGTGGGAAGAAATCAGAATCGTCCGTCCATCTTTCTTTGCCAGGTTCTGAATCAGCTGCATCAGCTCCCGCATGCCTTCCGGATCGATCCCCAGCGTTGGCTCATCCATAATAATCACCTTCGGGTCTTTCATCAGCACATCCGCTACGCCAAGCCGCTGTCTCATTCCGCGGGAATACGTCGAAGTCTTCTGATCCGCCGCGTATGTCATGCCGACCCGCTCTAAAAGCTCCTCGCACCGTCTTTCAATCAGGTCTCCCGGAAGGCCGTTCAGTCTTCCCGTGAAGCGCAGATTTTCCCGTCCCGTCATATCGCCATAGAATCCTACATTATCCGGCATATAGCCGGTGATTTTCTTTACATGGATCGGATCGCGGGTGCAGTCTATCCCGTCAATCCACGCTTCGCCCGCGCTCGGCTCCGTCAGGCCGAGAAGCATCAGCGTTGTCGTCGTTTTTCCGGCTCCATTCGGCCCCAGCAGGCCAAATATTTCGCCGGAATAAATCTCCAGGTTCAGATCGGATACCGCCCGCTTGGTCCCGTACTCTTTTGTCAGTCCGACCGTGCGAATCAGGGGGATTCTCTCTCCGGCCGGTTCCTGCAAAACCGCCCCGCAGACGGGGTTCTCCGACTCCGCAGCAGGTACAAGATTCTTCTCCATCATCTGCTATCCTTTCTCATCCTCATCGACGGCCATATTTGCGGAATACATATCCCAGTCCGCCAATCACAATCACAATAATCGCCACCGCTGCTATTCCCCACAGCGTACTGGTCTTCACGGACACCCGGAAATCCACGCTGGACGAAGTCTCATCCGTGCGCGCCGTAAACGATGTCACATAATCTCCCGTAATCGTATCGTTCGCCGGTTTGACATGCGCAATCACTTCCTTTGTCGTACCGGCAGCAATGGAATCGATGCTGTTGTCCTCCAGTCCCTCATACGTCACCGTCCAGCCACTCGGTGCGGTAGAATTCAGCGAAACCTGTTCCAGATCCACATTCCCGGTATTTTCAAGGTTCAGCGTGACATCCGAACTCTTTCCCGATTGTGCGTCAAAACTGAGACGTCCGTCCGGTGTCGTCAGAACCAGTCCGTAGGTGCCGGTGATCACAACCTTCAGATCAACCGAAAGCGTCTCATCCGCGGACACCGCGCTGCAGGAAATATCATACTCGCCTGCCGCGATCTGCTCCGGCGGCGTCACGGAAACGGTGATTCCCTTACTCTCCCCGGATTCCACATCGATTCCGGCAATTTTGGTCGTCTCGCCGGAGGGGACAAATGTCAGTGTCCAGCCAGCCGGTGCGTTCGAAGACAGGCTGTATGATTTCGTCGTCAACCCATTGTTGATCAGGGTTGTGCTGAAGCTGAAATCGGTTCCGGAAGCCCCCTCCTGCTGCGGATATTCGGATGTAAAACTGCCCGCGCCGGCCTTTTCCTCACTGATTGTAAATGAAATCGGAAGTGTGCTCTCTGCTCCGGTGTCTGCCGTCGCCTTCACAACCGCCTGGTAGGTTCCTTCCGCGCATTCTTTGGGAACCGTCACATGCAGTGTGATCGTCGCTCCGTCTGTCCCGACATGAACGCGGTTTACCTGATAGCTTCCTCCCTGCAGATAGCCTTCCCAGCCGTCCGGAAGCGAAGCAATCTCCACATCCGCATTCAATGCGCTCCCACTGCTGTTTTCCAGATCGACGGATATACTCAGGGAATCACCCGGTTTCACCGACATTCCCGGATAAGCCGTCACCAGTTCCAGCCCACCCGCTGCATAAACCGTCCGCAAACCCGTTAACACAAGAAACGCCGCCAGCAAACATGCGAACACCATCCGCCAGCTTCCTCTCTTTTCCTTTACCAGAATCATAAAAGGCTCCTCCTTTTGCCGTTGTCATATTTTTACGGCATGTTCATTTTCTCTGTCATCATAACGTGCAAACCTTGAATCAACCTTTAATAAATTTGAAAACTCAGTGAAATCAAACTGGTATTCACAGGAAATCTCCTGCAATTCACCTGAAATTCACAATTCTATGATAAGGTAAACCTGACTGTATGCAACAGGCCTTCTGCGGATTGCCCAACCATCTTCCACTCGGCACACCGGAAGATAGCCTTACGCATATACTAATAAGCCAGGAAACAGAAGAACTGTACATCCATCACCGGTTCTTCCTGTTCCTGGCTTATTTGTTGTCCTCACAGCAGACGATTCCCGATCGATCCGCCGCCATACGACCGGTAACCGGCCTGCCTCGCGCGGTCAGCCGCATAAGCCGGTATCGCTTGACAAAGTAAGTCTCTCAAATTAGAATGGAATCAATTGCAGCGACAAAATTTGACAAGGACAGGAAAGCCATGCTGTTTAGTTCCCTTATCTTCTGCTGGTATTTTTTACCGGCCGTATTCATTCTTTATTTCTGCATCCCCGGACTGACCGGAAGGAACCTTCTGCTCCTGGCAGCCAGTCTGTTTTTTTTATGCCTGGGGCGAACCCAGGTATGTGATTCTGATGGTGCTTTCTATTGCCATCAATTACCTGTTCGGCATCCGGATCGAACGCACAGACAGGCAAAACCTCCGCAGGCTTCTGATGGTCTGCTGTATCGCAGTCAACCTGGGCATTCTGGGATACTATAAATACGCTTCCTTTTTTATTGAAACCATCAATCACCTGTTCCGGCATGAGGTCTTTGCCGCCAGGGAGATCGCGCTCCCCATTGGCATCTCCTTTTACACGTTCCAGGCTCTCTCCTATGTGATCGACGTGTATCGAAGCAATCTGCAGGCACAGAAAAATCCCCTGGCCCTGGCACTTTATATCAGTTTCTTCCCGCAGCTGATCGCAGGACCGATCGTCAAATACCATGAGATCGACCGTCAACTGACCGGGCGAACCGTCTCCATGGACAAAATTGCCTATGGAATCCGGCGCTTTTCCTGTGGACTGGCAAAAAAGGTTATTCTGGCCAACACCTTCGCTGCAGTCGTGGATCAGGTATTCAGCGAAGCCAACCGCGAGATGGCCACAGGCAGCCTGATCTGGTGTGCCGCACTTTTGTATACGCTTCAGATTTATTATGATTTTTCCGGATACTCCGACATGGCGATCGGCCTGGGAAAACTGTTCGGCTTTGATTTTATGGAAAATTTCAACTATCCCTATCTGTCCGCGTCCGTCCGGGAATTCTGGCGCCGGTGGCATATCTCCCTTTCCACCTGGTTTAAAGAATATCTCTATATCCCGCTTGGCGGAAACCGGAAGGGTGCGGTAAGAACCTATATCAATCTGTTTCTTGTTTTTCTGGCGACCGGATTCTGGCACGGCGCAGGGGTCAATTTCATCCTCTGGGGTGCCTATTACGGTGTCTTTCTGGTCGCGGAACGGCTGTTTCTGGGAAACATTCTGGAACGGAACCGTTTGAAAATACTGAATCATCTCTACACCATGTTTGTCGTGATCATCGGCTGGATGCTGTTTCGAATCGAGGATCTCTCGATTCTCCGGAAACTGCTCAAAGGTATGGCCGGAAAGAGCCCGGGCTGCTACACCATTCCCATGTTTGCGGACCGGCGAGTCCTCTTCTGGGCACTTGTCGGCGTCCTTCTCTGCGGACCGGTACAGGCTCTGTGCAAACCGCTGCGCAGGCATCTCTTTGACGAAGCACATACCATCTGGCCGGATATCGTCCTGATGGTGGGCTGTATGCTGCTTTGCACCATGTTTCTGGTAAACAATACCTACAACCCGTTTATTTATTTTCGTTTCTAAACAACTATGCTAAGCTCAGTCTGCGCCTTTGGCTTGACTTTGCTAAGCGCCGTTGTATACATGAAAGTTGCCAATCATCCTGCGCCTCACAGCTTGGATTCTTGGACTTTCATAGCAGTCTTTGACCCTGCATCATCAGGATGGGCTGCCGGCAAACGACCGGCCCCCCGGTAAGGAGTTATATGAAAAAGTGTATGATCATCCTGTTTTTTTCTGTTCTTCTGCTGCCAAACCTCATCTGGCACGCTGCCGGATTTGAGGATACCACCAATACCGAAAACCGGGCGCTCAGCGAATGGCCCGAATGGTCTCCCGACAAAATGGATGACTTCCCCTCTGAAGTGGAAAGCTTCATCAACGATCATGCTCCCTTCCGCTCTGCCTGGATGGATGCATACGCATCCATCAACTTCTCCCTCTTTCACAGCATTGACCATGCGGAAGTCATCGTCGGCAAAGAAAACTGGCTGTTTTACAAAGGCAACGAAACGGTTTATGATTCGCTCGGGATCTGCCCGTTTTCGGAGGAAGAATTGCATGGCATTCTGGAGCAGCTTCTGGATCTCCGGGAACGATATGCGAAAGACGAAAGAGAATTTGTCTTTCTGCTTATCCCCAACAAAGAAACCGTCTACAGCCAGTACATGCCGGACTGCTACGCCCCACTGTCAGACACCTCCCGCGCCAGACAGCTGGTAGACTATATCCAGACACATTCCGACATCTGCGTCCGTTTTCCCCTGCCCGATCTGCAGGAAGCCAGTCAGGAGACTCTTATTTACTACAAAACCGACACGCACTGGAACGCGCTCGGAGCACTGATCGGCACTCATGTCCTTCTGGAAGCACTCGGCCATACAGCTGCTGAACTACCTTCGTTTTCCCTGACCGTAAAAGACGGAGATCGAGGCGATCTGGGCGACCTGGGGCATACCCCAATGACTTATCTGGATGAAACATCCATGCAAATCGACAATTACCTGACTTATGTAGACACAGAAACCCTGGAATACGATGAAAACGGCACGGGTCTGATCCGCACATCCGCCCCCAATGCGCCCGATACACGAACCATCGTCATGATTCGTGACTCCTTCGCAAGCGCCATGGTGCCGATCCTCTCCCGGAATTTTCAGGCCATGACTCTGGTCAACTGGGAAAAAATTGCCACGGTCGATCCTGCAGCCCTTGACGGAGATGTGTTTGTCTATGAAATTGTCGAGCGAAATCTTGGGCGGATGGCGGGAGATCTGACGGAACTGCTCAACAAATAAGCAACGCTTCTGCCGTTTTCTGCTTTCCCGGTCAGATAATGCCATTCTTCTGCAGATAATCCAGGAACCCGTTGCAGCCATCCAGCACGTCCTCGTAGGTTGCGTCGAAATCTCCCGTATACCAGGGATCGGCGATATCACGCCCGGAACCGGAAAAAGACAGAAATTTGTAAATCTTGTGATCCGGGTCGCCCCGAAGCATCCTGCGAAGATTTTTCATATTCCACTCGTCCATGCCGATCACATAGTCCGCTTTCTCGTAGTCCCGCCATGTGATCTGCTTCGCCCAATGCGGCACCAGAGGAATTCCAACCTCCCGCAGTTTTCGCACCGTTCCCCTGTGCGGCGGATTGCCGATTTCCTCCGTGCTGGTGGCCATCGAATCGATGCAAAATACATCCGACAACCCCCGTTCATGAACCATATAAGTAAAAACACTTTGCGCAAGTGTGCTGCGGCAAATATTGCCGTGGCAGATAAATAATATTTTTATCATGTTTTATATGTCCTCACTTCTTCTTCCGCTCGCTCTCCAGCGTCCAGCTGACAATTTCCTGTTCGATCTTACAGTTTTCCTCCAGCATAAATCTCATTTCTTCCGGATACTTTCCCTTTTCCAGCAGTGTTCCCGCCTTTGTCCGGTCATTTTCCTCCATAGGTTTCCCGTATTTCCGGTATTTTCTCATTTCTTCCAGACTCATGTGTATCGGCTGAAAAGGAATCCCGGTCTTTTTCTTTAAATGCTCTATGATCAAAAACCCATCCGGGTCAAAATCTCCGAAGTGAAACCAGCGGATTCCCCGGTTCTGCTCCGCGATATGGATTAACAGGCGCTGTTTCGCCGTATTGTGATATCCGCTCAAAAACAGATAAAAATAGTCTTTTTCTTTCATCCGGTTAAAAGAGGTCAGATTCTCTATCGTCATCACCTGCGAATCATGGATGTCAATCCGCTCCAGTCTCTCCAGGCTTTCCGAAGAATAGGCAACCGGTGTGTTTAAGGATAGCTTCACCGGCGGCAGGCCGCGAAAAGTCAGCGTAGCCGCCCCTTTCATATACAGATAGGAAGGGTTACTGCTGATCCCATATTCTCCCAGCAGAACCTGTTCTTTTTCCCGCTTATCGTCAACTCCGTCCAGAAGTTCCTCATAATCGCCGTACTTCTCTAATATACGGCACACGCGGGAACGGAATTTTTTCTCAAACAATTTGCTGTCGCCGAACCGCACAATCGACAGTTCTCTTTCCAGAAGTTCCTGCTGATTTCCCAGTATAAAAGAACACAAAGACAGCAGCTCTCTGGCTTCCTCCGGCTCATATTCCGGTCTGCGTCCCGATGACAGCAGACGGATCTGCTCCGTGCAGAACCCGGTCAGAACCGGAAATTTCCCCATATAACTTTCATAAAACAAAATCTGTTCCTGAATCCAGGTGTTTTTATCCTTTCTTCCCAGAATCTGATAACAGGCTCCTGTCGACTCCGGATTCAGCAGGATTCTTTTTATCACAGTTCCTTTCCGTTCCAGCCGGATGAACTGTTGCTTCGCCAGCTCGTCCAGTTCCGCCTCAAATAAATGCACCTTTTCCACATCTGTGAAATCCGAATCATACTCCCGCATAATGCGATCCGGAGGGATCGAAAAGGTCTGGTGCACCCGATTTTCCTTTTTATACGTTTTACTGTTTTCATATCGATCCAATAATTCAGACAGCACCTTTCTCTGAGTCATATCCGGATTAAATTTCATCCTGTTTAATCAGTCCTTCCACAATATTGGTATAACGTCCGGTGATGACAAGGCTTGCCGTAGAATCAATAAACTGGCCGATACTGCTGATCTTTTCCGGCGGCGCCGCATAGATCACCTGGAAACCGTTTGTCTCCAGATATTTCACCATCTGCTCGATCCGTTCCCTTGACAGAGCTGAAAACGCTTCATCGATAAACGCCAGTCTGGCACAGCAATTCTGCCTTGGGTAATACTGCAGCAGACTCGCAGCCAGTATAATAAAATACGGCGTCTGCTTTTCTCCATTACTGGCCGATCCCTGCTTTTTTGATAAATCTGCCATCACCTGTGCCTTCCCCTGATTGCTGATAATTTCCATATCATAGGAAAAATATTTCCGATAATCCGTATACTCGGTCTCATCCTCTTCTTCCAGAATGACACTCATAAATTCCTGGATGTCATGCTCCATCTCCTCATCGTCGCGCAGGGAATTCATATATACTTCCGGTGAACCCATATAATCCTGCAATCGCCGGCAAATCCGGAAAAACACACCTCGATCCGCCTTTTCTTTCATAACAAATCGATAAGTATCATTGCCAAACGGGATCTGCTTCAGTTCACGGTTAATCGCCTCGATCTCCAGCTTCGCTTCTGTTACAGTTTCATTGATCTCCGCGACAAAATCATTCATAAATGCGCTTTCCAGCCGCTTTGACTGTTCATCCAGCTGTGTTCTCACCTGCTCGATTTTCACATTCGCGATATTGCGGTACTGTTCCCGGTAAAATGGGATATACGCCGGTCCCCGCTGATAGAGATCAATTTGCGTGATTTTACAATAGTCCAGCTGCGCGTTCTCCATATCCTGTCTGCTTTTTCCTACCTCGCTGCGCAGGTCCATGACGGTCTTATCCTTGATCACTCTCGCACCGTCATGGCGTTTTCGCAGCTTCTCATACTCCTCCAGCATCGGACGTTTCCATTCCAGATGTTTCCTGCATTCACTCTCATACTGCTGCTGCGTGACATAGATTTCACCTGCCAGCCGCTTCAGCTGTTCTTCACTTTTTGCAATCTGTTCCCGACATACGCCTGTATCCGCAGTATTTACGTCATTGCGTTTCATCACCTGATCGTGATATGCTTTCGCTCTTTGCTGTTCCTCCAGTGCTGTCGTAAAATCCGGATTACTCTTCACCCGCTCGATCTCCTGCTCTGTCTTTCGTCTCTCATCCAGCCGTTCAGCCAGCAGATCAGGCGCGGAAAACTGATAAGCATCCGTCCTCCAGACAATCTCTTCTATATGCTTTAGCTTTTCCGTAACCTGGAAACGTTTTTCCCGCATGGCCGGGAGCAATTGATCCAGTTCCCTTTGCCTGCGCAGCACTGCCTTTTTCTGCAGTTCAACTGCTTTTGATCCCAGACATACTCTGGTATCCTTCATATTCATCAGCGAAACCGCATAGCTCTTTGCCAGTGTTCCATCCTGCATCATCCCTCCCTTCGGATGATCGTGCAGCTCCCTCAGATCATGGCAGAGATGAATCCCATTCAGCAGATAATTGGCATATCGGCGGCCGTAGATATTAGGGATCTCCAGCTGCTCCGCCGCACTGCCCGGTGTAACCCGGGTATCCGGCAGCTTGTCCGTCAATACAATCGTTGCCGTCATAATTTTATTATCATGCAGAATTTCCAGAGCCTGATGACAGTATTTTCCTTCCACTATGATATGGTGGCGTTTATTTCCGAGAAACGTTTCGATTGCCATGCGCCAGTCTTCATTGAGGATATCCTGTACCAGTTCGGCAAAGGTCCGGATCTCCGTATGGATTCCTCTTTTTTCCAGTTCTCTGGCTATCAGTGCTTTCGCCTCAGTAATCAGTCCAGGCTCAATCAGGCGATTGGATTCCAGTCTTGCCAGCTGTTCAGAAAGGGCATCCATCTCCGCTGCCAGTTTATTCTCATCATCTTTCAGATGGACTCTCTCATCCTGTAATAATTCCTTTTTTCCGCTGACAAAAGTACACAATTGCTGAAACAAAGCATTCTTTTTATTTTCAGAGAATCCTGCTTCCGCCAGATTTCTCAAATATACCCGGTCTGCATCCGCTGCGATCCCCTCCTCCAACAGCCACGACAGTTTCCCGGTCAGAATCTGCTGCAGTTTTTTCAGCCGAAGAGTCTCCTCCTCATATTTTTCAATCTGATGCATTAATTCCGACAAATGATTTTCCATAGTCCGGATACTCGCCCGCATAGAGGAAAACAGTTCATTTGATTCTGCTGCCTGCAGACGCTCCATCGCGTACTTTAACTGCTCTTTAATATCCTCTTTTTGCTGTTCCAGTGACTGCAGACGCTGCTTTAAGTTCTGTTGTTTTCGTTCTTCCTCTTCTTTTTCTTCTTCCTTTCCCTTAACCTCCTGGTATAACAGCATCAGTTCACGGATCCCCAGCATTCTCTCCTTCTTTTCATAATCCTGAGTTCTTCGTTCGATCTCCTCTAACTTTTCTTTCCCTGCCTGCAGATCCTGATACGACTCCCGTAATTTTTCAAAATGTTCTTTTTGCTCACGCAGTTCTTTCAGAGAATCTACCTTTCCAGGTTCAAGAACGCATTCCTGAATAAACTGATTGATATTATTTTCCGGGTTAAAAGCCATCATTTTTAACAGTTTTGCCCGATATTTTTTCACATCACAGCGAAGCCCCAGCGTACGCAGCACCTGTTCGGTGCCCTTGTCACGTCCCATAAAATCCGATGATTTGATTTTATTTCCTTTGACAACCAGCTGGCGGAGCGGCGTTACGTAGAGTTTCTTCTCTTCCGTCCTGCAAAAATTAATCTCTTCCATCCAGGTATCTCTGCAGACAAACCAGGAGGAGACCACATCCGATTCGTTGGCTGACTCCATGCCTACGGCAGCCACCAGATACATATTCTCGATCGGCGACCAGAACTCCATCGCGATATAGCTGACAATCGCGTCTTTCCTCAGATAACGATCCGCGCCATTGCTTTTTGTATCCCCGCGTACATAGCCCGCAACGGTCCGGTCTCTGTCCTTCGCCGCTTTATTAAACTGGGTATTTCCCGTCAAAAGATATGTCATAGCATCCAGAATCGTGGATTTTCCGCTTCCGTTCACTCCGGTAAACAGAGTAGAACCCTCCAGACGCACCGTAATATTCTGAAATCGAGACCAGTTAATCAACAGCAGTTTTGTCGCCGTCTTTCTATTCTTCTGACTCGCCTTCTTCTCCCAATTCATCTTCTTCCTCCTCGTATTCCTTCCCCTGCTTATCCTTCATTCTCTGATTGGCCGCTTCCACAAATTTTGTAAATTCATTTCCATCGAGTGCAAACTGAAGAGAAGGATACAGCCGGATCAGGCACTCCGGTTCTCCCACCTTTCCCTGAACGTCAATCAGACAGAAGCGTTCAAACAGTGCCAGTATCTGAGACATCAGTGTTTTATCAAGCGGTTCCTTCAGGCCATATTTTTCCATCTCGTATTTCAGATCTACTACCGATACGACTATGGACCGCGCCAGACTTCCCGACCGGATCCGATCGACATATAATGTCCACAGCGCGCACAGCACAAGACTCTCCGCTTTCTTTAAGACCAGATGATTGGTCTGTATTCTCCCGTTTTCAGATACATCCACACAGTTGCGCAGCATGATCACCCCATTATCCCGATCCAGTATCACATCAAACCCGATATATCCGAAGTATCGGGAAAATGGCTCCGGTCTCTTGGAAACGAAGAAATATGCCCGCTTATTGTCCTCATCTTTGTCCCGGACAATAAAGGTCTGCTTTAACAGCCGTCTGCAGATTTTCTGAAACTGTTCCTTTTCCGATGAAGTATAGCTTTCCCAGTATTCCTGCATCTGTCAGTTTTCCTTTCTGATGGTAAAATTATGAAGAATCATCTGTTCTGTTTCGATATACCCCTCCGCCGGTTCAACAACATATCCATTCTCACCGCTGTACGCAACCGCGGACAGACCTGCCAGTATATCTTTCCTGCTGCCCAGAGGGATCTGTTTACTGTCAATGGATTCCCGTCCGCCCATCAACTGTTCCACGTAAATTCTCATCTTTTCCCTGGAATACGGATTATATGCTTCTTTTTTCTGCGCCTGTCTCGCCTCTTCGATCTGCTCTTCCGTCATTTCTTCCATCTCTGTAACCGTAATTTTTCTGATCTGCCGCTGCTTTCTGGGGTAACGAAGAGATTCCTTATCAATAAATTCATTTCGGTCTAACAAAAATAATCCGTTCATTTCTTCCGGCATATTCTCTTTCATGCCGATATCCTGCATTTCCTCTATGATATACTTAATGGTATTCTCCACGGATCCGCGTATATCAGTTCCCCGATTATAGATAAATCTCATCCGTCCTACGGCAACATGCAGATAAATGTTGATCTTGTGTTTAATGTCCTTCATGATCCGGTCATAATCATCCGTAAGAAACCTTTTTGTGGCCTGAACCAGTATCATCACCCTTTCTTCTGCTTCCTGTTCCGAAATTTCTTCTTCTTCCATACAGCCGATCACAAGAAGTTCTGCGATCTCCGGATCCGACTGCAGCCGATCCAGCTGCCTGCGGATGATTCCCCTGTATACATGAATATTCTGCTGCTTCGTCAACCTGGTATATTCTTTGATAAAACTTCCTTCACAATATTCGATAATGTTTTCTGTCAGGCTTTCAAAGGTGCCTTCATTTACCATACGCTCAATGATCTTGCGAATGAACGTAGATAACCTCTTTAAGGCCTTGGACAGCATTCTTGCGTTCCGGTTAACCTGAACCAGGACATTAATATAAGGATCATTTTTCCACATTTCTTCATTTTGAAGAGTGTTGTAGATTGTATAAATATAACCGGAGAACTCCTCTTTTTCCGGCTTTTTCAATTCAGACAGAAACTCAGCCAGACGAATTCCCGGTTCTGTCATCACAATATGCTTTTCATAAGTCATATCATCCGCTTCTTCTTCCAGCCAGCCAACGTTACGATCCGATAACTTGCGAATCACAGCGCTTGCCATATCATTATAATTTCTGTTTTCAGAAGCACCGTCATCCTCAAGCTGAACATGATTTTCCATCAGATAAATTGCCAGTGCGTCACGTACTCTGGTTCTGGGAATCCTGTAGGAAATTTCCCGATCATATTCATCATAGATCACCTGCAGACAATCTGCGTAGATTCGATGGTTACTGTTGCTCGCAAGATAATTGAAAAAGCCACTTGGAATTACATCAAATAAATTTTTCATCTTGCATTGTCGTTCCTTCCTGAAAAATCATAATTCTATCATTTGTTTTTTAACTTTATAGGTGCTTTTTGCGACTTCGCATTTCCGTCTCTATATATCATTTCTTTTTCAATACGACACATTTCGATAACATTGTAAAATAACATTGCGAAACATTTCGACATAGTACATTCCATCGTAAAATACAGTTCTCCCATTCAGGCTTATATATTGTTCCATGTGCGTACCCTCTGCAGCTTTTCTACATCAGCAATGTAAATCGGTTCTTCTCAAATTTTATCAATCCATCATCACGCATTTTACAAAGTTCATTTGACATGGCACTGCGGTCTACTGAAAGGAAATCCGCAAGCTGCTGCCGGTTAAAGGGAATGGCTATGGATGGACTGTTTTGTTTATTTGATTCTTCAGACAGATAAGATATCAGTTTTTCCCTTATGGACCGGTTTGACATATGGGAAAGCTTTTGTACAAGCTTCCGGTTTTTATCGGAAATCGCATAAATTAAATTCTGCACAATCATTGCATGAAACCGGCAGGCGGACGGACAGGTTGTGATAATCTTCTTCGCTTCAAAAAAAAGCACGGTACTGTCCTTTGCGGCAATCACATTATTGGGGAGTACACCACTGTTTGGGGTAATATACGCTTCACCGAACATTTCCCCCAGTTCAATAGAATTGATAATATTGCTGTTTCCCCAATAATCATCCCGGCGAATAAACAACTGTCCTTCTACGAGAATTGCAATATTTGAAAGAAGCTCACCCTGTCGAAATACATATTCTCCTTTTTTATACTTTTCTGCGGTTGTTCCCAGGCAACCGAGCATAGACTGTATTTCCTCTTCACCCACACCATTAAACAACTGTGTGTGTCTCAAAATCGGAATATAGTTTTTCATAAAAGTTTCTTTCTGTTGTATTTACAACCGATTTGTTTTTTTGATTATGGCATAATACAAACATGAAGTCAATAAGTAAGTGTATTTTGAAGAGAGGTAATTTCTATGTCAAAACCAAAAATTACAATTACTCTCGTAGATAAAAAGGGAGATTGCAATTGTCATCGAGGCCATAAAATCGGTGATTGTTTCGATTATGATACAGAAAGAGGGCTTCTGTGCCCTATGGCTTTGCATGCAGGATTTCCGTACATTGATATTTTAAGATATGGCGGTGAACCGCCAAAGGCCAAATGCGGAGAAATTCGGTTTTGCTGCCCTGACTGTGATGTGATAAATATATTCAGAATCGAAAGGAGCATTTGATATGATCAGAAAAATCATCAAAATTGATGAAGGAAAATGTAATGGCTGCGGCGTCTGCGCTGCTGCCTGCCATGAGGGTGCTATTGACATTGTTGATGGCAAGGCAAAGCTGGTTCGGGAAAATTATTGTGACGGTCTCGGGGACTGTCTGCCTGCCTGTCCTACAGGAGCCATTACTTTTGAGGAGCGCGAAGCACCGGAATATGACGAAAAAGCCGTTTGGGAAAGCAAGCAGAAGAAACTCCGTGAAAATGGAATGGCAATCTCCCACGAAGGTTGCCCCGGAAGTCGTATGCATACAATGAATCCCGGCAGCTCACACACAGAAAACACGCATTCCGGAGCATCTGTATCGGAGCTTCGCCAGTGGCCGTGCCAGATTAAACTTGTTCCTGTGAATGCGCCATATTTTAACGGATCCAAACTGCTGATCGCTGCTGACTGTACAGCTTATGCCTATGCCAATATGCATTCTGAATTTATGAAAGGCAAAGTCACGCTCATCGGGTGTCCAAAACTCGACAGCATTGATTACAGTAAAAAATTAACAGATATTATCAGCAATAACGATATTCAGAGCGTCACGATCGTCCGTATGGAGGTTCCATGCTGCGGCGGTCTGGAAATGGCAGCAAAGAAAGCGCTTCAGGCAAGTGGCAGGTTTATTCCATGGCAGGTTGTGACCATTTCAATAGACGGAAAAATCAGACAAATACTGCCTAATACCGGATTCTGAAATAATCCAGATACGCTTTATATTTATCCTGTGCGGCCAGGCAGGTATCCGTAAGGTAACCTTTTTCATTGTCCCATTCTTTTAATCCTCGATAGTAAAACAATTTCAAATTGTCATCGATAATAAATGGGACGATATCGTATTTCAGACATTCCTTAAACATAATCAATCGACCCACGTGACCATTACCGTCCTGGAACGGATGAATCCGCTCAAACTTTACATGAAAGTCCAGGATATCTTCAAATTTTTTTCCTTCATTACATTATACTCTGTCAGCAATATTTTCATTTTACCGGCAACTTCTTCCGGAAGCGCAGTATCCATCCCGCCAACCTCATTCGGAAATTTCTTATAATCGCCGACAGCAAACCAGTCCTTTCCGGAATCGCTGGTTCCGTTTTTTAACATCAGATGAAGTCCCTTTATAAACTTCTCTGTCAATGAGCAACTAAAAGATATCGCATCTGTTCTCCTCCATTATCGTCTCATTCTGTCAGATAAATGCAATCATATACAAAGGCAGCGTAACGATGCGATCTTCGCTCTTACCGATATTGCCATCTGCAAATTTATACCCATAATCAATATCCAGATGATTCTTCATCAGTGATCTGAGTGAATTTGCCCGTGTATTTCCGCTCTTGACTTCAATAGGAAGCACCTTACCGTCTTTTTGGATGATAACATCGATTTCTTTTTTTGTTGTCTCATTCTTATAGAAGTACAATGGATACCCCTTTTTATAAAGGGCATCTGCGATTGCACATTCAAATATGCCCCCTTTGGAATTTCCTTCCAGAGTATTTTCTACAATATACTGTTTTAACGAAAAATCCTTCATCGCCATCAGTAGAGACAGATCGGTTGGATAAGCCCGGAAGAAATCATCCCTTGCATAATCATCCAGATCGAATCTGACATCTGTCACCCGCTTGCATACGTGTACGATATCTGCACGAAGCAACCACTCAATACTCGAAAAATATTTCTGCGCCCTGCCGCCGTGCTCGACTTCTTTATATTGAAATTTATGGTTTTCTTTATCCAGTAACTGTCTGGGAAGAGAAAGGTAACATTTTTCGGCTTTTACTTTTTCTTCAGCCGTCGCATAATGCGCGATGTCATACTGATATCCCTGTAAAAGACTCCTTTGTACACGATCAACCGCCCTGAAATCTTTTGTATCTGAATATTTTTGTACTGCTTCCGGCATACCGCCTGTCGCAATGTACTGCCTGTAATAATGCATCATCTGGGAATGAATTGCCTCAGGTATTACGGTTTTTGAATGAAGGTAATGGCAAAGATTCGCTATCATATCTTCCGAAATTCCCATACCCCAAAGGAATTCTTCAAAATCAAGCCCGTACATCCTCAGATAATCAACATATCCGACAGGAT
>JAJQCD010000025.1 GCA_021202925.1 Clostridiales bacterium | reverse complement strand
TTGCAGGGAACCCTGACTATATCTTTCAGTATGGGGGTTCTGAATAGTTACAAAAAGCAAAAAAATACCGAATCCTGATTTCAGGACTCGGTATCTATTCCGTTTTGTCTTTTCTCTATTCCAATTTGTTATAGAAACACAGCTTTTGATTCACATATTCAGAATCTCTGTTCTATCATAAACCTCCACACCTTCTCCGCTTCCTGGGAAAGTATCTTTCCTTTCTTTTTCGCTATTACAATATAGCGGTATAGAGACTCTCCCTTCACTGTACAGTATGCCATCTTATCTCTGTCTTTATTTTCTCTTATCGTCGCTGTTGGGACAAGAACAATTCCTACTCCACTGCATGCAATAGAATATCTTGTATCAACAAAATCCACACGTAAGGACTGTACGGGATTAATCTTATACTTTTTCAAAAAATTGCATTCTGCATAATATAAACTGTGATTTTCTGTGGAAAGAACATAAGTAATTTCCGGATTGCGCAGTTCCTCCGGCGTGAGTTCAAGAAGAGATGTAAAGTTGTTATTGCTTATGTCTTTATTTTCCAACATTTTACTGTTTCTTGGCACTGCCAGAACAAGCGGATCCACTTCCAGTGGCATGTATTCGATCTTATCAGAAATCACCGGATCCGTATATATCGCCAGATCTATGATCTCACTCTCCAACGCACTTTCACACTCCACAACACTCATATCCAGATACTCTAGTTGAATATCGGAATGTGTCGCCAGAAAAGCTGCTGTCCTGTTACCTATGTAAGACCCTCCACGGGCCGTAGTAGCGACCTTAACCGTTCTGCGTTCCGGATATGCTACTCTGCGCAGCTCATTCTTTAATTTTTCTTCCAACTCGATGTACTCTGCCGCATATGTCACAAAAACATGACCTGCCTCAGTAACCTTCAGAGGAGACTTATTCCTTTCAAATAATTTAATTCCCAACTGTTCTTCCAGACGGCCTATCTGCTTTGTCAGGGCCGGTTGGGAAATAAATAATTTGCGTGAAGCGGCTGAAATGCTTTCGCTTTCTGCTATCACTTTCACATAACGATATACGTTTGTATCCATATGCAATCACCCCGTCATCCTCCGCATCAGTGCTCCCCCATTCTCTTTCAGCCACTGATTCCACCTGTCATAGTCCGGATAGACCCGCCGCACTTCCGCATAAAACGCCTTTGAATGGTTCATCTCTTTCCTGTGACACAGTTCGTGCACCACCACACTGTCGATCACCTCCGGCGGTGTCAGCATGAGAAGACAGTTAAAATTCAGATTGCCTTTCGCGCTGCAGCTTCCCCATCTCGTCTTCTGATTGCGGATTGTGATCCTTCCGTAAGTGACTCCGACAAGCGATGCGTAATGCTTCACCCGCTCCGGGATCACACGCGTCGCCTGATCCGCCAGTTTGCGAATTTCTTCCAGTGAAAGCTTCTCTACCGGAGGCTGGCTTTTCTGCCTCTCTTCCATTCTTTTGACATGCGCAAGCAGCCAGTCTCTGTTTTCTTCTACATAACGGCGGATGGCTTTCTCTGTCATCCGCTCAGGCGCACGCACCAGCACGCCTTCCGCCGTCACCTGAATCGCTATTGTTTTCCGCTTACTCCTGATTATTTTGTATTTCATACTGTTCTTTCAACCGTAAATCACATTCCGCTCCATGTGCATGAAGAATCCCAATAGCCTGAAGGTAAGAATAGAGGATCGTCGAACCGACAAACTTCATGCCTCGTTTTTTCAGGTCCCGGGAAATGGCATCCGAAAGCGGAGATGTTGTGCGCGTCTGGTAATCCTCGATGATAGTCCTGCCATTGGTAAATCCCCAGATATACGCATCGAACGATCCGAACTCTCGCTGAATTTCCCTGAAAATGACGCTGTTATGGATGGCAGCCGAGATTTTGAGACGATTGCGGATGATACCCGGATTGTTTAACAGTTCCTCGTATTTCGTCTCGTCATAAGCGCATACTTTATCGATATCGAATCCGTCAAAGGCAACGCGGAAATTTTCCCGTTTGTTCAGAATACATTCCCAGGAAAGACCAGCCTGAAAGCTTTCCAGAATCAACAGTTCATAAAGTTTTTGGTCGCAATGCTCCGGCACACCCCACTCCTCATCATGGTAGCGAATGTAAAGTGGATTCTTCAGGTTTACATAGCTGCAACGATGTTGTATTTCGGTCAAATTCCGCTCCCTCCTCCTTCTGACCTTCTATCTGTTGCTTTCCCCAAAAGGAGCATCCGCAGCCGCCTTTTTTCTCGCCTGTGCCTTTGCCACAGCGGCCAGCCGCCGCATCTCTCCTGCATTTTTCATGACCGTGTCGGTAATCTCGGCACCCCCCAGGAGCCGGGCAAGTTCGGCCACAATCTCATCCTCAGAAAGCTGCTGGATCCCCGTCTTCGTCTTTCCGGACGACACCGATTTGGCAATTTCAAAATGACAGTCCGCCATCGACGCAATCTGTGGCAGATGTGTAATGCAGAGCACCTGATGGGAACGGGAGAGGATCGCCAGCTGCTCAGACACCTTCTGTGCCGTGCGCCCGCTGATTCCCGTGTCGATCTCATCAAAAATCAGCGTCGGAATTTCGTCGCTGTCCGCCAGCACGGTCTTGATCGCCAGCATGATCCGGGACAGTTCGCCGCCGGACGCCACCATTCCCAGGGAGCGCTCCGGTTCGCCCGGATTGGTGGAAATCCGGAATTCCGCCTCATCGAAACCGGCTGCCGTATAGTGTGGCAGTCGGCCAAACTCCATGGAAAACCGGACATCGAGAAAATTCAGATCCCGCAGGGCGATCCGGATTCGTTCGGTCAGCGCTTTCGCTGCCGTTTTCCTCTCCCCGGAAAGTTTCTGGCAGACCGTCTCCAGCCGCTCTGTCACAGCCTGAAATTCCTGTTCTGTCCGTTTCCGATATTCATCAAAATGCTCCAGTTCATCCAGCCTGGCCTTTCTCTCCGCCAATGCCTGGTGGATTCGGACAACGCTGTTTCCATATTTGGCCTGAAGACCATGAATCACATCCAGACGAAGCTCGATCCATGCCAGCTCCTCTTCATCAAATTCCACCTGATCCAGATATAACCGGACGGCATGGTGAATATCATTTAACAGAGCTTCCGCGTCATAGAGCTGATCCCGAATCGGTTTCAGATTGTCGTCATACTCCACCACTTCGCTGACACAGCGCAGCGCACGTCCGACCCCGTCCGAGTCTACCGCCTCGCTGGTCTCGGAGAGACATTCCAGAATCCGACGTCCGTTCGCCAGCTTCCGATACTGCCGCGTCAGTTCCTCTTCCTCGCCGTCCTTCAGCCCGGCTCCCTCAATCTCTTCGATCTCAAAGCGCAGAAAATCGGCCTCCCGTCTCCGGCTCTCCTGATCCGTATCGCTTTCCGCAAGCCTGGCTTTCAGAGTCTGATAGCGGCCAAACAACTCCGCGGTCTCTTTCTTAAGCGCCTCCGTCTGATTCTTCACGTAAGTGTCCAGAATCTCCAGGTGCTTCGACGCGTGAAGCAGCGACTGATGCTCATGCTGGCCATGAATGTCAATCAGAAGACCGGTTACCGTGCGCAGCCTTGCTACGGTGACGGTCTCATCATTAATTCTGCTGACGCTCCGGGTCGGCATCAGTTTCCGGGAAATAATCAGAAGTCCGTCCTCATCCGGGCGCACATCCAGCGCCGCAAGCGCCGCAAGCTTTTCCTCTTCTACAGAGAAAATCAGCTCCACATAAGCATATTCCGCGCCGCTTCGGATCATATCCTTCTGTGCCTTCTGCCCCAGAGCCAGATTCACCGAGCCGATCAGAATCGATTTTCCTGCACCGGTCTCACCGGTCAGAATATTCAGCCCCTCTCCGAATTCCATATCGGCCTGCTCAATCAGCGCCAGATTTCTAACTTGAAGTTCCAACAGCATTGCTGCATTCCCCCTTGTCCTGTCAGACTGCAATCAGTTTTTTGATTTTCTCCATCACGAGAATGGTATCATCCACGCTGCGAACCGCACACATAATAGTGTCGTCTCCCGCAATGCAGCCGACAATCTCATGAAAATGCATGGCGTCAAGCGCGGCCGCCACGGCCATCGCCATTCCCGCGACCGTTTTCACAACCAGAATATTCTGCGCCATATCCATAGAGACAAAGCCGTCCCGCAGCACACGGATGTATTTGTCTGAAAAGCTGTCGCCACTCTGCATCACCATATAGCGCTGTTTCCCGTTCTCAGAGGAAGCCTTGGTCAGCCGCAGCTCCCGGATATCCCTTGAGACCGTGGCCTGCGTCACCTGAAAGCCGGCGTCCTGCAGAAGCCGCGCCAGTTCCTCCTGCGTCTCGATCTCATACTTTCCGATCAGTTCCACAATCTTACTGTGTCGTTCCAGTTTCATGTCCCCTTAGTCCTCTCTAAATGCGCGCCATCTTATCTCTCAGCGTTTCCAGAAATGTCCCGCGTTTCAACTGAATCAACGTCGTCACGTTTGCGGCACGTCCAATCTCCAGCGTGTCTCCCGGATTCAGTTCAATCTCCAGATCCCCGTCAAAAACCACGTTCTGCACCTGATCCGGTCCTCCTCCTTCCGAAAGCCGGATACAGACGCGGTCATCTGCCGAGACCACAACGCTCCGTGAATTCAGGGAATGGGAACAGATCGGCGTCAGAATCATCAGGCTGGTTCCCGGTGCGACAATCGGACCGCCCGCCGACAGATTATAAGCCGTCGATCCGGTCGGCGTCGCCACGATCAGCCCATCTGCCATATACGAATTGAACGCTTCCCCATTGAGCAGGACTTCAAAACGCAGCACCTGCAGCCGTTCCCTTCTCGCAAGCACAATCTCGTTGAGCGCGATTCCGCTTCGCACACCATGCGGTCCGGACACCGTCCCGCGTAACATCATGCGCGTCTCTGTTGTGAACCGATCCTCCAGCAGCGCATCCAGCATATTCTCCACGTCCTCTCCCTTTGACACCTGTGTCAGATAACCAAGATGCCCGAGGTTGACGCCGATCATCGGCAGCCGCAGTTCATTCAGGTCGCGTGCCGCCTGAATCAGCGTCCCGTCTCCGCCAAGCGTAATAACCGCCTCCGTATCGGCCGGTATATCCGCCGGGTTGGTGTAGCCGCCCTCCGGCCGCCGGTTCAGAGCCAGCCCGCAGGTGCACTCTGCGCCATGCCGTCTCAGATAACCCGCCATTCGTTCTGCCGTCTCCTGTGCTTCTGCTTTCAGTGGATTTGCAATCAGATAAAACTGTTTCATCCTTGTGCCTGTACTCCTTATCTGTCCAGTTCGCTGTGTGCCATCTCCACTACCCGTTTCGCGTCAACCGGAGACTCCGACACCACGCTGCCCTCTTCCGTCTTCTGAAGATAGAGAAGATATTCGATATTGCCCTCCGGTCCCTTAATCGGTGAATATTCGAGGTTCAGAACCCGGAATCCCATGGAAACCGCGTCGTCCATCACTCTCTCGATCACCTCAAGATGGACCGCCCGGTCACGGACAACCCCCTTTTTCCCTACCTTTTCGCGCCCGGCCTCAAACTGAGGCTTGATCAGACAGACTACCTGTCCATCCGGCTCCAGCAACGCCTTCACCGGTCCCAGCACCTTTGACAGAGAAATAAAAGAAACGTCAATTGACGTCAGTGCAATCCGGTCCGGAATATCCTCCGGCGTCACATAACGGATGTTGGTCCGCTCCATGCAGACCACCCGCGGGTCATTGCGCAGCTTCCAGTCCAGCTGTCCGTGTCCCACATCGACCGCATAAACCTTTACCGCCCCGTTCTGCAGCATGCAGTCGGTAAAGCTACCGGTGGAGGACCCCACATCCATACAGATCTTCCCCTGTGGCTGCACGCCGAAATGCGTCATGGCCTTCTCCAGTTTCAGGCCGCCGCGGCTGACATAGCGAAGCGGCTGTCCGCGCACCTCGATCGCCACGCTCTCCGCAAACATGGAACCGGCCTTGTCCTCCTTCTGCCCGTCCACATAGACAATTCCCGACATGATAATTGCTTTTGCCTTCTCCCTGGAGGATGCCAGTCCCCGCTCCGTCAACAGAATATCCAGTCTCTGCTTCATCCGTCAATTATTCCTCTCTTCCGTCCCGTCCGGAGATTTCCTAAAGCTCTTCCGTAATCCGGATCCCGCTTCCTTCTGCTTGCGCCGTCTCGTCTTCAGACCCGCCGGTCGCCGCGAGCGGCGGATAGAAGCGCCTCATGTTCCGGATGATGGAATCGCTGTCGATCTGCAGCGTCTCCCGCAGAACGGATACATTTCCGTGTTCCACATACGCATCCGGCAGTGCAACATTCAGCACCTTCACCTGCGGTGCCAGCACATGCACACACGCCGTCACCTGCAGGCCGAAGCCTCCCTGCAGGACATTCTCCTCCAGTGTCACGATCAGACTGTGTTTCTGTGCCAGGCGCCCGACCAGTTCCCGGTCAAAGGGCTTGACAAAGCGGCCATTCGCCAGCGTACAGTCCCAGCCCTCCTTCGCGAGTTTGGCCCGGATATGCTCCGCCGTGCTGACCATGCTTCCAACCGCGAGAAGTGCGATTTCCCTGCCTTCATAAAGGATCTCGCCTTTTCCATATTCAATCGGGGCGTGAAACTCTCCCAGCCCCCGGTATCCCTCTCCGCGCGGATAACGAATCGCGATCGGACCCTCATGACGCATCAGCGCATATTCCAGATCGTCCTCCAGCTCCCAGACATTCTTGGGCGCCAGCACCGTCAGATTCGGAATACAGCTTAAGAATGACAGGTCGAAAATTCCCTGATGCGTTTCCCCATCGCTCCCGACCAGCCCCGCCCGGTCAAGCGCAAAGACCACATGCAGATTCTGGATGCAGACGTCATGCAGAACCTGGTCAAAACCACGCTGCATAAAGGAAGAATACACGGCAACCACCGGCTTCAGTCCGATAGCCGCCATCCCCGCGGCCGACGTCACGGCATGCTGCTCCGCAATGCCCACATCAAAAAAACGGCCCGGATACCGTTTCCCGAATTCCTTCAGTCCTGTGCCGTCCGGCATCGCCGCGGTCACGCCGACAATCCGCTCGTCCCGGGCCGCAAGCATACACATCGTTTCCGAAAAAACATCCGTGTAGGAAGGGAATTCCTTTTTGTGCAGCGGCTTCCCCGTGCGCACTGAGAACGGGTCTACTCCATGGAAACGCGCCGGATCCCGCTCCGCCGGTTTGTATCCCTTGCCCTTTTTCGTCAGAACATGCACCAGGACTGCGTGATCCATCTTCCTCGCTTCGCCGAACACCTTTTTCATGGCCTCGATGTTGTGCCCGTCTACCGGCCCCAGATAGGTGATTCCCATGTCTTCAAACAGCATTCCCGGAATCACAAGCTGTTTGATGCTGTTCTTCGTGCGGCTGATCTTGTCTACCAGCCCCTCTCCGATCACAGGGATCCGCAGAAGTGTGCCGGACACCCGCTTCTTCAGTTCGTTGTATCCGGTTCCGGAACGCAGCTCGTTTAAGTATTTCGATACTCCGCCCACATTGCGGGAAATCGACATCGTGTTATCATTAAGTACGATGATAAAATTCTTCTTCAGACGCGCCGCGTTATTCAGCGCTTCATACGCCATCCCGCCGGTCAGTGCGCCGTCTCCGATCACCGACACCACGGCGTAATCCTCTCCCAGCAAATCACGTCCCTGCGCAATCCCGAGCCCTGCAGAAATCGACGTAGAACTGTGTCCCGTATCAAAGCAGTCATACGGACTCTCGCACCGTTTCGGGAAACCGCTTAAGCCTCCGTACTGGCGCAGTCCGTCAAACATTTCCCTGCGGCCGCTTAAGATTTTGTGCGTATAGGACTGATGGCCGACGTCCCAGATAATCTTGTCCGTCGGCAGATCAAATGTCAGAAACAGGGCGATGGTCAGTTCCACCACACCCAGATTCGACGCCAGATGGCCGCCTGTCGTGCTGATTTTCTCAATCAGGAAATGGCGAATCTCCGCCGCCAGTGTCCTTAATTCATCCGGAGACAGGGATCGAACGTCCTTGGCTCCTTCTATCCGTTCCAGTATCATACTCATTTCTCTCCGGGTATATGAGTGTTCTTTTGATCCGCGTGCAGACAATCCATACACGCCGGTTTCCATGCCGCGTCACGCATCAGTTTTCCCGCGTCGCCAGCATTCGAATCAGATCCTCCAGGAAAGGATTGGAGCCGGACAGTCCGTGCAGAAGCCCGATCGCCCGCTCGGAAATCGCCGCCACATCCGCCTTCGCCTTCTCAATCCCTTCCAGTGTCACATAGGTTGTCTTGCTGTTCTTCTCATCGCTGCCGACAGGCTTGCCTAGCTGTTGTGCCGTAGCAGTCACATCCAGAATATCATCCTGGATCTGAAAAGCAAGACCGACACAGGAAGCGATCTCTTCCACCGCGCGGATCTCCTCCTCCGTTGCGCCCGCAAGAACCGCACCGATCATCATCGACGCTTCCAGAAGCGCCCCCGTCTTCAACCGGTAAATGAAATCCAGCTTCTCCCGCGGAATCGGCCTACCGGTCAGCTCCACATCCACTACCTGGCCGCCGATCATTCCGAAGATGCCTGTTTTGCCTGCCAGAATCGAGATGGCCCGGCCAACCCGGTCAGTATATGACGTCCGCTCAAAGGCTCTAGCCGCCGTCTCGACCGCGTAAATCAACAACGCATCCCCGGCCAGTACCGCCATATCATATCCGTACTTCACCCAGGTCGTCGGTCTGCCCCGGCGCAGGGTATCGTTGTCCATACACGGGAGGTCGTCATGAATCAGCGACGACGTATGAATCATCTCAATCGCGGCCATAAACGGCTCGATCACCGACTCATCCGGCAGGCAATCTGCCTGCTCCTTTCCCATCGTAAACAGGCGATACGTCTCCTGCATCAGAATCGGACGAACCCGTTTGCCGCCCGCCCGCATGCTGTCATTCATAGCCGCAAGAACCGTCTTCTGGTGTCCGTCTTCGTCCGGAAGGAAGCGCTCCAGAACCTCGTTCACCTCCGCGGTTCGGCGTTTCCGATCATCCTTCGCCCCCATCTTCTTCTCCTTCCCGCAGCACGATCATCTTCTTCTCCACCTGATCAATCTTCTCACTGCACGCTTTCACCAGTTTCATTCCTCTCTCATAGCTGGCAAAGGACTCCTCCAGCGTCGTATCCGAAGATTCCAGCGTCTCCAGAATCCGATCCAGCTCCTCAAAGGTCTGCTCAATCGTCATTTCCTTCTCTATCTCCATACTCTGTCCTTTCCGTTACATACGCTTCAAGCCGCCCGTCCGAAATCCGCACGGTCATTCGCGTGCCAATCTCGACATCCCGCACATGCGCAATGCGCCGGTTCTGCTCATCCGTCAGGAAACCGAAGCCACCGCTGATCCTCTTTAACGGTGAAAGCCCGTCCAGACGTCCGCTCACCAGAGCCAGCCGGTGTCTCGCCGCGACAAGCTGCCGTTCCATCGCCGTCTCCAGACGTTCCCGCACCTGCATGCGTTTTTGAGCCTCACGCAGACGTCCATCCATGGCCGCATCGAAACGATCTGCCGTATCGGTCAGGCGCTGCCGCTGTTCCCTCAGACGCCGTTCCGGGTCATACAGTCTCAGACGCAGCCGGTACTGCGTCAGCATATGCCTCCGCCGATCGAGCGCGCGATCCAGTCCGCGCGTCAGCGCTTCTTCATATGCCCGCCGCCGACTCTCAAACTGATTCCAGTCGAATACAGCCAGTTCCGCCGCCGCTGAAGGCGTTGGCGCCCGCAGATCCGCGACATAATCGGCAATCGTCACATCGGTCTCATGCCCCACCGCCGAAATCACCGGTGTGCGGCAGTCGAAAATCGCCCGCGCCACCATTTCTTCATTGAACGCCCAGAGATCTTCGATCGAACCGCCCCCGCGTCCGACTATCAGCACATCCAGCCCCATCTCATCTAACGTCTCAATTCCCGCCACGATGCTGGCCGCCGCCCGTTCCCCCTGCACCAGAGCCGGATACAGGATCAGCTGCACATAGGGATTTCGTCTTGCCGAAATATTCATGATATCCCAGATTGCAGCCCCGGTAGACGCCGTCACCACGCCAACCGTCCGCGCATACTTCGGAATCGGCTGTTTATACTCCGCCGCGAACATGCCCATCTCTTCCAGCTCGTCCCGCAGCTTCACAAATTTCTCAAACAGATCGCCCCTGCCGTCCGCCTCGATCTTTCTCGCGTACAGCTGATAGCGGCCATCCCGCTCATAAACATCGACCGTGCCGGACACAACCACACGCATCCCTTCGCGCATGACAAAAGCCAGGCCCTTTCTCTGACTGGCAAACATCACGCAGGCAAGCGTTCCTCCACCGTCCTTCAGTGTAAAGTAGATATGCCCGGAACTGTGATATTTACAGTTGGACACTTCTCCACGCACCGAAATGCGGCTCAGGGCAAAGTCCTGTGCAAACATATTCTTAATGTAGGAATTCACCTGCGACACAGAAAAAACGCCCGCCATCTTACTCAGTCACCAGCTTCGCCAGTACGCCGTTAATAAATGCCGACGAATCCTTCCCGCCAAATTTCTTCGCCAGTTCCACGGCTTCATTGATCGCCACCTTTTCCGGCACCTCATCATCGTAACGCATTTCATAAAGTGCCTGCCGCAGAATGGACAACTCCACCCGTCCCATGCGGCGGGTACTCCACCCCTGCGTCACGGAATTGATCTCCGTATCCAGTTCTGTAAACATTGCCGCGATCCGCTCTACACGGTCTGTCAGAAACATCCGATCTGTCTCCGGCATCTCAACCTGATGAACGATTTCTACCATCCCGTTCTCTGTCGTATCCTCTTCTTCCGGTGAAAGGAAATACTGCTCCACCTGTTCTCCGGTCTCCCCGGCCGGATAAAAACCTGCCCCGAACAGCATCTTAAAGCAGTGTTCTCTCATCTCTCTTCTCGTCATACTATGCATCCTCCTGGCGCACAAACATGGTATCGGACTTAATCATACCATATTTTTTTTCGCGTTACAATGCTTGAATAAATTTCACGAAAATAACGAAAACTATGAACATAAAAGAACAGAAAGGATTGAGATCATGTGGGGAATATGGGTTGCGCTGGCGTCCGGAGCAATGATGAGCCTGCAGGGTGTATGGAACACGACGGTGACCAGACAGACGAGTATCTGGGTCTGCAGCGGCTGGGTACAGCTGACGGCTTTCATTGCCTGCGTCATCCTCTGGTTTTTCTCTGGACGGGAGTCCATACCGGCGCTTTTTTCTGTACGTCCGCTCTATCTGCTGGCTGGCGGAATTCTCGGGACCTTCATCACATACACGGTTATCAAAAGCATGGACGGACTCGGTCCCGCCCGGGCGACGCTGCTGATCGTCGTCACCCAGATCATCACCGCCTGGTGCATCGAATTCTTCGGCCTCTTCGGCGTCGAAAAGGTTCTCTTCGAATGGAGAAAGATAATCGGCGCCTACATCGCCATTGCCGGTATCGCCGTCTTCCAGTGGTAACCATCGCACGGTTCCTTCTTCAATCGTCAAGCTTCAACAGCGTAATCACAATTCCATCGGCGGGAACCTCGGTCTTACGCTTGACAATATCTTCAATCTGCGCACGCTGCTGATCGGTGATGGCGGATGCATTGATGACAACATCTGCCCGGCCATTCGCCACGCTGACAACCGGATCCGCGAATCCCTTTGCCATTAACAGCGTCTCCGCGGCATTTTCCTTTTCCGCGATCTCTGTCAGTTCCACCATATTCTGAATGGCCTCCTGCTTCGACGCCTCGTCAATGTTTGTATTGTTGATGATACTGTTCAGGGTTTCCTTATTCTTCGCCCGGATCTGCTCGCGATTCAACTGGACGCCCGCTATGTAATCGGCCACAGTGACTCCGCTGGTCAGGACCGCCTCACCGGGATTGTCAATACCGGTCTCCTCGCCTTCATCCCAGCTTTCTATCTCCGCAAGCTCCGTTCCATCCTCCGGAATCGCCGAAAGCAGCAGATCCTCCTCATCGCCGGATGCCACATCCACGGTCAATCCGCCCGCTTCCTCCTGCAGATTGTCTGCCTCTGCCTGCGGCTGCGCTTCCTCAACCAGATCGCTCCCGGCGAGCATGCTCGCCTGATTCTCCGCCAGCAGATCCTCATCCGAAATCTCTAGCGACCCGGCTTCGTAAACCGAATTTCCCGTGCTGGCCGCCAGATCCCGGTTCCCGGCATAATTCAGATATCCGGCCGCGGCGATCATGACTGCCAGAGCTGTCACGATGATCTGGTTGCGGCGAAACAGTTTTTTCATATTGACATCCTTCAGATGCGCCTTCGGCTTTCGAAACAACTTCATAGCAAACCACTCCTTCATTCCACCCGCTTAAGTATTTTAATCTTATGAGCGGGCAGACCGAATAATGCCTCCATTGCCCGGGAAATTTCTGCCTGTACCTGCAGGTTGCCCCCGCCCGACGCGCTGATCACGATTCCGGAAAGCTCCGGGTAGATTTCCTTCTCCGCCACCGGACCGCTATCTCCACTGTCAGAGAAAAACACGGTATTCGCTTCCTCCTCCTCGCTCTCTGTCCGGCGTGTTCCTCCATTGGAATCCGTTTCCTCCGTCAGCGAGCGGGAACGACTGCCGTCCGTATGCCAGACGGTCTCCGAAGACGATTTCAACACAATCATCACGTCCACCTCTCCCACTCCGTCCACCTGTGACAGAATTTCCTCTACCCGCTGTTCCAGTTCCTGCACATAAGTCGAATATTGGGATAATCCCCCATTTAGTTCATCATTATAAGCTATATCCGTTTGATTTTCCCATTTATTCCCCACATATATCCCACTTTCAAACTGATTGTCCCGTTCCTGCGTTTCGGTTTCTCTCTCCGTTCTGACCGCTCCGACCGGAAACGCAAGAATGCAGAGAATCACCCCGATCGTAAGCAGGAAAACCCACTTATCTTTCCCCCTGAGCGATTTGAATTTCCACATACCTCTCCTCCAGATCATAGAGAGTCGCCAGTTTCGCACGAAGCGGTTCTGCATCCACGCCAGGTGAACCTTCGGTTTCCGTGCTTTCTCTCCCTGGTTCTCTTTTCTCATTACCGATGCTCACCGCTTCGACATGGATGGGGTCTGCAGACAGGGACACGGTCTGCGCCGACGCCTTCCTCTCATTTCCCGCCAGATTCAGCCGGATTGCCTCTATCTTCCCATACCGCTCCGTTCCTTCTTTCTTTCCGATCAGGACCTGACAGGAGACCGCCGGATATCCGGCTTTTTCCGCCATCCGCATGACCTGTAACGCAGCTTCTTCCTCATATATGGCAATCATCCGCTCCTGATAGGTATCTCCCGTATCCGGCAGCCGTGAAGATAATTCCGGTCTATCATATGGAAGCACCTGCTTCTCATACTCGTCTGCGATCCGATTCACCAGTCCGCTCCCACGCACAAGCGGCTGCCCAATCACCAGCAAAAGTACCACCCCGGCAAACGGGCGGATGTATTTCTGCTCCTGTTTTCCGGGAAGAAGATGGTTGACGATCGCCAGAAACAGAAAAAATCCCGTCAGGCTCCGAATCCATCCATACACCTCCGTCATATCCGGCCTCCTTTCACCCCGTATAACCCGACATACAGATCAGGGCAATCGCGGTAATGAAAAGAAGCGTCCCGCTCCCGGCCAGCCCCAGCAACAGGCGCTGCCCGTCCGCAACCCCGTTCACACAGGCAACCAGTCGTTTATCCGCAACCGGCTCCAGAAATGCCGCCGCCAGCCGGTACAGAATCAGTGGCGCTGTCAGTTTCATCAGCGGAATCAGGCTGAGCACAGTGAGAAGGACGATCGCCGTTGCTCCGGCGCAGTTTTTGATCAGTGTGGCGGAACCAAGCGTCAGCTTTGCCACCGTCTCCACGCCCTGTCCAATGCCCGGGATCGCCGCCAGCAGTTTCTGTAACCCGGCTGACTTGACGGCATCCGCATAAGGAAGGACCATACCCTGAACCAGTTGAAAGCCCACCGCCACACCGAACAGCGAACGGGTTCCCCAGCGGATCGCTCCGCTTAAGAATCCCGTCAGTTTCGAAAGCAGTTCCTCTTTTTCCATGTTTCCGGCCATAATCAGAAGCACATAAACCGGGGTCAGGGGTAGGAGGAGACGAACATACAGGCCCTCCACTGCCCCAATCAGAAATAACCCGGCCTCATACCAGGCCGCCGCCGTCATCGTTTGCCCTGCCCAGACGACGGTCGACAGATAAACAGGCAAAAGCATCCGCATGAACCCGGTCAGCTGTTCCAGTAACTCCGCGGACACGCGGACACCCTGAAAGAAAGAGGCCGCCAATACCGTAAACGCCATCAGGTACGTCATGAAAAAGCCGGTTTCCGAAATCCCTCCCTCCGAAAAAATTCCGGAAAAACCCGCAAATACCGATCCGCAAATACCGATCGCCAGAACCTGTACCGCCGCGTTCCAGCCGGATTGGATTTCGTCGAACAGACCGTCCCGCACTATGTCAAGAACCATCCTCCCAATCCGCTTTCCGTCTCCCGAGGCGATGACCTTCATAAACTCCAGAAACGACAGGTTTTCTCCCGTCCGGGAAATATTCCGGCGCAGGAACTGATCGATCGCGTCGATTTCTTCTGGCAACCGCTCATCCATCCCGTTCGGATCCGGAACGGGCCAGAACGATTCATCCTGCACCGCGGACATCCGCAGAGCAGATTCCCCATCCATCGCAAATGCCTCCGCGCGCCTGCCAAACAGCAGCGCAACGACTCCGCCCAGGAAAAGTGCTGTCCGTATACGCCGTCCCGTTTTCTTCATATCAGAAACCTCTGCAGCGTTTCCATCAGGGCCAGCAGAATCGGTGTGCTGACCGCCAAAATCGAAAGCTTTCCGAAAATCTCAATCTGACTGCCGATCGCACCATAACCGGCATCGCGGCAGATACCGGCTGAAAATTCTGCAATATAAGTCATTCCGGTCATTTTTATCAGCGTTTTCAGATAAACGGGATTGACCTGAATCCATTCCTGAAGCTGCCGCAGCGCATCCATCACGCTTTTTAACCTTGATGTCCCGTACAGAGCAATGAAACAGGACGCTGCCAGAGCCAGATAGGTTCCATATTCCCCATTTACGCTTTTCAGCGAGACAGCCAGAAGGACCGCCGCAATCCCCACAATTCCCACAGCAACCATCGTCATCCTTTTCCTCTCACAGCGAAAACAGATCCCGGATTGTCTCAAACAGTTCATAAATATAAGGTACCATCCAGAACAGCACCAGAATCAGTCCCGCCAGGCTGGTCAGAAACGCCTGCTCCTCCCGCCCGCTGTGTTTGAGCACCTGACAGATGACCGATACCAGAATGCCCACTGCGGCGATCCGAAAGATCAGATTGACGCTCATCCAGACTCCTCTCCTTCTGTCTATATCAGCAGAACCACCAGAAACAACCCGCCCATGACGCCAAGACTGGTATAGAGCCGGCATTTTTCCGGCCTCTGCTCCCGCAGCTTTCCGATCTCCAGATCCAGTTGTTCCAGACACAGAAGGAGATTGCGTTCCTGCATATCCCGATCCAGAAATCCCAGATGTTCTCCAAGCATTGCCAGGCTTTTGCGGTCTGCCTTCGCAAGCGCAGACGTCTTTTTATCCAGAAGCCCCGTCTCCTCCTGCCAGATCACACGAAATGACTCGCCTTCCTGTCCGTACACTCGTTTTGCAACCCGCAAAAACAGCTCGGCAAGCGGTCCCTCCGTTCGCCGTCCTACAACCGCAAGTGCTTCCGGGATGGGCGTCTGCGCATACACAATCTGCGCCTTCAGGAGATAAACCATCTGCCGCAGCTGTTCCATTTCCTCCAGACGCCCCCGGTACCGCCCCGCCATCCAGGTTCCGAAACCGGATGTTCCCACGATCACCAGAATCGATCCCAGCAGTTTCATTCCAATCCGCAGCATTGCCATTCCCGTCGCCTCCCTTTCCATTCGCCATCCCCCAACGACATGGCTCTTTGCACAGGGTTCCGTTGCACGAGCCCTGTCCTTATCCGGTTTCCTCCATCATCCTGCCATAACCGGGCAACGGTTTCCCATCCGTCCCGCAGATCACGCTCACCTGCCCGGCCTTTCCCCACCCATGGAGGACAACATACCGGCCAAAGCGCTGTTCCGCTGCCAGCCTTGCAAACGAAGGTTTTCTCCGGATATCCTCCCACGAAGAACCATGAACCGTAGCAAGCACGGTACATCCGCAGTTCATCGCATAAACCACGGCTTCCAGATCCGATACCCCGCCAATCTCATCCACAGCAATCACCTCTGGCGCCATGGACCGGATCAGCATCATCATTCCCACAGCCTTTGGGCAGCCGTCCAGCACATCAGTCCGCATCCCCAGATCGTTCTGCGGAATTCCCTGACAGCAGGCACCCAGCTCCGAACGCTCGTCCACCACGCCAACCGTCATCCCCCGCCGCCCCTTCGTCCCGTCTGAAATCTGACGAACCAGATCCCGCAGCAATGTCGTTTTTCCACATCTGGGTGGCGAAAGAATCAGGGTATCCAACAATCGGCCCCCTTCATAGAGATACGGCAGAACAGCATTCGCACAACCGCAAATCTGGTGCGCCAGACGAACGTTCAGGGAAGAAATTCCCTTCATCGTGCGGATGGTTTTCCCCTCCATCACGGTCTTGCCGGCCAGTCCGATCCGGTGACCACCTGGAATCGTCAGAAAGCCCTGCCGAACCTCCTCCTCATATGCATACAATGAGTAATCGCTCATATATTCCAGCGTTTCTCTCAGCTCTGCGGCTGAAACACGGTATGCCCGGCCCGTTTCCCGTTCCAGCCGTCCGTCAGACGACAGACAGAGTTCCCGGTTATCCACAACGATCAGCAATGGTTCCCCGACCCGCACCCGAAACTCCTGCACCTGTCCAAAATCAACCTTCAGCTTCCTCAGCATCTCACGAATTGTCTTCGGAAAAATGCGGATCACTTCCTCCCGCCTGTCCATCCTCATTCTCACCTCACATCAGAAATATATGAGAAAAGCACTCCGGATAGAACTACGAGAACTGTCACTGGCAGTTCTCTCCGTATGCTATGGCAAACTACGAGAACTGTCACTGGCAGCCCGCAAACAAAAACACCACCCGACGGGTTTCCCCGTGAGTGGTGTATCTCTGCTGCATTTTGCTGTTTTTTCATTTAATCGTCTTCGTCGTCGCTGCTCTCATATCCAATGTACGCGTCGACGATCGCTTCGGTCTCAGCAGCCGCCGTCGTCTCTTCTTCGGTCTCTGCTGTTGTCTCTTCCGCGGCCTCTGTCTCGACCGTCATCGTCTCCTGCAAAGCCCCGGACGGATCAAACATATAAGTCACACCATCCACCGTGCAGGAACCGGTCACCATGGTGCCGGTCGTCGGATCACAGTAATAACGAACGTCGCCCTCATCAATCCAGCCGGTCATCATATAGCCCTGCTCATTGAAATAATACCAGGATGCATTCGTAGTATCCTGCCACCAGCCATTCGCTGGATAGCTGCCATCCTCATTCCGATACCAGTAGCCAATTTCGTCCAGCTGCCAGCCCGCCATGGAAGCCGAATCGGCTGCTGTCGTCTCTTCTGTCGTCTCAGCTGCAGCCGTCTCTTCTGTCGCTCCTGTATCCGCTTCCGTCTCAGCCGCCGTTGTCTCCTCCGCAGCCTCTGTCTCCAGCGCACCCGGCCTGGAATAGGTGGTGTCGATCTTGCCGCCGTTCTCCAGGTACTCCACATAGGTCTCGCTGATATAACATGCGTCGGACTCCTCGGACCAGTAACCATAGTTACTGGAACTACTGCTCTTCGTCAGTGCGCGCACTTTGAAGGTATAATCGCCTTCTGCCTTCATATAACTCTTCAGGTTGATGTATTCCTTCTTCGTCTTCGCGCTGGCCACCTTGCTGTCGTCGCGATAGAGGTAGATCTCATACTGATACGCATCCTCCACCTCTTCCCATCTGGCAATCGTAATAGTGTCCTCATCCCAGTAAGGATCCTGCACCGTATCCAGTCTCGAAGACGCCATGGACGTCACCGCACCCGCGATGGACAAAATCCCCACCATCACAGCAATCGCAAGCTTCTTTCCCAGTTTCAATGTAAATCGCTCCTCCTTTCAGATTTGAGCAGCCTTGCCGCTCCACATATATACGCGTTCCATCGGTCGCAAACCGATCGCACGACCGACCGATTCCGCTGTTCGCCGGAAGCATATCAACACGCTCCTGACGTTCTTTTGTAAGTATATCACATAAATATAAACGAAAGATGATATTTTTCTTTCTTTTTTCTGACGTTCCGCCCGTTTTCCGATTCTCTGCAGATGAAGAACTCCCCTGTCTCACTGTGCGCTTCATTTGTGATAAGGTTCCCCCGTCAGAATACGAAAACTCCGGTAAATCTGTTCCAGAAGGATGACCCGCATCAGCTGATGGGGAAAGGTCATCCTCGAAAAACTCAGATGATAATCCGCACGTCTCATCACAGCCTCAGAAAGGCCGAGAGAACCGCCGATCACGAAAACAATCTGGCTTCGTCCACAGAGCCCCAGCTTTCCAAGCTTTTCGGAAAGCTGTACCGAATCGAGCATCTCTCCCTCGATGGCCAGAGCAATCACATAAGCGTCATCCCGAATCTGCGCCAGGATACGCTCCCCCTCCCGTTCCCGGATCTGGTGCTCCAGGGCCTCACCCGCCCGATCCGGCGTCTTCTCATCTGCCACCTGGATGATCTCCGTTTTGCAATAACGGCTGAGACGTTTCGTATACTCCGCTATGGCGTCCGTATAAAACCGTTCTTTTATCTTCCCCACCGTCACCAGCGTAATCTTCATGGCTGTTCGCTCCTCTTTCGCCCGGAACGCACCCGCCTCACCGGCTGCCCAGCCTTTTTCCAGCGAATACCATAGATAATTTCCAGGAAACGGCCAACCTCCTCCCAGGCGTCCCGACTCTCCGGAATCAGCCGGTATGCCATCTGGAATACATGAAACATGCCATCGTAAATCGACAGCCGCAGCTTTCCATGCGCTCCACGCAGCTTCTCCGCCAGCATCCGCGAATCGTCCAACAGCATCTCCTCCGATCCCACCTGGATCAGAACCGGCGGAAATCCGGAAAAATCTCCGAACAATGGCGACAGATAGGGATCCTGCGGGTCTGCCTCCCCGACATAAGGATTGTGGTAGAGCATGCTGTCCGTCGTCCCGCCAAACTGGGGATCCCGCGTATAATTCGTCTCATAAGAAGCGCCGCTGCAGGTCACGTCCGTCCATGGGGACATGACGATGATCCCGGCCGGAAGCGGTATGCCATGATCCTTCAGATAATGAATCAATGCCAGCGACAGGCCGCCGCCCGCCGAATCTCCCGCCACTACAATCCGCTCCGGATCGTAAGCCTTCGTCCCGATCAGCCATTGATATGCGGTCACCGCATCCTCAAGCGCGGCAGGAAACGGATGTTCCGGCGCGACCCGGTAATCCGCCGTCAGCACATCGGCCGCCCGGCTCAGAAGCGAATATTGTACGGCAAAATCCCGGTAAATATTCTTCATAGGACCAATGTAACCGCCCCCGTGAAGCTGCAGAACCGCCCGCCCGGTACAGACGCCGGCCGGCCGCAGATATTCCATCTTAAAACGATCCATGCTGATGATTTCATATTCGAACCCGGACGGACATAGCCAGGCCGGTTCCTTCGGATCCATCCGATACTCTCCGGTCTGAAATTTATGCCCCATGGCGGAATCCATCATATTCTTCATCACATCCCGCACAAGTCTTCCCATCAGGCTCACCTGGCTGTCATTCATCCTGTCCGCTCCTCATCATACATGAAGTCTTCGCCGCAATTCCTCTTTCCAGTTCGCCTTCCCGCTCAGATAATCCCGCATCTGGCTGACTACTGTCTTCCAGAGGCTTCTGGCCTTCCCGGCTATTCGCGCTGCTTTCTGACCACCGCCTGGCCGCATAATCCGAATCAGGCGCACGCGCGGATACATATCCCGTTTTCTCGCCCCACAGAGTTCATTCCCCTCCAAAGTGACCGGAATCCCATCGTTCCGCAGAGTCTCAAAAAAACGCTTCTGCAGACGACTGTCTTTCAATACCGAAGCGAACGTCACCACGATCTCACTCCCATACGAACAAACCGTACACTTCAACGGCTGACGTCGGGAAACGCCGATAAAAATGTGAAACCGCTCGATCGCGTCCGCATATGCCTCTTCCATCTGGATCAGACCCAGATTGGACAGCGTCATCGAATACGCCCGATCCTTTTTCCGGAACAGGTACTGAAGCACCGGTGCCTTGATAAACAACGGAATCACCCGCAGATACCACTTCTTCTCATTGGAGACATTATAGGAAATGCTCTCGGCCAGCCGTTCTTTGCTGGCCTTGCGATCCATCTGTCGGCTGATTCTTCCGACCAGGTTTGCAAACGTCATGTCCGGATTATGAAACCGCTGCCCGATCATTGTCACGGCAAAAAAATTGGAGATCGTATCGGAATGGAAAAAAGACCGCAGATTAACCGGCACATTCAGAACAACCGGCCTCAGACTGCTCTTTCCATCCAGGTATTCCTGCCAGATCGACCAGATCATGGCCGCGGCCAGATATTTGGTGACCGTCACACCATAACGGCTGCAGGCCGCTTTCGTCTGGGCAAGGGGAAGGTAGCCGTGTAACACCTGCATATTTCCCAGATGCATAAACCGCCCGCTGATCCGGTACGCAGGCCGCGAACTGTAGCTGTGATGCGGCATCTCATGATAATTCTCCAGATAGCTGTCCACCGCTTCCAGCTCCGGTGCCTCCGCCGGCGCCTCGTCTGCCGCCGGCTCCAAAGCCGGTTGGCCGTGCACCAGGCGCAGGTACTGCATCGTCAGCCGTTTCAGGAAAAGAATCGACCCCAGACCATCCGTCAGTCCATGAAACATTTCAAGATTGATCCGGCGCTCGTAATATGTGACCCGGAACAGAAACTTCTGATTCTCATGCGGATTGATATAACGGCACGGATACCTGCTCTCCTGCTTCACCTGCGGAATTTCCCTGTTTTCTTCAAAATAATACCAGAAAAATCCACGTTTCAGCTTCACCCGGAACTGGTCGATCTCCGGCAGAATCGCTTCCAGTGCCCGTTGCAGCATCTCCGGCTGGATTTCTTCCTTTAACGTCACCGATGTCCGGAACACCTGACTCATATTCTCATTGGCAATCACCGGAAAAATCTTCGCCGTATTGTCCAGACGCCGCCACCAGATCTTTTTCTCCCTGCCCATCTCATTCTCCTGTCACAAAATCGCTTCATAAAGAATGCGCCCGACGCTTTCCTCACGCAGAGCGCACTCCCCTTCGTCCCATCCTCTTCTGCACGCAAACACCCATCAGACCCGGAAATAATACCCCACGCCCCATTTGGTATGCACATACTTCGGATCACTCGGGCTCGGCTCAATCTTCTCGCGCAGACGCCGCACATGAACGTCAACGGTACGCACGTCGCCGGATTCCGATACCTTGTTCCCCCATACCAGTGTGAGCAGATTTTCCCGACTGTATACCTTATTCGGATTGCACGCGAGCAGCTCCAGTAAATCGAACTCCTTCGCCGTCAGATTGATCTCCTTCGCGCCGATGAAGACGCGCCGTCCGTCGCGGTCCAGTTTCAGATCTCCGGCCGTGATCAACCGGTCGTCCTCCTTCTTTCCCTGCATGGATTTCTTGGCGTTGCGGCGCATAATCGCCTTGATCCGTGCCTTCACTTCCAGAATATTGAACGGCTTCGTGATGTAATCGTCCGCGTACTCCAGTCCCAGGATCTTATCCATGTCGCTGTCCTTCGCCGTCAGCATGATAATCGGCATCTCTGAAAACTCCCGGATTGCCTGGCACACCTCAAACCCGTCATACTTTGGCAGCATCACATCGAGCAGCACAACGTCATATTCCGTCTGTTTTGCCAGATTGATTGCTTCCTCCCCGTCGTAAGCGCAATCCACCTGCATCCCATCCTGTTCCAGACTGAAGCGAATGCCCTTCACAATCAGCTTCTCATCATCCACTACCAGAATCTTTGCCATCCTGTTCTCTCCTTCAATCATCCGGCGCTGCCGGGTTCCTGGCATTCCTGTGTCAATGCTTCCCGTATCTCCGCCATTCTCTATATGGTAATGTCATCCTTTATCTTCTGAAACGCCGCATCCTTGATTCCGGGTACATTCGTGATATCCTCAATCCGGCGAAACGCTCCGTTCTCATCCCGATACTGAACAATGCGCGCTGCCTTCACCTCTCCGATGCCAGTCAGCGTCATCAGCTGCTCCTTCGTCGCCGTATTGATATTCACCTTCTGTAAACCGCTTCCGCTCCCCGCCCCGGACTCTTCTGCGGACGGAGCGGACGTCACAGCCCCGGACAAAGCGGCTGTCTGCGATGCCCCGGCGGTATGCGCCGCCAGCCAGGCCTCGTCCTGTACCTGATTCTGATTCGGCACCTCAATCTTCATCCCATCGTATACGGCTTCCGCCAGGTTCAGCCAGCTGTCTGCCGCCAGTTCCGTAAAACCGCCAGCCATCTCCACGACCTCGAAGATCCGCTGTCCCTCCGCCATCCGGTAAACACCCGGATGCAGGATCTCTCCGCAGATATAAATGTAAATCGTCTGCGCATCTGCCGTACGTTCCGCGCCCGTCTTCTCCACAGCCGCAGATGTTATCTCCTCCCGTTCCTCTGCCACCCCGGGCGCTGTCTCATCGGTATTCCCGCCGGTTGCCGTCTCCTGTCTGGCCACGGCTGCCGGTTCCTCCTGTGCGATGGGTTCCACATTCTCCTCCGCACGGACCAGCCCTGCCCCATTCGAGCCGGAAAGCCCGCAACTGTAGAAAGAACCGGCTGCCAGCAGAAATCCTGCCAGCGCCAGCCACTTCAGAATACCGGAAAACCTCGTCTTCATGTTCTTCTCTCCTTCCCGAGAGAATCCCAATTCAGCCTGTCTCTATTCTACCGAAATCCAAAAACAATTACAAGTAATTTTTCATGCATCCCGTCGCTTTTCATGTTATAATTGGAAGGAACAATCTTCATCTGTCATTGATGAAAACAATGACAGAAACGCACAAGGAGGAACCGCTATGATAAAAGCAGTTATTTTTGATCTCGACGGCCTGCTGATCGACAGCGAAATGATCTATTATCAGATTGAAGTGGATTTTCTGAAAACATACGGCCACACCATTACATTAGAAGAATATGCACACAACAACAGCGGAAAAACCCTGGTCAAAAACGTCACCTATATGGTCAACCAGTATCAGATTCCTCTTTCTGTAGAGGAAGGACTGTCCTTCGTCATGGCCCGGGAAAAAGAATATTTCAGCAAGGGCATCCCCCTGAAGCCGGGAGCAACGGAGCTTCTGCACTTTCTGAAGGGCAACCGCTACCGAATCATCATGGCTTCTTCCAGCACAAGAGAACGTGCGGAAGGCGTCCTCGCCAGGAACCAAATCCTTTCCTTCTTCGACGACATGGTCTTCGGTCCTGAAATCAGCAACGGCAAACCTCACCCGGAAATCTTCCTGAAAGCCAGTGAAAAAGCCAAAGAACCGCCGCAGAACTGTCTGGTGCTCGAAGACAGCGAAGCCGGTATTCAAGCTGCCTATGCGGCAGAAATCCCGGTCATCTGCATTCCGGATCTGAAAATACCGGACCAGAAGTATCAGGATATGGCGACCCGGCTGCTGCCTTCTCTGTCCGATGTGATCCCCTTCATCCGGGAGGATTGCCTGTCCGGACAATAATGGAAATACCGGGGAACGCAAACGGCGCCGGTTTCCCGAACGACCCTGCGGTCGCTTCGAAAAACCGACGCCGTGTAACTGTTTCCTCAGACCCGGTTCTTTGCCAGCACGGATTCGAACTTCACTCCGTACGAATGTTCCGCATCCGGCATCGTATTACGGATGCTCTCCACCACAAACTCACACGCGCGTTTCAGCGCGACCGATACATCCACCCCATTCAGGAGATTTGCAATTACCACGCTGGAGAATACATCTCCGGTTCCATGGTAATCCCGGGGCATCCGCTCGGTAAAGCACTCCTGATATACGCCGCTCTCCTTCTGCCAGGCAACCGCGCCGACTCTGCCATTCTCAAAAGACACGCCGGTCAGAATCACCGTCTCCGGTCCCATTTCTCCGAGCTTCTTCAGCATTTCCATAATCCGGTTTCTGTCATACTGCTCCTCGTAAGGAACATCCAGCAGAAAAGCCGCTTCAGTCAGGTTCGGAAGAATCACATCGGCATCCCTTACCAGGGTTCGCATCCCCGCAACAATATCCGGAGTCAACGCACCATACAGCTTCCCGTGATCCGCCATCGCCGGATCGACCATCAGCTTTCCTCCCGCGGTCAGAATCGAATTCTTCGCCTTCCGGATCAGCTCAAACTGCCGGGCATCCCCGATATAACCGGTATAAATCGCGTCAAAGCGAATCCCTTCCCTGATCCAGTGCGCAAGAATCCGCGGCATTTCCTCCGTCAGATCCAGGCTGGTAAACCCCTGAAAGCCTCCGGTGTGTGTACTCAGAATCGCGGAAGGCAGAATTGCCGTCTCAATTCCATATGCGGACAAAATCGGCAGCGCCACCGTCAGCGAGCACTGCCCGTAACAGGAAATATCCTGAATCGAAACCACTTTTTTCATGATCAGACCTCCTTTACGCCGGGCTCCGACATACTCCTGGGAAACGGAAACGAAGCCACGACAAAGACTCAGACCTGCTCTGCATGCCCCTTCGGGCAAGGCTTCGCATCGTCGTTTCCTGTCGTTCACTATAATGCAAAAAGTGGCATTGTGGTATAACCAGTTTTTCAACTTTTCATCAGGCCAGTTGACTTCCCTGTCCCGTACTTCACTCGGTCAACCGATCGGTCAGGATCTTTCCTCTCAGAATCACGCACGCCGTACGAAGGTCGTCTTCCCGCAGGAGCACCAGATTGGCCGCCTTCCCGGTCGAAATGCTCCCGTACCGATCGTAAATCCCAACGGATTTCGCCGGATTGACCGCCGCACACTTCACCGCACTCGTCAATGGAATTCCCATCTCACGCACGGCTGTTCGCAGGCAGTCCATCAGATTGGTAACCGAACCGGCTATGGTTCCATCCGCCAGCGTGGCCAGACTTCCCTTCTTGATCACCTTCTGTCCGCCGAGTGCATACTCGCCATCCGGCATTCCCGTCGCCTCCATCGAATCACTGATCAGAATGATCCGCTCATCGCCAAACAGTTTGAACGTCTGTCGCACCGTCACCGGATGAATGTGCACGCCGTCACAGATCAGTTCCGCCTCCACCTGAGGATTATCCGCCGCAGCCCCTACTACGCCCGGCTCCCGATGAGAAAGCCCCGTCATCGCATTGTACAGATGCGTCACATGATGAACGCCGCCCGCGAAGGCTCTCGCCGCCTGCTCGTAATTCGCGGTGGTATGCGCCACGGATAACACCACCTCGTCTTTCAGTTCCCGGATCAGGTTCTCCATTCCCGGCACCTCCGGCGCAATGGCAAGGAGCTTCACCATGTGACCGGACGCTTCATTCCACTCCCGGAACAGTTCCACATCCGGGCCAATGACAAACGCTCCGTTCTGGGCGCCCCTCTTCGCCATGGAAAGAAACGGTCCCTCCATATTGATTCCGCAGAGAATCGCCCCTCTTTCACTCTGGTAAGAAGCCGCCGCCCGGCAGATCGCTCCCAGCGCCGTCCGGCCAAGCGTCATCGTCGCCGGCACAATCGTCGTAACTCCCCGCGACGCCTCATAGACCGCCATGGCTTCCATTGCCTCATGCGTACCATCGCAGAAATCGTGCCCCACACAACCATGGAAATGGATATCCGTCAGTCCCGGGATCAGATAACAGCCCGTTCCATCCAGAATTTCTCCATCCGTGCTGGTCTCCGCAATCCATTCCCCATCGGTATATACGTCCCTTCTCGCAAAGACGCCTTCCTCCGTATAGACCATCGCATTGATGATTTTCATAGCCCGCCTCCAATCACCGGTCATTGCCCATCAGATGGCAGCCTTCGTTTCTGCATGGTTCATTTTTGCGAACCACACTTCGACAGCGCCGCCGCATCCGCTACCACCGTCACATCCGGATGCATCTGCAGGATGGACGCCGGAACACGCGGCACAACCGGGCCGAAAAAGGCTTTCTGCACAATATCCGCCTTATCTTCGCCACTGACAATCACCAGGATCTTTCTCGCCATCATGATCGTCCGGATTCCCATGGTATAGGCCTGTCTCGGCACCTCATCGGCGGAAGCAAAAAAACGCTTGTTCGCTTCGATGGTGCTTTCCTGCAAATCCACGCAATGCGTCCCTTTCTCAAATACATCTCCCGGCTCATTAAAACCAATGTGGCCGTTGTGTCCCAGGCCGAGAAGCTGCAGATCCACTCCGCCGACCTGGCAGATGAGTTCCTCATAGCGGGCACATTCCTGCCCGGCGTCCGGATTCATGCCGTTCGGCAGATGGGTACGCTCCGGATTGATGTTCACATAATCGAACAGATTGTGATGCATAAACCAGGCGTAACTCTGTTCATTTTCTGCAGAAATTCCACGATATTCATCCAGATTTACCGTTGTCACATCGCCGAAATCCACATCTCCCTTTTCATACCACTCAATCAGCTGCCGATATGTCCCGACCGGAGAAGATCCCGTCGCCAGCCCCAGCACACAATCCGGCTTCATAATCACCTGCGCGGCAATCACGTTTGCCGCCTTACGGCTCATGTCCCCATAGTCCCTTGCCTGGATAATTTTCATCCTGTTTCCCTTCCTGTCTTCTTTCCCGTATCCGGTATCAGCTCTTCCAGCCAAATACGTTCTCTGCGTAATTGACGGACGCCATGGCGTCCTTACAATATTGATCGGCGCCCATCGTATCGGCGTAATCCTGAGTCAGGACAGCGCCGCCGACCATCACCTTCGCCCAGGGTGCGCTTGTCCGCAGCTGACGGATGGTTTCCTCCATGCTTGGCACCGTAGTCGTCATCAGCGCGGAAAGTCCCACCAGTTCTACATGATTCTCAATCGTCGTCTCGACAATCGTCTCCGGCGGCACATCCTTTCCCAGATCCATCACGTCATAGCTGTAATTTTCCAGAAGGACCTTCACAATATTTTTCCCAATATCATGAATATCCCCTTTCACCGTAGCCAGGATGATCACGCCCTTCTTCTCCTGTGTCTGACCGCTTGCCGCCATGTCGTCCTTAATAACCTCGAAGGCTGCCTTCGCCGCCTCCGCGCTCATCAGAAGCTGTGGCAGAAACATGGTTCCCTTCTCAAAACCTTTGCCCACCACATCCAGAGCCGGAATCATCTGTTCATTGATGATCTCCAGCGCGTCCCTGCTCTTTAAAAGCTCCGCGACAATCGCCGCTGCCTGATCCTTCAGTCCTTTTATCACACTGGCACCAAGCGCTCCTACGTCTCTGCCGTCAAAAACCGTCGCGCCAGACACACAAGAAGCGCCGACCGCCCCGGAACTTCCCGCCGGGGCTGGTGTACCGGCTGCACCGGAACCGTCCAAACCACCCGTGCGAACCGCACTCTGCCCGAGGGAGGCAGCCTGCTGTCCGCCATAGATGCTGATATACTCGCCGCACTGTGGATCCAGCGCCATCAACGCCCGATAGCTGTAGTATGCCCGCATCATCGCCTCCGAATTCGGGTTGATGATCGCCGCGGAAAGACCACTCTGCATCGCCATCGTAAAGAAGGCCGCATTGATGATCTCGCGCTGCGGCAGCCCGAAAGAAATATTGGACACACCAAGGATCGTCTTCCCGTGCAGCTCATCGCGCACACGTCGCAGCGTTTCCAGCGTCGTCAGCGCACCCTGGCTGTCGGAACTGACCGTCAGGCACAGACAATCGATCAGAATATCCTCCGGCGCAATGCCATATTCCGCCGCCGTCCGGTAAATTTTTTTCGCCACCTCGATCCGGCCTTCGGCCGTATCCGGAATTCCGCCCTCATCAAGAGCCAGTGCCACCACCACGCCGCCGTACTTCTTCACCAGCGGAAATACGGTTCGCATGGATTCTTCCTTGCCGTTGACGGAATTGATCAGCGCCTTGCCATTGTACACGCGCAACGCCTGTTCCATGGCAACCGGATCGGATGTGTCAATCTGCAGCGGCAGATCGATGATGCTCTGCAGTTCTCTCACGACTTCCACCATCATTGACGGTTCGTCGATCTCCGGCAGACCGACGTTCACATCCAGCACATGGGCGCCGTGATCCTGCTGGGTCACACCCTCGCGCAGAATATATTCCAGATTATGGTCACGCAACGCCTGCTTGAATTTGGACTTGCCGGTCGGATTGATCCGTTCGCCGATCAGGATCGGGCTCCTGCCAATCTCCACCGCCTGGGCGAACGAAGAAACCACTGTGCGATGCTTCTTTGTGATCGGCTTCGGCGTCTTATCCCTGCAGAGGTCGACCACCTTGCGGATATGATCCGGCGTCGTGCCGCAGCAGCCGCCAACGACCCGCGCGCCCATGTCAACGATCTCCGCCACCGTGGCCGCGAATTCATCCGCGTCGATGTCGTACACCGTCACGCCGTTCTCGCTGCGCGGCAGTCCCGCATTCGGATTGACAATCACCGGCAGCGATGACACGGCAAGGATATCCTTGAGAATCCCTTTCATCTGCACCGGTCCCAAGCCACAGTTCATTCCCAACGCGTCAACGCCAAGCCCTTCTAACATCGCCACAATGGAAGCCGGGCTGCCGCCGGTCAGAAGCTTCCCCCGCTCGTCAAAGGTCACCGTGACAAACACCGGCAGGTCGCTGGCCTCCTTCGCAGCCAGCACGGCCGCTTTCGTCTCATAACTGTCGCTCATGGTTTCAATGACAATCAGATCCACGCCCTCGCTGACGCCGATTTCCACAATCTCGCGATAAAGCGCATAACAATCATCAAACGCCAGATCGCCCAGCGGCTTTAGCAGCTTGCCCGTCGGCCCCATATCCAGTCCGACGTATGCCTCTTTCCCACTCAGGCGAATCGCTTCCTTTACATTCCGGACCGCCGCCCGGATCACGGGTTCCAGGAGGAAACCGGTGTCTGCATTGTATTTTAACGAATCCACACCAAAGGTATTCGTGATCACAATATCCGCGCCCGCCTCCAGATAAGCCCGGTGAATCTTTACCAGCACCTCCGGATGCAGAATATTCCATGTCCCCGGAAGCTCGCCCGGCCCCAGCCCTTCTGTCTGCAGAAGGCTGCCCATCCCTCCGTCAAAAAATACGATTCTCCTGTCTATTTCCTGTAAAATTCCCATCCTGCCATTCCTGCCTTTGTCTGTTCTTTCCCGCTTCGTAAGTCTACCTGCGATACTCACAGTCTGTCTTCGCGCAGCTCTCACATCCCTGTATGCTGCAGCTTCGCGCAATCCGGCTTATGCCAATCACCGCTGTCACGGACTTTGACGGCGCCATCAGCAGACTGTCCGTCAGCGTGATCCCGATCCGTTTATTCAACTCCAGAGCGGTCGCGATCCCCCGCTGACAATCCAATGGGAAATCTCCGTATCCCGGACTGAAGCGCGGACGCAGGTACCAGCCGTCCTTCCGATAAGTCTCCCGAAGCGCCTCATTCTTTCTGTCGCAGAATTCCTCCAGCATTGCCACCGACGCCGCCTGCATGACAACCGCCTTGCTGACCTGCAGAATCGTGTAACGATGCAGCAACACATCCACCTGGCTCCCCAGCGTCGCCGCAAAGAGAAGAATCCGCTCGCAATCCCTCAGATTCCGCTCCAGGCTTCGGCTCTGCGTTCGCAGACATCCCATGTCAATCTCCTGATTCTGAATCAGCAGGGGATATTCCCTCCAGATCGCGCGCGGCGTCGCCGCGCACTCCAGTTCCCGCTTGCACGTCTCCATCAGCGTCCGAAGCTCCTTTGGCGGCTCCTGCCCATGATATCCCATATAACGCAGAATCTCTCTGTCATTCCATTCCATAGCTCATCCAATTCCGTCACGATATACCGCAGCCCCGGCAGCTCACACCACCGGGGCCTTAAACTCTTATGCTGTCGATTTCTCAGCGATCCACTTTCAGAAGCTCAGACACATTGGACAGAATCGCCGCCGCAACATCCGGTTTGTTCATGGAATAAATATGAATTCCGTTCACATGGTTCGCCAGCAGATCCACGATCTGCTCCGTCGCGTACGCGATCCCGGCCTGTTTCATTGCAACCGGATTATCTCCGAATTTGTCTACCATCGCTTTAAAGCGCTGCGGCACGCTGCACCCCGACATATTTACACTGCGCCCCACCTGAGATGCGGCCGTGATCGGCATGATACCCGCGATCACCGGCACCGTAATGCCGCGTTCACGCACCCGATAAAGGAAATTATACATAATGTTATTGTCAAAAAACATCTGTGTCGTCACAAAATCCGCTCCGGCCTCCACTTTCTCCTTCAGATGGCCAATGTCGTCTTCCTTATGCAGAGATTCCGGATGCCCCTCCGGATAGCACGCCGCGCCAATACAGAAATCACCGGACGCCTTGATCTCGGCGATCAGTTCCGACGCATAGCGGTAATCGTGTTCCATCTTCCCATCTTTCGGGATGTCCCCCCGCAGCGCCAGCACATTCTCGATGCCCTTTGCCTTCAGATTATCGAGCACCGAATGTACCTTCTCGCGCGTAGACGACACACAGGTAATGTGTGCCAGCGGTGTAACTCCCTCTTCCAGAATTCGCTCCGCGATATCCGCCGTATACTGGCTGGTTCCGCCGCCCGCCCCGTAAGTCACACTCATAAATGACGGTGCGAGCTTTGTGATCTCCATCGCCGCCCGCTCCACGGAATCAAATTTATCTTCTGTCTTCGGTGGAAATACTTCGATGGAAAACGATGGCTTTTCCCCAGCCAGAATATCTCTGATCTTCATATATCTCTATCTCCTTCTTGTCCCCAGGCGAGCCAGAGCACAACTCATCCCCGTCTGCGGCTGTTCTTCGGCCCTGTCGCCGGACACGCGATCCGTCAGAATACGGAATCCGCTCACTCCGCGATCCGGGATATCATGACCGAATAATCCTCACCATAGGCAGTTCCCCAGATGGAGAACGACCCTTCCACTGCCTCATATTCACTCCGGTCATCCACGACCTCCGCCCATTCTGCTGCATCAAACAGTTCCTGTTCCTCCATGCTGATTGCGCCTTCTTCCTTCAGATAAGCCAGAACATCACCCACCATCGACAGGTACTGCCCTGTCGTTTCCAGCATCATTTCAACAGAATGCAGCTCCCCCGTCGCTGTGTCCCAGTTGATCTCCACATAAGGATACCGATCCTCATCCTCTGTCTCAAGATCATAAGCGCGCCAGGTAGCAAACCAGGTATCGTCATCCTGATAACGGACATTATAAGAATAATCGCTCTCGTCTGCGATCACCAGTCCATAAGCACCCAGAAGTTCCCGCATCCAGTCTGCCACATTCTCACCGGAAATGGCAAAATGTCCATCCATGGTGCAGGCCACTCCATCCTCTCTGACCTCCCAGTCTTCGAATTCGGTATAAGTATCGCTCCACTCACTGTCCGCATCCGGCTCCGGCGACCATTCGTCCTCGCCTTCCATGGGGAACCATTCCGCATCCGGCTCCGCAACAATGCCGGAACCCACCTGCACGCCCAGATCCTGCAGCAGATCCCAGCCCACGGAAACAATCACCCGGACAATATTCAGACCAATGATCAGCAGCATCAGCACAAAGAAAATCATCAGACCGGTACCCTGTTTGTTCCGGTTTCTCTCCCGCTCCTGCCGGGAACGCTCCGCATTCTGGCGCATCGTCTCCGGGCAGTCTTCATCCGGCATCGCCGCACGCGATCGCTGCAAGGTCGGCATTGCTGCCGGGCTGCCAGTCTCCTGCCCCGTCCGACGCCTGCTCTTAGACGGCTCCGATGCCGCCCGCCCCCGATCGTTTCTTACCCACCCGGAATTTCCATTCGCTCCCTGTTCATTCCGGGTGTCCCGCCCGGCATCGACGGTTCGCTGCATCTGTCCTGTCTGCCGGACCGGCGTCGGCCGCTTCTGCTGCCCGCCGTCATGATACTCACACTCCGTCTCGACGTTCGGATGCCGCTCGTTCAGATAGTACGTCACATCCCGGACATACGGATGCCTCACCCAGCTTTTGCAGGTCATACAGTAATGCGGCATCTTCATCACCCGGTCACAGATCGGGCATATTCTCCTGACCATCAGCGCACCCCCTTGCCGAACTCTTTCGTACGCGCAAAGACAGTATAACACAATCCGCATGCAAATGACAACCGCGACTTTCACGAAAGGAAGCTCAATCCCCATTCATTTACGGCTTCCATCAGTATGATGCCTCTTCGTCTATATCACTTATCCGGGGCTTTAGGCTCCGGTTTTCTATGCTGAAGCATTTCTGCTGTCGCATACTCAAGCTATAGCCTGGCGCATGTATCTAATATATTTAATCAGCCCATCTTCCGAATCAATCTTATATCCTTCATTTACCTCCTTATAATACTCCTGAATACTGGTTTTTGAAATAATTTCGTGTGATGGGATCGTATCTGAATATCCTTTTCTGGCCTCTTTCCATGGCTTTTCATTATGGGTTATTCTTTCAAGCACTTTTCCCCCATACAATCCAAATGTTCTTACCACAAGGTCTATCACCTTTTTTTCATCATCCGTCAAGGATTCGGTGTCCCCATCAAACATGGCAAATCTGGCATCCTCAATTGGATTATATTTAAAATCCCTGAACAAGTCATAAACGTCCGCAAAAACCGGACCATGAACCCACGCTTCACAATCCTCTGTAAATATTGCTCTGTCATATAATGCCAAATGTAATCCCTGAACAAAATACAGAAGTTTTTGAAGCATCAACGGCGTAACTTCTTCAAGACTTTCAAATATATAGGAAATCACTCTTAACATCTTTTGAGACACACAGAAAAGACCCTCCAGTTGTAATACTGCCTCCATTGCCTTTCTGTATGCGGCATCTGCAATCTTATCCTTATTCTGAATCAGGCATCTTTTCATATATGCAGGTGAGGACAAAGCCTTCCTCATTACATCTGAATATTCCTTCGAAGGAATCTGGCCTGCAAGATATCTGGAAATTGTAACTTCTCCAAATCCCAGCGCAAGCGAAAGAGGAGCTTTTCCGATCTTATAAACCTTCATCAGCTTCTTAATGTCATCTTCCGTCACGATACTCTCTGCAGCCCGGTACTGTTCATCAATTTCCTGGATATTTTTATCAATAAGCCCTGGCAGACTCATTTCCTCTCCGCACTCAGAGCAAACTGCAACAGTAATACTGAAAAGGTAAGTCTTTCCTTTTACAATTTTGGAAATACCCTTTTTCTTCAGGAAATATTCCGTATTTTTTCTGCATTCAATGCAGAAATCTGTTTTTTTTCTTTCCTCCATTTTGATATCCTCCATTTTTTATGATAGCGCTATTTAAAATAATAGCTGAGCGGAAACCTTTGCTCATGAAATGAAATCACCACAACATAACGGTTTTCCAGCTTGTTAAACTTTATATAAAGAGAAACTGTCTTTTCTTCATCGCCTGTTCTCTCCAAAAGTTTCACATCCTTGCCAAACACATACAGCAATTCATGTTCAAATCCTTTATGCTCATTATGTCATATTTCAGAAAAATCCATCGCCGTCAGATTAAGCAGAATGTCTTTTGCTCCGTTCTCATCTATTACATAATCCAGAAACAAATCTATGTTAGCCTGTCGATTTTTATTTTTATCAATTCTGTAGCGATTATTTTTAACCGCTTCCTTTACCTCTGACAGATATTTTTCAATATCTTCGATCGTAATACTCAATATATTGTCCTCCATAAGGAATGATTGATTTTTTGTTTTATTCTATCATTAGTATATTCCTTTGATTGGTTTTTGTCAATACCCTATCATCATTCCTTTCAGCGCATTCAAAAAAAGGAAGCACCTCCGCGCCTAAGGTGCCATTTCCTTTGCGGCGCCTAGTCAGACAATTCTTCCCTCAAAGCTTATTTTTTACTGTATTTCTTCATCGTGGTTTCTCATAAACGGTTCTCCGTGTTATTCCTCATACTCCAATCCTTCATCCCGGCACCAACGAATAGCAATACGCTTGTAAACATCCGCCTGGTAGTCATACCACTGCTGTTCAATGCCGTGATAATAGATGCCATCTTTGAATCTGCGGAACGCACCCCTACCGCGAATGGCGTTCATTAGCTCATTCCGTATTGCTCCCACCGGGAGGTCATCCACGAAGTCCTCCATGATGCTGTACTCGTGTATATCAAACTTCGTGGGGAAACGATAGAAGCGGTTATCCGATGTCTCTATCAATTCTTCCAGTTCCTCGTAGGATTCGCCGGTCAGGAGCGTGTCACCCAGCCACACTGTTTCACCGGTCTGCGAGTCATAGAATCCCGTCCAGTTATCGTCAGCCTCTTCTATGGCATCAATCACCTGCTGTAATTTTATCTTCAAAGTCATGCCTCCTCATTGTCTGCTCCGTTTTCAGCCGCCATCTCTGCAATCAGGTCATCAGCTGTTTCTGGTTCCGGAATAGCGGCTTTATATACCGCTATTCCTTTTTTTATTTCCGCTTCCTCACGCGCCCGGTCCTTCGGTGTATCCAGTCTCCTATAGTAAACAGCTATGCTAAGCTTTACCCGAAGGGCATGCAGAGCAAGTCTGCGCCTGACGGCTTGACTTCGCTAAGCGCCGCTGCATACATGAAACTTAGCGCTCAGCTTCGCTTCGCTGAGTTTCATAGTAATCAGACACATATTCGCGCTTCTTTCTTTGTATCAACCATTGCCGCCCTCCTCCATTTTATATTGTGTCGATTATCTACGTATACATTTCTTCCAGGTCAACCAGCGTCACTTCACCCTTATCCGCCGCCAGCTGCAATCCCTCCGTAAAACCACTTTTTGAGAAAATATAATAGTGATATCGAACCCCTTTTCCAAATACGGAAGAATACTCTTGCATTAATGTCAGTTCATCCACACCCGTTTTCTCATTTCTATATTTGCAGGAGCCAATGATATACTCCTTTCCCTCTACGGGAGTCCCTACTATGTCAATCTGTACCTGTTTTTTATTTTTACTGTCGGTGCCCCACCACTGCCCGATCTCATTCAGATCGATCGGAAGATCGTCCGCATAATAAAGCAGATAATCCCGACACATCTTTTCGAAAGTAATCCCCATAAAATCCGGGAAATATGCTTTCACGGTTCTTTGATAACTTTTCCAGATCCGTCCGGAATCAATCGCATTGATATTTGACGGTACAAAACGATACCAGAAACGAAAAAAGCTGTCCGCCAGGAGATAAATCGTCTTTTTCCCCGGCTTCTCCGTAATCGGTGTTTCCTTTTTTATGATCCCCAGCTCCGTAAGCGTTTTCAGATAATTCGTGCAGGTAGAACTGGTTTCTCCCACTTTCGTCACGATCTCATTTAAACGGGATGCGCCTTCCGCAATTGCCCGGATAATTGCATTATAGACAGCCGGTTCCCGCAGCTCCTGCTTGAGCAGATTTGCAGGCTCCTCATAAAGATATCCGGATCGGTCAAACAGATTTTTAAGAAGCGCCTCATCGATATCCGTTTTCACATTCAGTTTTTTGATATAGTGCGGGATTCCTCCGCTAATGCCATAGATCAGGGCATTCTCTTCAAAAGATCGTTCTGGATGAAAGACAGCTGTCTCCTTATAATCCAGGGGCTCTATTTTAAATTGCGCAGTACGTCGACCATATAAAGGACTCTCCTGTCCCAGCACCTGATTTTCCATAAAACTCATCGATGATCCACATAAAATCAGATAAAGCCCGGAGTTTTTCCATGTATGGTCAATCACATGCTGAAGCATCGCTGAAATCGCAGGTTTTGCCTTTGCAAGATAGGGATATTCATCAATGACAAAGACAATCCGATTGTCTTTACACAATGTCGTAATCTCATGCAAAGCGGCATCATAATCCTGAAACATGGGTGCCGAGTCAACATCCGGTCTTTCAAAACTCATAATAGCCCTGGATAAGGAAATCAGGTTTTCCTGATCAGTTGTATTTAAAGCAGAAAAAAAGATCGTTGGCTTATCCTTGCAGAATTCATTAATCAGAGCCGTTTTGCCAACTCTTCGTCTTCCATAAATAATAATACACTCAAAATCACCGTCTTCATAGCGATCATTCAGTTTCCTGAGTTCTTCCTCACGGCAATAAAACGAATCCATAGTCCCGGCCTGCTTTCCTTATTTATGATAAAGTTAATCACGATTCACTTTTTTATGATTATTATATTATAAATAAAAGGAACTGTCAAGACCCATATCATAAACCCAGGTCGTCCGAATGAAGACATAGCGGATCATCAACCTGGCACAGTTAATAATCACATCCGGCCGATTCATCTGTGCAAAAAACGGAGCATGAACTCCCATTCGAATTCATGCTCCTGATGGATTCTCACTGTTTTGTAACCGTCTATGACGGCGCAACCCCGACCACCGCAATATCTGAGGTCGCCTGCGGCGCCTGATCGTACACCGTCTCTCCGACAGTCACTGTTCCGGACGCCGTATCTGCGGCCGCGTCGCCTGTCGTCACCGTCTGCGACGGCGTATTCGAAACCTCTCCTCCGGCAGTCACCGTCCCGGACGGTGTATCTGTGACAGGTGCGGGCGCCGGCTCAGATGCAGTCTGGCCTGCCGTCACTGTCTGGGATGCTCCAACCCCCGGGCCGCCCCCGGAAGCGGCTCCCGACGTCACGGTACCCGAGGAACCGCCCGGCGTCGCCGATACGCCCGGCCCATATGCACTGCCGGTATGGTACCCGCTGAAATAATCCTTATACGCAAATTCCAGACATACACTGCCACTGATTCCATTTACGCTTCCTGAATCCGTCGACTGCCAGATCGTCCGTCCCTCGAAGGTTCCGTCCGAACCGTAGCGCGCATACCAGAGATCGTACGGAATCTGACTGACATCCATCTCCCCGGTAAACTTGGAATAATCACTGTACACAATCGGCGTATAGCCATTCTGCTCGACCACCTGACAGAATGCATTGACCACATCGGTCAGCTCCTGCACTGACAGATCCAGTATGTACTGTGACTCGACATCCGCCGCGATCAGAAGTCCGGACGCAGCATTGTAATTCTTCATGGTGTCCACCGCATACTGCGCAGCGGCCTTCGCCTCCTCTACCGTCTTCGTCTGCAGATAGACATAAGGCGCCGTATAAAGTCCGGCTGCCATGGCCCCGGTCATATTCGTGTCAAAATACTCATCCACGGTAATATCCCCTTCGTATCCATAGGATACCATCCGCACGAATGCAAATGTTACGTCATCCGCCGCCACGCTATACCAGTCGATCGACCCCTGCCATTTGGAAACACTGACACCTCTGGCAACCACGCCCTGCATGACATTTCCACTCGAATCCACATAATATCCGTTCACTTTCGTCCACGGCGTATACGAACCCTCTGTCGCACCGTCCGTATCCGACGAAGTTGATACCGTGCTTCCATCCACGGTCTGTCCCGCGCCCACGGTCAGCGTCGCCGCATAAACTCCCATCACCGCCTGTATGCTCATGGCTGCTGCCAGGCATGCCGTCATCCATCGTCTGTATCTCATCCTTCCGCTCCGCCTTTCATCCTGTCATCTATCCGGACATCGTCACCAGTCATCCGACAATGTCAATTCCACGCTGTGCGTCGTCGGCTCTGGTCCGCGACGCAAGTCTGATCTATCACGAATTGTTACCAGTATACAACAATTCCCCTTCCTGTGTATTACAAAAGATTTACATTTTTGTGATTTTTCCGTGGATCAGCCGACGCCTTCCATCCTGTAACAAACCGGGCGGCAAATCCCTTCGCAGGGTTTTGCCGCCCGGTTCCGTCCCGTTAGCGGATCGCCGCAATCGCCGCCTGCACCTGATTGTCCCGGTCAAGCGGCACATCATAAGCACCCACCAGATCCTCGTCAAGCTCCAGCTCTACTTCAATATCCGGTGTAAGCCCCTTTCCATGCAGGTCAAAACCGGATGGCGTATAATAGTGAGCCACCGTAATCTTCACCGCGGATCCATCATCCAGCGGAAGAAGGCTCTGCACGATCCCCTTTCCAAACGAGGTCGTACCCACCAGAACCGCCGCACCGTAATCCTGCAATGCCCCCGAAAACACTTCCGATGCGCTGGCAGAATTGCCATTGATCAGAATTGCAATCGGAAGATCTACCTCATGCCCATCCTGGCGCGGATAACTGTTGTCATCCCCTGAATCATCATAGATTTCGTGTTTGATCAGCCCATCCTCACAGAAGTACCGATCCGACTCTCCCGCCTTCGTAGCCGTCGTGAGAATCGTCCCGCCATACGAAGTCTCCGGCAGGATGTAAGCCGCCATCTGGACACAGGTATCCAGCACGCCACCCGGATTGTCGCGAAGATCAATGACCAGGCGTTCCATCCCCTGACGCTCCAGCTCATCGACCGCCGCCGCAAACTGATCTCCTGTTACAACATCAAACTGCGTCACCAGAATATATCCGGTTCCGTCCTCCAGAAGCTGATACTCCACCGTCGTCGTCTCAACCATGCGTCGCTGGATATGGAGTTCCACCTCTTCCCCGTCACGAATCACCGTGATATCAACCCATGTGCCTTCCTCACCTTTGATATAATCTTTGACAAGCACATCCAGATCAACGGAGGCTGCCTCGACATCGCCGACCAGATAGAAGATATCGCCCTTCTTCATTCCGGCTTCCTCTGCACCGGAACCGGAAAAGACCCGCACGGCCGTCACCGTATTGGTCTCCGCATCCTGGCTCACCAGCACGCCGATTCCCACATAAACCCCTTCGGTTTCTTCCGTAAGCGACTCATACTCCTCCGCCGTATAATAAACCGTATACGGATCATCCAGGCTGTCCATCATTCCCTTATAAATTCCGGCTTCAACCTGTTCCATATCTTCGTCAAACAGGAAATATTCATTCACAATCGCCTGCAGAAGCGACAGCTTGGATACAACCTGTCCCATGTTCAGGGAAAGCATATCCGCGTCCTCCGAACGCTCCGCGGTCTGAACCGGATTCCCAATCACCGATCGCCCGAACATGAAAATACCAGTCGCCGCGCCTACCGCTACAAGCCCCACAAACACCGTAAACAGGATTCCCACCAGAACCCCTTTCCAGAATTTGCTGGACTTCTTCTTTCTTCTGCTGTTTTCGTTATCCTCTATCGGCTGTCTCTCGTTATCCACTGTTATCACCTGTCTTTTCTGAAACGATCTTTCCGCCCTTCGCTCCCATGCTGCATGAGAAACGCTCCTACGGGCTCACATATTTTGACGGATTGACATACGTTCCGCCGGAACGTATCCCGAAATGCAGATGCGGCCCGGTTGAGTATCCGGTGGAACCGACCTTTGCGATCGTCTGTCCCTGTTTCACCGTCGCCCCCTCCGATACAAGCAGAGAGGAACAATGCATATATACGGTGTAAACGCCGCCTCCATGATTAATCATAATATAATTTCCTGACGAATAACTATAGGTCGCAGCCACAACCGTTCCGGCCGCAGAAGCCACGATGGAAGCCCCGGTACTCGCGCCAATGTCGATCCCCTGATGATAGGTCGATGCTCCCTCCGTCGGTGAGCTGCGCTTACCAAACCCGGATGTAATCCGGCCGCTGGCCGGACAGGGCCACTGAAAACTAATATCTCCAAGACTTACTGTTTTATACGACTGTTTCGCCGCCTCCGCCGCTTTCCTGGCCTCTTCCTCCTTGCGTTTGATCTCCGCCTCCAGCTGGGCGATTTTCGCCTCCTGCGCTTTGATATCCGCTTCGTACTGGCTGATCTGTCCTTCCGCCGTACTGATCTGACTCTCGTAATTCGCCAGTTCCTGATTCTTCTGCGCAAGCAGTGTCTGTACCGATTCCTGCTTCGCCTCCGTCTCCTCCTGCATCGTCAGAAGATCCGCATGCTCCTGTTCCAGCACCGCTTCCTTCTCTTCTATCGTCTGACGGGTTGCCTCATACTCATCCATCTTTTCCCGGTCATACTCCGAAATCTTCTGGATATATTCCACCCGGTTCAGGAACTGCATCATATCCGTCGACTGCAGCAGCATGTCCAGAATATTGCTGTCGCCCCGCTCATACATGTACTTAATCCGCAGCTTCATGTCCGCGTACTGCTTCGTCTCCGTCTCCTTTGCTTCTTCCAGTTCCTGAATGGTCACCGTAATCTCTTCTTCCTTCGCGGTAATCCGATCCGCCAGCAGCGACAATTCATTATCCAGCGTCTCCATCTCCCTGTCAAGTTCTTTGACATATGCCGCCGTGTCGCTCTTCAAACCCTCCAGGTTCTTCAAAGAGGCTTCCACCCTCGCCTTTTCCTGCTCCAGCGCAGACGCCTTGCTCTTCGCATCCGTTACATCCTGTTTTGTCGCGTGTGCAGGAAAGGCACCAATGGCCACCGCACAGAGACACACCACAATCATCCGGATGCATCTACTCTCTTTTATCCCAAACAATCCAAACAGACCTCCCCGGATCCGCTATCACGAACCACCACAATCCATTATACCCGCAGATATTTCCGAATTGTGAAGAAACTGCCGAAAAAGCCAATCCCAACTCCCAGAATGAACGCCACCACAACCATCTGCGGATAAATTTCCGTAATCGGCATAAAATAAAACGAATCCGACAGAATCCGGAAACGCTCCACCACATACTCGACTGCCTCTGTGTAAAGAAAATACATGGCAGCTAACGGGATCAGCGCGCCAATCAGCCCGATCACCACGCCCTCCACAAGGAAAGGCGCCCGAATCATAAAATTGGTTGCGCCAATCAGCCGCATAATCTGACTCTCCTGCCGACGAAACGCCGCAGCCACTGAGATCGTATTGTTAATCAGGAAAACCGAAACTGCCAGCAGCACACCAATGATCACAACCGACAGCAGGCTGACTACCCGGTTGAAACTGATCAGTCCCGTCGCGGCCGTATTCGAGTAATTCACCTGCCGGACTCCAGGCAGGCTTTCCAGAAATTCCACGAACGTTTCCTGTTCGGAAATATCATTCAGATAAATCTCGTAGGATGCGGAGCCCGCCAGCGGATTATCCTCCGCAAACCCCTCCGCCAGTTCCTCCCGTCCCGCAAAATATTCATCCCGGAAACTGTCCCAGGCTTCCTCTGCCGATACGTAAGTCATCTCGCGGATTTCACTTCGCCTGCCGATCTCCTCCCCCAGCGCCAGAATCTGTTCCTCTGTCAGATCCTCATCAAACAATACGGTAACGCCAACCGTCTGTTCTACATTCTTCACAATATGCTGAACATTCGCTATGATAGAAAAAAAGAGACAAAACAAAAAAATACATGCAGAAATCGTGGCTACCGACGCCAGCGAAAACCAGATGTTTCTGCATATATTTTTCAGACCCTGTCTCAGACAGTAAAAAAATGTACGGACTCTCATCTACGCATGTCCACCCCGTCTTTCCTCTCATCGCTGATCAGCCGCCCTTTGTCCAGGGTAATGACCCGACCGCCCAGCTGGTCTACGATCTCCTGGCTGTGGGTGATTACGACCACTGTCGTTCCCAGCTGATTGATCTGTCCAAGAAGTTTCATGATCTCAGCCGCATTTCCATGATCCAGATTGCCGGTCGGTTCATCCGCCAGAAGAACCTCCGGCCGGTTGATCAGCGCCCGTGCAATCGCAACCCGCTGCTGCTCCCCTCCGGACAACTGCCCCGGCAACGATTTGTATCTGGCTGATAACCCAACCAGCTTCAGCATTTCCGGAACAGACTCACGGATGTGTCTGGAAGAAACACCGATGACACGCTGCGCAAACGCAACGTTCTCAAATACAGTCCGATCCGGCAGAAGCCGGAAATCCTGAAACACAACTCCCAGCTTCCTGCGGTACTTCGGCACATAGCGGCGCGGCATCTTCTGCAAATTCATATCGTTGACAATAATCCGGCCGGAAGTCGGTTCGGTCTCTTTCAGAAGGAGCCGGAGAAGGGTCGACTTGCCGGCGCCGCTGCGCCCCATGATAAAGACAAACTCCCCATCATCGATCTCCATGTTGATATCCTGCAGAGCCCGGCTCCCTGCTCTTCCGTTTTCATAGGTCTTGTTCAGCTTGCGAATCTCTATCATGATCAGTAATCCAGGCTCTCCATATATTTCATATATTTGACAACCATCAGCGCAATCTTGAATGTAATCGCATCCTCAAATACGCGCAGATCCAGACCGGTGCTCTTCTGCAGCTTATCCAGGCGGTATACCAGCGTATTGCGGTGAATATAGAGCTGCCTGGATGTCTCTGATACATTCAGGTTGTTCTCGAAGAACTTGTTGATCGTCGTCAACGTCTCATCATCGAATTCATCCGGAGACTTGCCTTCGAAGATCTCCTTAATAAACATCCGGCACAGGGGAAGAGGCAGCTGATAAATCAGGCGGCCGATTCCCAGATTGCTGTAAGCCACAACATTTTTGTTGCTGTAGAAAATCTTGCCTACATCCAGAGCCATCTTCGCTTCCTTATAGGACCGCGATACCTCCTTGAGGTCGCTGACAACCGTGCCGTAAGCCACATGAACCTTCGTCATGGCCTCCGTATTCAGCATATCGACGATCATATTCGCCGTCTTCTCCAGTTCCTCCGCCGTCTCCGTCGGTTTGACTTCCTTCACCAGGATGATATTCTTTTCATCCACAGCCGTGATAAAGTCCTTCGTCTTGCCCGCAAAAAGACAGCGAACCGTCTCCAGCGCATTTACATCCTTCTCATGCTTGGTCTCAATCAGGTAAACGACACGCTTCACATTCGTCTCAATGTGCAGCTTCTTTGCCCGATTGTAGATATCAACCAGCAGCAGATTGTCAAGAAGCAGGTTCTTGACAAAATTGTCCTTGTCATAGCGTTCTTTATACGCCACCAGCAGATTCTGAATCTGAAACGCCGCCAGCTTGCCAACCATATAAACATCGTCACTGCCGCCCTTTGCCAGCAGAATATATTCCAGCTGGTTCTCGTCAAATATCTTAAAAAACTGATATCCCTGAATCACCTGGCTGTCCGCCGGTGAATCCACAAATGAAATGATCGCGCTCTCATACTGCTCTGCGTCCGGAAATGTCGATGAAAGAACCTTTCCCTCGGTATCGCAGATACAGAGGTCGATTCTGGTAATTGCCTTGAGTCCGTCAATGGTTGTCTGAAGAATCTGGTTTGAAATCATATCGGCACACTCCTATTCTGTATGATATATAACAACATCCCAATCTGTACATAAGCCCTGATTTGATGCAGGAATCTCTTTCCTGCCCTCTATCTTATAGCAATTTGTAAAAAAAAGCAAGCGAGTAATGGAACTCGCCTGCTTTAAAATCAGATCCGTATCAGGGAAGTCACTTTCCCTTTCTTACTAGTTCACGATGACCATCTCACTATCCTTGTCAAAGACATGGATCTTGCTGATATCAAGGGCAACCTTAATGGTATCGCCCGGTCTCGCGGTGGTTCTCGGATTCACACGAGCCGTGCAGTTCTGCTCGTTAATATCAAAGTACAGATAAACCTCCGCACCCAGCAGTTCGTATACACGAACTGTCACGCTGAATGTCGTCTTCGGGGAAGCCTCCAGGAATGCCGGCTCGTCATGTACATCCTCCGGACGGATACCAAAAGTAACCATCTTGCCAACGTAACCCTTCTGCTCCAACACCTTACCCTTCTCTTCCGGCAGGGTGATCGTATGTCCATCAAAGCTCAGAGTAATATCGGAACCGGTCTTGCCGACGGTCGCGTCAACCATATTCATCTGCGGAGAACCGATGAATCCCGCAACGAACTTGTTGCATGGCTTGTCATACAGATTCTGCGGGGAATCCACCTGCTGTACGACGCCATCCTTCATGACGACGATTCTGGTACCCAGCGTCATCGCCTCTGTCTGGTCATGGGTAACATAGATAATCGTCGCTTCCAGTCTCTGATGCAGCTTGGAAATCTCAATACGCATCTGTCCTCTCAGCTTCGCATCCAGGTTGGACAGCGGCTCATCCATCAGGAACACCTTCGGATTACGAACGATGGCACGTCCCATCGCAACACGCTGTCTCTGACCACCGGACAGAGCCTTCGGCTTCCGATCCAGGAGATGAGAAAGATCAAGGATTCTGGCCGCTTCCTGAACCAACTTATCAATCTCATCCTTCGGAACCTTCCGCAGCTTCAGGCCGAATGCCATATTGTCATACACGGACATATGCGGATACAGTGCATAGCTCTGGAAAACCATCGCGATATCTCTGTCCTTCGGCTCTACGTTGTTCATCAGCTTGCCGTCAATGTACAGCTCGCCGGAAGAAATGTCCTCCAGACCGGCGATCATACGAAGCGTGGTCGACTTACCGCATCCAGACGGTCCAACGAAAATGATAAATTCCTTATCCGCGATCTCCAGGTTGAAATCCTTCACTGCTACGAATCCGTTCGGGTAGGATTTGGTTACATTTCTCAATGATAAACTAGCCATCTTTCTTTTCCTCCATATAAAATCAGTGGTCGGATGCCGCCTGAAATTTCTTCCATCCTTTGCCGGTTCCCACATTCACCTCGGCAATCCGGGCATCCTGTTCTCATGGTCTAATGATACAATAGAAAAAAAGATTTCTCCATATCTCATTTGTCCAAATCGGATTTCGGCTTTTTGTCAAAATTGCTCAGACTTTTGAAAATGTGCTGTAAATTACAAAAACCAGTAAAAACGATTCCGTTTTTCCTGTCAAAAATCGATAAAAGAAACTTTGAAAACCTCGCGCAGACCACTTTCTCCGGCAAAATCTTGTGAATCTTGCCCAAGCGAACGGCCTTTTGATTGTGAAAATTCCTTCCCCGAAAGATGAATTCTGTCCATTTATTCGTTTAAAACAGCATCCTCCCGCACGACACACAGTCCGCCGGAAGATGCTGTCCTGATTGACCGTTATAATTTTTCAATGGTCTGCTCGGTAATCCGGATCTTGCCCTCCTTGAGCAGGCGTCCGACCGCACGCTTAAACGCATTCTTACTCATCCGGAATTCCCGCAGGATAACCTCCGGCCGCGCCTTGTCATTGAACGGAAGCACGCCGTCATATTCATCAATGACCTTCAGCACCAGTTCCGCATCCATGTCCATCTGCACGTACGCTTTCTGGCGCGGACTCAGATCCAGTTTTCCATCATCCCGGACCTTCGTCACCCTGGCCTCCACCACATCGCCCGGATGAAAATCCCCGTACATCTCTTTTCTGGGAATCAATCCGTAATACCGCCCGTCTACTGCCACAAACGCACCCAGATTCTCATTAATCTCATAAATCGTGCCGGATACCCGGTCATCCTTTTTATATGGTGAATCTGCGTGCATATAAGAATAAACGTTCATGGTCGCAGCCAGACGGCCGCTCTTATCAATATACAGCGCTACCAGGCACGGCTCCCCCTGCTGTACCTTATGATTCTGCTCCTTAAACGGAAGAAGAAGATCCTTCTCCAGTCCCATATCCAGGAACGCGCCCATCTTTGTCAAATCCTTCACGTTCAGCACTGCCGTCTCGCCCACCTGCAGCTTCGGTGTCCCTGTGGTGGCAATCAGCCTGTCCTCCGAATCCTTATATACGAAAACATCGATCGCATCACCGATCTTCAACCCTTCCGGAACCTGTTTCTTGGGTAAAAGCACGGAATGCTCCGGATCCTCCTTCTGTCCCAGATAGACCCCAAATGTCTTCTCCCGCAGCACCACCAGCGTCTGTATTCTTCCCAGCTCTATCATGTGATTCTCTCCCTGGCAAGGGGGAAACCCCCAGGCCAATCCTTATTCCTTTCTGTCATAGTCATCAGGTCGCAGGTTCTTCGTCAACCGGTTCGCAGCCACACCACTGCGTAGGGAGAACCGTCGGTATTACAAGCCATCATGATATCATGCCCATTCCCACGGCTGATATATGGAACCATTCCGTCTCCCACACAATCCTGCGCATACAAAGAGGAGTCCGGAGGCTGGCTCCTGCTCCTCTTTGGTATCCGTTATTTACTTATTTTCCAGCTTATCGAAGTTCCGTCGTCGGAATGGTATCCATATCGTCAAAGGCCTGGTTCTCTCCGCCCATCGCCCAGATGAATGTGTAATTGCTGGTACCCGCGCCTGCGTGAATGCTCCAGGACGGACTGATCACCGCCTGCTCGTTCTGCATGACAATATGGCGGGTTTCCTGGCCCTCGCCCATCATATGAAATACCACATTGTCCTTCGGAATCTCGAAGTACATATAGATCTCCATTCTTCTCTCATGCGTATGCGCCGGCATGGTATTCCACACACTGCCCGGCTCCAGAACCGTCATACCCATGGAAAGCTGGCAGGTCTCCAGCACATCCGGATGAATGAACTGATTAATGGTCCGTTTATTGGAAGTCTCCAGAGCGCCAACCGGTCTCTTCGCCGCCTTCTCAATCGGAATAAAGGTCGTCTTATAAGAAGTATGTGCCGGTGCGCTCACCATATAAAACTTTGCCGGATTCTCCGGATCGTCACTGGTGAAATACACTTCCTTCGTTCCCTTTGTGATATACAGACAGTCCTTGTAATTCATCGCAAAGGTCTCATTGTCTGCGGTGATTACGCCCGCACCACCAATGTTGAAAATGCCGATCTCTCTTCTCTCCAGGAAATACTCTGTTCCGAAATTCTTCCAGATATCGATGCCCTTGTCAATGGAAACCTTCTCCGTCGTTGGCATACATCCCAGAGTAACCATCCGATCCACATGAGAATATACCGCTACCACCTCATTGGCCACATACAGGTTCTCAATCAGGAATTCCTTTCTTGTCTCCTCTGTCGTATAACGCTTAAAATCCTTCTGGTTCGCAGAATAGCGAATATCCATAACCTCATCCCTCCGTCTGTATTCAGTCTTGCGAGATTACCTGCAATCTCACTTCTTATCATTATAATCCATCCCTCCACCGCGATTCAATAGAACATTCTACCGAAATTCCTGGCGAATTTGTAAGCACTTTCACAAATATGAATCCGGTCGGTCCAACGTTCCAGACAGCCCCCGGCAATTTTTACCGCTCTGTCAGGATTCCGCTTCGCTCGATTGACCGGATCGCAGCCCGCAGTTCCGGTTCATCCTGCACAAGCGCCATCCGCACATATCCTTCCCCGGACGGCCCAAACGCGCTTCCCGGCGTCACGATAACGCCCGCCTTCTCTACCAGCTCCAGCACGAACTCCTCCGAACTCGCAAAACCATCCGGAATCGGCGCCCAGACAAACATCGTCGCCACAGGCTTCTCCATCTTCCAGCCGATCTCACTGAGACCGTCACAGAGGATATCCCGCCGGGCCTGATAGGCGCTTCTTGTCCGCTCCACACAGGACTGATCCCTGGTAATCGCTGCGGCGGCCGCCTTCTGAAGCGGAAGAAACATGCCGTAATCCATATTGGATTTTAAGCATTTCAACTGAGCTACCACCTCGGCGTTCCCCACGCAGAAACCAATCCGCGCACCGGCAAGACCATACGTCTTGGAAAGGGAATTGAATTCCACACCCACATCCATCGCTCCCGGATACCGCAGGAAACTTCCGCATCGTCTTCCGTCAAATACCAACTCACTGTAGGCATTGTCGTGAATCACAACAATATCATATTTCTTCGCGAATGCCACCAGTTCCTCATAAAAGGCATCCGGCGCCAGTACGGTCGTCGGATTGTTCGGATACGACACAACCATGAGTTTCGCCCGCCGGGCGACATCCTCCGGAATTTCATTCAGCTGAATGAGATACCCATTTTCCCGCTTCTGTGGCATATAATACAATTCTGCCCCGGCCAGCGATGGTCCATCCGCGAAAACCGGATAACACGGATCCGGGACAAGCGCCAGGTCTCCTTCATCCACAATCGTCATGGCAATGTGAGACAATCCTTCCTGAGAACCAAGAAGAGAAGAAACCTGCGTTCCGGGATCCAGCGTCACGCCGTAACGCCGCTGATACCATACGGCGACCGCTTCCCTCAGTTCACTCTGGTCGCTGATCGCGTAGATATAGTTTGATTTCTTCGCAACCTCCCGTCCAAGCACATCCAGAATATGATCCGCCGGAGGAATATTCGGCGCTCCGATACTCAGATCAATGACCGTCTCTCCCGCCGCTTCCTTTCGTCTCCTGATCTCAACCAGGCGCGTAAATATCCCCTCGCCAAACCGATCCATACGCTTTGCAAATTTCATCTTCCATTCTCCTTCGTTTCACCTGTCCGCGCACAAAAGGGGCGGCCTTTGGCGCCCCCGCATTCTCTCTTCTGATATCCGGCAAATCCGGCTATTTCTGCCGGATACAATCCGCAATGAGCTCCACACACTGCTCAATCCCCAGCTTTCCGCTGTTCAGACTCAGATGGTAATTGCGTGGATTGCCCCATTCATTCCCACTGTAATACTGATAATATTCCCGGCGCTTCCTGTCAACCGAGCGCATCTTTGACTCCAGTTTTTTCATCGGCTCATCCGGCTGCAGGCTGTGCATCCGCTGCATGCGGTATTTGAGGCCCGCACAGATAAACACATGAAACCCATCCTGCACAATAATATCCGAGCAACGTCCAATGATGATACACGGTCCCTCCTGCTCCAGCTTGCGAATCACCTGAGACTGCATCAGAAACAGCTGATCCGACACCGGCACCTCATACAGGGGCGAAAACGGGTTCACCGACACATAATCATGGTTGTTCCGCACCTTTTTCCCAATCACTTCGTCATGGGCCTGAAACACGGACTCCGCAATGTTGCTGTTCTCCGCTGCCAGGGAAATGATCTCCTTATCATAAAACGGAATTCCCAGCTTCTCGGAAAGCCGGAATCCAATCTCACGTCCGCCGCTGCCAAACTCACGGCTGATGGTAATCACCTTACTCATAACGTTCTCCTCCTTTGAGTGCTGCGCGACCAGTCTCATGCCAGCCGACGGGACATAAAGATCGGTGACGGTTCTACCAGTATAGCACGAATAAAGGCGAAATGCCACAGGAATTTCGCCTTCGTCTGTTATTTTCCGTCCACGGAACCATGCTTCTGCAATTGTGCCGCACGCACCAAATGCTTTGCAAGAACGGCCGTCGTAACGGCGCCAACGCCGCCAGGGACCGGCGTTGCCATGGATGCGCACTCCTGAATGGATGCAAAATCCACATCGCCGCAAAGTCTTCCCTCTGTGTCCACGTTGATTCCCACATCGATCACAACGGCATCCTTCCCCACATAAGCGGCATCCAGCATCCGTGCACGGCCGACGGCCGCAACCAGAATCTCCGCACTGCGGCAGGTTCCCGGCAAATCCTTCGTCCGGGTATGGCAAATCGTCACCGTCGCGTTCTCTTTCAGGAAGAGCATCGACAGCGGACGGCCGACCACCATGCTGCGTCCGACAATCGTTACCCGCTTTCCCTCGATCGGAATCTCATATGCCTTCAGCACTTCAATCACCGCTTCCGCCGTACACGGAGCAAAGCCTGACGCATCCCCGGCGAATACTCTGGCAATGTTGACCGGAGAGATTCCATCCAGATCCTTGAGCGGATCGATCGCCTCCTCGATCGCCTTCTCATCAATCTGTTTCGGCAGCGGACGAAGCAGCAGAATTCCTGTCACATCCGGATCCGCGTTGATCGCCGCAAATGCTTTCCGGAAATCCGCATCGCTGATATCCTCCGGATACACACAGGACTGCACCCGCAGCCCAAAAGCAATCAGCTTCTTCGTCGCGCCACGCTCATAGGAACAGTCATCCGGACGATTCCCCACACGGACAATCGCCAGCTTCGGCGTCTGCCCGCCCATTCCGGCAATCGCTCCCATCATCTCGTTCTTTATCTTCGCGGAAACTTCCGCTCCCTTTAACGGTATCATCACCCTTCCACTCCTGTCTGCTTTTTTCTCTCCCGCATGCATCAACGGAGTACGTTTCCCGTAGATGGATGCGGCAAAATAATTCCTCTCACCGCAGCTTTGCCAGCACCCGGCCATAAATCCCGTCCGCCAGCCTGACGCCCTCGTCTACGAGCGCCTCCGACCGTGCATTCAGTTCCTCTGCCCTCTCCCGATCCTTCATGGATTTTGTATTGATATAGACATTCATCACCGCGCCTGTCAGTGCTGCCCGCGCAAACTGCGCCGCGACTCCCGCGTCAGAGACTGCCATCCGGCTCCCCTTCGCCTCCACGCCTTCCAGAATATACAGCGCCGCCACCGCCTTCTCCATCATCTTAAGCGGAACCAGGCTCGCCGCCAGCAGATTTTCCTCCAGCACACGCGTCTTTTCTGCCTTCTCCTCATCCGTCCCGCTCGGCAGTCCATAGGCCGCCGCCAGCGACGCAAACACCTCCGCGTCCCGGTCGGCGAGCTTCAGGAAATCTGCCTGCAGCGCGGCAAGTGCCGCCAGGCTTTCCTGCATCTCCTCTTCTACATCTGCGTAACGTTTCTTTCCGACGGTCAGATTCGCCACCATCTGCCCCAACGCCGCCGCCAGTGCGCCGCCGAGCGCCGATGCACCCCCGCCGCCCGGCGTCGGCGCCTTCGACGCGAGCGCATCCACCCAGTCTGCAATTCTCTGTCCCTCTGTCATACTTTCCCGTCTTCCTTTCAGGCACGATTTTCATTCCGCCCCCACTATAACACACCAGAGATGTTTTGTAAATTTGTTCTTTTCCGTGATCACAGGCAATGAAGCGCAATAAGAAACCGAAAACCCCGCTTGACAGTTTTCCGTGAAATAATTATACTGTAAACAGCTTCCAATATAAGCGACTATGCTAAGCTCAGTCTGCGCCTACGGCTTGACTTTGCTAAGCGCCGCTGCATACATGAAAGTTGCCAATCATCCTGCGCCTTTCGGCTGCTTTGCATAAGTTCGACTACGGAAATCGCAGATTTCCTGTCTCACTTATTGGATTCTTGGACTTTCATAGTACAGGAAAGAAAATACCACAAGGGGGAAACAAACATGAAGAAACTCCTGACTGAATTCAAGGAATTCGCACTCAAAGGCAATATGATTGATCTGGCAATCGGCGTCATCATCGGCGGCGCGTTCAGCGGCCTGGTCTCGTCTCTCGTATCAGACATTATCATGCCTCTGATCAGTATCATTACCGGCAAGATTGATTTCACCAACATGTTTATCGCTCTGGATGGCGGACAGTACGCGACGCTGGAGGAAGCGCAGGCCGTTACTTCCACCGTCAGCTATGGTCTGTTCATCACAGAGATTATCAATTTCATTATTATGGCGTTCGTAATCTTTATTGCGGTGAAGCAGATCAACCGTCTGAATAAGAAGCCGGAAGCGCCCGCTCCGGATCCGCACGAGAAGGTCTGCCCGTTCTGCAAGACCAAGATTGATCTCGACGCCGCCCGCTGCCCGCACTGCACCTCCATCCTGTCGGATGAGCTGGTCGCAGAAGCGAAGGCTGCCCTGGCTGAGGCGAAATAGTTTTTCTGTACCGTGGGCTCCGATTTAACAATAAACGGATGTCAGCGCTTCTGCGTTGGCATCCGTTTTTCTCTTTATTATATTGTCTGTTCCATTGTCGCCTGAATCGCCTTCTCCAGCCGGCATACCATCTCATCGATATCCGGTTTTTCAATCACAAGCGGCGGCACAAAGCGGATCACATTGGTTCCGGCACTGATCAGCACAAGCTTTTGCGCAAGCAGCGCATTCTTCACAAGCGGACCGACCGCCTCCCTGAACTCCAGCCCCTGAATCAGCCCCTTGCCCCGATGCGCCTCAATGCACTCATACTTGTCTGCGAGCGTCTCCAGCTTCTCCCAGAGATAGGCGCCGACCTCCTTCACATGACCTGTGATGTCGCGCTGTCTGAAAATATCGAGTACCTTCGAGGCCGTCGCGCAGACCAACGGGTTCCCTCCATAGGTCGTGCCATGATCGCCGGGCTCCATCGCCGTCGCCGCTTTTCCGCAGGCCAGAAACGCACCGATCGGTACCCCGTTGCCAAGTGCCTTCGCCACGGTCATCACATCCGGCCGAACGCCATACCCCTGCCATGCAAACATATCACCAGAGCGGCCCATGCCGCACTGTATCTCATCCAGGATCAGAAGCGCGTCGTGCTCGTCGCACAGCCTGCGGACTCCCTTAAGGAATTCCTCCGTCGCCGGATAGATTCCACCTTCCCCCTGAATGGTTTCCATGATTACCGCGCAGGTTTTCTCATTAAACCAGGCTTTCACGCTTTCCAGGTTATTGAATTCCGCAAACCGGATATTCGGAATCAGCGGTTCAAACGGCTCCTGATAATGACGATTGCCCGTCACGGACAATGCGCCCAGGCTGCGCCCATGGAACGAATGCTTCATCGCGATGATCTCGTAATCCGTTCCCATTTCTTTGTTATGTGCATAACGCTTGGCAATCTTTAAGGCACCCTCAATGGCCTCAGTGCCGCTGTTGGTAAAAAACACCTTGTCCATCTGCGATGCGGCAAGCAGTTTCTCCCCGGCCTCAACCATCGGCTGACTGTAAAACAGATTGGAAATGTGATACAGCTTGTCAATCTGTGCCTTCACCGCATCATTCAGCTCCTGATCTCCATATCCAAGACCCATCACGGCGATTCCTGCGCCAAAATCCAGATATTCCTCTCCATCTGTATCGTACAGGTGAACGCCCTCCCCATGATCAAATACGACCGGGAAACGATTGTATGTCTTGTAAAGGACGTGCTCCGCACGATCAATATATGTTTTCTGATTCATTCTTCTCTCTCCTTTTGTCTCATGCATCCGCTTCCTGATTTTTTTCTACAAAATACCGCTCTGCGCCGCTTTTCAGAATCGCCGTACCAATGCCCCGGTTCGTGAAGATCTCCAGCAGCAGGCAATGCGGAATCCGGCCGTCCAGAATATGCACCCGCGATACGCCATTATCAATGGCGTCGATGCAGCTCTGCAGTTTCGGCAGCATCCCGCCGCCCAGGCTTCCACTGTCAACAAACGCCTGCGCCTCGTCCACGGTCATCTCGGAAATCAGCGTACTCTTGTCATTGAAATCCCGATACACGCCTTCCACATCCGTCAGGAACGCCAGCTTCTCCGCGTTCACCGCCTGGGCAATTGCACATGCCGCATCATCAGCATTGATATTATAGCTCTGGAAGTTCTCATCAAAGCCAATCGGGCAGATAATCGGCAGGAAATCCTTTTCCAGCAGATCGTAGATTACCTTCGGATTGACCTCCGTAATCTCGCCGACAAACCCGATGTCCTCGCCGCCGGACAGCCGCTTTCTACACTTTAACAGCATGCCGTCCTTGCCGCTGATGCCAACCGCCTTCGATCCCAGTTCATTCACCAGCTGAACCAGGCTCTTATTCACCTTATTGAGTACCATTTCCACGATCTCCATGGTTGGCTCATCGGTCACACGCAGTCCATTGATAAAATGTGGCTCCATGCCAACCTTGTTCACCCAGCGGCTGATCTCCTTGCCGCCGCCGTGAACAATGATCGGCTTGAATCCGACCAGCTTCAGCAACACCACATCCTGGATCACCTGGTGCTTCAACTGCTCATCCACCATGGCGCTTCCGCCGTATTTTACCACGATAATCTTCCGATTGAAGCGCTGAATATACGGCAGAGCCTCGATCAGGACCTCTGCCTTATGCATCACATCAAAATCCGCAATCATTGTCTATTCCTTTCTTCTGACCGTTTTTTCTCACATCAGGAACGGTAATCCGCATTAATCTTCACATAATCAAAGGTCAGATCGCAGCCCCAGGCAGTAGCCGAAGCATCGCCCATCTTCACATCCGCAATCGCCGTCACCTCCGGCTCAGAGAGAATCCTTGTCGCCTCTTCCTCACTGTAATCGAGCGCCACGCCATCCCGGATGATCTGCAGCTTTCCGGCCGCGCTCTCAAAGAACAGGTCGACCTTCTCCGGGTCAAATAATGCCCTGGAATACCCCATCGCACAGAGGATTCGTCCCCAGTTGGCGTCGTGCCCGAAAATCGCCGCCTTTGTCAGGTTCGAGGTGATAACCGACTTGGAAAGAGTCACGGCCTGTTCCTTGCTCTCCGCGCCAATGATCTTTACTTCAAACAATGCGGTGCAGCCCTCGCCATCGCCCGCCATCTTTTTCGCCAGCGTCTCATTGATGGTATTGAGTGCCTGGCGAAAGGCCTCGTAATCCGCGTTCTTCTCCGTAATCTCCGCATTGCCCGCCTGTCCGTTCGCCAGCAGCAGGACAGTATCGTTCGTCGAAGTATCGCCGTCCACGGAGATCATATTGTATGTATCCCTGATATCCTCGCTGAGCGCTTCCTGCAAAAGTTCCTTCGAAATCACCAGATCCGTTGTCACAAACGCCAGCATGGTACACATATTCGGATGAATCATACCGGAACCCTTGCACATACCGCCAACTGTCACGGTCCTGCCGCCTACCTCAAACTGAACCGCAGCTTCCTTCTGCCTGGTATCCGTAGTCATAATCGCTCGCGCCGCCCCGGCGCCGCTCTCCAGACTGCCATCCAGCTTTGGCGCCATCGCACGAATGCCGTCTGTCAGACGATCCATCGGAAGCTGCATCCCAATCACTCCCGTCGACGCAACCAGCACAGAATCCGCCGGAATCCCCAACGCCTCTGCCGCCGCATCTGCCGTCGCCTGACAATACCCATAGCCTTCCGCTCCGGTACAGGCATTTGCAATGCCGGAATTCACAATAACCGCCTGCGCATATGCAGACTCCCTCACAATTTTCTGATCCCACTTTACCGGAGCTGCCTTCACGATATTCGTTGTAAACGTACCGGCAACCCGGCATGGCGTCTCACTGTAAATCAGCGCCATATCTGTCCTGTCCTTATATTTGATGCCTGCCGCCGTTGAAGCCGCGAAAAATCCTTTCGCTGCGGTCACACCGCCTTCTATGATCTTCATTCTCCTCTTCTCCTTCCGTCAGCCCTCGTTGAAGCGCGTGATATTTTCCTCATTCAGCACAAAATCATAATAATTCATATCGCTTCGCTCGGTCCAGCCCACATTGTGCCAGAATTCGTTGCCCAGGGTATTGCGCTTAAACGCCACCAGGCTGACCTTATTGACCCCTTCATCCCGCAGCGCCAGCATTGCAAAATGTGCCATTCGATGGCCGACGCCCCGGTTCCGGTATTTTCTCGCCACACACACATGATAGAAAAAGCCGGTCCTCCCATCGTGCCCGCAGAGAATGGAGCCGACAATCTGCCCGTTCTGCTCTGCCACCACGCTGGTTGACGGATTACGCGCAAGGAAACGTGCCACCCCTTCCCGCGAATCGTCAATGGAGCGAATACCAAAACCCTCAATTCCGGTCCAAAGCTGAAATACTTTATCATAATCCGCCAGCGTCATCTCACGGATATGAATGCCCATGGTTCCCGCCATGCTTCGTCCTCACCTTCCACTTTCTGCAGCGGTCTGCTTCAAAACCGCCTTCTTCGGATACACGGCACACGGACACTCCTCTCCGGCGTCTTCGCCGCGTGAATTTTCTGTTTTTTACGGGAACACCGGAATCTGCTTCAGCCCGGTATTCTCCGGCAATCCAAACATCAGGTTCATATTCTGCATTGCCTGTCCGGCCGCTCCCTTCACCATATTGTCAATCGCACCCATCATGACAATGCGGTTCGTCCGCGGGTCGATCTGGAAGCTGATGTCCGCAAAATTGCTTCCCTCCACCCATCGGGTCTCCGGCGGTACGCCCCCCGGTTCCAGTACACGGACAAAATATTCATCCTGATAATAACGGTCGTACAGTGCTTTCACCTCTTCTGTTGTCACCGGTTTCGTGAGCGTCGCATAGGCCGTCGCCAGGATGCCTCGATTCATCGGAACCAGATGCGGCGTAAAGCTGATCGTCACCGGCTTTGCGGCCACGCGGGACAGCTGCTCTTCAATCTCCGGCGTATGACGGTGACTCGCCACCCCATAGGCCTTCATACTCTCGTTCACCTCACAGAACAGATTCGCAACCTTCGCTCCGCGGCCCGCCCCGGAGGTCCCGGACTTTGCGTCAATAATCAGTGTATTGGGATCAATCAGCCCCTCCTTCACCATCGGATACACCGTCAGGAAGGAACAGGTCGGATAGCAGCCCGGATTCGCGATCAGCCTCGCGCCGCGAATCTTCTCCCGATTAATCTCCGGCAAGCCATAGACCGCTTCTTCGATAAACTGCGGCGTCGCATGCTTCAAACGATACCACTGTTCATAGACGGCAACATCCCGAATCCGGAAATCCGCACTCAGGTCAATGACCTTCGCCTTCGTCAGAATCTCCTCTGTCACATGAGAAGCGCAATACCCCTGCGGCGTCGCCGTGAAAATGACATTCGCCAGGTCGGCTAACGCTGCCATATCGTCATCTTTGCACGCCTCCTGTGCCGCATGCGCAACGTTGCGGTAAACAGACGCAAAATCCTGTCCGACATAGCTTCTCGAACCATACCAGACAATCTCAATATCCTCTCTCTGAAGGAGCAGACGAACCAGTTCCGCCCCGGCATAACCGGTCGCTCCGATAATTCCTGCTTTGATCATATATCTCTCCTTTTCTGTCGTCGCCTGCCAGTCGGTTCTCCGACCGGAACCCGGCCAATGCATGCCTTACACGGCGGCTTTTCCCATTATAAAGAGTTTTTGTCATAAAGGGAAGCCCTTTTTTGCGAAAGTCCGGAAGCAAATCCGTGAAACAGAAGATTTCCGGTTCACCGCCGAACCCGTACAAAACCGCCAGAGGCCTTCACAGGCCGGACCGCGTCCTTTCAGACTGAATGGATGCCGCCGCGAGATTTCATAATTATACATCTTTAATGCATAATATGCAACCCATATTTTCTATATTTTCTCTTGCAATATCGAAAGGTTTGTTGTATATTTATGAAGATTGATGAATGGAACACAAGAACCATTGATACGAGGAGGATTTTCATATGAAAGACAAAGTTGTTCTCGCCTATTCTGGCGGACTCGATACCACAGCCATCATTCCGTGGCTGAAGGAAACCTTTGATTACGATGTTGTCTGCTGTTGCATCGACTGCGGCCAGGGCAATGAACTGGATGGCCTGGAAGAACGGGCCAGATTGTCCGGCGCTGCAAAATTATACATTGAAGACCTGGTTGATGATTTCGCTGACAACTACATCGTTCCCTGCCTGAAGGCGGACGCGATCTACGAAGACAAGTATCTGCTCGGCACCTCCATGGCACGCCCGGCCATCGCCAAACGCCTGGTGGAGATCGCCCGTAAGGAAGGCGCAGTCGCCATCTGCCACGGCGCCACCGGCAAAGGCAACGACCAGATCCGCTTTGAACTGAGCATCAAGGCACTCGCACCCGATATCAAGGTGATCGCACCCTGGCGGATGACCGACGTCTGGACCATGCAGTCCCGTGAAGATGAGATCGAATTCTGCAGAAAGCATGGCATCGATCTGCCGTTTGCCGCAGACTCCAGCTACAGCCGCGACCGCAACCTCTGGCACATCAGCCATGAGGGCCTGGAACTCGAAGACCCGGCCAATGAGCCGAACTACGATCACCTGCTTGTCTTAAGCGTCTCCCCGGAGAAGGCTCCCGATGAAGGCGAATATGTGACCATGACCTTCGAAAAGGGCGTTCCCACCAGCGTAAACGGCGAGAAGATGAAGGTCTCTGACATCATCCGCAAGCTGAACGAACTGGGCGGCCGCCACGGCATCGGCATCATCGACATCGTTGAGAACCGTGTCGTCGGCATGAAATCCCGCGGCGTCTATGAGACCCCCGGCGGAACTATCCTCATGGAAGCGCACAAGCAGCTCGAGGAACTGGTTCTCGACCGCGCCACGATGGAAACCAAAAAAGACCTGGGCAACAAATTCGCTCAGATCGTATACGAAGGCAAGTGGTTCACCCCGCTGCGCGAGGCCATTCAGGCGTTCATGGACGTAACCCAAGAGTACGTCACCGGCGAAGTGAAGTTCAAACTGTATAAGGGCAATATCATCAAGGCCGGTACGACCTCCGATTACTCCCTCTACAGCGAATCCCTCGCTTCCTTCACCACCGGCGATCTCTACGATCACCACGACGCATCCGGCTTCATTACCCTGTTCGGACTGCCGCTTAAGGTACGCGCGATGAAGATGCAGGAACTGGAAAAGAAGAACGAGAAATAATTTCGCTTACAATGATGGCTCCCTGTGAAGCGCTGCGGATTCTGCCGCACCTCACAGGGAGCCATCTTCTGCTCTTCTTAAAATACCGGGGGTAAATCCCCCGGCTGTCTCATCACTCGATCGCAATATACCGGTTTGCTTCCACCACCGGCTTCGCCTCTTCCTTCGGGAATGTCAGCTTCAGTGTGCCGTCCTCGAACTTCGCCTTCACATCCTCCATCTGCACATGCTCACCGATATAGAAGCTACGGCTGAACGAACCACTGTAACGCTCACGGCGGATATACTTGCCGTTCCCATCCTTCTCGTCCTTATTCGAGTTCGTGCTCGCGTTGATCGTCAGGTAACCATCCTTCAGTTCCGCCTTCACATCCTCTTTCTTCACTCCCGGCAGATTCATCGTCAGTTCATATCCGCCGTCCACATCCTTAATGTCTGTCTTCATCAGATCCGACGTTCCATACGAATAATTCCTCGTCGGGTAATCAAACAGGTCATCCAGTAAACTCTCTCCAAACAGTCTCGGCATCAACATAAGTCATATCTCCTTTTCTCTATTTAAATGATAAGATTAACAACACTGCTTCCGGAACAGGATCGCAAAAGGATTTTTGTATCGCTTTCTTTTGTTCTCTTTGTTCTATGTGTAATATAGCACATATTGTTAGCACTGTCAAGAGG
>JAJQCD010000029.1 GCA_021202925.1 Clostridiales bacterium | reverse complement strand
TAACATTCTTTGCCCGATGAGACAATCTTCTGTTTCCACGCTCAGACAACCAGTTCATCCAGGGAATGAAAGGTATAGCCCATTTCCTCCCATTTGGTCAGCAGTTCATCGAGAATTTCGGCATTGGTACGGGAGGTGCTGTGCAGCAGAACAATCGCGCCCGGATGAATGCGGGAGAGGAGTTTGCCAAAGGCGGCTTCGTGGGTCGGCTGATCGTTTTCGTACCAGTCGACATAGGCGAGGCTCCAGAAAAAGGTGTGATAGCCGAGTTCCTTTGCCATCTGCAGGTTGGTTTCACTGTATTTGCCCTGGGGAGGACGGTAATACTTTTTCATGGGCTGACCGGTGACCTGTTCATAGAGTGTTTCCAGGGCAGTCAGTTCTTCGGAGAAGGCTTCCCGGGTGGAGATGCCGGACATGTCCGGGTGATGAAAGGTGTGGTTGCCGACGGTATGGCCTTCCGCAACCATTCTCCGGACGAGGTCAGGGCTGGTGTTTAAAAAATTTCCGACCAGAAAAAAGGTTGCGGGGGCGTGGTGTTTGTTCAGCGCATCGAGGATGGGAGCGGTATTGCCGTTCTCGTAGCCGGCGTCAAAGGTCAGGTAGATGACTTTTTCATCCGTGTCGGCAGCATAATGGGCATGGAACTGGCTCAGGTAGTCGGAAGTGGCATTGGCGACCGGGGGCTGGCCTTCCTGCTGAAAGGAAAGACCCCAGTTCTCTTCTGATGAGACAGGAACGGCGGCGCTCGTGGCCTGGTCATGAGGGGCGGTCAGACGGGCGATGCGGTTGCCGATCAGGAAGGCCGCAACCAGAAGAAGACTGATTCTGGTGAGGGTTCGGATCATGGAAATCTCCGGTTCTGTTTTTTAAATGATACGATTGCGGACGGAATCTTATGAATGTTCCGGTTCGTCCGGCGGCAGTTGCCGCTGGATTTATTTCGCAAACCGTAAGAAAGTCGTCAGATTTCATCGTGAGATTCTGTGTTATACTGTAGAAAATCCAAACACAGGACAGGAGATTACGAATGAAATACTGGAAAAGACTGGCGGCCCTTGGGCTGGGGTTTGCGCTGGCATTCGGTCAGACAGCTTATGCGGAGATCATCATTTCGCCGATTTCTGTAGCGGGAGAGACGGGAACTCTGTCGACTTCGTTGCCGACAGAATCATCGGTGCTTTCATCCGGACTGGGCGGGACGCTTTCTTCACCGATTCAGGGAACGGCTGGCGCGGCGACGACAGGCACAGAGACGAATGTAGAAAGTTCGCAATCCGTGGCGTCGGGGACGGAGACCGAAGCATCGGTGGCTGTGGCGAGTACAGAGGAGCCGACGGTTTCAGCGGAAGGCGCGGTTCTTCTCGATGCGGCGACCGGGAAGGTGCTGTACGGAAAGAATGAGAACGAGCAGTTTTACCCGGCCAGCATTACGAAGATTATGACTGCGCTGCTGACGCTGGAGAACTGTTCGCTGGATGACGTGGTAACCTTCTCGGCGTCGGCGACAACGGATCTGGAGTCGGGCGCGGTGTCGTTAAATATTACGGAGGGCGATCAGCTGACGGTGGAGCAGTGCCTGTATGGCCTGCTGCTGAAATCGGCGAATGAGATTGCCAATGGCCTGGCGGAGCATATTTCCGGGAGTGTCAGCGCGTTTGCGGATTTGATGAACCGGCGCGCGGCGGAGCTTGGCTGCACGAATACGAATTTTGTGAACCCGAATGGTCTCAATGATTCCGCGCACAGGACGACGGCGTATGACATGGCGCTGATCATGCGCGCGGCGGTTCAGAGTGAGACATTCCGTAAGATTGATACGACGCTGACTTACGATTTCCCGTCTACGATCAATGAGGCGGCGCGGACGATCACCATGGGACATAAGATGATGTATCCGTCGGATTCCCGTTATTATGAAGGAATCATCGGCGGCAAGACGGGATATACTTCTCTTGCCGGCAATACGCTGGTGACGGCGGTGGAGCGCGACGGAGTGCGATTAATTGCGGTCGTCCTGAAGGCGACGGGAACGCATTATACGGATACGAAAGCGATGCTGGACTATGGATTCGCCAATTATACGGCACTGACGGGATTGACGGGCAGCACGGGACAGACGGAGACGCCGGGGACAGGCAATGCCGGTGTATTGTCGGGACCTGCGTTAAGTGCACAGGCCGGAAGCGTGGAGACCGGAGAGGAAGAGAGCGGACCGACGGTCGTTTCGGGACCGGGTGCGGCGTCGGAGCAGGCGGATCAGACGGAAGCAGAGACACCGGCAGCAGCTGCGACAGAGACGACTGCTGAGACGGTGATGGCGGATGATGTGGACGTGGCGGCCGGACCATCCGGAGACACGCAGAGTACGGACGCTTCCTGGGGCTGGCGGAAGGATACTGTCGGCTGGTATTATATCAAGCCGGATGGTACGCTGGCGGAGGGGGAGTGGCTGACGATCGACGGCTATGAATACTGGTTTGATTCCAACAGTTACATGGCAACCGGATGGAGAAATTTCACCAATGGTTCCTGGTATTATTTCTCGCCGGAGAGCGGCCGCGCGGTGACTTCGAGCTGGATTTATGATGGCGGCTGCTGGTATTATCTTGGAGAGGACGGCGTGCTTCTGACGGATACGACGACGCCGGACGGATATCAGGTCGATGAGAACGGCATCCTCATCCGGTAACGGCTGTCGTTCCGAATAGATGTTTACATCGTGGATGAAAGTATGTTATAATTGCATAGACTTTGCAAAAGGAAGAGTTCTGAAGCGTGCAGGACTCTTTCTTTCGCCATGACAGGGAAAACGGGTGTTATGTCCGGATCGGAAGGAGGGAACCGATGAACCGGTATTTGAAAAGAGGCGCGGCGTTTCTGGCAGCGGCTGCGGCGGGCGGGATTGCCCGTTCCCAGTTTGAGCGGGATCACTTTGTGGTGGAGGAAACGACGTTGTACTCTCCGAAGCTGCGGCGGGATCGGACGATGGTGTTCCTGACGGATTTGCATGATAAGGAATTTGGCGAGGGGAACGGACAGCTGTTGCTTGCGATCCGCAGCACCGCACCGGACGCGGTTCTGATTGGCGGGGACACGATGATTGCGAAGCCGGGGAAGGCCTCGCTGGAGGTGACGCGCCGTCTCCTGGAAGGGCTTGCCGGTCTGGGAGTGCCGGTTTTTTATGGCAACGGGAACCATGAGCAACGTTTGTGCAGTGAGTGGGAGATTTACGGCGGCCTGTATCGGGAATTCCGGCATCTGCTGCGTGAATTCGGAGTGATTTATCTGTCGGATCGTTCGGCGCCGTTTGGTGACGATATTGTTGTAAGCGGCGCGAATATTGATAAAATTTATTATCGGAATCTGGTTCCGCCGAAGCTGCAGGCGGATGATCTGACGCATCGGCTGGGAGAGGCAGATCACTCGCGGTATCAGATTTTGCTGCTGCATTCACCGCTGTTTTTCGACGCGTGCATCGGCTGGGGAGCGGATCTGACGCTTGCGGGGCATTTCCATGGCGGAACGATCCGGCTGCCGGGACTCGGCGGCGTGATGACGCCGCAGTTCCAGTTCTTTCTGCCGTATTGCGCGGGGACATTTGAGCGGGACGGATGCTGCATGATCGTCGGACGTGGGCTGGGCACACACTCGATTAACATCCGTTTTAATAACCGGCCGCAGGTAGCAGTTCTGAAACTTGTGCCAGGGAATGCGCCGGTGTGTGAGCAGAAAGCGTGTATGACGGAGGAATATGGGCTTGGCAATTTCGTATAAGCTGGAGAAGTTTGAGGGACCGTTAGATCTTCTGCTTCACCTGATTGAGAAGAATAAGGTTGATATTTATGACATTCCCATTGTGGAGATCACTAGACAATATCTGGAGTATGTCAGCCGGATGGAACGGGAAGACTTAAATGTGGTCAGTGATTTTCTGGTGATGGCGGCTACGCTTCTGGATATCAAATCCCGGCTGCTTCTTCCGGCAGAGCCGGAGGAAGAAGGCGGAGAGGAAGACCCGAGGGCAGAGCTGGTGGCGCGTCTGCTGGAGTACAAGCGGTACAAGATGATGGCGCTGACCCTGCAGGATATGGAGGAGGATGCGGGAGAGGTACTGTTTCGGTCGCGGGCGCTTCCGGAGGAGGTCTCGCGGTATGAGCCGCCGGTGGATCTGGACGGGATGCTGGACGGCCTGACGCTGGCGAAGCTGCGGCAGGTTTTTGAATCGGTGATGAAGCGGCAGAGAGACAAGATCGATCCGATCCGCAGCGAGTTTGGGACGATTCGCAGGGAACCGGTCAGTCTGGAGACGAGGGTCCGGGAAGTCATGGATTACGCCCGGATCCATCGAAGATTCGGCTTTCGCCAGATGCTGGAACGGCATGGAGATCGCCTGGAGATTGTGGTAACCTTTCTGGCGGTTCTTGAACTGATGAAGATCGGAAAAATCGGTCTGACGCAGGAGTACAGCTTCGGTGATATGCAGATTGAGACGCTTGAAGCAGAGGGCGAGGAGGAAGACCTGGTTCTGGAGGGAATCGAGGAGTTTGAGGGATAGAAACAGAGATGCAGAATCAGTTTGAGGAAGATGAGTTTGAACTGGCCGCGGATATGGATCTGGAAGCCCAGCAGGAGCGGGAGCGGCTTTGGAACCGGCGCCCGCCTGACGAGGAGACGTCAGGGGAACCGGAGGCCGGAGTGGCAGTCGCGCTGAGTGAAGGCGATGAGAGTGGCCAGATGGAGATGATTGTCCCGGAGGGAGAATCCGATCGGGAAGCGGTGATCGAGGCGATCCTTTTTACCATGGGGGATTCGGTGGAACTGCGGCAGCTGGCGGCGGCGCTCGATGAGACGGAACCGGTCGCGAAACGTGCAGTGGAACATCTGCGGGAACGCCTGGAACGGGAGAACCGGGGGATGCAGATTATTGAACTGGACGGAGCCTATCAGATGTGTACGCGTCCGCAGTTTTATGAGAATCTGATCCGGGTGGCGAAGGCGCCGAAGCGGCAGGTTCTGACCGACGTCCTGATGGAGACGCTGTCGATTGTGGCTTACAAGCAGCCGGTGACCAAGATGGAGATTGCCCGGATACGCGGCGTTTCCTCGGATCATGCGGTAAACCGGCTGGTGGAATATGGCCTGATCTGCGAGGTAGGTCGGATGGACGCTCCTGGACGTCCGGTGCTTTTTGCGACGACGGAGGAATTTTTACGCCGCTTTGGCGTGACGTCGACATCGGATCTGCCGTCGGTGAACCCGGAGCAGGAGGAAGAAATTGTACAGGAAGTCGAGGAGGAACTGCAGCTGAAGCTGGATGAAGATCTGGCGGAGCCGTTGGACGAGCGGGAAAAGAAGACGGACGGGCAGGAGGATGAGGAGAAGACAGATGCCGAAGATCAGGATTAAATATCTGAATGAGAACCTGGAGAAGCTTGCTTACATAGGCGGGAAGTCTGACTGGATTGATCTGCGGGCGGCGCAGAATATCCGGCTGCGGGCAGGAGAGTTTGCCCTGATTCCGCTGGGAGTGGCAATGGAATTGCCGGCCGGCTATGAAGCGCATATTGTGCCGCGCAGCAGTACGTTTAAGAATTTTGGAATTATTCAGACGAATCACATGGGCGTGATTGATGAGACATATTGTGGGGACAAGGATCAGTGGTTTTTTCCTGCATATGCGCTTCAGGATACGGAAATCCGTGAGGGGGACCGGATCTGCCAGTTTCGGATCATGGAGCATCAGCCGACGATCGAGTTCGAGGAGACGGATCGGCTGGGACACGAGGACCGGGGCGGATTTGGAAGCACGGGCAGGAAATAGATTTTGAGGAAGCCGGGAGAATAACAGGCGACATAAGCCGGTCAGGCCGGCAGAAAGATGTGAGAATGTGGACAGAAACGGCAGAAGAAGTGAGAGCGGCAACTGGGAGACCGCAAGGAGAATTGCGGCTGCGGAGCAAAATGGACAGGCTCGTGATGGCGGCCGTGGACTGAATGTGATTGGCGGAACCGGGAATGGCCTGCGAAGCAATGTGAGAAACGGTGCTTCCGGATCCCGCACGGCGCGCAGCGCGTCTGCCGCTTCCGGGCCGAGTGTAGATATGCTGTCCGGACGCAGTGGAACGACGGGTGCGCGTGCCGGAGCAGGGAGAACGGAAGGGCCTCGTGCATCGGCTTCGCGCAGTACCGGCTCTGGTCAGCGAAACGCGGCAGGAGGATCGAGAGGTACGGCTTCCAGTGAACGGAACAGGACGGGCGGTTCGAGAATGCGTACAACGGGAACGCGGACCGGCTCGTATTCGTCTGCCGGTGGCGGTATGTCTGCTTCCGGCCGGACCGGAAGCAGCGGACGGAAGTCATCGGCCGGAGCCGGACGTGTTGTGTCCGGGCAGCGTCCGCCGCTGGGGTCCGGAAATGGATCCCGTGGTTCAGGACGCCGCCGCAGAAGACGGGGAGTCGGACCGGGGGCATGGCTTGTACTGGCGGTACTGGTTGTGGCTGTGATTGGCGGCGCCTTCTTTTATATCCGAAACCGGAACCGGGAACAGATGCAGGCCTATGCGCAGGAGGGAGCCGAACTTTTGGCTCAGGGCGATTATGAGGCTGCGATTGCGGCTCTGGATGCGGCGCTTGCGAAGTCGGGGAGCCAGATCGGCGAGTTTGAGGCAGAGGTGCTCAGCTGCCGGGCAGAAGCGGAGTACCGGCAAGGCGATTATGAGGCCGCGCTGGCGACCTACCGGAAGCTGATGGAGGCGTATCCGGATGATACGGATTATAAGACCGGCGTTGTCCTGTGCCTGATTGAGACCGGGGATCTGGAGTCGGCGCTGGAGATCGGCGTGGCACAGGGGCGGATTTATAACCAGATGGCAGTGCAGCGGATCGCAATCGAGGATTACGAGATGGCCGCGCAGTACATTGCACTCGGCAAGGCATATACGGATGACGAGACGGCGCAGAAGGAACTGGCGTATAATGAAGCGGTTGTCGCAGAGGGAACCGGGGATTATGAAAGCGCTCTGCGGCTGTTTCAGGCCTGGGTGACGAAATACGGCTCTACGGATGAGGCAGAACGGGAAATCGAATTCCTGCGAACCAGAGTGGATAACGCGGATGAGATTCTGGCCGGAACCGAAGGCCAGGAAGAGACGGATTCGGGCGAGGCGGAAGAAAGCACGGAAGAAGAAAGCCAGGAGGAAGGCACTGAGGCCGAGTCGTCGCCAGCAGCACAGTAGACAGGTAACAACCGTTCCGGGTGAAGCAGGGACATGAGATCGTTGTTGCCAGGCGGACCGGGCGGAAAAGGAAAATGGAAATGGCATGGCAGATTTGATTGAAATTCGGGAAGAGCAGGAAAGAGTCATCCTGATTGCAGCGAGTACCGGTGAGGAGAGCGATACGATGGCATCTCTTGACGAGCTGGAGGAACTGGTGAAGACGGCGGGCGCGGTGACGCTGGCAAAGACGATACAGAACCGTGTGCAGATTCATCCGGGGACCTATATCGGTACGGGAAAGATCGAAGAGATCCGGGAACAGATTGCGCAGCTTGGCGCGACCGGTGTAGTCTGCGATGACGAGCTGTCACCAGCGCAGCTTCGCAATCTCGAAGACGCGCTGGAGACGAAGGTCATGGATCGGACGATGGTGATCCTGGATATTTTTGCAGCGCGTGCGACGACGGCTGAGGGCAAGATTCAGGTGGAACTGGCGCAGTTAAAATACCGGGCGGTCCGTCTGGTCGGCATGCGAAATTCCCTTTCCCGTCTGGGCGGAGGCATTGGCACGAGAGGACCGGGCGAGAAAAAGCTGGAGATGGATCGTCGCCTGATACATGAGCGAATCAGTGTATTGAAGGCGGAACTGGAAGAAGTAAAGCGGCATCGGGATCTGGTGCGCCGTCAGCGGGAGAAATCGCATACGCCGGTGGCCGCGATTGTCGGTTACACGAACGCCGGGAAGTCGACGCTGTTAAATCGTCTGACGGATGCCGGGATTCTGGCGGAGGATAAGCTGTTTGCGACGCTGGATCCCACGACGCGGAGTCTTTCTCTTGCGGGCGGTCAGAGTATCCTGCTGACTGATACGGTCGGATTCATCCGCAAGCTGCCGCATCATCTGATTGAGGCATTTAAGAGTACGCTCGAAGAAGCGAAGTACAGCGATATCATTCTTCATGTGGTCGATTGCTCGAATCCATCGATGGATATGCAGATGCATGTGGTGTATGAGACGCTTCGTGATCTGGAGATCGGAGACAAGACGATTGTGACCGTGTTCAATAAGATTGACCGGAAACGGGAGGAGGACATTCCACGCGACCTGCACGCGGATTACCAGGTGCAGATTTCGGCGAAGACCGGGCAGGGCGTTTTGGAACTGCTGGAATTGCTGGAAGCGATCCTGCGCAGCCGGAGAGTCTATCTGGAGCGGTTGTTTTCCTATCAGGAAGCCGGGATGATTCAGATGATCCGGCGAAGCGGGGAACTGATTTCGGAAGAATATGAGGCGGACGGCATCCGGGTTCGAGCGTATATTCCGGCCGAACTGTTTGCGGGTCTGATGAAGCAGTTTCGTGGTACAGAGAAGGAGAAATAAATGGGAATGAACGAAGACGACGGCGGAAAGGATTTTAAACAGCCGTCGAAAAGGCTACTGTATTATTATGGAATTGTCCTGTTGGTGACGCTGGTGCTGAACGCTCTGGTTGTGCCGATGATGTCGGAACGGAAAATCACGGAAGTGTCGTTTGACCGTTTCCTGGAAATGGTAGATGACGGCGAGGTGGTTCGTGTAGCAAAGGGAGACGGGCAGATCACCTTTACGGCGAAGGATCCGGACGACGTCTGGTCGGAAGAAGCGATTTATAAGACGGGCGACTGGGAATATGAGGGCCTGACGCAGAAACTGATTGACAGTGGCGTCAGTTTTGCACAGGATATCCCGACGACGGCTTCTCCGCTGCAGACTTTTATCTTCAACTGGGTGCTGCCGATCCTGATGTTTGTGGTGATCGGTCAGATTTTAAGCCGGATGATGATGAAGCGGATGGGCGGTGGTCTGGGTGATGTGATGACCTTTGGCAAGTCAAATGCGAAGATTTACGCGGAGTCAGAGACCGGCAAGACCTTTCTCGATGTGGCCGGCCAGGAGGAAGCGAAGGACGCGCTGCGGGAGATTGTGGATTTCCTGCACAATCCGGGCAAATATGCGGACATCGGTGCGACGCTGCCAAAGGGCGCTTTGCTTGTGGGTCCGCCCGGAACCGGCAAGACGCTGCTTGCCCGCGCGGTGGCGGGAGAGGCGCATGTGCCCTTCTTTTCGATTTCCGGCTCGGAGTTTGTCGAGATGTTTGTCGGTATGGGAGCGGCCAAGGTCCGGGATCTGTTCAAACAGGCAAATGAGAAGGCACCCTGCATCGTTTTTATCGATGAGATCGATACAATCGGCAAGAAGCGTGACGGTTCCGGCTTCAGCGGCAATGACGAGAGAGAGCAGACGCTCAACCAGCTGCTGGCGGAGATGGACGGTTTCGACGGCCGGAAAGGCGTGGTGATTCTGGCGGCGACGAACCGGCCGGATTCTCTGGACAAGGCATTGCTGCGACCGGGGCGTTTCGACCGGCGGATTCCGGTGGAACTGCCGGATCTGAAGGGGCGGGTCGCTATTCTTAAGGTCCATGCGAAGAAGGTGCGTATTCAGGACGACGTTAATTTTGAGGCGATTGGTCACGCGACGGTAGGCGCGAGCGGCGCGGACCTGGCGAATATCATCAATGAGGCGGCGTTGCGGGCGGTTCGCCAGGGACGCCGGGTGGTCAATCAGACAGACCTTGAGGAGAGTGTCGAGGTGGTGATCGCCGGTTATCAGAAGAAGGATTCCAGCGTTTCAACGAATGAGAGAAGGATTGTGGCGTTTCATGAGGTGGGACATGCCCTGGTTGCTGCCTGCCAGAGTCACAGCGCCCCGGTGCATAAGATTACGATTGTGCCGCGGACGTCAGGTGCGCTTGGTTATACCATGCAGGTGGAGGAAGGCGAGAAGTTTCTGATGAGCCGGGACGAGGCGCTTTCCAAGATCGCTTCGCTGACCGGCGGGCGGGCTGCGGAAGAATTTATCTTCGGGTCGATCACAACCGGCGCTTCGAATGACATCGAACAGGCGACGAGAATTGCCCGCGCCATGGTGACGCGGTATGGGATGAGCGACCAGTTCGGTATGGTGGCACTGGAGACAGTGACGAATCAGTATCTGGGCGGTGACACCTCACTGGCCTGTTCGCAGGAAACGGCGCGGCTCATTGATGAGGAAGTGATCCGCATCGTGAAAGAGCAGTATCAGAAAGCGATGGATATTTTGCGGAATCATGCGGCGAAGCTGAATGAGATCGCAATCTATCTGCTGGAGAAGGAGAGCATTTCCGGGGAGGAATTCATGGAATTGCTCAACCGGGGGGAAGAAGACGCGGCATCAGAATCGCCGCAGGAGGAGTAGTATGCGGACATGGCAAAGCAATATATAAAGATACGTGGTGCAAATGAGCACAATCTGAAGAATGTTTCCCTGGATATTCCCAGGGATGAGCTGGTGGTGCTGACGGGGCTTAGCGGCTCCGGAAAGTCATCGCTGGCTTTTGATACGATTTATGCAGAGGGACAGCGGCGCTATATGGAGTCGCTGTCTTCCTATGCCAGACAGTTCCTTGGCCAGATGGAAAAACCGGATGTGGAGAGCATCGAAGGGTTGTCTCCGGCAATTTCGATTGACCAGAAATCGACCAATCGCAATCCCCGTTCGACGGTAGGGACGGTGACCGAGATCTATGACTATATGCGTCTGCTTTACGCGCGGATCGGCATTCCGCATTGTCCGAAATGCGGGCGGGAGATTCGCAGGCAGACGGTTGACGAGATGGTCGATCAGATCATGGCGATGCCGGAGCGGACGCGGATTCAGCTGCTGGCGCCTGTGGTGCGCGGGCGCAAGGGCGAGCATGTCAAGCTGCTGGATCAGGCGCGCAGAAGCGGCTATGTGCGGGTACGGATTGACGGAAATCAGTATGAACTTTCTGAAGAAATCAAACTGGAAAAAAATATCAAGCACAACATTGAAATCGTCGTAGACCGTCTGGTGGTGAAGGCGGGAATTGAGCGGCGCCTGGCTGATTCGATTGAGACGGTGATGGGACTGTCCGGCGGTCTGATGATTCTGGATGTGATCGGCGGGGAATCGATCCGCTTCAGCCAGAATTTCGCCTGTCCGGACTGCGGCGTCAGCATCGAGGAAGTAGAGCCGCGCAGCTTTTCCTTTAATAATCCGTTTGGCGCCTGTCCGGATTGCTTTGGCCTGGGCTACAAGATGGAATTCGATGAAGAACTGATGATTCCGGATCCGTCTCTGAGTATCATGCAGGGGGCGATCACGGTGCTGGGCTGGCAGTCCTGCACGGATAAGACCAGCTTCACCTATGCGATTCTGGATGCGCTGATGAAGGAGTATCACTTTGACCTGGATACGCCGTTTGAGGATTATCCGAAGGAAATTCATGATATTCTGATTTACGGGACGAACGGCCACGAGGTGAAGGTACATTATAAGGGACAGCGCGGTGTGGGCGTTTACGATGTGGCGTTTGAGGGCCTGATTAAAAATGTGGAGCGTCGCTATAAGGAAACCTACTCGGAAGCGTCCAAGGCCGAGTATGAGACGTTTATGCGGATTACACCCTGTAAGGCGTGTAAGGGACAACGGTTAAAACCGGGCTCCCTGGCGGTTACAGTCGGAGATAAGAATATTTATGAGGCGACGACGCTTTCGATTACGAAATTCCGGGCATTTCTGGAGGAACTGGAACTGACGCCGATGCAGCATTCCATCGGTGACCTGATCCTGAAGGAGATCAAGGCGAGGCTGGATTTCCTGCTGAATGTGGGACTGGAATATCTGTCTCTGTCGCGGGCGACGGGAACGCTCTCCGGAGGCGAGGCACAGCGAATCCGGCTGGCAACACAGATCGGTTCGGGACTGGTGGGCGTCGCCTATATTCTGGATGAGCCGAGTATTGGACTGCATCAGCGCGATAATGATAAACTGCTGGCAACATTGAAGCACCTGCGGGATCTGGGAAATACCGTGATTGTGGTGGAGCATGATGAGGACACGATGCGGGCGGCGGATTATCTTGTGGATATCGGACCAGGCGCGGGTGAGCATGGCGGCGAGGTCGTAGCGGTTGGAGCGGCCAAAGACATTATGCAGTGCGAACGATCGGTGACAGGGGCTTACCTGAGCGGACGGATGCGGATTCCGGTTCCGTCGGTGCGCAGAGAACCGAGCGGATGGCTGACGGTGCGCGGCGCGGCGGAGAACAACCTGAAGAAGATTGATGTGGCATTTCCCCTCGGCGTCATGACCTGTGTGACCGGCGTCTCCGGTTCCGGCAAGAGCTCCATGGTCAATGAAATTCTCTACAAGGCCCTGGCGAGAAAACTGAACCGGGCGCGCACCATTCCCGGCAAATTTAAGAAGATCGAGGGAATGGAGCAGCTGGACAAGGTGATTAACATTGACCAGTCTCCGATTGGCCGTACACCGCGCTCGAACCCGGCCACCTATACGGGTGTGTTTGACATGATCCGGGATCTGTTCGCGTCAACCGCAGACGCGAAGGCAAAAGGCTACAATAAGGGGCGGTTCAGCTTTAATGTGAAAGGCGGGCGCTGCGAGGCATGCAGCGGAGACGGCATCATTAAGATTGAGATGCATTTCCTACCGGACGTCTACGTACCCTGCGAGGTCTGTGGGGGCAAACGCTACAACCGGGAGACGCTGGAGGTGAAGTATAAGGGAAAGAGTATTTATGACGTGCTGGATATGACGGTGGAGGAGGCGCTGAAATTCTTCGAGAATGTGCCATCGATCCGGCGGAAGATTGCGACGCTCTACGACGTCGGCCTGTCGTATATTAAGCTGGGGCAGCCGTCTACCGAACTTTCCGGTGGTGAAGCACAGCGAATCAAACTGGCGACCGAGCTCTCCCGGCGAGGTACGGGCAAGACCATTTATATCCTGGATGAGCCGACGACCGGCCTGCATTTTGCGGACGTCCACAAGCTCGTCGATATCCTGCGGCGTCTGTCTGACGGCGGGAACACGGTGGTTGTCATCGAACACAATCTGGACGTGATCAAGTCGGCGGATTATATCATCGACATGGGTCCGGAGGGCGGAGACAACGGCGGAACCGTGATCGCCAGAGGGACACCGGAGGAGATTGCGCAGAATCCGGCCTCCTATACCGGGATGTATGTCGGGAAGATGCTGCGCTGAGCGGTCAGAATTATGCGGTTCGTTAATAATAAGAATTGTCGCATCACTGTTTTATCCCCGGCAATTGGATCGGATGGCGGCCGACGGTTTATTTTATGAACATGGCGTCGCCAAAACTGAAAAAGCGATAGCGTTCTTTCACGGCTTCTTCGTATGCGTGCAGCACCTGTTCCCGTCCGGCGAGCGCGGATACCAGCATGATCAGTGTCGACTCGGGCAGATGAAAATTGGTGATCAGGCAGTCAAGAATTTTGAAGCGGTATCCCGGATAGATGAAGATATCTGTCCATCCGCTTCCGGCTTTGAGGATGCCGTCTTCGCCGGTCGCAGATTCGAGCGTCCGGCAGCTGGTGGTTCCGACACAGATCACGCGGCCACCGGCCGCTTTCGTGCGGTTGATTTTCTCTGCCTCTGATTCTTCGACCACATAAAATTCGGAGTGCATATGATGATCCTGCACCTGTTCCGCTTTGACCGGGCGAAAGGTTCCCAGCCCGACGTGCAGAGTCACATGGGCAATGTGGATCCCTATCGCTTCAATCTGCGCCAGCAGTCCTTTTGTAAAATGCAGGCCTGCGGTCGGCGCAGCGGCGGAGCCTTCGTGTTTCGCGTACACGGTCTGATAGCGGTTTTTATCCTTCAGCTGATGCGTGATGTAAGGGGGCAGGGGCATCTGTCCGAGCTGATCCAGTATTTCCTCAAAGATCCCTTCATAGGAGAATTGAATCAGGCGATTCCCCTCGTCGACGATATCCAGGACCGTTGCGGTAAGCAGACCGTCTCCGAAGGACAGAACCACACCCGGCCGACATTTCCTGCCGGGTTTCACCAGGGTTTCCCAGATGTCGTGTTCTTTGCGCTTCAAAAGAAGGACTTCAACTTTTGCGTCGGTATCTGCCTTCACGCCCAGAAGCCGGGCCGGGATGACCTTGGTATCATTGATGACCAGGCAGTCTCCGGGCCGGAGATACTCCGTGATATCCAGGAAGGTCCGGTGAGCGATCTCGCCGGTGTTCCTGTCCAGGACCAGCAGCCGTGAGGAAGAACGGTCTTCCAACGGATCCTGCGCAATCAGTTCCTTCGGTAAATCATAATAAAAATCTTTTACATTCATGTGTCTGCCTCTTCTGTCTCGTCTGTATTGCTTTCTTCTTTAGCAGCGTCTTCTTCTGCGCCTTCTTCAGCAGCGTCTTCTTCTGCGTCCTCTTCCGACGCTTCTTCTTCGGCGGGAGTCTCCGCAGCTGCTTCCGTCTCGATCACAGCTTCGGTTTCATCCATGACAATAACCTCCTGTGTCGCTGTCTCGTCGCCCCACACCGGAGAGCCGTCCCGCAGGACGCCATATACTTCGTTCAGATCCGCGTCAGAAAGCAGTGCTTCCTTTAACGCTGTGTTGATCGAAGACGCAAGCTGGCGCACTTCCTGATGATGATTGGTGACGTGAACGAAATCCAGCATCGCATCGCTCAGTGCTTCTTCGTCTAATATCGTGTAGGTGCCGTTTTCATCTGCCTGGACAAAGCACCACATGATCATCGGTGCCGGGGTGTCAGCGGTCAGAAAGCGAATATCCGCAGTCGTGTAGACCAGCCAGAGATTCTCCGTGTCGGTATTGACAACATAAGTGGTCACCTGCTCAAAACCTTCGAGGTATTTGGAATAATTGCGCATCTTTGCCTGTTCGCTTTCCAGATCTGACGCGGACATATCCGTGATACCGTATACGCTGTTCATCGCTTCCACATCGGCTTCCGTGCGCGCGGTAAAATATTTCTGCATCAATGCAAGAATGGCCGGGTCGCTGTCCTGAGAGAGAAGTCTCGGGGGTTCCGGTTCCGTCGGCGGTTCGACCTCGGCTTGGGCAGGTTCTGTGGGTGCTTCGGTTTCGGGGGCGGCCTCTGTTTCAGTGGCATCCGGCAGGGAAGCGGTCTGTTCGGCTGTTTCGGCGGCAACGGTTTCTGCCGACTGCCCGGAATCCTTTCCCCGGTCTGCGACCAGGATGACAACAATCAGCAACATAACAATCAGGGGAATGGCAATCACCGGCAGCCAGTGTTTCCAGTCATCCTCCGGTTTTTTTTGAAATCTTCTGTCCTGTCTCATAATTTCCTCCAAATCACAGAGCTTTCTGTCATAATGGGATCATGCGGGCGGCATCTGCTCCGGTACGGTTTGCCACAGTACGGGATCTGCCCGAATGGATATCACAATAGTAGCAAAAGAAGAGAAAAAAAGCAAGATTCCCTCTTGCAAATCCAAAAAAAATAGTGTATCATAAATGAGATGCGTCTGTAGCTCAGTGGATAGAGCAGTGGCCTCCGGAGCCGCGTGCGTAGGTTCGATTCCTATCAGACGCACGAAGAAAGAGCCTTAGTTGAACCCCAGACAGACGAGGGAGACTGGGGCTTTTTCTCTGTCTGCGTACAAAGAACGGTCAGGAGGAACAGGTACGGATGTTAAAAGCGGTAATCTTTGATATGGATGGCGTCCTTATCGACAGTGAGATCGAATATCTGAAGCGGGATCTGGCGTTTGCGAAGGCCAGGAATCCGGAGGTGACGAGGGAGGATCTGTTTGGCATGGTCGGTTCTTCCCGGAAAGATGCATGGATGTGTATGGAGCGGGCCGTTCACAATGGACAGACCTGGCAGGAGCTGCGGGACGAGTTTTATCGGGAGCGGGACGGGTTTGAGGCGGTCGATTATCATGCCATTTTTCGCCGGGAGGTTCCGGGCATCCTGACGGAGCTTCAATCCATGGGGCTGCGCCTGGCTGTTGCTTCATCGACGCAGCTTGTTCTGGTTGAGCAGATTCTTGCCATGAATGAGATTCGTTCGTTCTTTGAACTGGTCGTCAGCGGGGAAGTGTTCCGGCGAAGCAAGCCGGATCCGGAAATCTATCTTTATACCTGCAAGGCTCTGGGCATTCCGACGGGGGAATGTCTGGCGATTGAGGATTCCACGTTTGGCGTGACGGCCACTTCGCGTGCGGGGATGCGGATTGCCGCACTGGTGGATCATCGCTTTCATTTTGATCAGTCTCTGGCGGACTGGCGCATGGAGAGCCTGACGGAGATTCCGTCAATTGCGCGGCAGCTGATGAATGGCTGAGTGGAAGATACCATGGAATCCCTGGTTTGTATTGTTGTATGAAAGATGCCTGGCTGCTGCGCCGGGCGTTTTTTGCCATGGCATACGGAAGGGTCTGCCTGTGAAGTCTGAGTGTATTTTTGGCGGAACCTTCGGTTCGTTTGTTGCGTAATCGGGGAAGTGATGCTATAATTGCGTGGGAAAAGTTTGAAAGGGGCAAAGGATGGGGAATGGAAATCGAATCGGTGCGTTTAAACAAATATCTGAGCGGACAGGGAGTCTGTTCGCGACGTGAGGCGGATCGCCTGATTGCGGCGGGCGAGGTGACGGTGGACGGCAGAACGGCGCAGGTAGGAGAACGTGTGACTGGGCAGGAGCGCATCTGTTGTGCCGGGAAACTGGTCGGCGCGGTCGGGACGGAACGGGCTAAGCCCGTATTGCTGATTGTGAACAAACCGAAAGGGGTGGTGTGTACTACCTCAGACAAGGACCGGGCGCCCAATGTGGTAGAGCTGGTTCATTATCCGACCCGCGTGTATCCGGTGGGGCGTCTGGATAAGGATTCCGAAGGTCTGATCCTGTTAACGAACCAGGGAGAACTGGCCAACGAGATTATGCATGCGGGCAATCTGCATGAGAAAGAATATATTGTGACACTGAGCCAGCCATATACGGCGGCATTTTTAAAGAAGATGGGAGCAGGTGTTGAGATTCCGGAGCTGGGAGAGACGACCCGTCCGTGCCGGGTAGAACCGGTGGACGAGAAGACATTCCGGATCGTGCTCACGCAAGGGCTGAACCGTCAGATTCGCCGGATGTGTGAGACGCTGGGCTGCCGGGTGACGGCGCTGAAGCGTGTCCGTATTATGAATCTGCACCTGGGCCGGCTGAATTCAGGGGACTATCGGAAGGCAACGCCGGGAGAGATGGAGGAACTGCGCCGGGAACTGGAGCTTTCGCGGAGTGCGAAGGTAAGTGGAGAATGAAGTGAGCCGTGAGGCGTCACAGAAGGAGTTTGGATGGGACAGAATGCGGGACTGCAGAGGATGAAAGAACTTGTCCGGGTGCTCTCGGAGGCTGGAAAGGCATATTACCAGGAAAGCCGGGAGCTGATGAGCAATTTTGAATACGACAGACTGTATGATGAGCTGCAGGATCTGGAGCGGGAGACTGGCGTGATTCTGGCGGGCAGTCCGACGCAGAAGGTTGGCTATGAAGTATTGAGCGAACTTCCGAAGGAGGCGCATGAGTCTCCCATGCTGTCTCTGGACAAGACAAAGGATGTGGGCGCCCTGCAGGAGTGGCTGGACGATCAGGAAGCGATCCTTTCCTGGAAACTGGATGGCCTGACGATTGTCCTGACCTATGAGGGCGGAGTGCTCGTCAAGGCTGTGACCCGCGGCAATGGGGAGATTGGTGAGGTCATTACGAATAATGCCCGCGTGTTTGCGAATGTGCCGCTTCAGATTGCGTATCCGGGACAGCTGATTCTCCGGGGCGAGGCGGTGATCCGCTATTCAGACTTTGGCCGGATCAACGAAGAGATAGAGGACGTGGAGGCGAAATATAAGAATCCGCGGAATCTGTGCAGCGGCTCGGTTCGCCAGCTGAACAATGCGATCACGGCGCAGCGCAATGTGAATTTTGAGGCCTTTATGCTGGTACGGGCAGAGGGCGTGGATTTCCACAACTCCCGCCGGGAGCAGTTTGAGTGGCTTCGTGGACAGGGATTTGACGTGGTGGAGTACCAGATGGTGAACCGGGAGACGTTGCCGGAGGCCGTGAACCGGTTTGCGGAGGCGATCACGGATTATGATATCCCGTCGGACGGGCTGGTGCTGCTCTACGAGGATATTGCCTATGGCGATTCACTGGGGCGGACGGCGAAGTTCCCGCACAATTCGATTGCGTTTAAGTGGGCGGATGAGGTTCGCGAGACGCGTCTGCTGGAAATTGAGTGGAGTGCGTCGCGGACGGGGCTGATCAATCCGGTCGCGATTTTTGAACCGGTCGAACTGGAAGGGACGACGGTCAGCCGTGCGAGCGTGCACAATCTGAGCATTATGGAGGCGCTTGAACTGGGCGTGGGCGATACCATTACCGTTTACAAGGCGAACATGATCATCCCGCAGATTGCCGAGAACCGGACACGCAGTGGGAAAATCGATATTCCGAAGATATGTCCGGTCTGTGCGGGGGCGACGGAGATTCGCTGCGCGAATGAAGTGAAATCCCTGTACTGTACCAATCCGGACTGTCAGGCGAAGAAGGTCAAAAGCTTTGCGCTGCTGGCAAGCCGGGATGCGCTGAATATAGACGGCCTTTCCGAGATGACGCTGGAGAAGTTCATCGCCGCCGGGTTCATCCATACCTATGCGGATATGTTTCATCTGGATCGGCATGAGGAGACGATTGTCGGGATGGAAGGGTTTGGCCGGAAGTCCTACGACAATCTGATTGCGGCTGTGAAGCGGGCCTCCGTGACGACGCTGCCGCGTGTCATCTACGGCCTGGGGATTGCCGGGATCGGACTGGCCAACGCGAAGATGCTCTGCCGGCATTTTGGCGCGGATATTGACCGAATGCGACATGCCTCGAAGGAAGAGCTGATTGAGGTGGATGGCATCGGGGAAGTGCTGGCGGAAGTCTGGATTACCTGGTTTAGTTCGGAGCGAAACAATGGGCTGCTGGATGGCTTGCTGGCGGAACTGCATATCGAGAAGGAGAATACGAACCAGGAGGAAGCGGTGTTTGCCGGAATGACGTTTGTGATCACCGGCACGGTGACGCATTTTGCGAACCGCAAGGCGCTGCAGGCGGAGATCGAGAAGCGGGGCGGTAAGGTCACGGGTTCGGTGACGGCGAAGACCACATTTCTGATCAACAACGATGTGACATCCAATTCGTCTAAGAACAGAAAAGCAAAGGAACTGGGAATCCCGATCCTTTCGGAAGAGGATTTCCTGAACAGGATGGGAGGAATTGGAGATGCCAATTAAAGTACAAAATGATTTGCCGGCCAGAGCGATTCTGGAATCGGAGAATATCTTCTGCATGGATGAGTCGAGAGCGTTGAGCCAGGACATCCGTCCGCTTCAGATTCTGGTTCTGAATCTGATGCCAATCAAGGAGGATACGGAGACGCAGATTCTGCGTGCGCTTTCCAACACGCCGCTGCAGGTGGATGTGACGTTTCTGATGCTGTCGACACATGTATCCACACACACATCGTACAGCCATCTGAACAAGTTTTATGTCACCTTTGACCAGATCAGCCGCAGGAAATACGACGGTCTGATTATCACGGGAGCACCGGTAGAAAACCTGGAATATGAAGATGTGGAATACTGGGATGAACTGACGAAGATCATGGAGTGGTCGAAGACGCACGCCCACTCGACGTTTCATCAGTGCTGGGGAGCACAGGCCGCGCTCTATTATCATTATGGACTGAAAAAGTATCCGCGCGGGGAGAAGCTTTCCGGTATTTTCCGCCACCGCGTGCTTGACCGCAAGGTACCGTTGGTACGCAGCATGGACGATTATGTGAATTGCCCGCATTCCCGTTATACGGAGGTGCGGCGGCAGGATATCGCAAAGGTGCCGGATCTGCGGATTCTGGTGGAATCGAGGGAAGCAGGTGTGCTGCTGGTGGTGAACCGGAGCGGGAGCCAGATTTTCTGTCAGGGACATCCGGAGTATGACCGGATGACGCTGAACAATGAATATCACCGCGATCTGAAGAAGGGATTGAACCCGAATGTGCCGTTGAATTATTATGAGAATAATGATCCCTTCAGCGTACCGATTCTTTCCTGGAGAAATATGTCGAACACATTGTACGCGAACTGGCTGAATTTCTACGTCTATCAGACGACAAATTATATTCTGGAGGCGGATCCGGAATGAGACAGATTATCCTTGCCTCCGCCTCGCCGAGGCGGAGCGCGCTGTTAAGGCAGGTGGGACTGGAGCCGGTCGTCGAACCCAGCCATGTGCAGGAGGTCATCACCGGAACCGTTCCGGCAGAAGTGGTGCAGGAATTGTCGCGCCAGAAAGCGGCGGATATTGCCGGCCTGCATCGGGGCGAAGATGTGATTGTTCTTGGTGCGGATACCGTGGTCGCGGCCGACGGGCGGATTCTGGGGAAACCACGGGATGAAGAAGAGGCCGTGCGTATGCTTTGCCTGTTACAGGGACGAAGCCACCAGGTCTATACCGGGGTGACGATGATCGACTGCGCGGCAGATGATGCTCTGCAGACGTTTGCCGAAGAGACAGATGTCCATTTTTATCCCATGACAGAGGCGCAGATCCGCACTTACGTCGCAACCGGTGAACCGATGGACAAGGCGGGCGCTTACGGGATTCAGGGACGGTTCGCTGCCTGGGTGCGCGGAATTGACGGCGACTATAACAACGTGGTTGGTCTGCCTGTCGCCCGTATCTGCCAGGAACTGTTTCGATGGGATGCGAATGGCCGGGTGTGAGGAACGCTGTCGGGCGGTCTGGTTGCGAATGACCGGAACTTTTCATATGATAGAGAGTAAGAAGCGGAGTTGGAGCGGCAAACGCCGATGAGGATTCCGTTTTCGAAGAAAATGACATTTGCTGGAAGCAAATATATGGAAGGTGAAACAGATGATCTATCTTGATAATGCGGCCACGACGAGAACCTGCCCGGAAGTCGTGGAGGCAATGCTTCCGTATTTCACGGAATCTTATGGAAATCCATCGTCAATCTATGATTTTGCGTCCGTCTCGAAGCAGGCAATCGCGCGGGCACGCGAGACGATCGCAAGCTCGATCGGTGCTAAGAGCAGCGAGATTTTTTTTACGGGCGGTGGTACGGAGTCGGATAACTGGGCGCTTAAGGCGGCAGCCGATGCATATCGGGCAAAAGGAAATCACATTATCACCAGCAGGATTGAACATCACGCCATTCTGCACACCTGCGAATATCTGGAGAGACATGGCTTTGAAGTGACGTATCTGGATACCGATGAAACCGGCGTCGTGAAGCTGGAGGAGCTGGAGCGGGCGATTCGCCCGGAGACAATCCTGATCAGCGTGATGTTTGCGAACAATGAGATCGGGACGATCGAGCCGGTCCGCGAGATCGGCCGGATTGCAAAAAAGCACGGGATTCTGTTCCACACGGATGCGGTACAGGCGTACGGTCATCTGCCGATTGATGTGAATGCGGATTCCATCGATATGCTCAGTGCGAGCGGACACAAGTTTCATGGCCCGAAGGGCGTTGGATTCCTGTACATTCGAACCGGCGTGAAGCTTCCGTCGCTGATGCATGGCGGCGCGCAGGAGCGTGGACGGCGTGCCGGCACAGAAAATGTGCCGGGGATCGTGGGGATGGGAAAGGCTGCGGAGATTGCCATGGCAACCATGGAAGAACGTGCGCAGTATGAGACCGGCCTGCGGGATTATCTGATTGAACAGATGCTGAGCCGTGTGCCGTATACAAGACTGAACGGACATCGCACGCAGCGTCTTCCGAACAATGCGAATTTCGCGTTTCAGTTCCTGGAAGGAGAGTCTCTGCTGATTCTGCTCGACGGCAAGGGAATCTGCGGATCGGGTGGTTCGGCCTGCGCGTCCGGTTCTCTTGATCCTTCTCATGTGCTTCTGGCAATTGGCCTGCCAAATGACATCGCGCACGGTTCGGTGCGGCTGACGCTCAGTGAGGAGAATACAAAGGAAGAGATGGATGTTGTAGTGGAGAATGTCGCGGCGATTGCCCGTCGGCTGCGCGGCATGTCGCCGCAATATGAAGCGTATATCCGGCAGACGGAGCATCGGTGATCGTCTTTTACCCATGCGTTCGCAGCGATGACAGCAGGAAGAGGAAGAACGAATTTGAGCAGGAAGGTAGTCGTAGGCATGTCAGGCGGCGTCGATTCGTCGGTGGCTGCCTGGCTTTTGAAAGAACGTGGTTATGATGTGGTCGGCGTGACTATGCAGATCTGGCAGGATGAGCCGGAAAAGCAGCAGGAGGAAAATGGCGGCTGTTGCGGCCTGGGAGCGGTAGAAGACGCGCGGCGTGTTGCGTGGCAGATCGGAATTCCCCATTATGTGATGAATTTCAAACGGGAATTTCGCCAGTCAGTGATTGATTACTTTGTGGGAGAGTATCTTCACGGCCGGACGCCGAATCCCTGCATCGCCTGTAACCGCTATGTGAAGTGGGAATCTTTGCTTCGGCGCAGCATGGAAATCGGCGCGGACTTTATTGCGACCGGGCATTATGCCCGGATTGATCGTCTGCCGAACGGTCGGCTTGCCCTGAAAAAATCAGTGACGGCCAGGAAGGATCAGACGTATGCCCTGTATAGCCTGACGCAGGATCAGCTTGCCCATACGCTGATGCCGGTAGGGGATTATCACAAGGATGAGATTCGGCGAATTGCGGAGAAGATCGGTCTGCAGGTTGCCGATAAGGCAGACAGTCAGGAAATCTGCTTTATTCCCGATCATGACTATGCAGGATTTATTGAAAAAGAGGCAGAGACGCTTCCCGGAGAAGGAAATTTTGTTGATGGGCAGGGGCGTGTGATTGGCCGACATAAAGGAATCATTCACTATACGGTCGGTCAGCGCAAGGGGTTGAATCTGGCGATGGGACGTCCGGTTTTTGTGACGGCGATCCGTTCGGAGACTAATGAAGTGGTGATTGGCGACAGCGGTGACGTGCTCGCGGACGTACTCACCTGTGATCACCTGAACTGGATGGCAGAAGACGGCCTGCATGGCGGGGAACGGCGCGTGACGGCCAAGATCCGTTACGGCCATGCGGGTGCACCCGGCGTCATCCGGCTGATCGGAGAGGATCGGGTGGAATGTCGGTTTGACGAGCCGGTGCGGGCAATCACGCCGGGACAGGCTGTCGTGTTTTATGATGGAGAGTATGTGCTCGGCGGAGGGGTGATTCGATGAGCAGAGAAGAGAAAAGAGCGGGAAGTGCAGAGAGACTGTGCCGCATATCTGACAGATGTCACAGGATACAGAAGAAGCTGCCGCTGACCGTTTTCGTGGCAGGAATGTTGCTGGTGGCTGTACTGGCAATGTCCGGCTGTGCTTCGCAGAAATATCCGAAGCTGGAGGGCAGGACGGTGGAAACCGGGACAGAGAACCGGGAGGTTTCCGGGCCGGAGAATCCTGCAGAGACGACGGTTGCGGTGGCTGAAAGCAGTTCGGTTGCGGTGCCGGTTTCGCGGGCGGCTGCGATGGAGGCCTGTGACGAAACCGTATATATCAGTGCTGACAGCGTGAATGTACGCGAGATGCCGGATACGGACGCGGCTGTTGTGACACGGCTCAACCGGGGAACGGAACTGAGACGGACGGGACAGGGGGATTCCTGGAGCCGTGTGATCTGGCAGGATGTGGAGCGCTATGTGGCCTCCCGTTATCTGACGACGGAAAAGCCGGACAGCGAGACCGTTTCGTCTGCAGCGGCTGTTTCGGGCGGGACAGAGATTGCTCTGAATTCTGGCTGGACATACGCCGGATTTGCGAAGATTACGTCGGGTCGTGCGGTTCTGTATTCGTCTGAGACGGCAAACCGCAAGGGAAAGGTGGTCTGTGTCAACGCTGGTCATGGCACATCAGGAGGATCGAGTGTCAAAACGCAGTGCCACCCGGATGGCTCGGCGAAGGTGACCGGCGGTACGACGGCAGCGGGAGCGACCACAGCTGTGGCGGTTTCCGGCGGGATGACGTTTGCTGATGGAACGGCGGAATCGAAGGTGACGCTGGCGCTGGCGAAGGTGCTGAAGGAGAAGCTTCTGGCGCGGGGGTATGACGTGCTGATGATTCGCGAGAGCGAGGATGTCCAGCTTGACAATATTGCCCGGACCGTGATTGCCAATAACGTGGCGGACTGCCACCTGGCGCTGCACTGGGATTCCACTGAGAGTGATAAGGGTGCTTTCTATATGAGTGTTCCCGACGTGTCGTCTTACCGCAGCATGGAGCCGGTGGCCTCTCACTGGCAGCAGCATCATGCTCTGGGCGAGAGCCTGATCGCAGGCCTGAAAGGCGCGGGCGTGAAGATTTTTTCCGGTGGATCGATGGCGATGGATCTGACACAGACGTCCTATTCGACCATTCCGTCGGTGGACATCGAACTGGGCGATAAGGTTTCCAATCATTCCGCGGCTGCGCTGGAGACACTGGCGGAAGGCCTGGCGGACGGACTGGACAATTTTTTTGAGTGATTGGAAAACTTGTCATTTACAATTTGCCAAACATCGTGTATAATAGGAGTCGCGTTCGGCCGGAGAAGGTTTGGCCGACGGGATGGAGATGTACCCAAGTGGCTGAAGGGTCCGCACTCGAAATGCGGTAGGTCGGGTAACCGGCGCGAGGGTTCAAATCCCTCCATCTCCGCTGTTGTTTTACAAGGGATCCGGTACATGGCTGCCGGGTGGGGAACCGGTATCTGACCATGTGCGGATGCCGGTTCTCTTTTGTTTCATGGGCGGTTCAAACCGGGGCTGGTGTTTCATTGCGTGGATACTGGGGATACGGACAGAGGAAAGGAGACACAACATGATCAAACTGATTGTATCGGATATCGATGGTACGCTTCTGGAGGACGGGGGCAACCAGCTGAATCCGGACTATTTCGATGTGATTCTGAAGCTGCGTGAGAAGGGAATCCAGTTTGCGGCGGCAAGTGGCCGCCAATGGGTCAGTATAGAGCGGACGTTTGAGCCGATCAAGAAAAAGATTTTCTATCTCTCTGACAACGGAGCTTATGTCGGATTGTGTGGCAGGAACCTGTATCTGAACACCATCGATCAGGAGACGGTTCGTGAGATGATTGAGGATATCCGTGCGGCCGGTCTGACCGTGATGCTCAGCGGACCGGACGTTGTTTATATGGAGAATCAGGATGATAAGTTTTATGACTGGATCGTGAATGGGTATCGTTTCCGGGCCGAACGGGTGGCTGATCTGCTGCAGGTTGAAGCTCCGTACATCAAGGTGTCGGCTTACCGGAAGACGGACATCGAGACGGCGACGGTACAGATTCGGGAGAAATATCGCGATCGCCTGAAAATTACGATTTCCGGAGATATGTGGATGGACTGTATGGCGAAGGGGATTAACAAGGGCTATGCGGTGCGGCTGCTCCAGGAAAGCCTGAACATTGCGCCGAAGGAGACGATGGTATTTGGCGACCAGATGAATGACATTGAAATGCTGAATCAGGCGTATTACAGCTTTGCGGTGGCCAACGCCCGGCCGGAGGTCAAGGCTGCGGCGCGTTTTCAGGCTGACTCGAACCGAAACAATGGCGTCCTGAAAATACTGAAGGGACTGCTTTGAGGATTTTTTATGACAGATAAGAGAGAGAGAGGCTTTCGGGCGCCTGAAGTTTTCGTCAGTCGGCTTGCGGCGTTTGGCGTTGCGGCGTTTCTGACCGTAGGGCTGACTTCCTGTGGCACTTCGGCGTCGAACTCCGGTTCCGGGGAGATTTCGTCCTACACCAGACCGCAGGTCATGCTGATCGTTGCCAATGAGCGCAATCGGTATCGGGATGTGTATACGGATCAGATCTGGCAGGTGGAAGCAGACGAGGAAGGAACGACTTTTGAAGAATACCTGCTCGGGGAAATTCAGAATTTCGTGGGACAGGTTCAGCAGATGAACCTGCTTGCGGATGAGCAGGGCGTTACGCTGACCAGTCAGGAGCGGGAAAAGCTGAGAACTCTGGCAGACGGATACTATGAATCGCTCAGCCAGGAGGATCTGGACTATATCGGAGCGGATGAAGAAGATGTTTATGTGATGTATGAGGCTTACTGCCGGGCAAATAAGCTGGTGGATGCGCTGACTGCCGATGTAGATCTGGAGATCAGTGACAGTGAGGCACGGATCATGACGGTCCAGGAGCTGACCTTTTCCGATGAGTCCACGGCGCACAATGCATACCTGCAGCTGACGACGGAAGGTGTGGATTTCGCTGCGATGGCTGCCGGATTTACGGAGGATGGTGTGACAGAGATCCTGGTGGGACGGGGTGAGCGCTCGAAAGTCTATGACGACGCGGTGTTCGTCCTGGAAGACGGACAGATCAGCGCGCCGTTTTCTGACGGTGGCGTCTGGTATGTTGTCCGCTGCGTCAACGATTATGAAGAGGAGAAGACGCAGGAACGCAAGGAGCGGCTTTCTCTGCAGCGCAAGAACCAGGCTTTTCACCGGATCTATGATGCGTTTGCAGCGGAGAATCCGGTGCAGATCGATGAAAGCGTCTGGGAGAATATTTCCCTGAAAGAAGGCGAGGAAAGCAGCACGACTGCCTTCTTTGAAATGTATCAGGAGCAGATCGATTAATCAGAAGGGCATACAGGCACGATGGTGGTGGCCTGTGAGATGGAAGGCGGGAGAAGGATGATATCGCTTAAGGCGGAGGATCTGAAGGACTTTACCAGGCGGTTGTTTATCGGGGATACGTTTGACGGCTGGCTGGTTCGGGAGGCCGCCATTGTCACGTTTAATACCTTCACCGTGGACGGACGGATTCGCAGCGGATACTATTCCGAGGAGGAGAGAGAGGCCGGGCAGATGGAAGAGCTCTCGTTCTGGAAGGCATTGCGCCCCTTCTGTTTTTCGCTGATCAGAGGGAAACGACTGCCGGAAAGTTTCCGCATTACCTTGCAGGCGGCCTCGGAGCAATTGCGTGGGTTCCTGTCAGACGCCGGACTGGAGGTGGATGCAGAGCAGGTTGGCGGGCTTTATCTTCATATCCGCTATGAAAATGGGGAACTGCGCTGTGTCAGTGGGCTGTCACTTCGTATCTTTACTCTCGATAAACAGATTGAACAGGAGTGGGATAAAGCCGTGAAAGGATATTTCAGGAAGAACAGAATTCCGTTTACGGAAGAATCCTGAAGAGAAAAATGTAAAAAAATTATAAAATATTAGCACTCAACAAAAATGAGTGCTAATATTTTGTTGACTTTTGAAAAAAGTCGTTTTATACTAACCATGATACAAATCCGGGCAGCAAAGAAAGAGCAGCCTGAAGTGAGAAACAGAATTTGAATAGGAGTGACTTTATATGGGCAGCAAGAGCGGCAATTTATCAATCAACAGTGAGAACATATTTCCAATCATCAAGAAGTGGCTGTATTCCGACCATGATATTTTCTATCGTGAGCTGATTTCGAACGGCTGCGATGCCATCACGAAGTTAAAGAAGCTGGAGCTGATGGGGGAATATACGAAGCCGGATGACATGGAGTACAAAATCCAGGTGACGGTGAACCCGGATGACAAGACGATCACCGTGACGGATAACGGCCTGGGCATGACGGCGGAGGAAGTGGACGAGTATATCAACCAGATCGCTTTCTCCGGTGCGCAGGATTTCCTGGAGAAGTATAAGGACAAGGCGAATGAGGATCAGATCATCGGCCATTTCGGTCTGGGATTTTATTCTGCATTCATGGTAGCGGACAAAGTGACGATTGATTCCCTTTCCTATCGCGAGGGGAGCACAGCGGTACACTGGGAATCCGAGGGCGGCCTGACCTTTGATATGAAGGATGGCGAGCGCACGGAGCAGGGAACCGCGATTACGCTGTATCTGAACGAAGACAGTTATGAGTTTTCGAATGAATATCGTGCCCGTGAGGTACTGGACAAATACTGCTCCTTCATGCCGATCCCGATTTTCCTGAACAATGAAAAGGCGGAGCCGCAGTATGATACGATTGACAAGGAAGAACTGACAGAGAAGGATACGATTGTCGAGACGGTTCTGGAACCGGCGAAGACCGAGGAAAAGGAGAATGAGAACGGCGAGAAGGAAACCGTGGAGATCGAGCCGGCCAAAGAGCGCTATAAGATTCTGCGCCGCCCGAAGCCGCTCAACGACACGACGCCACTCTGGAACAAGCATCCGAATGAATGTACGGAGGAAGAGTACAGAGAGTTTTATCGGAAGGTGTTCCATGATTACAAGGAACCGCTGTTCTGGATCCACCTGAATATGGATTACCCGTTCAACCTGAAGGGCATCCTCTACTTCCCGAAGATCAACACCGAGTATGATTCGATTGAGGGAACGATCAAGCTGTACAATACGCAGGTCTTTATCGCGGATAACATTAAGGAAGTGATCCCGGAGTTTCTGATGCTGTTAAAGGGCGTGATCGACTGCCCGGATCTGCCGCTGAACGTATCCCGGAGCGCGCTTCAGAATGATGGCTTTGTGAAGAAGATTTCCGATTACATCACGAAGAAGGTGGCGGATAAGCTGACCGGTATGTGCAAGACGGATCGCGAGAATTATGAGAAATACTGGGATGACATTGCTCCCTTTATCAAATACGGCTGCCTGAAGGATGAAAAATTTGCCGAGAAGATGAACGATTATATCATCTTCAAGAATCTGGAAGGCAAGTATCTGACGCTGAAGGATTATCTGGAGGCGGGCAAAGAGAAGCATGAGAACCTTGTCTTCTATGTAACCGATGAGAAGGAGCAGAGCCAGTATATCAATATGTTCAAGGCGGAGGGACTGGATGCGGTGATCCTCCCGCACAACATCGACAGCCCGTTTATCGGTCATCTGGAGCAGAAGAACGAGGGCGTGAAGTTCCAGCGTCTGGATGCGGATCTGGCCGGGACATTTAAGGAAGAAGTCAAAGAGGACGATGAGGCGTTTAAGAAAGAGGCGGATTCTCTGACTGAGATTTTCAAGAAGGCCCTGAACAATGACAAGCTGACGATCCGGGTTGAGAAGCTGAAGGACAGGAATGTGTCTTCGATGCTGACGGTATCGGAGGAGAGCCGCCGGATGCAGGAAATGATGAAGATGTACAATATGTACAGTATGGATCCGTCGATGTTTGGTGGAGAAGGAGAGACGCTGGTACTGAATGCGAACAATGATCTGGTACAGTATGTGCTGAATCACGGAGAAGAGGAGAATACGCCGAAGTTCTGTGAGCAGCTTTATGATCTGGCGCTGATCAGTCATGGCACCCTGCAGCCGGAACGGATGACGAAATTTATCGCCCGCAGCAATGAGATTATGATGCTGCTGGCAAAATAAAAGAATACAGGCTTTCTGATATGCTCCGTATCATGCGCGACGTCGCAGGGTGCGGAGCAAATGTATATACTGCGTACGCTTCCAGCCGATTTTTTATATGCTCTTGCCTGCCTGGCGGGGGATGTGATACAATGAGCGTAAGAGAGTCCGAGAGGGAGCTTGCTCACTCGCGGCGAACGGCGAATGTATATCATGAACGAAGTTCATGATATACTGACCCATACCGGCGTTGCTTTTTGTATGACAGTATGGTATGTCACGCCGGAAAAAAGAACAGGAGATGGACAGGCATGAAAGCAGAAGAGACTTTACGGTTGCTGGACAGTCCGGCGGCGGATGCACTGATGGAACAGCTCTATGGGACAGAAGGTGCGGCAGAGAATAAAGCCCGTTATCAGGATATGGTCCGGAAATTCCAGGCGACCTACGGGGATAGAGACATGCAGATGTTTTCTTCACCCGGACGGACAGAGATCAGTGGCAACCATACCGACCACAACCACGGGAAGGTTCTGGCCGGAAGCATTAACCTGGACTGCGTGGGCGTCGCGGCGAAGAATCCGTCGTCGAAGGTACGCATTGTGAGTGAGACGTTTCACCAGCAGTTCGAGATTGATCTGAACGATCTGGCGCCCAGCGCGAAGAAGGCCGGGACAGTCGATCTGGTGAAGGGGCTGTTTGAGGGGTTCCGGGAAAGCGGTTACCAGGTGGGCGGCTTTGACGCTTATATCACGAGCAATGTCATCAGTTCCGCCGGCGTCAGTTCTTCCGCATCGTTTGAGATGCTGCTGTGCTCCATGGTCAATCATTTCTTCAATGAAGGGCGGATTGATACTGTGGCCTATGCACACATCGGAAAATATGCGGAGAATGTATACTGGGATAAGGCTTCCGGCCTGTTAGACCAGATGGCATGCGCGGTGGGTGGCCTGATTACCATCGATTTTGTAGAGCCGTCGGCTCCGGTTGTGGAGAAGATTGACTTTGACTTTGCTTCTCAGAACCACAGTCTGATCATTGTCCAGACAGGCAAAGGGCATGCGGATCTGAGTGCGGATTATTCTGCGGTTCCGAGTGAGATGAAGAAGGTTGCGGAGTTCTTCGGAAAGGAAGTCTGCGCCGAGATCACGGAAGAACAGGTTCTGGATAACCTGAAGGCGGTTCGGGCCTATGCGGGCGATCGTTCCGTTCTGCGTGCGCTGCATTTCTTCGAGGAGAATAAACGCGTTGAGGCGGAAGTGGCAGCGTTGAAGGAGGGGCGTTTCGGAGATTTCCTGAGCAACATCACGGCGTCGGGCAATTCATCCTGGAAGTGGCTGCAGAACTGTTATACCAACTCCAACTGGCAGGAACAGGGGATTTCTGTGGCACTTGCGCTCACGGAGCTTTTCCTTGCAGAGAAACAGAGAGGAGCCTGCCGGATACATGGAGGCGGGTTTGCCGGCGTGATCTTGGCCATGCTGCCGAATGATCTGGTCGATGAGTATATTGAATACATAGAGAAGGCGCTTGGAGAAGGATGTGCTTGGCGGATGAGCATCCGGCCTTATGGGGCGGTCTGTGTGAATGACCTTCTTTAATGGAACAGAAAGACTCTTCCTTTTTCTGCTGAGTTGTGCTATGATAAACACTTGCCACAGGCGCAGAGAGCCTGGCATGGTTGTTTGCGATGCAATGACAGTGTAGGAAGTGTTTGGTTAAATGAAAATCATACGAAAGTATATACATATTATTGCTGTTATCTTTCTGGTTGTGATCTGCGTCGGAATTGTCTGGCTGTCCGGAATCTGGAACCGTTCAGCCAGGCAGCCGACGCAGACTTTGTGTGTACCGGAGGAATCTGCGGATGTTCTGCCTCCGGATTCGGCTCCGGATACGGCAACACCGTCGGAGGCAGTGGACAAAGAAGCAGAGCGGGACATCGAAGAAGAGTATGAAGCATGGCTTGCCGCCCATCAACGACCGGACTGGATGCTGTCCGGGAAGAAATCCGTGAAGATGGAAGGTGGGATGGATGCGACAGAGGATACGGAAGAGGAACCCTATGTCCCGCCGACAGTGATGTTTGCTTCGGATCTTCATTATATGAGTGAGACAACGCATGACGATGGTTATGCGTTCTGGCAGATGGTGGAGAACGATGACGGGAAAATCACGCAGTACAGCGATGAGATGGTGGATGCGCTTCTGGAGGAAGCTGTGCGGACCAGGCCGGCGGCGCTGGTTCTCTGTGGAGACCTGACGCTGAATGGTGAGCGGGAGAATCACGAGAAGCTGGCAGAAAAACTGGCGAAGGTACAGGAGGCAGGTGTTCCGGTGGTGGTAATTCCCGGAAATCATGATATCAATAAACCGGATGCTGCTGTCTATTTCGGGCGCGTGTCCGAATGCGCTAAGACGCTGGAGAGCGCGGACGATTTTTATGAGATTTATCATGCGTTCGGTTACGATCAGTCACCGAACCGCGACCCGGCTTCCCTGAGTTATGTCTATCCGGTGGATGCGACACACTGGCTTCTGATGATCGATTCCTGTCAGTACGAAGACGGGAATCAGGTGAATGGGCGCATCCGGCCGGAGACGCTGGCCTGGCTTCGTGTGCATCTGCAGGTGGCGCAGGAAAATCAGATTCAGGTGCTGCCGGTGGCGCATCACAATCTTCTGTCGGAGAGTCGACTGTATACGACGGACTGCACGATTGAGAATCACGATGAACTCCTTGCACTTCTGGAGGAGTACCAGGTTCCGTTGTACATCAGCGGGCATCTTCACGCACAGCGGATCAAGAAGCACAAACCGGAGCCTGGCGCGGCCGATGACGCGTATGGAATCACGGAGATCGTGCTGAGCCCTTATTCGATTCCCGATAACCAGTACGGAAGCCTGTACTGGGATCAGGCGGGCGGCGAAATGGAATTTACGACCGGGCAGGTCGATGTGGCGGCCTGGGCGGCAGCGTGCCAGACAGAGGATGAAAATCTTCTCAATTTTCGTGCTTACAGCCAGGATTATCTGAGAAATGTGATTCGGAACCAGGTCATGAAAGAACTGTATCTGGTTCCGGATGAACTGAAGGAAAAGATGGCTGATCTGTATGCAGAACTCTATTATCAGTATTGCAATGGCAATGCCATGACATGGAGTGAGGTACGGACGACTTCCGCATATCGGCTGTGGGAGCGCGTTTACCCTGACGGAGAATATACGGCAGGGATTGCACAGATGATCCGGGATGTGCGGACCGGGCAGCATACATGGTGTTATGATGGAAGATTGACACTGCCGGATCAGGGAAATGAGATGGAATGAGACGAGGAGAAAGGAACGATGTCAGGATATGACAGGAGTAATGGAACAAAGGAGCGTTCAATATGACAATCAGGCAGATTAAGAATCCGATGCTGAGAATAGGCGCAGAGTACGGGCTGATTACGGCGGGTATTCTGATCTCGGTTATCGGCGTCTATTTCTTTAAATTTCCGAACAACTTTGCGTTCGGCGGTGTGACTGGTCTCTCGACGATCATCAGCAAGATTCTGCCGGTCAGCGCAGGCGATTTTACAACCGTCGTGAACATTCTGCTGCTGGTGATTGGGTTTCTCTTTCTGGGGCCGGATGTGGGCATCAAGACGGTATACGCGAGCCTTCTGCTGTCTTTTGGCCTCTCCCTTCTTGAACGGATCTGCCCGATGAGCGGAACGATTACAGATGAACCGTTACTGGAACTGATTTTTGCGATTTTTCTTCCGGCGGTCGGAGCAGCGCTTTTGTTCAATATCGGAGCGTCGAGTGGCGGCACGGATATCATCGCGATGATTCTCAGAAAGCATACCAGTATGAATATCGGTACGGCGCTGATTGTTGTGGATGTGACGACGGTGCTGTTATCATTTTTTGTTGTCGGCCCGACAACGGGGCTGTATTCTCTGCTGGGTTTGCTGGCGAAATCGTTTGCGGTTGATGGTGTAATTGAGAGCATTAATATGTGCAAGTGCTTCAATATCATCTGTGATGACGCGGAGCCGATCTGTCATTTTATTATTCATGAACTGAACCGGGATGCGACGGTGTATGAAGCGCGGGGCACGTTTACCCAGCATCAGAAGAAGATCATCATGATGACCATGAAACGCGGGCAGGCGGTTCGTCTTCGCAATTTTATCCGTCGCACGGAGCCGTCCGCTTTTATGCTGATTACCAATTCCAGCGAGATTATCGGAAAGGGATTCCTGACGAACTGAGAATGGACACGCGAACCGCGTTTCCCCGTCCGCATACTATAAGGTATATGCACAATTTGGGGGACCATGATGAAACAGGAAAACCAGACGATATCGGAACGGTTTCAGATGGAATATATGGAAAGGGAACGTTTTCACAGAAGAAGTACAGCAGTCTGCCGTGTGATGCTGCTGGTATTGCTGCTGGCAGTCTGGGAGTTGAGTGTGAGGCTTGGGATCGTGGACGATTTCATTTTCAGTTCCCCGTCCGGCGTCATTCTCTGTTTTTGGAGCATGGCGACTGACGGCAGTATTTTCGGCCACATCGGCGTCACTCTGCTGGAAACCGTGTTCAGTTTTCTGATTGTAACGCTGGCCGGGATTGCCATTGCACTGGTGTTGTGGGCAAGCCGTGGAGTGGCGGAGGTTCTGGAACCGTATCTTGTGCTTCTCAATTCGCTTCCCAAGTCTGCGTTGGCGCCAATGCTGATTGTGTGGCTGGGGACACATGTGCGGACAATCGTAGTGACAGCGGTGTCCGTTGCTGTCTTTGGTTCTGTTATGACTCTTTACACCGGCTTTTCTGCGATGGATCCGGATCAGGTGCGGCTGATTCGTTCGCTGGGTGGGACGAAGATGGATGTACTGACGAAAGTTCTGCTTCCCGGCTCACTGCCCCTGATTGTCAGTAATATGAAGGTAAATGTCGGTCTGTGTCTGGTCGGCGTGATCATAGGTGAATTTCTGGCAGCCGACCGGGGGCTGGGTTATCTGATTATTTATGGCAGTCAGGTCTTGCAGTGAAGAGGTAAAATGATAAAAAAGATATCGTTGGATTATGAAAGAGAAAATGAAAGCGTAAAAAATGGGATCGCCGCATATCGCAGCGATCCTTTTTCGTATGATGGGCAGCAGGTGGTTTTTATTTACCCGTATACATCCTGTATAATTCATCGTCTCCGACTGCATTCCGGATTTCCTCGTAGAGGTCAGCGGATGCTGCGCGCATTTCTGAGACCAGTTCGTCGGAGACTTCAACAATCGTTGTTCCGGCATCTTCGCAGATCGCGATGCGGTTATCCACGCGTTCCTGTGCCTGTTCGCGCGCATAGGCGCAGGCTGTGGCCGCGGCCTCGCGGATGATTTTCTGTTGTTCCCCGGACAGGCCGTCCATAAAATCTTCGCTTACGATGAGACTCAGAAGATGTGGCAGGTGATTCGTCTGGATCACATAATCCTGTTGTTCGTAGAACCGGTTTGAAACGATGACCTCGTAGGGATTCTCCTGCGCGTCGATCGTGTTCTGCTGCAGGCCAATGTAGACTTCTGAGAATGACATTGGCGTGGGGTTCGCGCCGATTGCCTTCCAGAATGCCATGTGATAGGAGTTTTCCATGGTGCGGATCTTGATACCGGAAAAATTATTCAGGTCTTCGACCCTGACGTTGGAGCTCATGACGCGGAAGTTCTGGTCGCTCATACCGAGCAGTTCGAGTCCCTTTTCCGCGTAGATTTCATTGATCTTCTCCATGAATGCTTCCTGGTCAAGCACCCTGTGCAGCTCCTCGATATCGCTGAATACACACGGCAGATCGAAAAGGCAGAGTTTGGGCAGATAGCTGACCTGCGGGGCCGTGTTCTGTACAACGAACGGGATGTCGCCGGTCATGCAGCATTCGATCAGTTCCGTATCGCCGCCGAGTGAACTGTTTGCGTAAACCTCGATGCGCATTGCGCCGTCTGAGAGACGTTCGACTTCCTCTGCAAAGGTTTCCGCGTAGATCTGCGTGACGGTGTCCTCCGGACTGGCCGTTCCGAGAACCCAGGCGTAAGTCTGCGTACTCTCATGGCAGCCGGTGAGAGACAGGACTGCGAAGGTGGCCATGAGCCCGATCAGGCAGAGTGATATTTTCTTTTTCATCATCTTTCCCTCCCTATACCAGCAGCAGGCTGATCTGTGGAATATATGTGATCAGCAGCAGTGCGACAAAGAACAACACGATCATCGGCAGCGCCTTTCTGGCGATCTCCATGACCGGCACTTTTGAGAGCGAGCTCGCGACAAAGAGATTGACGCCGATCGGCGGTGTGACAAAGCCGATTGCCAGGTTGACCACCATGATGATACCAAATTGTACCGGGTCCACGCCGTAGATTTCGACGATTGGCAGCAGGATCGGCGCGAGGATCAGAATGGCCGGACTTGTATCCATGACCATGCCGACGACGAGCAGCAGCAGATTGATGATGAGCAGCAGGCTGATCCGGTTCGTAAAGGAGCTTGTCATCCATGCAGACACCGTCTGCGGTACATGCATCAGTGTCAGGATGCGGGAGAAGGCAACCGATGCTGCCAGGATGAACAGGATCGGGCAGTAGGTGCGCACCGCTTCCCCGAAAATTTTCCACAGATCCTTCCACTTCAGGCTTCGGTAGACAAACAAGCTGATGATCAGCGAATAAAACACCGAGATGACTGCGGCCTCCGTCGGACTTGTCACACCGGTATAAATGCAGCCGAGGATGATCACGGGCGTCAGCAGAGCGAACAGACTGTCAAAGAATACCTTCCGGAAACCACGTCCGTGCAGTTCATTGACAATCACATCGATTTTCTGACGGTCTTCTCCGTTTTTCCGGCAGTAGTGAAACGCGTAACCCATGAGAATCAGGCCGATCATGATTCCCGGGATGATACCGGCGAGAAACATATCGCTCACCGAGGTCCCTGTCGCCTGTGCGTAGAGGATGAAGGGAATGCTCGGCGGAATGATGACGCCGAGGCCGCCTGCCGTTGCAACGAGCGCGACGCTGAACTTTTTATCGTACCCCATCTCGAGCATCAGTGGGATCGTCATGCTGCCGACTGCCGCCACCGTTGCCGGAGCGGATCCGGAGATTGCGCCGAAAAACAGGCAGGTAATCACGACCGCGCATGGGATGCCGGCGGTGTATCTGCCAATAAAATAAGTGAACACCTCAAACAGTTTTTTGGAAACGCCGCCCTTTGACATGATGACGCCGGAGAGGACGAACATCGGGATTGCGAGAAGCGGATAGGAATTCACACCGCCGAGCATCGCACGCAACACATAGACGCCGCTGACGGTGAAGGATTCCGAAAACAGGCTTGGCATCATGCTTGTGATAGCAACCGTCAGACCGACCGGTACAGCCAGCACCAGCAGGACGACAAATAAAATCATGATCAGTGCTGTCATGGCAGAAACCTCCTCATTGTTTTTGCTTCGCGGATCCATGCCTGAATGACACGAACAGTCAGCAGCAGAAATCCAACGAGCGGAGCGGACTGGATATAGTACATCGGTATCTTAAGAGCCGCGCTCGTTGCGCCCAGACTGACGGCCTGCTTCACATAGGTATAGCAGAATGGCAGCATAATGATGCAGAACGCGAGCACCAGGGTATGGCGCAGCAGCCGCAACAGGGTCTTTCCCGGGTCGGACAGGCTGTTTATCACCTGTTCAATCTTGATGGAAATGCGTTTTTTTACACAATAGCTGACGCTTAAGAAGGTTGCCCATACAAAAAGATATTGCGTCAATTCTTCTGACCAGCTTAAGGACTGGTTGAGAACATACCGTGCGAAGATCTGAATGCCCATGATGATCACCATGCAGACCAGAAGCAGGATCAGGAGCGTTTCCTCCAGATTATCATCGATCCATTTCAATAGTTTCATTTCATTTTTTCTCCCATCTTTCGTCAGATTTTAAGAAATTCCTTCATATGTTCAATGGGCATGTCCTGTCCGGTCCACAACCGGAACGCTTCCGCCCCCTGAAATAACATCATCGGAAACCCGTTCATCGTATCGCAGCCGGCCTCTTCCGCCATCCTGAGAAACAGGGTTTTGGGAGGCGAATAGATGACATCCGTCACGAGCATACCTGGTTTGAAATAGCCCGGATCGGGTATGTAGGTCCACTCCTTCTGTGACGCCATTCCCACGCCGGTCGCGTTGGCAAACAGGTCACTGTCGTAGATTTCCCGTTTCAATGCGTCCAGATTCTCCAGATCATAGAGTGTCGCCCGGCAGTTCAGCTGTCCATTCAGGAGAGCGGTTGTCTCCTGTGCACGCGTCCAGTGTTGGTCATGGATATTGAAAATCGATATCTCCCTTACGCCCGAGAGCGCTGCCTGCACCTGGATGGCCTTTGCCGCACCGCCCGCGCCCACGATCGTCATCTTCTTTCCCCGGATATCGAAGCCGTGATCCGCAAGCCCCCGTATGTATCCGATCCCGTCCGTGATATGGCCGGTCAGCACACCGTCGTCGTTGACGATCGTGTTGACGGCTCCGCAGAGCTCGGCTTCCGGCGTCAGCCGGTCGAGATACTGCATGACTGCGATTTTGTTCGGCATGGAGATGTTGCCGCCTCGCACGTTCAGTGTGCGCATCGCATCAATTGCCTGCGGCAGATTGTTCTGATCGACGTCAAAACAAAGATAGGCGTAGTCCAGTCCGAGATAGCTCAGGGCCTCGTTTTGCATGGCCGGTGAGCTTGAGTGCCGGATCGGATACGCCATCAGAGTTAACAGTTCTGTGTGTCCCGTGATTTGGTTTTTCATTTTTAGCTCCTTATTGTTCTGGCCTGCCGTATCCTGAATTGCGCTTCCATTGGCGGCAGGCGTACTCACCTGAACAGTTTAGCACGTTAAACCGATAAAAGCAACCAGTTTTTGACTGTTTATGGGAAATTTACCAAGGTATCACGGGTGAAGCCGGACGGACTTGCCATCAGCGAAGCAGAATCCTTTTGAAGCGGAACAGGACAATCTTTATCAGCATACTCTGACAGGAGGATGAAAAAGAGGCTGTGAAACAGGAGGGAAATGGCATATGAGTGAAGATATGATAATAATCCGGCTTGTCAGAATCCTGAGGGAGGAGAATCTGCTGACGCCAGAGGAAGAGCGTTGTCTGCTTGAACGTATCCGTCAGGAGAAGACCTGATGCTTCGCGCGGTTATTTACTGTCGTTGCAGCACCGAGGAAGAGGCGCAGCAGAATGCGCTCCAGCAACAGGTGACTGAGTCCAGACAGAGCGTGGAACAACAGGGCTGGTTCCTGGTCGGCGAGTATATCGAGGCCAGGAGCGGTACGACTACAGAAAAGCGTGGAGAGTACAACCGTCTGTTTGCTGATCTGACAACGGATCAGTTTGACATTGTTCAGGTAAAATCACAGGACCGGCTGATGCGCAACACGAAGGACTGGTATCTGTTCATCGACCGGCTGGTATCGAATGGGAAACGCCTTTATCTGTATCTGGAACATAAGTTCTACTCCGCTGACGATGCGCTGATTACCGGGATCAAGGCGATTCTGGCCGAGGAGTTCAGCAAGGAGCTTTCCAAAAAGATTAACAATGCCCATCACCATCGGCAGAAGGACGGCAGGAATTTTCTCCTGCCGCCCCTGACCTTTGGCCTGAAAAAGGATGAGACCGGAACCTTCGTGCCGGTCGAAGAGGAGATGGAGGCGATTCGGGTCATCTTCTGTCTCAGCAGGGATATGGGCTGCAACTCGATCGCACACTATCTGGAGGAGAACGGGTTTCACGATCGCAATGGAAAGCCGATCCAGGCACAGGCTGTCCGCCGGATTATACGCAATCCGATTCGTTGTGGGATGGTGGTACAAAATCGAAAGCATTTTGATTTTCAGACGAAAAAGACCATTATCATGCCGGAAAGCGAGTGGATTGTACATCGGAACGCGGTTCCGGCTGCCGTATCCGAAGAGGAATGGAGAGAAGCGAACGCAGCGGTAGATCGAAGAGCATCCAGCAGCAAGGCCAATGAATTATATCCGCAAGGCATCCATTCTGGCAGATATCAGCTGTCGGGTAAGATTCGGTGTGGTATCTGTAAAAGTCCTTACTATCGGACCAGGCGTAGAACATATAAGGATAAAAAGACCATTATCGAATGGAAATGTCAGCGTTATTTACAATATGGAAGAAACGAGAAGGATAAAAAGCGAGATTCTGTTCGTACTGTAAAGATCAGTCCGGGCAGCGGATGCGACAATGTTCATCTGAATGAAGAGCAGTTGTATCAGGTGCTGGAGAAAGCAGCCGGGCAGTATGATCAGGATTCTGTAGCAGATGATCAGGCGATTGTGAATCGGGCGATTGCTCTGATTGAGGAAGTGCTGAGTCAGGGCAACAGCGCGTCAGAGGGAAAGCGACTCCAGCGAAGCATTGATAAATACGAGCAACAACGCAGGAAACTGCTGGATAAGCTTCTGGCAGAGGTGATTTCTGATTCGGACTACAGGAAGCGAAACCAGGAGTTGACAGATAAAATTAATGAATGGACGAAGAAAAAGGAGGCGATTCAGGACAGCCAGGAGGCACAGGCACTTGTTGAGCAACGGTTGCAATGGATCCGCAAGCGATTGGAAACAAATCTGGTGAAACAGGTAACTGTGGCAGATATGGTGGAGAGTATCACGCAGATTGAAGTATACAGGACGAAACTGGTGATTACGTTGCAGTCGGATCCGGTTCCGGGGTTCGAGGTCGCTTTAAATAAAGAATTCTTCTATGAAGGAAGAAAAGAAGCTGAGCGGGAGCGAATCGTACAGTATATGAAGGAAAATCCACACATCACTGCGAAAATGATTGCACAGAAAGAACAGGTCAGCGTATCGGCGATTCATGCAAGAATTCGACAGCTAAAGCAAAAGGGAGTCCTCTCTTTTGTCGGGCGTGGAGGACATGGTGAGTGGGTAGTACATGAGGGATCCGATGATGGATAGCAGAGAGGAACAGACATACTCTTGTCTCTTCCTCTCTTTTTTGATTTTTGCAGATAGTAAAAAGACGATGATTGTGGTAGAATGGGTACATAGAAAAGCTGACCACGATATTAAACGTATCATTTTGCATCGTCAGGTCTTTAAGCTGGATATGGTTATGATGAGTATTGTGATTCTTTGCCTGATTTCGGCTGCGTTGTATCGTGTCGTTACGTTTATCGGACAAACGCTTGACAGAGTTCCTTTCAGATGATAATGTGTAAACGATTCCGGAAGGCAGTACCAGGGTCAGGGTGATGCGGCCTGGGAACCGTCCGGATGAAGCGGTTGTTTGGATGGATACGAAACGACGGCGAACGAGAGATAAGGGGGAAAAGCACGATGTGGTATGCCATGCAGGTGACAACCGGGCAGGAGAAAGAGACAATTTTTCTTTGCCGGGAGTTGATCGGGCAGGAATGTCTGGAAGATATGTTCTGTCCACAGATCGCCACCAACCGGCATTTCCGGGGAGAATGGCACAAGATCATGGCTCCGATGTTTCCTGGATATATTTTTGCCATTACAAATCGGATTGAGGAACTGTATGAGAAATTTTATCAGGTTCCGAAACTGACGAAGATTCTTGGTACTGACAAGACTCCGGTTCCACTCACGGAGGAAGAGGTCTGTTTTATCCAGGGCTTTACGGATGAGGAACATGTAGCTGGATTGTCCGAAGGGATTCTCGTCGGAGACAAACTGATCGTTCGCTCCGGTCCGCTCAAGGGCAAGGAAGGGCTGGTGCGGTTTATTGACCGCCACAAGCGGATTGCCCGTGTGGAAGTGGAGATGTTCGGAGGCATGAAGATTGGGATTGAGATGGGGCTGGAAGTCACACAGAAGCTTCCGGCCAAAACCGCTGACAATGACTCAGAGAAGAAATCAGAATGATTTCTCTCTGAGTCATTGTTGTTTATCAGGTGTATGGAAAGCCTGCCGCAGTCTTCACAGATACTAAGGTTTACCTTAGTAATATACTGACGTTCTTCCAGACTAAAGAATCTCCTGCTTTGACGATAAAATATTATCATTACTTAGACAGGAGAGAGGTGTATTTTACTTGTGTAAAAAGGAGTATCCGAAGTCAGTGGATGATATTGGTGAGCGTTTACGGGAGTTGTGTGACAGGCATGATATGACGAAATACAGACTTTCTATGATCACCGGAATTTCTCAGACTGCTCTGAAGGACATCGAGACGAAAAAGAGCATTCCCAATTTTTCTACCCTGGCAAGAATCTGCGAAGCATTTGGTATTTCCCTGGCTCAGTTTTTTGCTGGCGAGGGGACGAACATCGATCTGACAAAAGAACAGAAGGAACTGGTGGAGACATGGCAGGCTCTGAATGTGGATGACCGTGAACTCCTGATCCGGATTGTCCGCTGTTTCAGGCAGGACAGTGTTTTGTAAGACAATGCGACTGCCAGGTCATGACGACTGCCTTGTGGTCAGGGCATTCGACCGTTTTTTCGTTGGATTGAAATGTCGAAATTTGCGATTGGTTGTTGGAAAAACGGAAAGGGATGAAGTTAAAAACAGTATTTTCATTGTGCAAACCGGATGTCTGGTGCAGACAGCATATCTGTCTGTGAAACAGATTGTGTTTGGGACAGAGATGCTGTAAAGATGTTATGTGTGATTGACAGGCGGGAAGGGCGGTGCCAACCGGAATCGGTTCATGGCCTGCCCGGTCCCGCCTATATGAATGGAGATTCCGAATTTTCCAGCCAGAAAAAAAGAATGGCCAGGAAATGACTTGCGGTCGGCTGTTGGGGAATGGGATGACCGGCAATGGCTTCCAGGCGTTGGCGATTGGTTTTCCAGGCAATGTGGGCGATGGTGCGGATATTGCGTTCTACTGCGTTGCTGCTTGTGTCAAAATGACGGGCAATTTCCGGGTACAGCCATTTACTGACTGCATGAAGATACTCTGTATTTTTGCAGATCAGCGTCAGTCCATATTTTGTGTACCAGTATCCTTTGTAGTGCGGATTTGCGCCGAGGAATCGAAGCAGATGATCGATTCGCCTGGGAGGTGCTTTCAGCCGGGTATCGAAGGAATGGTCCGGCCACTCCATCTGCGTGCGTATGGTTTCCAGCGTGGCTCCTCGTTCCTCGAACGGAAGCACCAGAAAGAAGGACGCCAGCGTTTTGGCGGAGAAGCCGTAATCGCCGTGTTCCTGTGCCATGTAAGCGCGTGTCGAAATGTGCAGATATCTGGCCATGGCTTCATGGCTGAGATGGGCTCTGCATTGGTAATCACAGATGATGTCGCGGACTACGGTTCGAAATTTCTGATCTGAGTTGTTCATAAGCAGTTCTCCTTTGCGAATGGATTCGTTTCGTAAAAGTGTAACATTTTCATGGAGAAAGCGCCAGGAAGCGTACTTCCTGGATAAATCCGGTTTTTCAGGCCTTCCGGCTTTGCCTGGATCCGTGCGTTGCGGCCGGTATCGGCAGTCATGCCGGTGGGAGGATTTTTCCTCTTGGTTCCCATGTTATTTTTTGTTATACTGTATGAGAGAAGCGGGAAGGATGGGAGTCTGTATGAGAAAGCGTTCAGATGTAGCCTGTGTATGGCCGGTGTGTGGGAAAGGAGCAGACGGATGAAGCCCGGATTGTCTTTGCGCCGTGTTCTGATTCTGATAGCGGCCATCGCGTTTATTATGCCGATTCTTCTGTTCGCCGGGATCATTCAGTCGAGAATCTGGACATTGATCACACGCAATGTCAATACGGAACTGGAATCGGAAGTCGACACGGCGGATCAGGTCATCAGTATCATCCTGGACAAGTATCATTCGATTCTGGATGATTTCAGTTATGATGAGGATTTCGTGGAGATTCTGAAGAATCTGAATAAGGATGCGGCAGATGAGACGGCGGCATCCGCAATGAACCGGTCGTTGAGTCATCTGCTGCGTCGAAATGAGAAAGCTCTCGCAATCGCCCTTGTCACGGCATCCGGAGAGTGGTATCAGGCGGGTGGAGACGGTTGGTCAGAAGAAGTGGATGAGATTGCCCTGGACGGAGAAAAAACGTTCTATCTGGCCGGAACGCAGCAGGAAGAGGACGGGGAGACGATCCATGTGCTGCGGATTGCCAGGCCGATTCTGGATGAAACAGGCGCAGGAGGCACCTTGGGAACGATTATTATGAGCATCGATCAGAATGTGATCTGGGACATCTATTCCCTGCGGTCACATTCAAGGATGTATGTGACAGACGGGAACGGGGAGATCATCGCGGCCCGGGATCCGGCTAGGATCGGTCTGCAGATCAGCGAACTCGACCGGGAAGATCACTGGATTCGCAGCAAAAAAAATCAGATGACAGGCTGGATGGTCTATGATTATTATTCGACCAAGGAATATGGAGATGTGCAGGCTTCTCAGAAATGGCTGCTGACGCTGACGTCGATTGGGGCGATTCTGATGGGAATGTTTCTGGTCTATCTGCTGATGAGGCCCTTGCTTCGTGAACTGGACAGGCTGGAAGATGCCATGATCCGCGTGGGACATGGAGATTTTTCGGTCAGGCTGGATCAGCCTGGTGTTTTGGGCCAGACAAAGGAGATTCACGCGATCGTGAATGGGTTCAACGGTATGGTGTGGAAGGCCGGCGAGCTGATGGAGCAGGTGCGGACGGTGGCGCGTGAGCAAAAGGAAGCGGAGCTGTCGGCTATGGAAGCGCAGATCGATCCGCATTTCCTTTACAATACGCTGGATACGATCAATTGGAAAGCGATTGAGTGTGAGGAGTACGAAATCAGCGGGATGCTCTGTGCATTGGCGGATATCCTGCGCTACACAATCCGGAATCCGGGTGATACGGCTACGGTCGGGCAGGAGTTTTACTGGGTGGAACAGTATATTCTGCTGCAGAGAGAACGCCTGGAGCAGCCGCTGGAAGTAGTGACGGACGTTCCGGAAGAACTGAAGGGATATCGAATGCATAAGCTGTTGCTGCAGCCGTTTGTGGAAAATGCCATCAAGCACGGCATGTATCAGAAAGAGGGACCGGCGCGGCTGGAATTGCGGCTTCGCCTGGTTGACGAGCAGCTTTATTTTGTGATCCGTGATAATGGACGTGGGATTTCTCCGGATGTTCTGCGCGTGTTGAATGACCTGAACGGCGAGCTGAAAGGACATGTGGGAATTTTAAATGTACGGAAACGGTTGAAACTGTATTACGGGGATGATGCGGTCTGTTATTTTGAAAGCAGGGTAGGCGTGGGTACGACGGTTCATCTGTTTGTCAGCTGCCTGACAGGTGAACAAACGAGTGAGGGGGGAATGAGCAATTGAAGATTGTAGTGGTGGAAGATGAAGTGTCCATTCGCAACGGTCTTGTCGCGATGCTTCCGAAGCTGGATCCGGAATACGAGCTGGTCGGGACGGCACAGGATGGGAAAGAGGGACTGGCGCTGGTGCTTCGTGTTCACCCGGATCTGCTGATCATGGATATCCGCATGCCGGAGATGAACGGTCTGGATATGCTGGAGAAGATTCGGGAGGGCGGCGTGGAATGCCATGTGGTGGTACTGTCGGCGTATTCCGATTTTGATTATGCCAAGCGGGCGATCGAACTTGGTATTGATAATTATCTGTTAAAGCCGATCAAGATCAGGGAGCTCAGGAAGACGCTGAAACTGGTGGAACAGGCTTTAGAGCAGGAACATGGGCGGGAAAAGTTGCAGGAGAAGCTTTTGTCTCTGGAACAGATTTTCCGGGCCTGTATTCTGGCGGAACTCCCCGTGGACGAAGAACTGAACCGTGTGACGTCCCGACAGTACGGACTGGATGTCAGAGAACGGCTGGGGCTGTTTTCGATCTGGCTGGGCGAGAATTATGCAGAAGATGTTCAGAAGGTTGTGCAGATTATGGAACTCTATACCGGGCGTGTTCTTGATTATACCAGTATGGTCATTCAGTCGGTGCGGTTTCATATGGTGCTGGTCATTCTTTATCATGTCGGAAATATGGAAAAAGTGCGTCAGCGTTATGCCAGGACTGTGATTCCGGCACTGATGCGTGGAATCCGGGAGATGCCGGTGGTTACTTGGGGAGAATCGGACGGGATGAAACAGTTGCCGGAAGCGTTTGCGGCCTGCTCGGGAAACCGGAAATGGAACATCAGCTTCCCGGAGGGGACGCTGATCAGCCCGGATCTGATTGAGCATGTCCAGACGATTCCACTCAAATATCCGGCAAAACTGGACAGCCAGATTTGCGGAGCGGTGACAGAACGGAACCGGGAGGAATATCATCGGAGCTATCTTCAGTTTCAGCAGAGCTGTGCGGTCGGTCGTCATGATCCGGATGAGATTCGTGAGACGTGTGTGCGGCTGTGTCTGTCGGTTCTCAATTTTGCCAGTTCTCTGGGACGCCTGAACAGTTTCGAAATGTCAGCCAGGGAGATGTTCGGTGATCTTTCTCAGGCGGTTTCCTGGGATCAGATCTGGCTGGTGATGGATCGGCTTTATGAACTTGTGACGGCGAGGAAGGAACAGGAGAATGTCAGTGCTCTGGTCAAGAGGGCGAAACAGATCATTGAGGAGTATTACAATCAGGGAATTACGCTGGAGGAGCTGGCTGACCGGCTGCATGTATCGGAGGAGTATCTGAGTACACAGCTCAGAAAGGAAACCGGGATGTCCTTTACGGAGATTGTGCGGGGATACCGCATTGAGCGGATCAAGGAACTGCTGCTTCACTCGAATCTGCGGCTGAACCAGATCTCAGACATGGTGGGTTATTCGGATCCAAAGTACATGAGCAAGGTGTTTAAGGAGACTGTGGGGATGCTGCCCGCCGAATTCAGAAGAAGTAAGCCGTTTATCTGATGTTTTTTTAACGATTGTACGCGTAAAAGAACTTGTCTTTTTCATGGGACTCTGTTATAATTTTAACAGCGATTAGTCAAGGCTAACTTAATGAGAAAACGCTGCGGCTGCATGAAATCGCATATCGATGAAGGAGGTGCCTTATGTTAAAGGACAGAGAGCAATGGAAGGGCTTTAAGGGGACGCACTGGAGATACAAGGTGGATGTGCGTGACTTCATTCAGAATAATTACACCCAGTATGAAGGGGATGAATCGTTCCTGGAAGGACCGACGGAGGCCACAGATAAGTTGTGGGGACGGCTTCAGGAGCTGCAGAAGGAGGAGCGGGCAAAAGGCGGTGTACTGGATATGGAGACGGAGATCGTATCCAGCCTGACCGCATATGGACCGGGTTATATTGATGAGAGTATGAAGGATCTGGAGCAGGTGGTCGGTCTGCAGACAGACAAGCCGCTGAAGCGCGCGTTTATGCCTTACGGGGGCATTAAGATGGCGGAACAGGCCTGTCAGATGTATGGTTACCAGCCGAGCGAGAAGCTGCATGAGATCTTTACGAAATATCACAAGACACACAATCAGGGCGTTTTCGATATCTACACGCCGGAGATGAAAAAAGCCCGTCACGCGCACATTCTGACCGGTTTGCCGGACACCTACGGCCGCAGCCGGATTGTGGGAGACTATCGCCGGATTGCCCTCTATGGCATTGATAATCTGATCGAGAGCAAGCAGAAGGATTTCGCAGCCACGGAACGGCACGGCATGAGAAGATATGATTTCCAGCTTCGTGAGGAGATTGCGGATCAGATCCATGCCCTGAAGGATATGAAGGAGATGGCAAAGGTCTACGGTTTTGATATTTCACAGCCGGCTTCTAACGCGAAGGAAGCGATTCAGTGGACCTATTTCGGCTATCTTGCCGCCGTTAAGACGCAGAACGGCGCGGCGATGAGCGTGGGCCGCATCTCTACCTTCCTGGATATCTATTTTGAGAGAGATTTAAAGGCCGGTGTTCTGACCGAGAAAGAAGCACAGGAACTCATCGATCATTTTGTCATGAAGCTGCGGATGGTGAAATTCGCAAGGATTGAATCCTATAATCAGCTGTTTTCCGGAGATCCGGTGTGGGCGACGCTGGTGATGGGCGGTTTTGGCAACGATGGCCGTCATCAGGTGACGAAAAATGATTACCGTTTCCTGCATACGCTGGAGAACATGGGACCGGCTCCGGAGCCGAATCTGACTGTGCTGTATTCTTCCCGTCTGCCGGAGAATTTCAAGCGGTATGCGGCTGAGATTTCCGTGAAGACCAGCTCCATCCAGTATGAGAACGATGAAGTCATGCGTCCGGTATGGGGCGATGACTATTCCATCTGCTGCTGCGTGTCCGCGACCGAACAGGGCAAGGAATTGCAGTTCTTCGGCGCCCGCGCGAACCTGGCGAAGTGCCTGCTGTACGCGATTAACGGCGGTGTCGACGAGAAACTCGGCGAGCAGGTCGGGCCGAAGTATGCGCCGATCACCTCGGAATATCTCGATTTTGACGAGGTTGTGGAGAAGTACAATGACATGCTTGACTGGCTGGCCCATCTGTATGTCGGCACGCTGAACATGATTCATTACATGCATGATAAATATAACTATGAGGCGGCCGAGATGGCTCTGATTGATACCCATCTCAAACGCAGCTTCGCGACCGGAATCGCCGGTTTCTCCCATGTGGTTGACTCCTTCAGTGCGATCAAATATGCGAAGGTCAGGCCGATTCGCAACGAGAAGGGCATTACGGTTGACTTCGAAATCGAGGGCGATTTCCCGCGTTATGGCAACGATGACGACCGCGCGGATGAGATTGCGGTCTGGGTTCTCCGGTCCTTTATGGATAAGTTAAAGCACATCCATACCTACCGTGATTCCAAACCGTCTACTTCAATTCTGACCATTACCTCAAATGTGGTGTATGGCAAAAATACCGGCGCCATGCCGGATGGCAGAAAGGCATGGGAAGCGCTTTCTCCGGGAGCGAACCCGGCTTACGGCGCGGAGAAGAGCGGTCTGCTGGCATCGTTAAATTCGGTTGCGAAGTTGCCATATGAGGATGCGCTTGACGGCATTTCCAATACCCAGACGATCAATCCGGATGCGCTCGGTCACAGCGATGCAGAGCGGACCGAGAACCTGGTCAATGTGCTTGACGGTTACTTTGATCAGGGTGCGCATCATCTGAATGTGAACGTATTTGGCATTGAGAAGCTGAAGGATGCGATGGAGCACCCGGAGAAGCCGGAGTATGCGAACTTCACGATCCGTGTGTCCGGTTACGCCGTGAAGTTTATTGATCTGACGAAGGAGCAGCAGCAGGATGTTATCAACCGAACCTGCCATGCCGCGCTGTAAGCTGGCGTTTGAAGAGACAACCGGACGGGTACACTCCCTGGAAACCTTCGGCCTGGTAGACGGACCGGGCGTGCGCTGTGTGGTATTCCTGCAGGGATGCCGCATGCGCTGCCGGTACTGTCACAACCCGGAGACCTGGCAGATCGACGCAGGCGAATGCTGGACGGCCGGGAAGCTGTTTGAGAAGGTATACCGCTACCACAATTATTGGAAGGAAAAGGGCGGCATTACGGTCAGCGGTGGCGAGCCCCTTCTGCAACCAGATTTTGTCAGGGAATTCTTTACCCTGGCGAAGGAGAAGGGCGTGAACACTGCACTCGACACCGCCGGGAATCCATTTTCCATGGATCGGGCGTATCGGGAGCAGTTTGACCGTCTGATGGCGGTCACGGATCTGTTCCTGCTTGACATCAAGGCGGTTGACGGCAAACTGCACCGGGAACTGACCGGCTGGGACAATGAGAATATCCTGGCGATGGCGCGTTATCTTGCCGGTCACGGCAAGGATATGTGGATCCGGCACGTACTCGTGCCGGGGCTCACGGATTCCGAGAAGGAACTCATCGCTTTGCGCGAACTGACGCAGGAACTGTCCACAGTGCGGCGGGTGGAGATCCTTCCTTATCATACACTCGGACGGTTCAAGTGGGATAATCTGGGAATTCCCTATTCCCTGGATGGCGTCCCGACGCCGACACCGGAGGAGGTTCGGCGGGCGGAGAAATTACTGGGAATATAAATAATATGGATGCAGATAAACTGCCCGGAGAATCAGACAACAGGTTCTGATTTTCCGGGCAGTTTCAGGCAATCAAAGACAGTATGGAGGATTGTTTATTTCCGTTCCGCTTCCCATTCGAGGACGCTGCCGCTGTAGGCGTCCAGCCGGAATTCATATTCCATATTGTTATAGATCAGTTCACCCTTGTAGGTCTGTCGGCCACCGTGTTCGTCCAGGCGGATGGAAACGTCGGAAGCAGCGGCGCCGGGGACACGGGCGAGGACGATCTCAATGGCATTCTCCAGAGAAATGGTGCCGGAGCCGAGGGCGACTGGCTGGTGACCGCCATGGGTTTCAAATTCATAGCTGAGAATGGCGCCATCCTCGATACGGATATCGAAATCGTATTCATTTTTGTCATCGGTAAAAAATTCAATATCATAGACGGGAATCCCGTCCTCCTCATCCTGTTTCACTTTCGTGAAGGTGACAGCATCCTCTGTCAGTCCGGCGGCGGAAAGGGCGATTGCCTTTGCTTCACTCTCACTGATCGATCCGTTTGATATACTCGTATCGGTGGGAGAAACGCCTGAACTGGTTACTTTATCTGAGCCTTCAGCAGAAGAAGGTTCATTCACGGCGCTTTCCTCCGGGAGCCGTTCTTCGATGATCACGCCGGTCAGCGCGTCGATGTCGTAGCTGTACGCAACGTCGTTATCCTGAAATTCCACGCGATAATAAAAAATTCCGTTTTTGTTGTCGAGTCCGGCAGTGGTGAAGGTCACCTGGCCGGATTCCAGTCCGGCGGCGTCAAGCGCCGTCTCCTTTGCGGCGTCAATACCGATGTACTCGACGGGAATGGAGTCCGTGTTCCGGCTGCAGCCGCCAAGAAGGAGCAGGGTGGTGGTCAGAATGCTGCATACGGATAAAAGAACGGCCTTGCAGTTGTTTTTTCTGGTCATATTTAGAACAGGTCCCCTTTCGTATATGGTAATCCATGCGAGGTTTACGATTTCACTGGCAGTCGGACGGTGAAGGTGCTGCCTTCTCCGTCTCTGCTTTCTGCAAAGATGACGCCGCCGTGGAGTTCGACAATCTGGCGTGCCATGGAAAGTCCGAGCCCCAGGCTGCCGTCGTCCGGGCGGGAAGAATTTGCCTGATAAAATCGCTGCCAGATTTTTTCCATGTCTTCCTGTGCGATGCCGATGCCATTGTCTTCGACACGCAGAAGGGCGTTTTGCTGATCGCGTGTGAGGAAAACATGGATATAGCCGCCATCCCGGCCGTATTTGCGGGCATTTTCCAGCAGGTTGGTGATGACGCGTGAGATCAGGAAGGAGTCGGCGTGAAGGAAAATGCCTTCTTCAATCTGACTTTCCAGGGTGATCCTGCGTTCGCCGGTATCCTGCTCTTCACAGATGACGGAAACCATTTCGCTCAGATCGATGTCATCCATGTGGAGCTTTTGCGTGCCCAGATCCAGTCTTGTGATGTCAAGAAGACGGCTGATGAGCTGGGACATTTTTCCGGCCTGGCGGTGGATCACCTCGATCGCTTCCCGGTATTCGTCCGCTGTTTCCGCAAATTTTTCCGCATAGTCGCATTGGGCGAGAATAACGGAGGTCGGGGTGCACAGCTCGTGCGAAGCGTCGGAAGTGAACTGTTTTTCAGCCTCGAAGGATCGTTCCAGGCGTTCGAGCATATGGTCGAACGCGTCAGCCAGGCGACGGGTTTCGTCCGAACCGGATGTGAGGCCGATGCGCCGGGAGAGGTCGTTCCCTTTGTCAATGTCTCCGGCGGTCTCAGCGATGCGTTCGATTGGCGCAAGTGCCCGCCGGGCGATCAGGTAGCCACCCCCGGCGGCACAGAGAATGCAGAAAGGCATGGCAATCAGAAACAGGGTAAACAGATTGCTCATCATCTGAATCGGATTCCTGCTTTGCAGTACTCCGCGAAGCCAGACGCCGTCTTCCCAGCCGGAAGGGATCCAGAGGTCAAGGATATAAAAACCGTGTCCGTCTCCGTCGACAAATCTGGTCGTTCCGTTCTCAAGGGGCGTATCGACGGCGAAATCCGGTGGTGCCTGGCCGGAGAGAAGCGCTCCGTCGGCGCCGTAGATCAGCATATAGACGTCATTGGGATAGAACTGGAAATCCGGTGAAATGGACAGAGTATGGTCGTCGATGCTTATTTCAGAGAGGTTGGAACGGACGGAGAGCGAAAGAATCTGGTAGGATTCCCGCCGGGTGACGCGCTCATTTACCAGCAGCATGAGCCCCAGACACAGGGCGGCGATCAGAGCCATACAGACTGTAAACCACAGCACCAGTTTTGCTTTGATGGTGTTCATGTCCCCTCCTTTATCATCCAGCCAGTTCCCCAGACGGTATGAATCAGCTTTGGCTCACCTTTCTGGTCAATCTTTTTGCGCAGATAGCTGATGTATACATCCACGACATTGGAACCACCAGTGTAGTCGTAGTTCCAGATATGGTTTTCAATTTTCTCACGGGACAGGATCATGCCCGGATTCATACACATAAATTCAAGGATGGCATATTCTCTGGCGGACAATTCGATGTTGCGTCCGGCACGGGACGCAGTATGGGTCCCGGTATCGAGCGTCAGGTCGCCGACGGTCAGGACACTGGATGTGTGCGGGCTTCGCCTGCGCGTCATTACGCGAACCCGGGCAAGCAGCTCGTCAAAATCAAAGGGCTTCACCAGGTAATCATCGGCGCCCTGATCCAGCCCGGTGACGCGGTCACGGATGCTGTCCCGGGCGGTCAGAAACATCACCGGAAGGTCGCTGCCCGTTTGCCGCATTTTTTTCAGAACCGTGAGGCCGTCCATTTTTGGCATGGAGATATCCAGAATCGCTCCGTCATATTCTGTGTGCTGCAGATAATAGAGTGCCTCTTCGCCGTCAAAGCAGGCATCTACGCCGTATCCGTTCTTTTCCAGGGTTTTTGTAATCAGTCGGTTCAAATCCCGTTCATCCTCTGCGATCAGAATTCTCATGAGTGGCTGTTTCCTCCTTCCAAACGACTATGCAAAGTTCAGTAAAACAATTATATAATAAATTGCGGGGAATGAAAATCTCTAATAATTTTTTAATTATTTTTCGTTATAGTAGAACTACGAAAACAACGAAACAGAAAACATACAGAACAGAAGGAGGATTTCGATATGAAGAGAAAAATTCAGGTACTTGTAACGACAATTGCGATGGGAGTGGTCATGGCAGCGTCGGTTTTGAGTGTCCAGGCTTCGACCAGATACGCGGTCAATGTGTCGGCGTCGAATGTGAGTGTCACGCTGGAGGAAGCGAAAGCAATTGCGCTGGAGCATGCCGGGCTGGACAGTGACGAGGTGACCTTTACGAAGGTGAAGCTGGATTGGGACGATGGAATCCATGTGTATGAGATCGAATGGTATACCGATAGTTTTGTCGAGTATGAATATGAGATTCATGCTTCAACCGGAGCGATCCTTGATTTTGACTGTGACAGAGAGGAACATTACAGACATTCGCAGTCATCTTCTTTAAAACCGGCGGTCGCTGAAGTGAAAATCAGCGCGGATCAGGCGAAGTCCGTTGTCTTTGAGAAAGCCGGAGTATCCGAGTCTCAGGTGAGTAAGCTGAAGGTGAAACTGGACAGCGACGACGGAAGAATGATCTATGAGATCGAATTCCGGACGGCAAAGCTTGAATACGAAGCAGAGGTGGATGCTTCGACCGGCGAGGTTCTGGCCTGGGAGGTTGATTCCGATTGAGAACAGTGAGTGTGCAGTGCGCGGCGCCCTGGCGGAAAGTCAGGGCGCCGCACTGTGTCCGGGTTGCCTGTGTCGCGAACAACGGTGGACATGTAGAATCGATATTGAAAAATCGGATCGGGAGATGTATACTGTTTCAGGAAGAACATGGACAGAGAGGATTGACCGGTGGATGAGGAAATGAGACGCCGCAGGCGGCAGAAGGAGGCAAGGCGGCGGAGAAGAAGAAAGGTGATCCGAAGGAGGATTGCACTGGCCTGCTGTCTGGGGATCCTGCTGGTGGTGGGAATTCGTGTGATCGGGGGCAGGGTTGTTGGCAGCCGGGATACCGATTTGGAAATGACCGAAGAGCAGACGGCGGTGGCTGAGTCCGGGGACAGAGAAAATGGCGAAGATGCCGGAACCGGGACAGAGACGACGCCAGAGAATCTGGTGGATGAAGGCGGAGTGCCAGATGGGACGCAGGACCGGACGCTTACGGATGACGGAGAGATTGTGATTGGCGGGAGTAGCGGATCTGCGGATCTTCCTTTTGCGAAGGGATACGCGCCGCAGGAGACGGACGCGACGGTGGCGATCACAAGTGAAAATGTACAGAGCAGCTATGCATTGCTGGTGGATCTGGATGAGAATACGATAGCTGGACAGAAGAATGCCTATGACCGGATCAGTCCGGCATCGATGACGAAGATACTGACGGTGCTGGTGGCGGCGGAGCATGTCACCGATCTGGATGACACGTTCACCATTACCAGGGAGATCACGGATTACAGCTATTCGAATGATGCCAGCGCGGCCGGATTTGCGGTCGACGAGGTGGTGACGGTGCGGGATCTGATGTATGGGACGATTCTTCCATCCGGTGCGGACGCGGCGGCGGGGCTGGCCATGTATGTGGCCGGATCGCTGGATGATTTTGTCGGGATGATGAATGAGAAGCTGGATGAGCTGGGACTGTCTGACAGCGCACATTTCACGAACTGCGTCGGCTTTTACGATGACAGCCATTACTGTTCGATTTATGATATGGCGATGATTCTCAAGGCGGCGGTGGAGAATGACCTGAGCCGGGAGGTGCTGACGGCGCATATTTATACGACTTCGCAGACGGAGCAGCATCCGGATGGAATCGAACTCTCCAACTGGTTTCTGCGCCGGATCGAGGATAAGGATACGCATGGAGAGGTTGTCTGTGCGAAGACCGGATATGTGCTTCAGTCGGGAAACTGTGCGGCGAGCTATGCGGTGACAGAGAGTGGAAAGCATTATATCTGCGTGACAGCGAATGCGCACAGCGCCTGGAGATGCATTTATGACCATGTAGCTGTGTATCAGGAGTATACAAAGTGAATGATGATACGAAGTCAGGTCAGTGTCTGTGACCCGGATTTCCGTATTTTCGCAGGAAATAACAGAAAGATGAGGTGTATGGAGGATGAAAATCAGTTTACTGGAACCGATCGGTGTGCCAGAGCAGGTGATTGCGGGATTGTCTGCGGGATTCGTGGAGCGTGGACATGAATTTGTCAGCTATGATACGAAGACGATGGACCCGGCGGAGCTTGCCGCTCGCAGCGCAGGGTGTGACGTTGTCATGATTGCGAACAATCCGTATCCGGCGAGTGTGGTGGAGGCGGCAGACCGTCTGAAACTGCTTTCTGTGGCGTTTACGGGAATCGATCATGTGGCGGTGGAGGCATGCCGGGAACGGGGCATTATGATCTGCAACTGCGCAGGGTATTCCAACCAGACCGTGGCGGAGCTGGTAATTGGCATGGCTGTGGATGGTCTGCGCAATGTAGCGAAGGCCAATGAGGCAGTTCGCCAGGGAGGGACCAGCGCCGGGATTGGCGGGCGCGAGATCGCCGGCCGCACGGTGGGAATCATTGGTCTGGGACGCATCGGAACGATGTGTGCGAAGCTCTTTCTGGCATTCGGTGCGAAGGTGATCGCCTATAACCGCAGCTGTTCGGAGGAGACAAAGGCGCTTGGAATCGAATACAAATCTCTGGATGAAGTATTATCCGAGAGTGATATTATTTCTCTGAATCTGCCGCTTAATCCGCAGACTAGGGGCTTCATTGGCGAGGAGCAGATCGCCCGTATGAAGAAAGATGCGGTGTTCATCAACTGTGCGCGAGGGCCGATTGTAGACAATGCTGCGCTGGCACGGGCGCTGAACGAAGACCGGCTTGGCTTTGCCTGTGTGGATGTGTTTGATATGGAACCGCCGCTGCCGGCGAATTATCCGTTGCTTCATGCGAAGAACACGCTGCTGACGCCCCACCAGGCGTTTATCTCCGAGGAAGCGATGCTGCGCCGGGCAAAGATTGTCTTTGACAATGTTTATGCGTATCTGGACGGGAATCCGGTGAACGTGTGTAAATAAGAAAAGTCTATCGGGAAAAACGGTCGGATATCCAGATGGAAGCCGGAGGCGGACGATGGTCTGTCTCCGGCTTCCATTCGTGAAAAAAAGGTTACCGCGTATCAGTGCTTCCAGGCAAGGGCAAGGCGGAATGCCTGTTCCGCTGTGGCGGCCAGGTTGCGATGGGCATTTTCCGAATCCATCGCTTCTTCGAGAGTGACGACTCCGCGGAGAATCGGGAAAAATGCATCGATGCCGTTGCGGTTGCATTCGGTTGCTTCCGGCGTGACACTTCCGGCAAAGGCGATGGTCGTGGCACCGTATTTCTTTGCGAGTTTCGCGACGCCGACCGGGGCTTTTCCCATGGCAGTCTGGAAGTCCAGGCGCCCTTCCCCGGTGACGACGGCATCTGCGTCTTTTACGTCATTCTCCAGTCCGGTTTCTTCGAGCACGATCTGGATGCCGGATCGCAGCTCGCCGTGTAAGAATGCCTGGAATGCGAAACCGAGTCCGCCCGCAGCGCCGGAGCCGGGCATATCCGGATCGATGGCCGGATCCTGTTCTTTTGCCAAGGCAGCGAAGGCAGCGAGCCAAGCGTCCATTTGTTTTACCATTTCGGGATCCGCGCCCTTTTGCGGGCCATAGACCGCGCTGGCGCCTTTTTCTCCGCAGAGCGGATTGTTGACGTCGCAGGCGATGCGGAAGGTACAGTCCTTCAACTCCGGAATTGCGTGCGTGTCCGTGATCTGAGCGAGTGCCTCAAGACCGCGGGCACCCTGCGGAATATCGTTCCCATTCGCATCCAGAAGCCCGAATCCCAATGCCTGGAGCATGCCCGCGCCGCCGTCATTGGTGGCGCTGCCGCCGATTCCGACAAGGAAACGGCGCATGCCCAGTTTAATGGCGTCGCGGATCATTTCACCGACGCCGTAGGTGGTTGTATACAACGGGTTGCGTTTGTCAGCCGGCACCATTGGCAGCCCGGCTGCGGCTGACATTTCAATGACGGCCATACCGCTCTTATCGATGATTCCGTAGCTGGCAGAGATGGTCTCACCGAGCGGTCCAGTGACCGGGATTTCCCGAATGCGGCCGTCAAGACCCTGAACCAGCGTTTCCACGGTGCCCTCTCCTCCGTCAGCAAGCGGGCGAACTACGATGTCGGCATTCGGGTCGGCGCGGAGAATTCCTTCCGCGGCTGCATGCCCGGCTTCCATAGACGACAGGCTTCCCTTAAAGAAATCGATGGCAATGACTACTTTCATAATGGTATCCTCCCTACATGTATTGTTACAATGAAACTCAGCGAAGCGAAGCTGAGCGCTAAGTTTCATGTATGCAGCGGCGCTTAGCGAAGTCAAGCCGCAGGCGCAGACTAAGCTTAGCATAGTCGCTTGCTATGATCGTATTATAACAGGTTAGGACAAATATCAAAATGTTATACATAATGAATTTTTGAATGAATTAAAAGAAAGATTGTCATAGATGACAATATGCAGTATAATATCCGGAGAGAATGCAGTCGGCAGCCGGTTCATTCGTCAACATCCTTTTGCTCAGGGGTGCAGGACATGCCGGAACATAAGCCGCCGGGGAAGGAGAAATGCATGATTTCTACGATCGATCCGGCATTTGCCCGGCAGATTGCGGACGCAGTGAAAGAGGTATGCGGCAGCGATATTAATTTTATTGACCGCAATGGAATCATATTTGCAAGTACGGATGAGACAAGGGTCGGAACCTGGCATGAGATCGGCCAGAAGGCCGCGCTTCTGGGAGAAGCGATTGAGGTAGCGGATGATGCCGCTTATCCGGGAACGCTTAAGGGAATCAATCTGCCAATTTATCACAATCATACGATGCTGGCAGTGATCGGCATAACCGGAGAACCGGACGAAGTGCGCCGGTATGTGCATCTTGCGGAACGGATTACCCATCTGCTGATCCGGGAACAGGAACTGGCTGCGTCAAGCAGGAAGGATGAGGATCGGCGGCATTACATCGTGCACTCTCTGATTCACGGGGAGAATCTCGGTACGCCTTATCTGGAACATTTGCTGGACGAGCAGGGGATGCAGCCGGAAGAAGGGGCGTATCTGCTTCTGTTTGAGATCGATTCCCGCTATCATCCGGCCAATGTGGAAATGATGACACAGGAAATGGAGCGTCTGTTTGAAGCCATGCAGATTCGGCTGTTTACGTTTTATTATCCGAACCGTTATATGGCGGTGGCTCCGGAGGCGATCTGCCAGAATGAGGCCTGGCGTCTGAAACGATTTGCACAGAACCATCAGGGGATTCTGAAGGTTGCCGTGGGAACGTGCTGCAGGGTTTATGAGATGGAGCACTCGTATCGGTCTGCACAGACGGCACTGGACGGGTTGGAAACCGGAGAGAATTATGTGGAGTTCGACAGCCTGACGCTGGAAATTCTGCTGTCAGAGATCAGGCCGTATACAAGGGAAACCTTTTGCGAGAAAATCCTGTCCGGCCTCTCCGGCGAGGACTGCGGATTGATGCGTACCTACTTTGAAACAGGGATGTCGCTGGCTGCGACCTGTGAGAAACTTTATCTGCATAAAAATACAGTACAGTATCGTCTGAACCGCATCGCCGGGCAGAGCGGGCGGAATCCGAGATGCTTCCGGGATGCCGTGCTGTTTTATCTGGCATTGCGGCTGAGAGCAGAGGAAGACAAATAACAGAGAAAGCGGGACGGCATGCCGTCCCGTGAAAATCAGTCTGCTTTTCTGTTCGCTTTCTCCTGAAATTTTTCATTGTCGACGATGAAGCGTTCGTGGCGTCCGCCGCCAATCCGGCCTTTCTCATCGTATGCGGTGACTTCAAATACGAGACGTCTCCGGTCGATTTCGACCAGTTCGCTTTCGCACCACACCTTCATACCGAAGGGCGTCGCCGCGTCATGGGTTACCTGGATGCTGGTTCCGACGGTGCCGGTTCCTTCTTCCAGATAAGGTTCCACACTTTTCAGCGAGGTTGCTTCCATGAGTGCGATCATGCCTGGAGTACCGAACACATCGAGTGTGCCGCTTCCAAGCGTTTTGGCGGAGTTGGCCGCCGAAACCATGATTTCCTGTCTTCCTTTGATCCCTGTCGTCAGCATTGCAGTCGTTCCTCCTGTATCGTAATCGGGATGGTTCGGATCGAGTATATCACAATCTCCGGTTCGGCGGAAGGGAAATTTTTCTCAATGTGGATCGTCCTCGGAAGTCAGGGCTTCCATCTGACGGAGCAGAGAACGGTTGCGTGCGAGCAGATCCCAGATCAGCTGATGCATCCAGCCGACGGTGTTGTCAAGGTCCCGGTTTTCGGTCTGCAGGTCACGGATCCTTGCGTTCAGTTCCTCAATCCTGGCACACTGGCTGCAGGTGTGGTCGGTATTTTCTCTCATCTTTGTATCCTCCGGATTTCGACAGGCTTTCCGTGCTGCGGAAAACTACCGTGAGCACTGCCCTGAATGGTTCCATATATACATACGCCGGAATCCGGAAAAAAGAACCGGAAAATGCAAATTTCTTGTAATTTCAGTCGTTTTGAACGATGAATTCAATGACAAAAGGGGAAGCGTGTAGTATAATGGAACCAGCCTTGAGACAAACGTATGTTTACAGAGATGTTCCATTTCAACGAAAGAAGAAGTCATGACAGGCGCAAATATAGAAATGGAGGAAGAAAGATGGCAATTCATGCAGGTTATCTGGGAGAGATGCAGATACCAGAGGAACGAAAAGAGGAATTTTCCGCCCGGGTGCTGAAGATTCTGCGGCAGGGAGGAATGATGCGATCAGAGACGATTCCGTTCGGCGGACGGAAGCTTCGGGTTCTGAATGTACCGGCGGCAGATGCGGACGGCAAGGTTGCCTTTGGGTATAGTTATTTTGGAGATTGTGAGTGGGAGCAGGCGGAGTATCGGACCGGAGAAGCGAAGTTCTGTACGGGCGAGGTCGGTTCTTATGAGTATCAGTGGGTTACTTCGGCGGTTTATGTGCTTTATGAATTTTACGCAGAGTCATTCGGGATGGCCGAGGTAGATGGTGAACTGTTTGACGCGGTGCCATACATTGCATGGCTGAATCAGTTGTTCGGCGAGACTTATACGAATCGTCGGGCGACCGATCCGTGGCGGATGTACCAGCTGCTGCACGATTGCGGATATGCGGATGGAAGCGAAGCAGTTCGCGCGATCCGCGATCTGTATGAGCCGGAAGGTGGGAAATTGTATGCCCTGGCGGAATATCTGTATGTGTCTGGCGGGCCAGAGGAATTTCGCAGCTGGCTGACGGACGGCGGTGTGGATGTGAACCGGGTCGAGGCCGGACGCATTGGCCTGGGACAGATCATTCTTCAGGCAGAACCGGTCGTCCGGGAGCTGCAACAGAAATGTACGAAGCCGGATGAGGAGATACTGGAGGATCTGCGGGCAATTCTGCTAGCGAACCCGCATGAGGAACTGGAGTATGATCCGGTTTACGCCGGATTTGTGGTTCTTCTGAAACTGCTTTCTGCCCGGATTATGGCAAAGGCGACAGCCATGGTATTCGGGCTGGATTTCTGGGCATTCTGGGAGACGGTGCGGGATTCTGCCTGGGACGGCGTTGTGTGGGAGGAGAGACCGGAACCGGTTCCGGAGGCGATAGAAGCCATGACAACTGCGGAATTTGTTGATGTGTCAGATGAGGATGTCTGTTTTTGCCGGGTGGAGCGTGAGGTCGGCGAGGAGAATTATCATACGACAGACGACGATCGTGCGTTCTGGTGGCGAAAAGACGGCGATGTACATTTTTCCGACGGGATGTGCCAGTGGCTGGCTGGATTGAAGACAGAATTCGCTGCGATTCTGGCGGAAGGATGGGAGGCGGTCCCGGCGGGGGATATGTCTGCCCGTCTGGCGGAGCTGCTTGTGGAGACGGATACCTTTTATAAGCGGATTTATCCGTTTGGGGAGATGATTCAGGAGTTTGAAGTTCATGCGGATTCGCGGGAGTATCAGGCTGCCGTGCGCCTGCTGGCGGCGTTGATGGATCGGAACCGTGCAAAGGGAAGCGTGATCGGCGACACGGTTTACAACTGGGAGCTTGCCGATCGGAATCTGACGTTCAATGAAGGCCGGCTTGCAATCCGGCGGTATCTGGCGCTGCTCGCGAACCGTGCGCTTCGGGAGGAAGTGCTCGGCTTTTGATCAGGGAAGCAGATGCCGGTTTCCCGCCATCTGTGAAATGTCTGTGAAACGGTGGAATTCCCTGGATTGATCTGTTAGAATAGAACAGAGGAACGACTTTCTGTCAGGCGTATATGAAGGAGGGGACGACATGGATGCGTTGAAGATTCTGATGGTTGATGACGAAGCAAGAATGCGCAAGCTCGTGAGAGATTTCCTGAGTGTGAAGGGATTTCAGGTCCTGGAGGCAGAAGATGGTGAGGCAGCGGTCGACCTGTTTTTTCAGCAGAAGGATATTGCGCTGGTGATTCTGGATGTAATGATGCCGAAGATGGACGGCTGGGAAGTCTGCAAGACGATTCGCCAGTATTCAAAGGTGCCGATCATCATGCTGACGGCGCGCGGCGAGGAGAGAGACGAGCTGCAGGGATTCCGGCTGGGCGTTGACGAGTATATTTCGAAACCGTTCAGCCCCAAAATTCTTGTGGCAAGGGTGGAAGCAATCCTGCGTCGGAGCAATGTCGTATCGACCGATGTGATAGAAACAGGTGGGATCCGGGTCGATAAGGAAGCGCATCAGGTGACCGTGGACGGCAAACCAATCGAGTTGAGCTACAAGGAATTTGAACTGCTGAATTATTTTGTGGAAAACCAGGGAATCGCGCTTTCCAGGGAAAAGATTCTCAACAATGTATGGAATTATGATTACTTTGGTGATGCGCGTACGATTGATACGCATGTAAAAAAACTGCGCAGCAAGATGGGAGAGAAAGGCAACTACATCAAGACAATCTGGGGCATGGGTTACAAGTTTGAGGTAGATGAATGACAAGCGGGGCACTCGAGAGACAGATTCGCTCGCATACTACGCTGCATCACTCGCTGCGCCATCGGATCATGCTGATTTTTGTCGGGCTGATGGCGATTATGATTTTTGCCATATGGGCAATCAACAACTTCTGGCTGGAACACTACTATGTGAATCAGAAACTTCTTATGATGGAGGAAGCCTATGAGGAGCTGGATCACGTTGTGATGGAGAAGGTCAACGCGGGCGAAGATATCGGAAGCGTGATCAGGGCTGAGATGGAACAGGAATGGGAGCAGTGGAGAAAACCGCCCGCCTATTTCGAATCGGAAGCAACTGAAACACTGCCGGAATCAGGAGACAGCGCGTTGGTGGAGCCAGAGATGGAAGCGGATGATTCCCTGATTACCGTATTGCGATCTTACGAGGTCAAGAATAATATCACGACGGTTCTGATTGACAGCGATACGGGCAAAGCACTTCTGAGTTCCGGCAGGGAAGGCGATTTCCTGGCGCAGAAGGTGCAGCGATATGTGATCGGTATGGATGGTGCGGAATCAACCATTTTACAGGAACATGAGAATTATATTATTGAGACGAACTATGATTCCCGCACACATTCCAGCAATATGGAGAGCTGGGGATTCTTTTCCGACAATCGGACGCAGTTTATCATGTCGATGCCGCTGGCAAGCATTCACGACAGCGTGGTTCTGACGAACCGGTTTACGACATTTGCAGGCATTGTTGTGCTGATCATCGGATGTGTCATCATGTATTTCGTGACGAACCGAGTGACGAAGCCGATTCTTCAGCTGGCCGCATTGTCCGAGCGGATGTCGAATCTGGATTTTGACGTCAGCTATCAGGGAACGGAAAAGGATGAGATCAGAATCCTGGGTGCGAGTATGAATACGCTTTCCGGCAAGCTGAAGGAGACAATTGGAGAATTGCAGGATGCGAACTGCAGGCTCCAGCATGATATTGAGGAGAAGATTCAGATTGATGAGATGAGGAAGGAATTCATCGCCAATGTCTCACATGAACTCAAGACTCCGATTGCCCTGATTCAGGGCTATGCGGAGGGTCTGGCGGAAGGAATGTGCGAGGATGAGGCGAGTCGCAATGATTACTGCGAAGTCATTATGGATGAGGCCTCGAAGATGAACAAGCTGGTGAAACAGCTGCTGACGCTGACAGCTCTGGAATTTGGCAATGACACACCGGTTTTGTCGACGTTTGATTTGAGCGAACTGATTCAGGATCTGGTGAATTCTTCATCGATTCTTCTTCCGTCGAATGAAGCGACGATTTACTACGAAAAACCGGATCCGGTCTATGTTCTGGGGGATGAGTTTAAGATCGAAGAAGTGATCACAAACTATCTGACGAATGCGATCCATCATGTAGACGGCGAACGGATCATACGAATCGCGTTGGAACAGGGCAATGGAGTAGTAAGGACGAATGTTTTCAATACCGGGAATCACATTCCGGAGTCGGATCTGCCGAATCTGTGGACGAAGTTTTACAAGGTGGATAAGGCCCGTACCCGTGCTTACGGAGGCAGCGGCATTGGCCTTTCGATTGTGAAGGCGATTATGGACGCGCACCACCAGGAGTGCGGCGTAGAGAATGTGCCCGGAGGCGTAAACTTCTGGTTTACAATGAAACTCAGCGAAGCGAAGCTGAGTGCTTAGTTTCATGTATGCAGCGGCGCTTGGCGAAGTCAAGCCGCAGGCGCAGACTTGCTCTGCATGCCCTTCGGGTAGAGCTTAGCATAGCTGTTTACAATGAAAGTCAGTGAAGCTTCAGGCGAAGGATGA
>JAJQCD010000022.1 GCA_021202925.1 Clostridiales bacterium | reverse complement strand
AAAACCACTTTGAGCAGGAGGTCGATCCAACGCTGATCGACTGTTCGATTTACGAGTGGAATGCCGCGCAGCTTCGCTATCAGTTTCTGTTACAGCAATACAAGCATCTGGAAGAACGGACAAAGGCCGCTGCTCACGACGTCGACAGAAGGAAAGCACGGTGGAGGCCCGGATTCGCCTCACCGGTTTCTCTCTCAGTGAAGAGTACCACGCAGATCGTTACCAGGAACGGTTACTGACAACGCGGCAATATGCTTTCGCACGCCGGGTCAGGCGAACGGTTGCCAACACAGAAGCGAACAGCGGCGGCGAGGAAGCCATGATCGGCGTCCCTGTCCCCCTGTCCGCCGCAAAGGCGGAGAACCTGATGGACGGAACCATCATTCCTGTCAGAAACGGAAGACTGAATCTTACATTACCGGGCAACTCCGGAGTTGTCCTGAAAATCAGGGAGGTTTGACACAATGGCAGTCAGAAAAAAGAAAAAATCAGTCGGTCTTGGCATCCTTACAGACAGTGACCGCTATCTTTACGGCCAGGGTACTCACTACGAAATCTACGACAAAATGGGGGCCCATCCGATGGAAATCGACGGGCAAAAAGGAACCTATTTTTCAGTCTGGGCGCCTCATGCGAAGGCCGTCAGTGTAGTCGGGGATTTCAACGGCTGGGATTCGGAAGCCACGCCCATGAAAACGCTGGAGACCTCCGGCATCTACGAAACCTTCGTACCTGGCCTTGGCGTTGGCCAGATCTACAAATTTGCCGTTACCACGGCGGCCGGGAACACCCTGCTGAAGGCCGATCCCTATGCACAGTCCGCGGAATTTCGCCCAGGTACCGCTTCTGTCATTGCCGATACTTCCCGATTCAAGTGGTCGGACGCGGCATGGATGGAAACCCGCGAACAGACCAATCCCCGCAAGGCTCCGCTCAGCATCTACGAGGTACATATCGGCTCCTGGAGGAAGAAAGAACGTGAGGAGAAGAACGGCTTCTACACATACAAAGAAGCAGCAAAAGAGCTGGCCGCTTATGTCCGGGAGATGGGTTATACCCATGTAGAACTGATGGGCATTGCCGAGCATCCATTCGACGGTTCCTGGGGCTATCAGGTCTCCGGATATTACGCGCCCACCTCCCGTTACGGTACGCCGGAAGAATTCATGTATTTCGTCAATTATATGCACCGGAAGGGCATCGGCGTCATCCTCGACTGGGTACCGGCTCATTTCCCAAGAGACGCTCACGGCCTGGCCGAATTTGACGGGGAACCGCTCTATGAATACGCAGATACCAGAAAGGGCGAGCACCCGGACTGGGGCACCAAGGTCTTCGATTATGGCAAAAAGGAGGTATCGAATTTCCTGATCGCCAACGCCCTTTACTGGGTCAACAAATACCATGTAGACGGCCTGCGCGTCGATGCTGTCGCCTCCATGCTTTATCTTGATTACGGGCGCCAGAATGGCCAGTGGGTTCCCAACGAATACGGCGGCAATCAGAACCTGGAAGCCATCGAATTTTTCCGCCATCTGAACTCGATCATTGTCCAGCGCGGACACGGCGCGATGATGATCGCAGAAGAATCGACGGCATGGCCTCTTGTCACACACGATCCGAAAGACGGAGGCCTCGGCTTTACTTTCAAGTGGAATATGGGCTGGATGCATGATTTCCTGGAATACATGAAGCTGGATCCGTATTTCCGCAAATTTAACCACAACAAAATGACCTTCGGCCTGACCTATTTCACCAGTGAGAATTACATTCTGGTTCTGTCTCATGACGAGGTCGTGCATCTCAAATGTTCCATGCTCAATAAGATGCCCGGCTACCCATCGGACAAATTTGCAAACCTGAAGGTCGGCTACACCTATATGATCGGCCACCCGGGCAAGAAGCTTCTGTTCATGGGACAGGAATTCGGCCAGAGCCACGAATGGGATGAAAAGGTTGCCCTCAGCTGGGAGGAAGCCGGGGAACCGCAGAACAAAAATCTGCAGAACTACTTCCGCGACCTGCTTCATCTCTATCGCAAATACCCCTGCCTTTCTGAGTCCGATGACGACTGGGACGGATTCCAGTGGGTCAATGCCAACGACGGGGACCGAAGCATCTTCAGCTTCATCCGTTACGCTCACGACCACCGGAAGAGTCTGCTCTTTGTCTGCAATTTCACGCCGGTCGCACGCCCGGATTACCGCGTCGGCGTGCCGAAACGCGGCAGCTACACGCTGATTCTGGACAACGAGCACGGCCTTTACAAATCGCCGGACAAGCCGCCGGTTCTTCGCGCCAAAAAACAGGAATGCGACGGCCAGCCTTACTCCGTTCCACTTCCTCTGCCAGCGTACGGCGCGGCTGTATTACGATTCAATTAATTACACAACCATCCGATTCCGGACGATGTCTTTTTCGTTATCAATACCGAAAGGCCATCGCCCGGAATCATGAACAAATTTTACACAAAAGCGGGGTGACATTTCCCCCGCTTTTGCGGTATAATAAAAGCAGGCTGTCCCATGCACATGACAGCGCTGTGAGAGGAAGGAGACGTTTCTATGGCAAGAGAATTGGTATCCCGCAGTTCAACCAAAGAGGTTTACCGTGATGGACATCTGGCGATCAAGGTTTTCTGCGAGGGTTTTCCGAAATCGGAAGTATTAAACGAAGCATTAACCACGGCCAGGATTGAGGAAATCGGAGGGATCCTGATTCCGGCGACTCTGGCCGTTACGGTTGAGGGAGACGGGCGCTGGGCAATCAAAAAAGAATTCATTTATGGCAAGACCCTGCAGCAGCTGATGGATGAGAATCCGGATCGGATTGATGAATATCTGGACGAGATGTCTGATCTGCAAATCTCCATCCACGAAAAACGCTGCCCGCTGCTGACAAAGATGAAGGACAAGATGGCGCGTCAGATCAGTGAACTGACTGAACTGGATCGGGCAACACGCTATGATCTTCAGACCCGTCTGGAAAGCACACCAAAGCGTGACAAGCTCTGCCACGGAGATTTCCAGCCGGAAAATATCATTGTCGCTGATGATGGCAGCGGAATGTACATCCTTGACTGGGTTCACGCAACCCAGGGCAATGCCGGTGCCGATGTGGCGAGAACCTATCAGCTGCTCTGCCTGAGAAGCAAGGAGATTGCCGATCAGTATGTGTCCATTTACTGCCGGAAGACCGGCACGGACCGGCGTTATATTGAACAGTGGCTGCCAATTGTCGCTTCCGCTCAGCTCACCAAACACCGTCCGGAGGAAGCCGAGCTTCTGCGGCAATGCCTCGAGGAGATTTTCGAATACGAATAACCACCGGGGAAAAGAGCTTCTGCTGACCGCGGCAGAAGCTCTTTTTCGTGATAGCGAACACAAATACAGACAGGAGGTTTGACATGCAGACAATTTTAGTATGCGATGACGACAAACAGATTGTCGACGCCATCGACATTTACCTGAACGGAGAAGGTTTCCAGGTTCTGAAGGCTTACGACGGTTACGAAGCGCTCGAGATTCTGGATAAACAGACCGTTGATCTGATGATCATTGACGTGATGATGCCCGGCCTGGACGGCATCCGTACCACACGGAAGGTGCGGGAGAACAGCAGTATACCGATCATCATTCTTTCGGCCAAATCAGAAGACACGGACAAAATTCTCGGACTCAATATCGGCGCAGACGACTACATTTCCAAGCCCTTCAATCCGCTTGAACTGGTTGCCCGCGTCAAATCCCAGCTTCGTCGCTACACCCAGCTTGGCAACCTGGCTCAGCAGGCCAGCGATCAGGTGTTCAAATGCGGCGGCCTTGTCATTAACGATGACACAAAGGAAGTCTGGGTGGACGATGAGCCCATCCGGCTGACGCCCATTGAATACAACATTCTTCTGCTCCTGGTCAAGAATGCGGGCAAGGTTTTTTCCATCGATGAAATCTACGAACAGATCTGGAACGAAGAAGCCATCGGCGCGGACAACACGGTAGCCGTACACATCCGCCATATCCGCGAAAAAATCGAGATCAACCCCCGTGAGCCCCGTTATCTGAAAGTCGTCTGGGGCGTGGGTTATAAGGTAGAAAAACAATAGCGGGAGAGATTTATGAAGCTTAAGAATGATTCCCTGCAGATTCGCAAGAACATTGCCGTAATCCTGCACCTTATTTTCCTGACCCTGGCCGTCTGCGGCATCAGCTTTCTGTACATGAACAACCAGATCGGTTCCGGTCTCTCCTGGCTGACCGACAGCGGCTATGAGGACTCCGAAGCGTTCCAGCAACAGTTCCAGGAAGATCTCGACCACGTTCTCAAATATGTCGCTTATCGGGATGTATTCGAACTGGACGGCGTGCTGGATCTCTCCTCCCCCATGTTCTCCGTCGCACGTAACGATAACCCGGAAATTATCTACACGCTGGAGGAGGTTCTGCGCTACGCCAAGAGTCAGGGCTTTTATCTGAATGATCAGTTTGAAGTCGTCAATGACCTGTTCATCTATGACAATGCCTCGACGACCCGGGATCAGTACGTCAACTGGCGGGCCTATGATCCGAATGCGACCTTAAGCGAACCCGGTGACGCATACATGTCCCTTCTGGATCTTTCCAAAGAAGTGCTGGAATGCCTGAGCGAATATTACATTGTCCATTACCGGATGATGGTCAATCCGTCCAACTTTTATTTCCAGGTGGTTTATCAGGATGAGGACGGAGAAGCCATCGACGCCATGTATACCAATGCCGAAGACCGAACCTCCGATGAACTTAAAGCACTGGGACGCTACTGTTTCCTGGACAGCGAATCCATCATTATCGACACGAATCTCTCTGAGATTCCCAAAAATGTGGCCGTCTCCATGGAAAGAAACAACGTTTCTGATTCCGAAAGCTATTACATCATCGCAGCGGTCGACACTAATTATACAGAGAGTGATACTTACGCCGATCAGTCCATCGAATACCAGCAGATGCGCGAACACTTTTTCGAAGGCCTGGCAGGCATTCTCATCGGCATCATCGGCTGTCTCGTTACGCTCTATTATCTGGTCCTGGTTTCCGGATACCGCACCGCGGATCGTAAGACGCCTTATATGCATGGTTTTGATACCATCGCCACGGAAAACTGCATTTTCATGACTGCGCTCTGCACCCTGTTTGCCCTGTTTCTCGGCGAGAAAGTCGGCTATCCGCTGATTCATCTGCTGCTTGGTGAAGAACACTGGGAATTCGCCGAACGGATGATGAGGATCATCATCATCTATGGCTGCTGTATGATCGCCGCGTTCAGCCTCCTGCGCCGTTACAAATGCCACCAGCTCTGGAAAGGAAGTCTGATCCATCAGACTCTCTCGGATCTGGAAATGTACTTTACTGACAGCACCTTCTCCCGCCGGCTTTTCTGTATGTATGTCGCCTTTATCGCTGCACAGATCGCCGGAATCGGGCTCACCGCCGTCGCCATTCATTTCCTGCGGTACCCGGTTGCCAGACTGATTGCCGTTATCCTGATCCTCGGGCTGATTACGCTGGACTTCATCACCTTCCGCAGGCTATATTCCACCTCCACGCAGGAAGACCGGATTGCCGACGCCATCTCCATGATTTCCAGCGGGGACACCGCTTACCAGATGGACCTGGATGGTCTGACCGGTAAGGAGCTGAAGATGGGTCATATGATCAACAGCATCGGCACCGGCCTTGAGCAGGCGCTCCAGGAACAGATCCGCAGCGAACGGATGAAAGCCGACCTGATCACCAACGTCTCGCATGATATCAAGACCCCACTGACCTCGATCATCAGTTATGTGGATCTCCTGAAACGGGAGAATCTTCCGGGTGAAAAAGCCAGAGAATACCTGAATGTCCTTGACCAGAAGTCCCAGCGCCTGAAAAACCTGACGGAAGACCTGGTTGAGGTCTCCAAGGCAAGTTCCGGCAACCTGAAGCTTGACATGGTCAGACTCAACCTGGTTGAAATGATCTGGCAGACCAACGGTGAATTTGAAGAAAAATTTGCTGAACGCCAGCTGGAACTGGTATCCAGTCTCCCGGATGAAAGCATCTCGATCATGGCCGATGGACGCAGGCTCTGGCGCGTGCTTGAAAACCTGTACAACAACGCTTACAAATACGCCATGCAGCACAGCCGCGTTTATACCGACCTGATCCGGGAAGGCAATACCGTCTTTTTCACGATCAAAAATGTCTCCGATGTTCCGCTCAACGTCAACGCAGACGAACTCACCGAACGCTTTGTCCGCGGCGACGTATCGCGAACCACAGAGGGAAGCGGTCTTGGTCTGTCGATTGCCCAGAGCCTGACCAGGCTTCAGAAAGGAACCTTCCAGATCATCATCGACGGCGATCTTTTCAAGGTAATCATCGGCTTCCCCATTGTCGAATAAGTGTAAACAAATACCCCTTGAAAAGCTGTTCGATCCAGCCTTCCATGGGGTTCTTTTTTCAGGCAGAGGAAAGCATCAGAAAATCCGCCATCCCACAATAAAATTATTCGCCCACCAGGAACTTAACGATCGATGTACGACCCTGCCGCCGCTCGACGACGCATCAATCACGGTACCGCCACCGGCCACAATCCCAACGTGACCACTGACCACAATAATATCGCCCGCCCGCAGATCAGAAAAACTGCTGACTCTCGTGTAACGTCCCACATTTCTCCAGCCAGACGACGTAATATAACTCTGATTGACGCCGACCTGCTTTAAACACCAGTACACGAAGCCGGAACAGTCAAACGAATTCGGACCCTTGGCGCCCCACACATACGGACAACCGATCTTCGAACTGGCCACCGAAATCAGGGCACTCGCACCTCCGGAAGCGGTCCCGGTATTCGGGATACTCGTGCTGCCGCCACTGCTCTTACTCGATGAACTGCCGGAGGAACTGCTCCCGGAGGAGGAACTGCCTGAGGAAGAACTGCCCGAATTAGACGGAGCCCGTCTCGCGCTGCCGCTCGTCAGCTTTGCCATGGTCATCACTCCGACCGTACCGTCCGAGCTGAGTCCATTCGTACTCTGAAAACGCTTAACTGCGCTTTCCGTCACCTCTCCGTAATACCCGGTTACATTCGCCTTACTGAGATACCCCAGTTCACTGAGCTTATTCTGTACGCTCGAAATCGTATCCCCGCTGTCACCCAGCCGCAGGCTGTTCGGCTTCGCATCGGAACTCATCAGCGCCACGCGGGTCGACGGTCCCAGATAGCCATCCACGACCTGATCGTTATGCGACTGAAACTGCTTCACCGCCGCCACCGTATCATTGCCATAGGAGCCATCCGGATCTGTCGTCATATATCCCAGTTCTTTCAGACGTTCCTGCGCTGCCAGGACGATCTCACTCTTCTCGCCGTAAGAAAGCAAATTTGCCTTAATCTCATCGCTGTAGAGCAGATTCATCGTCTGTCTCCCGACCTTGCCGTCCTCGGTCAGGCCATTCAGTTCCTGCAGCTTCATCACTGCCGACTCGGTACTGTCTCCGAAATTGCCTGTCACCAGATTCTCACTGGCCAGATAACCCAACTCATACAGACGGGTCTGAATTCGTCGGATATCATCTCCCTGATCCCCGTTCTGCGCCGCATAATATTTGGCATCCGGCGCAAGAATCGCTTCCAGTGTCTCCGGTCCGACGATGCCGTCCTGTGTCAGGCTGTTCTGTCTCTGATAAATCTTTACTGCACTCTGCGTCACTTCCCCGAAATAATCCGTCGGCTCATCATTGTCCATAAAACCCAGATCCATCAGCCGCTGCTGCAGCTTGGATACAATCGGATGGCTGTCGCCATACCGCAGATAATCCGGGATCGGCTCCGAATATTCGGCATCAACCCCCGCCACCGACGGAAGAAGCGGTCCATCCGGCGAGAGCGCCATGACCGTCTCATCCGCTGCCGTCTGTGGCAGTGTCTCCTCCATCAGTACGATTCCCTCCTCCGTTGTTGTCTCCGCCTCAGTCTCCACAGTCTGTACACCGCTCTGGCAGCCCCCGGACATCCCGGCAACCGCCAGCATGATCCCCAGACAAACAACTGCTCTTTTCCAACTCTGATATGTACCAGTCATCAAATAATCTCTGACCCCACTTCCTCATGCTATAGTAAACGACGTAAGTCGTTTTACTTTGCGCCTGACGCGAGGCAGCGTAAGCTGCCATTCCTCGTGCGTCAGTGCGCATCATTTATAGTGAATGGCAAAAGAATTTTGTCGTTCACTATAAACAAACATCCGAACAATCGTTTTTTATTCTACCATATTTCGACACAGCTTTCAATGTTCAAACCGTGAAATATTACAAAGATGTTACACGAAAAAAAGCCCCGCCCCCACAGCTCTTCGTGTCTACAAAAGCGGAACCTTTGATGCGCCCTCAGGGACTCGAACCCTGGACAAATAGATTAAGAGTCTACTGCTCTACCAACTGAGCTAAGGGCGCTTCCTTCATCATGCCAACTTCAGATCCTGAATTCTTAAATTTTTCTTAATCAGGACTTTTTTATTTTACATCTTTTTTTTTCAAAAATCAAGCTTTTTCTTGTATTTTTTCAAATACAAACGCACACCCGTCTTTCTGAAGATACAAAAAACACCGGATCTGCAATCATCCTGCAAAACCGGTGTCCTCCTGCGCCCTCAGGGACTCGAACCCTGGACAAATAGATTAAGAGTCTACTGCTCTACCAACTGAGCTAAGGGCGCTTCCAATAAAATCTGCGTCGCTTTGTCATCTCCGCAACACAAGCCTTATTGTACCGCATAAACAGAGTCCTGTCAACTGTTTTTTTGAATATCTGTGAGCGGCATGGGACTCGGTTTTCTCTCCGCTTTATAAATATATGCTGCCAGCACAACCGTAGCCGGCACACTCAGAACAATGCCAAAGCTTCCGGACAATCCCTGCATGATCGCGATGCCGATATTATTGGAATTGATGATCTGCAGAAAGGGCAGATTGTATGCGTAATCCAGTACGAGCATGGAAACGCTGCTCCCTGCAAAAGCAAGAATCAGTGTATTGGAATCGGTCCCCATCATATCCCGGCCAACCCGCATCCCGGCACGCATCAGTTCCAGGCGGGTAATTGCCGGATTCTGATCGCATAATTCTTTCATGGCACTGGAAACAGACATGGCAACATCCATCGTCGCTCCAAGCGCACTGATCAGCAGGCCGGAAAACAGCAGGCCGCCAACCTGAATATTGTTCGTCTCATAGAGTGTGAACAGACTCTCAATATCGGAAACATTCCAGCCGGTGATTCCGGTCATATGGGAAAAGATCGTCGCCGTAATTCCGGCGATACAAACCCCGGCAATCGTTCCGGCTGCCGCGCACAGAGTTTTCCTCGTCGCACCTCCGATCAGATACATGGTCACCGCCGTTGTCAGCACACAGATCAGCACCGCCGTCCAGAACGGGGAATACCCCAGGTACACCATGGGAAGATAGATCAGAAGAATGGCCGCAAACGTAGCAATCAGCCCCAGCGCCCCTTTCGCGCCCTGCCATCCCCCGACAAAAATCAACGCAGCCAGATACAAGACGATAAAGCCGACCACAATGACAGACCGATCCATGGAATAGACCGCATTTACGACTGTATCTCCGGCAACGCTCTGAATCACGACTACTTTCATTCCAACCGTACACGCTGCACCGAACAGGTAACCGGAACTGCTTGTCGTCAGCAGATCTTCTCCCTGCTTTACTCCGCTCGTCATATGCACGACGACTGTCTGCTGCCCGACTCTCGTCCCGTTTTCCTGAATATTATCCTGAAGAATCTCTGTCACCACGCCCGTCTCAAAGCTCTGGCCGGTCCGGTTGACCAGCTGCGTTTTTGTCATCTGATTCAGTTCATACACCCAGACAGAGAGGATCGCTGCGACGAGCGCAGCGATCACATATTTGAAAACATTCTTTCGAATATCCCGCATTTGCAGCCATTCCCTCTCAGTTCGTCTTCTGAATCGTGAAGGTACTGTCAATCTGCTCGACATTCCCTGCATCCGTAATCTGATAAGTGGTAATGCGGAAACTGCTCTGATTCATTTCAATGATCGAGTAACTCGGCAGCCAGTTCTGACTCCGGTTCGCAATGTAATCCTGCTGAGAACTGATCAGCTCATAGTACTTGGAACCAGAAGCGGAATTCGCTGTCATATACAGTGTTCCCTTCGGATCGGTTACGCTGCTCTGATTCGCGCTTTCAATGGTATAGCAGCGGTTGTCCTCATTAAATGCGGCCAGCGCAGCTTCGGCAGCGGTATCGCCCTCCTCCGGATTCAGTGCAACACTCTCACCGGTTCCATTGTTGTATGCATGATCCCAGTCATAATCGTCACCTGCCTCATTCAGGCTGAATGAATAGCTTCCATGCGTCTGTCCATCACCGTACAGAATCTTGGAACGGCTATAGGTATGGTCGTGCCCCTGCAGCACAACATCGATATCATACTCGTCGAAAATCGGCGTCAGCTGTGTTCTCAGAATCATACCGTCGGTATCCGAATGATCCAGGCCGGTGCCATAAATATCCTGATGAATGGTCACCACACGCCAGGATGCATCCGGGAAGCTGTTTACCGCCTGCGCGATCGCCTGCTTATGCTCCGCTACATTGTAATTGTTTGTGTTCAGCATAATGAACAGTCCATCGCCATAAGAGAAATAATAGTCGCCACCGGCCTGCGTCGTACCCAGTCCGGTCGTATTCGGGTTATTGAAATGGTACGAATAATCCGGATTCAGCGAATCATGATTGCCGATCGTCGTCGCCACTGCCAGATGCTTCAGCACCTCCGGCGCCAGATAAGCAGCATACTCTTCTTCTTTCGCCTTACCGGTCTTGTTCACCTGATCACCCGCGGAAATCACAAAGCTGAGATCCGGTGTCTGCGCGGCCGCATACTGCAGGGTACGGTTCCATGCAAATCCATCGTTTCTTGCCGCGGTATTCGCTGTTCCGGAATCTGCGGCCAGCTTTCCCTCGCCCTGCGGCTGTCCCTTGGAAGCGCCGATCTGCGGATCGCCTACATAAAGAATCTTCACATTGTCAAAATCCCTGGTCTGATACATTTCCACATCGGAAACCGCCCCGCTCTTATTTACTGCATAATAATAGGTGGTGTTCTCCTCCAGGCCGGTCACGGTCACATAATTATAGCAGTAATCCACACCGCCCGTCAGGCTGGAATCCACGCGCGCCGAGGTACCGCTTACCGACTGCAGATTCGCCGGATCCGTTCCCCAGTAAACCACCGGGCTTCCCTCCGCACCAACATTGTACCAGGCGAAATTCAACTGAGAACCCACCGAACCAGGTGTCAGCGATACCTTCGTGAAATCCGTCGCCAGATTATCCCAGTTCGCCACATAAGCATTCCAGGCGTCCGAGCCACCGACTGCACTCGAATCATTGTAATGTTCCGTTGCCGCCCACACGCTGCCTGCGCCCAGAGCCAGCACACCAGCCAGTACACATGCCACAACTTTCGTTTTCTTCATTTCTTATTCCTCTTTCCCTTTTTTGAAAATAGAGTTTGACTCAACACTGCCAATATAGGGTGAAAATGTTAAATCTGTGCGCACGGAAATGTAAGGTTTGGATTAAAAAATATTCCGGAACAGCTGCCGGAGATTCCGACAAAACGCTTGACAAAGGCATGGTGCCTGCCTATAATATGAAAACGAAAACGATTTTCATTTTGTGATGGGAGGGAATACTTTCATGGCAGAACGTGGCAGATACCGTACAAAACAGCAACAGCTGATTCTGGACGGACTGAAAATGCAGGATGCGTTCCTGACAGTAGAACAGCTGATCGATTATCTTCACGGGCAGGGACTGCAGGTCGGGCAGACGACCGTCTACCGCGCACTCGACCGACTGACCCAGGACGGACTGGTGATCAAGATCCCTTCTGTGAATGGCTCCAAAGCTCAATACCGCTATCTGGGAGAGGAAAGCCACAGCGAACCGGGAAAACTGGTCTGTCTGAATTGCGGTCATGTTCTCCCGCTCAAATGCGACATGCTGGACAGCTTTGCCGCTCATATTCGTGCCGCGCATGGATTCTCCCTGGCCGGCCAGTACCTGATTCTCTATGGATACTGCGACGAATGCCGGGAAACCACTGCCAGGGACACCCCTGGATTCCGGACCGCCATAAAAGAGGCGTCGCCCGCATCCTGCCCCTGTTGTAACCATGAAACAGCACATTCCCGAGCCGCAACGGATGCGCGACTCCCCCGAGTTTAAAAGAAAGGATAGTCCCTTATGACACACTCAACATTCGCTCAGAACAATCGCCAGAAGCGGCAGCAAAGAAGCATGGTTTCCCACGTGATCCGGATTCTGACGGTTGTCTGTTCGCTCCTGTTTCTTACAGCCTGTTCGGGCTCCACGAACACAGATATCCATTCTGACAAGTCCATCGAGATAGAAACTGCCGATTCATCCGAAGAAGCCGCCCGGCTGCGCGTCGTGGCAAGCTTTTATCCCATGTATGATTTCGCCGTAAAAATCGGCGGCGACAAAGCCAACGTACTCTGCATGGTTCCTTCCGGAACCGAACCACACGACTGGGAGCCTTCGGCAAGTGATATCGCCGCCCTGGAGAATGCCGACCTGTTCCTCTATCATGGTGCGGGGCTGGAACACTGGATCGACAGCGTCCTTGGCACCCTGACCAATCCGAACCTGGTCATTCTGGAGGCGTCAGACGGGATTCCGTTGCGCACCGGTGGCACCGATGAAACGGGATCCCAGGACCCTCATGTATGGCTGAATCCACGGTACGCAAAGCTCGAACTGGAGCATATCCGTAATGCCTATATCGAGGCAGATCCGGACAACAAAGCGTATTATGACGCCAATTATGCGCTCTATGCCGGGCAATTTGACGAGTTAGATCATCTGTTTTCCGACACACTCACGCCCCTTTCCAGGAAGGACATTGTGGTCTCCCACGAAGCCTTCGGCTATCTGTGCGACGCGTATGGCCTCAATCAGATTGCCATCGACGGACTCTCGCCGGACTCGGAACCAGGCCCGGCAAGGATGGCGGAAATCATTGATTTCGTGCGCGACAATAATGTGTCTGCCATCTTTTTCGAGGAACTCGGTTCCTCAAAGACAGCAGAAACCATAGCCGCCGAAACCGGCGTCGAAACACTGGTCTTAAACCCGCTTGAGGGTATTACCGATGAAGAACAACGCGCCGGGAAGGATTACTTCTCCATTATGAAGGACAACCTTGCCGCCCTCACGGAAGCATTAAAATAGAGGTGATACGACTTTGGACATGATATCAATTGACGGACTTCATTTTTCCTACGGGAATACGCAGGTTCTGGAGAACGTCACATGCAACATCCGCCAGGGACGCTTCGCTGCCCTGATCGGCGATAACGGTGCCGGCAAAAGTACTCTGATGCGACTGATTTTGGGCGAACTGCCGCTTGGCCGCGACAATGGCGAAATCCGTCTGATGGATGAGGATATCCGCACCTTCCGGCGCTGGAACCAGATCAGTTATGTGCCGCAGAACGGCATGGCTGCCTGGCGGGATTTCCCGGCCTCCTGCGAAGAAATCGTTGCCGCCAATCTTTACTCACAGATCGGCCGTTTCCGTTTTCCGGGAAAAAAGGAGAAAGAACAGGTTCGCCAGGCGCTCCGCGAAGTCGGCATGGAAGACTACGAAAACCGCCTGATCGGCAACCTCTCCGGCGGCCAGCAGCAACGCATCCTGCTTGCCCGCGCACTGGTCAGCCAGCCCGGGCTTTTGCTTCTCGACGAGCCGACTTCCGGTATCGACGAAAAAAACACCGAAGAATTTTACCGTCTGCTGACTTCCCTGAACCAGAAACGCGGCATGACAATCCTGATGGTCACACACGACCGGCGGCGGCTCTCCGGCATGGTGGACGATATCTGGCTGCTGGACGACGGCGTTGCCCGATACGTCAATCCGAAGAAAAAGAAAATTGCTCCGGCCGGTCACACGGCATTCACCGGCAATCGTTTTTCACGACAGCCATCTGTCCCGGCAGACTCGTCGACCCACAGGAAATCCGGCAAAGCCGAATCCTCTGAAACCCCGGCACGCGCCACGAATCCCGAAAAGGAGGAAGCACCCCTTGGAAATCTTTGAATATGCGTTTATGCAGCGTGCCTTCATCGTCGGCATTCTGCTGGCGATGATCATCCCCTGCATCGGAATCGTCATCGTCCTCAAACGCCTGTCCATGATCGGAGACGCGCTCTCCCATGCATCTCTGGCAGGCGTCGCGCTGGGTCTGATTCTCGGCATCAATCCGGTAGCCGGTGCGGTCGCCGCCTGTATCCTTGCCTCTCTGGGCATCGAGGCGATCCGGTGCAAGCTTCCCCGTTACTCGGAAATGTCCATTGCCATCATGATGTCCGCAGGCGTAGGACTCGCCGGTGTACTCTCCGGCTTTGTGAAAAGCTCCGCGAACTTCAACAGCTTTCTCTTCGGAAGCATTGTTGCGATCAGCGATCTGGAAATGTATCTGGTGGCCGGTATCAGCCTGGCAGTATTGCTGATGTTCCTGCTGCTCTACAAAGAGCTTTTCTTTCTGGCGCTCGATGAAAGAAGCGCCAGGCTTGCCGGAGTTCCGGTCGGAGCAGTCAATTTCCTTTTCACGATTATGACCGCAATCACGGTTGCTGTCGCTGCGCGAACCGTCGGCGCACTGATCGTCTCCTCCATGATGGTGATTCCCGTTGCCTGTGCGATGCAACTCGGAAAAAGCTACCGTCAGACCATTCTGTATGCGGTTGTCTTTGACGTCGCCTTCATGATCATTGGTCTCTTCTCTGCCTATTACCTCGACTTAAAACCCGGCGGAACCATCGTTCTGGTCGGTGTGATTCTGCTGGTGGTAATCCTGACAGTGAAGAAATTCCTGGGACTCGCAGACTGAACGAGAACAGCAGAAAGGAAAAAGCAACATGCCATACGAACACCTGACCCACACCTTTGAACCCTTTTACGACGAGTCCTCCCGAATCCTGATTCTCGGAAGCTTTCCCTCGCCCAAATCGCGAGAGGTCAATTTCTACTATGGGCATCCGCAGAACCGTTTCTGGAAATTGCTGGCGCACCTTCTGAATGAACCCGTTCCCGGTTCCATCGAGGATAAAAAAAGCCTGCTTACCCGCCATCACATTGCACTGTGGGATGTAATCGAAAGCTGCGACATCACCGGTGCCAGCGACTGTTCCATCCGGCATGCAGTTCCAAATGACATCGGACGCATTCTTCAGGCTGCCCGGATTCAGACCATCCTGGTCAACGGCGCCACCGCATGGAATCTTTATCACCGTTATTGTGAAAAACAGACCGGACGTACCGCAATCCGCTGCCCCTCGACGAGCCCGGCCAACGCCGCCTTCAGCCTGGAACGGCTCATCGCCGAGTGGGGAGCATACCTGACGCCTCTGCTGACGGATACCTGCCATACGAAGAAAGACGGCCTTTCCTGAGCGGATCGCACACATTCGCTCGGAAAAACCGTCTTTCCTATTGTCTTCCGTCATCTTTCTGCCAACGGAATCACATCACACACCGTCAGCACATCTTCTTCTACGCGAAATTTGATATCGAATCCCGCATAAGAGACTCCATACGTCCGTTCCGGATCCATCACATAGGCCGGGCGCGGATCCTGCGCCAGAATCCCCACTGCCGCTTCCCGCTCACTCTCCGGATAAATCCGCAGCAAATCTTCCGGGAAAATCACGTTCAGTTCATGCTGCTTCGTCTCTTCCGTATATCCTTCTGTCGCCTCCGGACGACAGTCCGTAAGCGGAATATACGGCTTAATATCGTAAACCGGCGTCCCGTCAAGCAAATCCACACCTGCCACACACAAAACCGGTCCCAGCGCGTCATCGTACTCCACCCGTTCCAGTCGCACACAGGACAGGCCAATGTCATTCGGCCGAAACGGCGAACGGCTCGCAAAGACGCCGACCCGCTTCTTTCCTCCCAGCCTGGGCGGGCGCACCGTCGCCGTCCAGTTGTCCCGATGCGAAACAGAGAACTGCCACAACAGCCAGATGTGGGAAAACTCGTCCAGTCCCCGCACAGCCTCCACGCTCCGGTACTCCGGCACGAAGATCACCCTTCCCCTCGCAGCCTCCACCAGACCGCTCTGTCTGGGAATGCCGAATTTCTCCGGAAATCCCGTCCGTACATGAGCGATTATCTTCATTGGTTCCTCTCCATTCCCACTGGTTTCTATTCCGTTCCACGCAGGCAATCGCGCTAAGCCAGTTCCATCCCTTCAATGAACCCTTCTCCCAGAACCTCTCTGACGTCTGTAACAATTACAAACGCCCGCGGATCCCTGGCCGCAATCAGTTCCTTTAACGCCACAATCTCCTTCTTGGAAACAACACACAACAGAACATTTTTGGCTGTTCCAGTATACATACCGGTCGCGTCAAGCCCCGTCACACCCCGATCCATATCGAAGAGAATCGCCTGCGCAATCTCCTCGCTTTTCTCCGAAATCACAAACGCTGCCTTGGAAAATCTCATGCCCTCGATCAGGCCGTCGGAAACCTTCGTGACCGCAAAAATCGCAATCAAAGCATAAAGCGCGTAGCGAATTCCGAAGATACCTGCGCCAACCAGCACAATCAACGCATCCAGCACCTGCATGATCTGCACCAGACTGTACTGCCGGAATATCCGCTGCATCAGCGCTGCCAGCATATCGGTTCCCCCGGTCGTCGCCTGACTGACAAAGACCAGGCCTGCACCTGCGCCACTGATCATTCCGCCAAACAGCGCCGCCAGCAGCAAATCGTCTGTCACAACAGGAATCTCCGGAATCAGATATAAAGATGCGGACAGCATCACCGTCGCCACCAGTGTCCGCTTGATAAAACGCCACCCCTTCATCCAGAACGAAGCCAGAAACAGCGGAATATTCAGCACCGTATTGGTCACCCACAGCTCGATTCCCAGCTGACTTTTCACAATGATCGAAACGCCTGAGAACCCTCCTGTCACGAGTCCCACCGGATCATAAATATTCTTGATGGCAAATCCCATCAGACTGGCGCCGATCACAATACACACATAATCACGCATCACCGATCTTCTGTTCATACTGTCCTCCTCACCAAAATCATGAAATGAACCGTCCGATCCATGATAGCAAATATGCCGTTTTCTGTCAATTCTCTGCTCTACCGCACAGAAGCAGCCGAAATCCCCTGCCTTTCCCGTCCGATCAGCTCATATCCCAGCCTCACGCCCTGCACCTCGGCCGACTCCGCCCCAATCGCGCGAAGCAGCATTCCGGCTGCAAGTTCCCCGCTTTTCTCATACGCAAAATGAACGGTCACAAGCGGCGGATCGGCCAGTCGTCCCACCTCTGAATCTCCCATCCCGGCAAGCAGAATCTGTTCCGGAATCCGGTATCCATGATCGCGCAGGTACTTCATCGCACCGGCCGCAATGCTGTCTGTCGCACAGATCACCGCATCCAGTTCGCCACATAATGATAACAGTGCGGCGGCCTTCTCATAGCCGGACTGCCAGGTGAAATCTGCGATCACAAAGCGGTCTGCCCGTTCTTCGCACCCCGCATCCCGCACGGCGTCCTGATACGCGCGCAAACGCTCCGTTCCAACCGCCTGATCCTCCCGCATCACACCGATATATCCCGGTTTTCGTCTTCCGGTATCCAACACATACCTGGTCAGATCATAGGCTGCGTGATAATCGTCATGATAGACGCAGCAGCATCCGGACATCTCCTGCCCGACCACCACGACCGGTACAAGCGGTTTTTTCAGAAACCGCTTATGCTTCGCCGTCAGAATCGTCGCTACGAGGATCACACCATCTACCTGCTTGTCGCTGAACGCGCTCAGATATTCCAGTTCCTTTTGTGGATTGTTCTCCGTAACCGCAAGAAGCATCTGGTAATCGCTGGAGTTCAGTACGGACAGGATACCCTCAACGACCCGCGCAATCGAGACTGAAGCAATCTTTGGTACGATCACGCCAATCATCCTGGTTCGTTTTGTCCGCAGCGTCTGTGCCTGGACAGACGGCCGGTAGCCGGTCTGCTCCACGACCTTACGGATCGCTTCCTTCTTTTCCGCTGAAATGTAGCCATTGTTAAAATAGCGTGAAACTGCGGCACTCGATACCCCCGCCAGCTTCGCAATCTCTGCTATATTCATGCGCTGCCCCTCCCGTTCTTCCGGCGATCGTCGCTTCCACGAGATTCATACCCTGTTCCCGCAGATGATATCGATGCCAGTCATTGCCTTTATTATACAAAGGAATCGGCCGCCACGCAAGAAACTGATTCGCCGCTGTTACCAGCCATGCTTCTTTTATGAAAAGCTTATCTTCAGATACCGGAACCCATACGCCGGGACGCCGACTCCGCTCGCCTTAAGCCTCTCCCCGGAAATCAGATCGGTATACAAACCGTCCTGCTCATTGATCCAGGCAGTCCGGTCGTCCCCACTGAAATTGAACAGGCCGATGATCTTCTCGTCATCGTAATACCATCCGATCGCCAGCACTGCCGAATCCCAGGTATCCAGCGTCCAGGCATCCGCGTAAGAGACGAACGCCTTCTCTCCACGACGGATTTTCTCCAACCGATCCAGACTGTGAAACAGCCGCTCCTCCACCGTTCCCGGCTGCTCTGTATTTGCCGCCAGATCCCATCTCATCCTCCCCCGGTGAATAAAACGCGAATCCTCCGCCTTCACCGGATCATCCCGGTAGGTATAATCGTTCACCTGCCCGATCTCATCGCCACTGTAAAGAATCGGAATACCAGACTGCATAAACATATAAGCGTGCAGCGTTACATCAAAGCGGATCGCCCGCTCCATCGCCGCCTCATCCGCTTCAAACCCAGCTTTTTCGATCCCGCACATGGATGCCGTCGTTGCGCAGAACCTCGCGTCGCCCGTCACCGGATCCGCATTGTAAAGTTCCCCACGGCTGTTGCTTGCTCCCTCGTACCCCTGAAAATAGGCATTCAGGTACGCCTTATGCGCGCGTTCCTCCATGCCGTCTTCCCGCAATGCCGCATAATCCAGCCCCCAGCCAATGTCGTCATGACAACGCAGATAATTGAGAAACACATAATTTTTCGGCAGTGCATTGACAGTATCCAGCTGTTTTTTCAGCAGCTTCACGTCCCGGGTCGCCACCGTGTGCCAGGTTGTCGCCATCGTCGTCACATTGTAAAGCATATGACACTCCGGCTTCTCCAGCGTCCCAAAGTACGGAACCACCTTCTCCGGCTCCATCACCACCTCGCCCAGAAGCAGCACGCCCGGACAGACAATCTCACTGATCATACGCATCATACGGACAATCGTGTGAACACGCGGCAGGTTCCGGCACTGGGTATTCAGCTCCTTCCAGATATAAGGGACTGCGTCAATGCGGATGATGTCGATCCCCCGGTTTGTCAGATACAGGAAATTGTACATCATCTCGTTGAAGACCCGCGGATTCTTATAATTCAGATCCCACTGATAGGGATAAAAGGTCGTCATCACAAAATGCCCCATATCCGGCAGCCAGGTAAAATTTCCCGGCGCCGTCGTCGGAAAGACCTGCGGCACCGTCTTCTCATACAACATCGGAATATACGGATTGTCAAAGAAAAAATACCGGCTCATGTATTCCCCTTCACCTGCGCGGGCCCGTTTCGCCCACTCGTGATCCTCCGAGGTGTGATTCATGACAAAATCCATGCAGACGTTGATTCCCCGCTCATGACAGGCCGCCGTCAGGTCATCCAGATCATCCATACTGCCAAGCTTTGGCTGTACCTTCCGGAAATCCGCCACTGCGTAGCCGCCATCCGAACGCCCCTCCACCGTATCCAGAAACGGCATCAGATGAAGATAATTGACATTACATTTCTCAATATAATCCAGCCTTGCTTCCACACCCTTCATATTCCCGGCAAAATTATCAATATAAAGCTGCATGCCCAGCATATCATTCTGCCGGTACCAGCCCGGATCCGCTTCACGCACTGCGTCCCGCTGCCGCAGCGTCTTTCTTCTCTCGTTATAAAACTGCCACATTCCCTCACAAAGCTCTGCAAACATGGAATCGTTTCCATACAGTTCCATGTAAAGCCAGCGAAGCTCATCGGCATGGCGCCTGAAGCGTCGTTGCCAGGTCTCCTCTTTCTTTTCCTTTGTTCTCAATAACCCAACATGAATTGTTCCATCCGGCTGTACCATATTCACCCTGCCCATATGTCGCACTTGTCCTTTCCTGTCTGTGTGTAATCGATTTCACTTCAGGAATTATAATCCATCTCATTTCTCTTGTCCATTGCCGTTTTGAATAAATGAAGCGGATTTTTTTTGTGTGAATTACCAATTGTTGCATGAAAAGGGGATCATCAAAAACGATCCCCCTCACACCAGCGCCTCCACAAGAATCTTATCTCCCGGCTTCAGTTCCCGAACACCGATATCTTTCTTTTTGTTAAAATGGAACCAATTATTTTATATTCAGATTGTACGTTGACTTGCGTAAATCCATCAACTAAAATAGTATCATAATAGTCTGTGCCGCGAAAGGAGATTTATAATATGGGGACTTATTTAAACTGCGGGAACGAAGCATTCCGTCAGATATGCAGCGGCATTTATATAGACAAAACAAACCTGATCCGCTATATCAACAGCACGATCGGGACTTCTGCCAATCTGACCTGTTTCAGCCGGCCCAGACGTTTCGGGAAATCATTTGCCGCCGTCATGCTGTCAGCCTATTATGATAAGAGCTGCGATTCTGGAAAATTGTTTGACTCACTGGCGATTTCCCAGGCAGACACTTATGAAACATACCGCAATCAGTTTGATGTCATATATCTGGATATTACATGGTTTATTTCCCGTGCAAAGACAAAGGGTACATCGATGATCGTATCTGCGATTCAGACTGCAGTGATTGAAGAATTAAAAAAAGCATTTCCCGACTGCATCGATGAATCCGAGGAATACCTTCCTGACGCCTTGATCTGTGTCAATCAACGGACGAAAGAAAAATTCTTTATTATCATTGATGAGTGGGACGCTCTCTTTCGCGAAGCCAAAGAAAATGAAGAATTACAAAAATCCTATATCCAGTTTTTGCGGGGAATGTTTAAGGGTGGCCCTGCCATGAAATCTGCCATCGCAGGCGCTTATATGACCGGCATCCTCCCGATTAAAAAATACGGCACAGAATCTGCCCTGACAGACTTCCGGGAATTTACGATGACCAAACCGCTAAAGCTCGCTGAATATATAGGATTTACCGAAGATGAAGTTCAAGGGCTCTGTGCGGAATACAATCTGGATTTTGAAGGTATGCAAAAATGGTATGACGGTTATTCTTTCAGCAGAATCCGACATTTATACAATCCAAATTCTGTGATCAATGCCATTGCCAACGAAGAACTGGGAAGCTACTGGACAAAGTCAGAGACCTATGAGTCGCTGAAACAATATATCAGCATGAATTTTGACGGATTGAAAGATGCCGTTATCCAGATGCTGGGCGGGCAGAGAATCTATGTCGATGTCAGTACCTTTCAAAATGATATGACTACATTTGACAGTAAGGATGATGTGCTGACACTGTTGATTCACCTCGGCTACCTTGCTTATGACGAACATAACTCCGAGGTTTATATCCCGAACCTCGAAGTCGCTGACTCATTCAAATCCGCGGTAAAGGGAACCTCCTGGTCAGAAATCAATCAGCTGCTGTCACAATCCAAATCCCTGTTAAAAGCAACCATCAACCGCGACAGCGCAGCCGTGGCGAAAGCATTGGAGCTTTCCCATGAAGCCTGTACATCCATCCTGGAATATAATGACGAGAATTCCCTGAGCTGCACGATTATGCTGGCGTATTATACCGCACGAAACTATTATGAAATCGTTCGCGAATTTCCTTCCGGGAAAGGCTTTGCTGATCTCGTATTTATCCCACGAAAAAATACGGATAAGCCTGCCATGATTATTGAATTAAAATACAATAAATCCGCGCAAAGCGCTATCCAACAGATCAAAGATAAACGGTATGCCGGAAGGATGAAAGACTACGCAGGAAATTTACTTTTGGTTGGCATTAATTACGATAAAAATGCCGGAGATAAAAAACACACCTGCGTGATAGAAAAAGCCTGAAGACTTTTCGGCAGACAGTTGACATCTGCCACTGATTGTGCTAACGTATAAAGCAGAAATAAAATAAAACAGTTCTTCGGGGCAGGGTGCAATTCCCTACCGGCGGTTACAGTCCGCGACCCGCCATTGGCGGCTGATCTGGTGCAATTCCGGAACCGACAGTTACAGTCTGGATGAGAGAAGAGCTTCATCCGAATACGTTTTTGAACGTGTTTTTGATGAATCCGCACAGTCTCAGATCCCTGTGGATGTGAGGCTTTTTTATGTCCTGTCCTCCACGATCGTCTGCACTGTGTTATCCCCCGAACCACCAAAAGGAGGATTTACCATGAAAAACCGCAGTCTTCAAACTCTGATCACCACCGCCATGCTGGCCGCCGTCGCGGGCGTACTCATGTCCCTGGAATTTTCCGTGCCGATGATGCCGCCTTTTTATAAGGTTGATTTCAGCGACGTGCCGACCGTCATCGCGCTCTTTCTGATGGGACCGGCCTCCGCTGCCTGGGTAGAGGCCATCAAAATCATCATCAAACTGATCACCGTCGGTACCAATACCATGTATGTCGGCGAACTGGCAAACCTGCTCGGCATTGCGCTTTTTGTCATCCCACTCTGGCTGATCTATCAGAACATGGGCAGAGACCGCAGAGCGGTCCTCGTCAGTCTCAGCGCAAGCGTCCTGATCCGCACTGCGTTTTCCTGCTTCTGCAACGCCTGCATCACCCTTCCGCTCTATGCAAAGGCCATGGGCGTGTCGATCGATGCTGTCGTAACCATGGTCGCATCTGTCAATCCGGCGATCACCAACCTGACGACCTTTATCATCCTGGCAACGATCCCGTTTAATATCGTCAAACTTGCACTTAACTTCTTTGTCGGGTATCTGCTCTACTGCCGCCTGAAACTGGTCTATCCGGCCGTACGCGCTGCATACTGATTATTCGAACGACTATGCTAAGGAGGTATATTCCATGATCCGTAACTACCGCGACCTCACCCGTCTGGAGATGGAAGGGGTTGACCGTGCGCACACCATCGTCCTCATTCCTCTGGGCGCCCTCGAACAGCATGGCAATCAGGCTCCCCTGGGCACCGATGATATCATCGCAGAAGCGATGACCTCTTATCTCAAAAAGGAACTGGAAGCCGTTGATCCGGATTTCCCGATGTTAATCTTCCCGGTGATTCCGGTGGGCTTAAGTACCGAACACCGCAATTTTTGCGGCTCCATCACGCTGAAGCCGGACACCTATTATCATGTCCTGTATGATATCTGTGTCAGCCTGGCTCACCACGGATTTCGGAAAATCGCATTCCTGGTCTGTCACGGTGGAAACGCCCCCATTGTCCAGGTACTCAGCCGGGAGCTTCGCAGCGAGCTCGGCATCTCTCCATTCATCCTCTCCTCCGGCGCATTCAGCCATCCGGACGTCGTCGCCACCATCTCCCCCGGCAATGTCTGGGATTTCCATGGCGGCGAAATGGAGACTTCCATGGTCATGGCAGTCGATGAGTCCCTAGTAAAACTGGAGACCTCAGAGGCCGGAATCCCCACTGCTTTCAAGGACAATACCACCTTAAAACCCTATGGAAATGTTTCCATTGGCTGGGTCTCCGAGGACTGGAAAACTGCAGACGGCAAACCAATCGGCATCGGCGGCGATCCCTCCGGGGCCTCGGCTGAAAAAGGACGCATCATCCTGGAAACCAGCGCCAAAGTACTGGTGCCGGGGCTGATGGAAATCCGGAACTGGGAAGCCTGACCGACCGTTTGATCCACGAGGGAAAACACCTGCCCTCTCACGAATTCGACCATTCGCTCATCTTCATCAGTCCTTCCTTGCTCCCGGCGAGGAAAAGAATGTCGTCCTTGCGGAACACATAACCGGGGCCAACGATCTCCAGCACCTTTCCATTGTTCTCCACAGCGATGATGTTCAGTCCGAACTGCGCACGAAGATTCGCGTCCACCACGGTCTTCCCGATGATCGGCTCCGGCACGTGAATCTTCGTGATATTCAGTTTCTCGCTCAGCTGGACAATGTCGAGTGCGCGCACGATCTCCAGACGGTTTGCGAGGCGAATGGCCATATCCCGTTCCGGGTAGACGACCTCCGCGCCCAGCTTTTCCAGGATGATTCCGTGTTCGGCGCTGGCCGCCTTGGCAATTACCTTCGGAATCCCCATGGAAACCAGATTCAGCGTCGTCAGAATGGAAGTATCCATCTGCTCTCCAATGCAGACAACCGCCACATCACAGTTCTGAATTCCCGTCTCCTCCAACGTCTTCCGATCCAGGTTGTGCACCACATAGGCATTCTCCGTCAGTTCCCGAATCTCCCGCACCTTATCCTCGTTCCGGTCAAGAACAATCAGTTCTGCATCTGTGGCTGCCAGTTCCATGGCAAGCGCCCTTCCGAAGCGTCCCAGCCCCACGATTCCATAGGTTGTCCCATTCACCTGTTTTTTTCCAAACATTTTCTGCCTTCCTCCCGTCATTTTCACACGTTCTGTCCATCTGTGTCACCGCTTTGGCCACTCCCGGCGGCACCATTTGTTTTTAGCCGATTGCGATGTTTCCCTCCGGGAAATGAATGCGCTCACCCCTCGAAAAGTGCCAGAGTGAGACAACCGTAAGCGGCCCCAGTCTTCCGATATACATAATCACAATCGACACCAGCTTCGCGCCAACGCCAAGACCGGGAGAAATCCCCGTGGAAAGCCCTGCGGTGCCATACGCGCTGGCCACTTCAAAAAGCACGTCGCGCAGCGCCAGCTGCGGCTCCAGAATCGACAGCAGATAGGTTCCGGTGATCACTACCGTAAGAGCCAGCAGTGCAATCACGGCAGCCTTTCGGAACGCGTCTCTGGGAATCGCATAGCGAAACGCCTTTTCCGACTCATTCGTTGCCGCCGAGCGGATTCCCTGAACCAGCACCAGCAGCGTACTTGTCTTGATGCCGCCTCCAGTCGACCCCGGCGAGGCTCCGATACACATAAGCAGAATCATCACAATCAGTCCTGCATTCGAAAGTTCCCCGATCGAATACGTGGAGAAACCGGCCGTCCGCGCGGAGACGCTCTGAAACAGTGCCTCCAGCCAGGTCATATTCTCCGTCAGCCGGAACAACAGCGTACCCGCAACAATCAGAAACAGGCTCATCGAAAGAACCACCTTCGCGTGCATGGAATATCGCTTCCACTGCAGCCGCTTTGTCCGCATTTCCCGGATCACCAGGAACCCGATTCCGCCAAAAAAGATCAGTACACAGGTAACCAGATTCAACAGCACATCATCCCGGTAGGGAATCAGGCTCTGCATATTTCCCAGAATATCAAATCCCGCATTGTTAAACGCCGCAACCGAATGGAACACGCTGATCCCCAGTGCCCGCGGCAGCGAATGGTTCCGCAGGAAGACAGGAAAACAGAGTGCAGCGCCAATCCCCTCAAAGATTACAGTTGTCACGAAAACATCCTTTACCAGATGTACAATTCCCTTCCCCGAATCCAGGTTCATCGCCTCCCGGATCAGGCTGCGCCCCTTGAGGTTCACCCGGCCGCCCATCGCAATAATCACGCCCGCGCCGACAGAAGTCACGCCCAGGCCGCCAATGTGGATCAATAGTCCCAGAAAGAACTGCCCCAGAGCCGTAAAGGTATCTCCTGCGTCTGCCGCAACCAGTCCGGTCACGCACACCGCGCTCGTTGCCGTATAGAGCGCATCAATGTAAGGCAGCGTCACGCCTTCCTTCACACTGCATGGCAGGCAAAGCAACAGGGAGCCTGCCAATATCGTCAGAACAAAGCCAAGTGCAATCAGCCGCACCGGTGACTGCCGCTGAAAAAAAGTTTTCATACCCGCTCCTCTCCACGCTCATTGTAGCATTCGTCCTCATTGTAGCACAATTTCCGGCAAATGAACATGATTTATCATGATTCCGGCAACGTCTTCTGATCCATACCTCCGGAATCGTCGGATTTCTTTTCCAGACAAAAGTTGCCGTTTTCTTCGCCTCGTGCTAGAATAAGAAGAATCAACAACCAATTACAACAGGAGAATGCACCATGAGAATACTGATCATCCGTCACGCAGATCCAGACTATACAATTGATTCCCTGACGCCAACCGGCTGGAAGGAAGCGGAACTTCTCTCCGAACGTCTGGCAAAAACGAAGATTGACGCCTTCTATGTCTCGCCCCTCGGGCGCGCACAGGACACGGCGTCCTGTACCTTAAAGAAATTTAACGCCGACGCCGTCACACTCAGCTGGCTACGGGAGTTCGATCCGGTGATTGACCGCCCCGACCGCCCGCATTCGACCAGCGCATGGGACTGGCTCCCCGCAGACTGGACAAAAGAACCGCGTTACTTTGACCGGGACCACTGGTCCGAGACTGACATCATGCGCGAAGGGCACGTTGGAGACGCCTACCGCGAGGTAACCGGTTCCCTGGACGCACTGCTCGCCCGGCATGGCTACATACGCGAAAAGGATTATTACCGGGTCGTGCAGCCCAATCGGAGTGTCCTTGCACTGTTCTGCCATTTCGGCGTGGAATGTGTGCTGCTTTCCCATCTGCTCAACATCGCTCCGATGCCGATCTGGCACGGTGTCTGCGCCGCGCCTTCTTCCGTCACCTCGCTTTTCACAGAGGAGCGCCGCAAGGGCATCGCTTCCTTCCGCATGAACGCCTTCGGAGATACCTCACACCTGTATGCGGCAGGCCGCGAGCCGTCCTTTGCGGCCCGTTTCTGCGAAACCTGGGACAACCCGGAGGAAAGGCACGACTGACCGCCCCCGTCCGGCGATTCACTCTACATACCAGATTTCCATCGCCCCGCTCTCCCGACTATGCCAGCAGGCTCCTTCCAGCGGTCCATCCGGCGTCGCGTCGAAATAATACCAGTCCCCGCTCCCGTCTGCGGGATCCACGGCAGACCCGTCCCACCGATGCCAGCCGGTACACATATATCCGTCCTTATTGAACAGATACCAGTGATGATGAATCGTCTCCCATTTGTCGGCCGGCCAGGTTCCGTCCGCATGACGATACCAGTAGCCGGTCGCGTTACGAATCCAGCCTACTCGCGTTTCCGCCTGTTCCTCCTTCTGGTCGGGGGATATGGTTCCCCAGGTCTTCATGAACTCCGCCGGAGTGGCATAAAGCTTCTTGATTCCGGCAATGGAACTTCCCCAGTCCGGAAGCTGGAAATGCGGTTTGTCTACAATCGACTTCCAGTTTCCTCCCCACTCCAGACCCAGATTGACACCGATCGCGCCCACCTGTTCAAAGAAATCCCCACTCTCATTGTAGGCTCCCGTCCCGTCGTCACGGTAAATGTCAAACGCAGTCCCCCACTGATGATACGAACTGTAACTGCTCCCCGGCGCATTGGTAACAATGCTGCCGGGTTTTGTCCGTCCCTGCGCATAAAGTGCATCCTGCTCCTCCGTGGTGCGCAGCGTCTCGCCAATCGCGATCGCAAATCCCTGATTCCCGGCCTCCGATACCAGCTGCGCCGCCAGCTTCTGCAGGCGCGGATGGCATAAAGAAATGTCTCTCATAATCGTCTCTCCTGAATGATTGATCTTTTCTACAGGATATGCGATTATGAGAGACATCTGTACTTCTGATTCAGACACTCCGTACTTACAGAGCCTGCCGAATCTTCTCCGCCATCTCTTCGAGCTGCTCATCGGTTGCCCGGATCTGCTTCGGATCCATCGCAAAGACGCCGCCCCACTCCGGGCCGTCCTTGTACTTCGGAACCATGTGAATATGAAGATGATGACCCGTATCACCATAGGCGCCGTAATTCAGCTTATCCGGCTGGAAAACCTTATGAATCGCACGGGCAACCTTCGCCACATCCGCAAAATACTGATTCCGCTCCTCATCCGTCAGCTCAATCAGTTCACTGACATGCTTGTTGTGGGCCAGAATCACACGTCCCGGATGGCTCTGCTCCTTAAACAGATACAGATACCCGGAATCCATCTGACAGACCGGATAACCGAATGCCGCCACCAGTTCCCCCTGCATACAATACGCGCAATTGACATCCTTCATAGCTATGTACCTTCCTTCTCTTTTTCTGTTCCGGACGGCTCTTCTTCGTCATGTATGCCGAAAAGCCGCCCCGAGCGATTACCTTTATTTTACTCTATTTTCCTGTCATCGGCAACCGTAAACTTTTTTCGGTTTTTCCTCCGGGCCGGTGTTTTTCTGACCCTGACCGCCCACACGGCAACCCGGAAGAAAAGCGCCGCGCACACCACCTGAAGCAACAGGCTGATCCCAATCCAGTCCGTCAGAATCCAGTTCTGGCTGCGACTGCCAAACCAGCTGGTCACGGCCTCCGTGATCGGCTCCCGCCCGGTCATTCCGGAAATCACCAGCAAAAAGGTCGACGCCGGATTAGCCAGAAGCAAATACAGAAACCCTCCCGACGTCGCCTGCTCCGCTGCCTGTCCGGCAGCTGTCAGATATGTGTCTGTCTGCATTCCGTTTAGATACCAGACGAACTGATTGATACCATAGGTGCCGAGAACAAGAAATCCAAGAAGCGCATATGTCATGACGGTAGCCATCGTGGTCTTCCTGCATATGGCAGAACAGGCAATTCCAAGACTGCCCATGAAAAGCGCCGCCACCATATAGCAGAGAATCAGCAGGCCAATATCCGGAACGGTCACTCCACCATAAACAAACACAATGCCCAGGATCGGAAAACCGGAAGCAACCAGAAGTCCCATCGTCGAGAGCGCCCCCATCAGTTTCCCCTGCACAATCTCATGCGGCGTCAGTTCCGTCGTCATCAACAGCTCCAGTGTCTGACGTTCCCGCTCCCCGCTGATGCTGCCCGCCGTGATCGCCGGCATGATCAGCACCAGCATCGCAAACTCCAGAATCGTAATAAACAAAAACAGATCCAGAAAACTCGTATACTGGATTTCAGCCGTCAGGCGTACCTGTGCCAATGTCGAATACATGTTCAGAAGCGCCACCACCGCCAGGATGCCGCTGAAAATCATCAGCACCAACGCCAGCCGAAAGCTCCTTGCGCTGACCATGGCTTCCCTTTTATAAATCGGATTCCGTTTCATAGGACAGCACCACCCTTTCTTTCTCGCCGCTCGTAATCTGCATAAAGACCGTCTCCAGACTTCCCTGCTCTCTCATAAACCCACGCACCCTTACCCCATTGTCGATCATCTGTTTCAACAGATCGCATTCCTGGCCGCTGTCTCCGGCAAACTCCACCATAATGTCAGAACCCTTCACGGTAATCGTCTGCACGAGCGGCTCATCCTTCAGGATTCGCATGGCGGTTGTCAGATCGTCCTGTATTGTGATCACAAGAGGTTTCGATGTATAAATCCGCTCCAGAATTTCCCGGACACTTCCCTCTAAAGTCATCTTCCCGGCATCAATGATGCCAATATCCGTACACAGTTCAGAAAGATCCGTCAGCAGATGCGAACTGATGAGAATCGTCTTGCCCTGTTCATGCAGTCCCATCACCATATCCCGGAATTCCAGTCTGGTGCGGGGATCCAGCCCCGCCGTCGGTTCATCCATGATCAGAAGCTGCGGATCATGAATCAGCGCACGGGCCAGACTTAACCGCTGTTTCATTCCCCGGGAAAGCTCATCCACAAAAGAATCCCTCTTATCACCCAGCCCCACCTGCTCCAGCAGCACCTCCGCCCGTCTGCGGGCCTTATAGCCCTCCATTCCATAACAGGCCGCGAAGAACTCCATGTATTCCGTGACCTTCAGATTGTCGTACACGCCGAAATAATCCGGAACATACCCGATCAGTCTCTTTATCCGCGCCGGACTGTCAGCCGCGTCGAAGCCGCCGATTTCCAGCCGTCCGCCATCCGGTGACAGAAGACCGGCTATGATCCGGATCGTCGTCGTCTTTCCCGCTCCGTTCGGTCCCACAAAACCATAAAGAGAGCCGTCGGCAATCTCCATATCCAGCCCATCCAGCGCGTGATCATTTCCAAATGTTTTTTTCAGCTTTTCGAGCCGCAGCATCACTTTTCCCTCCCCGCAACCATTGGCATCGGGAGCTGAATCTGTCCGTAATTTCCTCCCCCGTCATATACATAGCGGACCGTCAGCGTGTTCGCCGGCGACAGGAAGGACTGCAGTTCCTCCACATTCATGGTCTTTCCAATCGGATCCATACGGTCATAATTTCCGGTCGCGTAGTTATAAAAATAGACGCTTCCCGTAAATGCCTCCGTGTAATTCTCCCCCTCCAGAAAGACCTCCGATACCGTCTCAAAGGTCAGACTCTCCACCTCGATGTCCTCCCCCAGCTGATATTCCAGAGCAAGCGGCTCTGCCCCGCTCATCGAATTGTTCGCAGAATCATAGGATCCCGTGATTACGCGCGGCGTCTTCATCAACGCAGAGCGATAAATCATCGAATTCTGAGACGCATTGACCGCGATCAGTTCCGTCAGCATCGTCAGGCCATATGTCTCCGCCGCATCCGATTGCAGAAACTGCGTCTCCTCCTTTTCCAGGCTGAACGCAAGCACACGCCCGTCTGCCGTATACCCGTTCAGATATGTATCGAGATAAAAACGCAGCATATTCGACCGCTCCATTGCCAGCAGATACTGGCTGTCGCTGATGTCCGTCATCCGATACTCACTCTCCCCGGAAATCCGATCCGCCACCACATAAGAATTGCCAAGCGGAAAACGAAGCAGTTCAAATTCACTCAGATCCTTCGTCTCTCCCGGCTCCATCCGCCCGATCTGCATCATGGTTCCATACAGAATCAGGGCCGTATTTTCCAGCGGATACGGAAAATTGTTCGTCAGATACCCGCTGACCTTTCCTTCAAAGTAATTCACTTCACCGGAAAGTCCGATGCCGTCAACGTTCTCCTGCTTGCGCTCAAGCTGAAAATAACGCGGTGCGAAGGCCGCGATATTCTGTCCCTGAATGAGCGTTTCCTTCTCTCCGTAGGTAACGATGATCTGACAGTCCGCATCCTCACTGAACGCCGACGTCCCTGCGTCACCCGTACTGCGCGTAATCGGCAGGATCGAATAATCCGGCGCAAACGCAACCGTGTATGGCTGGTTATACGGATTACGGACATTGACGTAAGTGGTATCCGTGACGTAATCATCCGTGACATCCTGAACCGCCGCATAGGTGAAAAAAGTCGACCGAAACCGCGTCGGTATACCCATAACATAAATAATTCCGGAAAAAATTACCGCAAGCACTGCCGCACTGCGACGATAATAAATCTGCAGTTCCCGGTCTGCCAGAAACAGGTAAAGTCCCGGTCCCAGAAGAATCAGATAGATCAGCACAACCGCCACATAAGCACCCAGATTGGGCAGCTTTTCCACATCACCGGTGTTAATCAGACTCTGAACCGACCAGAACTTGGATGAATTGCCGCTGTAAACCAGTTCCGCCAGCTGATTGATCCGGTTTTCTCCCATCAGCGTGGTAAACATATGGTCCACATAACCGGAATGCTCCTCGCAGAACTCCGCGATATCTCCCAGATCAAATCCGGCGACTGCAATCAGTCCCTGCTCCTTGGCCGCCACCGTCAGAAGCGCCACACCGCTGCTCAAAAGGACCACATTGCCGCCATGTAAAGGGATATCCACACAGGAGATCGCCAGCATGCCGTCACCCGCATTCTCCAGCCGGTAATTTTCACCCAGATTGATATGCCGCAAACCTGGCGACCCATAAGAATCATCGAGCAGCTCCGGCGCAAAGCGCCCCAGCGTGTCATCGACCCGTTCCCCCGTCCCCAGGATCAGCACACCGCCGCTGTAGACCCAATCCATGATCGCCGCCGTCTGCATCTCCGACAGATCCCTGAGCTTGTAATCATTCACCACCAGCACATCCAGCAGATCCAGCCCGATTGCATCCTCCGGAAAATCGCCATCGTCCAGTTCAAACGTCCGGCTTCGAAGGGTGCTGTAGCGGATCCCAACCCCATCCAGGTACAACAGCCGTTCCGGATGGTCCGACAAAATGCCAATAAACAGTTCCGGCACATCACGGCTCACCTTCAGACTGGCCGTCTGCTTCAGAATCACGTTGCCGGATGGATCCGCCAGCGTCAGAAACAGCTTATTCGCATTAATCCCAAGCGGAATATAATACCTGCTCTCTGATTCCGATCCGGCCTCCGTCACAATCGGATATTCATACTGCACGACAGTCTGATCGGATTCCTCCGACTTCACCTGCAGAACCGCTTCCAGCGTCTGTTCCCGCCGGTTGCCAATCGTAACAGTGAGCGGCAGATAGCGCCCTCCCTTCGCCGTATCATCGTAGCCAACCTCCACATCCATGGTGACCTGTGCCAGCTGATTTCCGGCAGTGGATGGAGACGCCGCTCCGGTATCCGCTGTACCCGCATAGACCGGGAAAGCGAATGCGCAAAAAGCCAGACCACCAAGAAGCAGGATCCCGCCGATCCTTTTTCCCGACAGTCTGACACAATCCAACCACAAAGCGAATCTGTGAATCCGGACGTTCAATGTCTTCACCCCGCCTTTCTCTGTCCTGTCCGTCATCCGAAATGCTCCCGATTGATATCAAAATTCACCTGCAGAGTCACCGTAAATACCGTTCCGTTCAAATCGCTCTTCACCGTAATGTCTCCTCCGTGCATATCGACGATATTCTTCACAATCGCCAGCCCCAGCCCGGTTCCGCCGGTGCTGCTCGAGCGGGAACGCTCAACCCGGTAGAACTTGTCAAAGATCAACGGCAGTTCCTCCTCCGGAATCACATATCCGTAATTGGTCACCGATACCCGGACAATCTCGTCCTCCGCAAATACTTTTACCAGCACGCGCTTGCCGTCTGCCCCATACTTAATCGCATTGTTGATCAGATTCTCAAACAGCCGCGCCAGCAGATTCCCGTCAGCGGTGATGGTCTTCGCCGGGATGTTGCTCTGCAGTTCGTAAGATAAACCCTTATCCGCAAAATTGGGATAGAACTCTTCCAGAAGCTGGCTGAGCAGTTTCACCACGTCCACTTTCGCCATATGCATGGAAATCTTCCCATAATTCATCTTCGTAAAACCAAAAAGGTCTTCAATCAGCTTCTCCAGACGCTTCGATTTGCTGTAGGCAATCTCTATGTACTTCCGCTGCATTTCCTCGGGCAGACGCACATTCCCGGAAAGCAGTTCCAGATATCCGATGATGGAAGTTAACGGCGTGCGCAGATCATGCGCTACGTTGGTAATCAGTTCGTTTTTCGTCCGCTCCGATTCCCGCTCCCTGTCCATCAGCTTACGAATATCCTCGACCATCTTGTTCAGATTCTCTGCCATGGACGAAAACTCGTCGTCGCCGATCACCTCCACGCTGGTATTTAAATCACCCTCTGACACGCTCTCCATCGCCTTTGAAATGCGGCTGATATACGCGACCGATTTCTCCTGAAGCAGAAGAAAGATCACCGAAAATACAATCACTCCCAGCAGCACATATCCCAGCACGATGATGACATTCGACTGATATATCATGGAAAGAAGCGCATTGTCCCACTCAGCGGTCCTGGCATAATCGGCCAGCACGCCCAGGTTGACCACCAGGAACACCTCCACCAGACAGGCAGCCAGCGCACTGTAAATGATGTTGGCGACCACTCTGGTATGAAAGCGATGGGAAAAATCACTCCTGCTGCTGCCCTTATTTTTCAATTTTGTATCCTACCCCCCAGACGGTAGTAATGATCTTGTCCTGCCGTTCGTCCTCTTTCATCTTGCCGCGCAGACGACGAATATGTACCATGACCGTGTTATTCGCCTCATAAACCTTCTCGTTCCATACCTTTTCAAAAATCTCATCGGTACTGAATACCTTGCCCGGATTTGAGGCAAGCAGATACAGAATGTCAAATTCAATCGGCGTCAGCTTTACTTCCTCATCGAATACGGTCACTTTGTGGTTGTCCTTGTTGATCGTCAACCCCCGGATACTGATCTCATTGCGTGCGTTCTCATGAAGATTGCTGTTTGGATTGAACTGTGTATATCGCCTCAGCTGAGACTTCACCCGTGCCGTCAGTTCCAGTGGATTGAACGGCTTCACGACATAATCATCCGCCCCGGTACCCAGGCCCAGAATCTTGTCCAGATCCGTCGATTTCGCGCTTAACATGATGATCGGAATATTATTCGTCTCACGGATTTTCTTGCACATTTCCAGTCCATTCATTCCGGGCATCATAATGTCCAGAAGCACCAGCTGTATCTCTTCCTTTTCCAGAATCGCAAGCCCCTCCTGGGCGCTTGACGCCTTGAATACCTGATACCCGTCACTGACCAGATAGATTTCTACCAGATCAGCAATTTCCTTTTCGTCATCCACAACCAGTATACTGATATCCGCCATATTGGTTTCCTCCTCGCATCGTCCTTATCCATTTTCATATGAAACATTTTTATATGAAACAGGGGAAAGATATGCCTTTCCCCTATTTTCGCACCTTGTATTCAGTTTAGCATAAAATGACACCAAATGCCTTAATTTTTTCATACAAATATGGGAATTTTTTCCGGCAATTACCCCTCGGTCCGCCCCGGCTCCGCCTCAGCCGGAATAAAGACTCTGGTGTTGTGTACGTCCTCATTCCCTCGGGCGGCCTGCGCGGCCGTAATCGCCTCTTCGCAGAACTGATCCTGCGCCAGGACCAGCGTCTTGCCGCGCTTATCAATCTTCTCATAGGTGCCGTCCGGCTGCAGAACATGCGCCTTCACATTGTCCGCCAACTGGACCTCCAGGATATGGATGACCTGCTCCTTCAATGTCTCGTCCTCCACCGGGAACATGATCTCCACACGCCGATCCAGATTCCTCGGCATCCAGTCGGCGCTGCCCATATAGACCTCCGGGCTGCCGTCATTCTCCACATAAAGGATCCGGGCGTGCTCAAGGAAGTTGCCCACGATCGAGTGAACCTGAATATTCTCGGAAAGCCCCGGAACCCCTGCCTTCAGGCAGCAGATGCCGCGGATCACCATCTCAATCTTCACACCCGCGCACGAGGCCTCGTACAGTGCTGCAATGATCTCCTTATCACAAAGCGAATTCATCTTCGCCATAATATGCACTTCTCTGCCGGCCCGCGCATGGCTCGTCTCTCTGCGGATCATCTTCAGGCAGCGCCCTCTCAGCCACAGCGGCGCCACCACCAGCTTGTTCCACGTCGCCGGTTCCGAATAGCCGGACAGCATGTTGAACACGGCCGTCGCATCCTCGCCATACTGTGGATGACACGTCAGCATTCCGCAGTCCGTGTACAGCTTCGCCGTGGAATCGTTGTAATTGCCGGTTCCCAGATGGACATAGCGGCGAATGCCATCCTCTTCCCGGCGAACCACCAGCGCAATCTTGCAGTGCGTCTTCAGACCCACCAGGCCATAGATGACATGGGCACCCGCCTTCTCCAGCTTTTGGGCCCAGATGATGTTGTTCTCCTCGTCGAAACGCGCTTTCAGTTCGACCAGCACCGATACCTGCTTGCCGGACTCCGCTGCTTCCGCAAGCGCCGCTACAATCGGCGAATGGCCGCTTACGCGGTAAAGCGTCTGTTTGATGGCCAGCACATCCGGATCCTTCGCCGCCTTCTGAATCAGTTCCACCACCGGATCAAAGGTCTGGTACGGATGATGGAGCAGGATATCGCCCCTGCGAATATTGGTAAAAATATCGTCGTCGTTCATCAGCGCCGGAACCGGCTGCGGCGTATAAGGAGCCGCCTTCAGATGGTCAAAGCCTGACAGGCCATACATCTTCATCAGGAAGGTCAGATCCAGCGGTCCGTCGATCTCATAGATCGCCTCGTCCTCCACCTCCAGTTCCCGCTTGAGGATCTTTAACAGACGCTTATCCACCTTTTCTTCTACTTCCAGGCGGATCACCTCGCCCCACTGCCGTCTCTTCAGTTTCTTGCGGATCTCCTCCAGCAAGTCTTCCGCATCTTCCTCATCGATGTCAAAATCCGCGTTTCTCATGATGCGGAACGGATGCGCCGAAACAATTCTGTAGTTCAGGAACAGATCCTGAATGTTGCGTTCCATGATCTCTTCCAGAAGGATCACCTTGCGCTCTCCGTTTTCCCCCCGCGGCAGTTCGATGATACGCGGCAGTACGGAAGGAACCTGAACCATTGCGAATTCCAGATCCGCGTCCTCTTCATCCTTTTTCTTCACAAGCGCCGCGATATTTAACGTCTTGTTGCGGATCAGCGGGAACGGGCGGGACGAATCCACCGCCATGGGCGTTAACACCGGATAGACCTCCTTCTGGAAATAGCGGTCTACAAACCTTCCCTCGTCCTCCGTCAGATTCTCATGTTCCCACACCACAATCAGTCCCTGCTGCTTCAACGCCGGGAGCAGGGATCGGTTATAGGTCGAATACTGCAGATTCACCAGTTCATGCGTTCTGGCTCCTATCAGCGTCAGCTGCTCCTCCGCACGCAGCCCGGCAATATCCGGCTTTTTGTACCCTGCATGCACCTGATCCTTCAGCGACGCCACGCGCACCATAAAGAACTCATCCAGGTTCGATGCGGTGATGCTCAGGAATTTCAGCCGCTCAAACAGTGGAATCGACTTGTCTCTCGCTTCATTCAGAATGCGAAAATCAAACTCCAGCCAGCTCATCTCGCGATTGACATAATTCTTCGGATCTTCAAAATTCATCGTATTCTCTGCCATATCCAATCATCCCCTCTTTTTCTGCTTCAGCACGGGGCGCACCCCGAATATTTCCTCAAAGAAATCTCCCTTTTCGGCGATCGACATCGCCTCCAGGGTCAGATCATCCGGATATCCGGTCGTAATCATCAGCTGATTCTCCTTCAGAGAAACTCTGGCGTCCTGAAGCTTGCGCAGATGGCTCCGGTCCATGGAATTGGCCAGGCGCAGAATCGCGGTCAGTTTCGCAATTCTTAAGATCACGCTCTCCTCCGACTGCCGGAACCGGTCATGCGTCGGGCTGGCCGACAACTCCACCTCGTCATATTCAAATTTCTGTTCATGGTACTTCACCACATTCGCCACGATCTCCCGCTCCAGATGAGACAACCCGATGATCTCCGTTGACATGATGATATTGTACGCGCAGTCATTCGCATAGCGCATGGTCACGAATTTCCCGCAGGAGTGAAGATTGACCGCGATCTGCAAAAGCAATCGTTCCCGCGCCTTCATGCCGTGATACTTCTTCAGCGCATCAAAAATCTTCAACGCCGCATCCTCCACCGCCTGCACATGCGGCATATAGCATTTGTACCGCTTTGCCAGGTTCCGGGAGGTTACGATGATATCATTGGCAAAGTTATGATTCAGCTTCAGCAGTTTTTTATCCTCCGCGTACTCTGCCGCAATGCCGTCAACCAGCCGGGTTCTGGACGCCCAGATCTTCTCTGCGCCGGTAATCTCCAGAAGCCGCCGGACAATTACCGCCGTCGGCATCAACATCGCCGCGTAGTCCGCATTGACGTCAAACGCATCCTCAATCTGTTCTCTGGTCATGCTGCGAACCCGTTCAAACACGACGCCAAGCTCCTCGAGCGACAACGGCGACCTCTGTTTCCACGCCTCTGTCTTGGAATAAAGCATCATGATCGGTTCCCCGACCGCGATCAGCGTGCGGATATCCCGGTCCTTCAGATACATCTTCCGGAAGGTAACCAGTTCATTATCCACCATCTCCCGGGCAAGCGCCCGCTCCGTTTCCACGGAAACACGGGCCCGGGCCAGCGTCTCCTTCATTGGGACTGCTCCCAGGGGCAGATTCTGCGTCGCCACCAGGCAGTCCTTGTCAAACAGCGAAATCTGCAGGCTTCCGAAGCCCATATCCACAATAGCCGTACCCTGCTGGATAATATTGGTAAACTCCTCGTCTCTGGCCGCCACCGCCTTGTAGCTTAAAAACCGCTGCTCCGAATTACTGATCACCCGGATCTCAATCCCGGTGCGCACACGAACCTGCTCGATGATGATCTGGCTGTTGCGCGCCTCCCGCAGCGCACTCGTCGCATAGGCCCGGTAATCATCCACCTGGTAGCCCTTCATGATCCGGGAGAAATCCTCCAGGACGTCACACAATTCCTCCGCCAGCTGATAGCTGATCTTGCCTTCGTAATACGTGTCGCTTCCCAGGGCAATCATGTGCTTGATGAAATCAACCGGGCGGATCCGGTTCTTGTCCGATATCTCATAAATCCCCAGCGCCAGCTCAAACGCACCCACATTGATCGCCGCAAATGTGCGTATCATACCGCCTGCCTCCTTTTTCAATAGTTCCCCAAAATCCGCAGATTCTGCGCCGTCTCACCGATTCCCGTCAATGCGTTGACAACCGACGCCTGATCCAGGTTCCCCTCCACATCTACAAAGAACCGGTATTCCCAGTTCCGGCCCGGAATCGGCCGCGACTCAATCAGCGCCATATTGACGCCATTGAAGACAAAATTCCCCAGAATGTTGTACAGGGAACCACTCCGGTGCGGAATTTCAAAACTGATGCTGATGCGGCCCGCGTCCTCGCAGTAAACCGCTCGCTTCGACAGAATCACAAAACGCGTGGTATTTCCCTGACTGTTCTGTATCGAAGTCTTTAACGCACAGAGACCATACAGCCTGCCGGCAATCTCACTCGCCACTGCCGCCTGCATCCGGTCCCCATCTTCCAGGACCTTTTTGGCCGCCATGGCGGTATTCAGACAGGAGACCTGCTTCCATCCCTGGCTGTTCAGATAAGAAGAACACTGCATCAGCGCCTGTGGGTGAGAATATACGGTCCGGATGTCTTCCAGCCGGGTATCCGGCCCCACCAGAAGCGCATGGCTCACCGGCAGAAAAATCTCTCCCACAATATAAGTCTGATAACGGCTCAGCAGATCATACATATCGACAACCGCTCCGGCCGACGAATTTTCAATCGGAAGCACACCATAATCCGCACGGCCCTCTTCTACCTCCCGCACGGCCGCCTCAAAGGTCTCCACATGATACAAATCCGCATCGTCGCCGAAATACTTGAGCGACGCCGCATGGCTGAAAGCGCCTTCCACTCCCTGATACACAATCCTGGCGCCGGACGTATCCAGCCCGGCAACCCTCTCAAAACCGAGCCCCGGCTTTACGCCGTGTTCGGCAAGAAGCCGGTACTGATAATGTCGGCTGACGGACATCATATGAGTAAACAAATCCCGTACCGCTGCCGGATTAAAATCTCCATGCGCCAGGTGTTCGACCGTGTCCAGCTTCTGCTCCTCCCGCGCCGCGTCGTACACCGCCTTGCCGGAAGCGATCTTTGACGCGGCCACCTCACCGCAGACCGCCATTCTCTGTTCAAACAATTCCACAATCGTCCGGTCAATCCGGTCAAGCTCTCTTCTGCATTCCTGTAGGTCCATACCCTTCATTCCTCCGTTCCTTCTGTTCCTTTCGCAGCATCTCCTCAATCACAGACTGCGCATATGCCCCCACATGCTTCCTCTCCTGCGGCGGCAGCTTTTTTATGTAAATTGGTTCCCCATATTCGATGGTCACATGAGAAGAATGAATCCACGGCAAATGCTTCTCCCAGACGTCCGGAGTCCCGGTAATCGCCACCGGAACCACCGGGCATCCGGCCTTCTCCGCGATCTTTAAGCTGCCCTCCTTGAATGGAAGAAGCCTCGTCAGATCCTCTCCCATATTCCTCGTCCCCTCCGGGAAAATCCAGATTGACACGCCATTCTTCACCTTCTCGATCCCATGCCGGATCGTCGCCAGTCCCGCCCGGATATCTTCCCGATCCAGAAACAGGCAATTGACGCTCCGCATCCACTGTGCCAGCCCGGGAACCCTCTCCAGTTCCTTCTTCGCGACAAAACCGGTCAGTCCCGGCACAGTCACATAGCCAACCAGAATATCAAAGTAGCTGCTGTGGTTCCCCACATAAAGAACCGGTTCCTCCGGAATATGCTCCTGCCCCTTCACGGTAATCGTCACCCCGGCGACACGCAGCAGACAGTGAAACTCACCCTGCACCACCTTCAGACAATACTCCTGCCAACGCTTCGGCTTCTCCTTCCAGACCAGCTTCTCCGCGATCAGCAACGGACCCGTGCTGATCAGCAAAAATCCCCCCAGAAACACTCCGATCAGAAACAAACCTGCCATTCTATTCGCCCCTTGTCATGGATTAATCACAACCGGCTATGCTTCGCTGTCACAGCGCTTCGCCTCACAGGAAAGCCGATTGCTTCGCACTTGCGTACTCTCATTTAGTATATTAAAAAAACGGGGCAAAAACAAGCTGTCTTCCCCGCTTTTTCCACTCTTTTTCATCGTTTCACATACTCTTTCGCTGCGCTTTGCACAATTTTTTCAAACAGCAGTCCGGTTCCGAACCAGACTGGCGCGAAATCCAGGCGGATCAGCCCGCCCACACTCGCCCAAGTTCCCGTATAATCCCAGGGACACACCCCCAGGCTGCGAAGCCACGACCCGGAAGCGTATTCTCCCACAAAGATCAGCACCATATACAGCATACCGTGGCGAATCATCTGATCGACCGGATGCGCAAATCCTTCTCCGATCCAGTCATCCACCCATTCCGCAATCCGCGGCAGAACCGCCCCACATCCATAAATGGGAAACATCAAAAGCGAGGTCCGTCCCATCAGCCTCCAGTCTCCTGCCAGGACAGACTCCGCCGACGTTGCCAGCACCTCCAGGCACCAGCCGGCCATCCCGCATCTGCAAAAATCCGTAAAAAATCTTCTTACCCGTCTCATACGGATAATATGCGCCAGCCACGCGCAAATTATACATCCGCACCACTGCAAAAGCTGCCTCCGGTCGGTCTTCTAACGGAACTGGTTCTTTTCCTCATCATAACTGAAACCGACCGCCGCCAGCTTCTCCCGTATCTGCATGGCTTCCAGCCCCATATCCTCACACAATGCTTCCAACGACGCATAGCGATCACGAAGCTGCGTATTGAGATAACTGAGCAGAATCAACGGATCCTTTGGTATCACCGCCATATGCTTCCCTCCATCATTCCTTTTTCAAACGCTGCCTCTATTATCTACTGCCCTCGCCCCTCTGTCAAGCATCCTCCCTGTTCTTTTCCTTCACCGGCAGCCGACCCCGGAACAGCCGTTTCTTCAGTTCACTCCAACGAAACGGGATCAGCGGATAAATATAGCTTTTCCCCGCAATGGTCCGGTTAAAGGCAATCGCAGCGATCACCAGAAGCACGCCTGCCGCAAATCCCCACACATCAAGCAAAGCGGTCAGAATCAGCAGCAGAACCCGCATAAATTTCAGCGCATATCCCAGTTCAAAGCTCGACTGGCTGTAATTGGCAATCGTCACAAACGCCATATACAGCATCGTCTCGCTGTTGAACCATCCGGACTTGACCGAGTATTCCCCCAGCACAATACCCGCGATGACGCTCAACGGTGTAGTCAGCATATTCGGCGTATTGACCGCGGCCAGCCGCAGTCCGTCAATCGCGAATTCCAGAATCAGCAGCTGCACCAGCAATGGCACATGCGTCTCATCCGCCAGCCGTAAAAACGCCAGACTTTCCGGCAATCCATCCGCGTGCATCATCAGCAGAAGAAAGACCGGCGTCAGCAGCAGGCTCAGCAGAGCTGTCGCCAGCCTCGACAGACGCAGGTAGGTGCCGGTTAATGGCGGGAAATAATAATCATCCGCCTCCTCAATAATATCGAATACCGAAGATGGCAGTACCATCGCCGCCGGGGAATTATCCACGAGAATGACCAGATTCCCTTCCAGAATGCAGGCCGCGGCCGTATCCGGCCGTTCTGAAAACTTAAACTTTGGGAACGGATTATACCATTTGTGCGGGTAAATGCACTCCGCCAGGCTCTCCTGATTCATTGTCAGTGCATCCACGCGCAAATCTGCAATCCGCTCCCGTACCTTCACCAGAAGGTCTTCATCCACCCGTCCGCGCATATAGCAGAGTGCAATGTCTGTATGTGAGCTTTCCCCCGCCGACACGCACTCCATCACCAGCTTCGGATCCCGGATTCTCCGCCGGATCAGCGCCGCATTGCTGACCAGCGTCTCTACAAAGCCATCCCGTGACCCACGCAGCACCTTATCCTTATCCGGCTCTTCCACGCCCCGCGACGGATAGGATCGGCAGTTGATTGTCATGCATGCGTCATACCCGTCCACAAACACACAGGAAACGCCGGTCAGCAGTTTGACAATCGCCTCATCCTCCCTGTCGGTCAGGCCAATCTCCCCATATGGCAGATATTGTTCGCAAAAGCGTTGCGCATCCTGCGGCATATCCGCCGTATTGATTCCGGACCATCCCTGAAAGATTTTCAGAAGAACCTCATCCTTCGTAAACCCGTCCACGAAAAACACGCAGGCCTTCCTTCCTCCCACCTCCAGTACACGACAGACGATATCAAAATTTCGTTCCGCCGCCAGAATCCGCTTCATATATTCCATATTTTCCGTCAGATTCTTTGAAAATGCCATCTCACATTCCGCTCCTTTTCGCGTATTCCACCGGAACCGCCACGCAATCCGCCATGCGCTCCGGCGGGACTTCCATGTTCAGTCTGCACATTTTGCGAAAAATCTATGCAGATGACCCGTCATTCCTGTTCTTATATACATTTTTATGTGTTTTTTCCCGGCCCTGCCCATATTTTTGCCCAGATTGCACAAAACGCACTTGACGTCAGCCCGAAAAAATGTTATATTTAGACATGTAAGAGTTGGAAAGAGAGAAGCCTTCCTTACGTCTGGTATGGGGGATACCAGAAAGCTGTATTGTGTAACGGTTTCTGATCGTGACCGGGAGCTGCCTTCTGTGGGGGATAGGCAGCTCTTTCTCTTTGTGTCTTTCCCCGCAGCATCCGAAAGGAGCTGCCAGCAGCCGCTTCTTTTTTTCATTTTCTTTGGTTGACGGAATTCTTCATCTGCATTACAATAATTCCAGACAACATGTAACCATACCAGGGAGGACTTTCTGATGGATAAAAAACAGCTTGCAATCGAAAAGCACAGGGAATGGCAGGGAAAGATCGAAGTGATCTCCCGCGCTCCCATAACAAACCGCGAGGAACTCTCCATCGCATATACGCCAGGCGTGGCGGAGCCCTGTCTGCTGATCGCAGAGGATGAGGATCGCGCCTATGAATTCACCCGCAAGGGCAATCTGGTTGCCATGATCACCGACGGTACCGCCGTACTCGGGCTTGGTGATATCGGCCCGTCCGCAGGCATGCCGGTCATGGAAGGGAAATGCGCCCTTTTTAAGACCTTTGCCGATGTGGACGCATTCCCACTGTGCATAGACTCCAAAGATGTAGACACCATCGTTCAGACGATCGCCCTGATCTCCAAAAGCTTCGGCGGCATCAATCTGGAGGACATTGCAGCGCCCCGGTGCTTTGAGATCGAACGCAGGCTGAAGGAAGTCTGCGATATTCCGGTCTTCCACGACGACCAGCATGGCACGGCGATTGTCGTCGGCGCAGCGCTCTTAAACGCGGTAAAGGTGACGCACAAAGAAATGGGAACGCTCCGTGTCGTCATCAACGGCGCCGGTGCAGCCGGCGTGGCAATCGGCAAGCATCTGATTAACATGGGCTTCGGCAACATCATCATGTGCGATGTGAACGGCATGATCTGCGAAGGAAATGAAGGGCTCAACTCCGGCCAGGAAGAAATCTCCCACATCAGCAACACAGGCAGAGAGCACGGAACACTCGCGGACGCGCTGGTAAACGCCGACATTTTTATTGGCGTATCCCGGCCTCACCTGGTCACGAAAGAAATGATTGCCACAATGAACCAGGGCATCGTCTTTGCCATGGCCAACCCAGTTCCGGAGATCATGCCGGAAGAAGCGAAAGCCGGCGGCGCGGCCATTGTTGGCAGTGGTCGTTCCGACTATCCGAACCAGATCAACAATGTCTTGGTCTTCCCCGGACTCTTCAAGGGCATCCTCGCCGTGCGCGCCAGAGACATCACCGAAGCGATGAAGGTCGCCGCGTCGCACGCGATTGCGGATGTAATCCCGCCAGAGGAACTCACACCGGAGTATGTGATCCCGTCTGCCTTTGACCGGCGTGCCGTCCTTGCAGTCGCCAATGCGGTGGCAAAGCAAGCGGAGGCCGAAGGAATCAGCCGGATTCCCTACGCAGAAATCCTCTGAAATAACACGCACCAAAACATGCTATTGACAGACACCGGTTCCGTGTGTATACTTAAAGTCAGTTCAATTAATCTTCAGGGCAGGGTGCAAGTCCCTACCGGTGGTACAGCCCACGAGCCGCAAGGCATGATTCGGTGTGATTCCGAAGCCGACAGTATAGTCTGGATGAAAGAAGATATTTTTTTGTTGTGCATTCATCGCCCTGGAATATCTGATATATTCCAGGGTTTTTTGTTTGCCATACTAACAGAACCCGCTTTCTCCCTGCCCCAAGACGCAAGTCCCGGGGCATTTTTTATCCGGGATATCAGCAAAAAGGAGGCGATTGCAGTTTTGAATGACATCGATTATATGCGCCGTGCGCTGGACCTGGCCAAAAAGGGGGCCGGCCATGTCAACCCGAATCCGATGGTCGGCGCGGTCATCGTCAAAGATGGTCGGATCATCGGCGAAGGCTACCACAAATCCTACGGCGGTCCGCACGCAGAACGTGAAGCGCTCGCTTCGCTGACGGAATCTGCCGAAGGCGCAACCCTCTATGTGACCCTTGAACCGTGCTGCCACTACGGCAAAACTCCCCCCTGCACAGAGGCAATCCTTGAACACCGGCTCGCCCGGGTCGTTGTCGGTGCGCTCGACATCAATCCGAAGGTCGCGGGAAAAGGCGTGGAAATTCTGAAAAAACATGGAATTCAGGTGGATATCGGAATTCTGAAAGAAGAATGCCTGGAACTGAACCGGATTTTTTACCACTATATCCGCGAGCGGAAGCCTTACGTCATTATGAAATACGCCATGACAATGGACGGACGCATCGCAACCCGCACGCACCAGTCCCAGTGGATTACGGGAGAAAAGGCTCGTGCGCATGTTCAGGAAACCCACCTTCTCTGTGCCGGCATTATGGTCGGCGTAGAAACGGTGATTCACGATAATCCGCAACTGACCTGCCGGATTCCCGGTGCGAAGAACCCGGTTCGCATCATCTGCGACACCCATCTGCGCACCCCGGAAACTGCTACCGTCATCCAGACCGCCCACGAAGTGCCGACAATCCTCGCCACATGCGAAACCGACCCGGCAAGGCAGCAAAGCTATCTCGACCATGGCTGCCAGATCATCTGCACGGACGAATGGAGCGGTCACGTCAATCTGCGGCAGCTGATGGCAGAGCTTGGCGCGCGCGGCATCGACAGCGTTCTGTTAGAAGGCGGCGCACAGCTGAACTGGAGCGCACTGGAGCAACAGATTGTCACACGCGTCCAGGCCTATATCGCACCAAAGCTCTTTGGCGGACAGGAAGCCGTCTCCCCCATCAGTGGAGAGGGCGTCCATTCCCCGTCAGAAGCCTTTCTTCTGAACCATGCCCGGCTGACCCGGCTTGGAGAGGATTATCTGATTGAAAGCGAGGTGACCTATCCTTGTTTACGGGAATCATAGAAGAAGTCGGCTCTGTCCGCTTTGTCCGCCGACAGGGCAACGCGCTCGCCATCGCCATTGCTGCCCGAACCGTGTTAAATGACGCGAAGATTGGAGACAGCATCTGCGTCAATGGAATCTGCCTGACCGTCACCTCCCGCACCTCCGACACCTTCACCGCTGATGTCATGTATGAGACCGTATCCCGCACTTCTCTCAAAGGAGCAGGCGCCGGAACCCGCGTCAATCTGGAACGCGCCATGCCGTTAAACGGCCGTTTCGGCGGGCATATTGTCTCCGGACACATCGACGGCACCGGAACAATCACCGATATCCGCAACGATGGCATCGCCGTCTGGTATACCATCCAGGCTGCGCCGTCCATCCTGCGTTACATCGTGGAGAAAGGTTCCGTCGCCATCGACGGCATCAGTCTGACTGTGGCAAGAACAGACGGGCAGAGCTTCGCCGTTTCCGTCATTCCCCACACCATCCAGAACACCATTCTTCCCTTTAAAAAGATAGGCAATCCGGTCAATCTGGAAAATGATGTGATTGGAAAATATGTGGAAAAGCTGCTTGGCGGCGATCCACCGATCACAGTGGATGTCCCACAGCCACCCGTATCCACGCCAGCCGGCGGCATTACAAAGGAATTTCTTTATCGAACAGGAGGGATATAAATGAACACAGCAACCGACTTTTCATCCGTCATCCAAGCAATCCAGGACATCCGGAACGGAAAGCTTGTCCTGGTCACGGATGATGAGAACCGGGAAAACGAAGGCGATCTGATCTGCGCGGCGGAATTTGCCACCACGGAACATGTCAACTTCATGGCCGCCCATGCAAAAGGCCTGATCTGCATGCCGATGAGTGCCGAACTGGCCGCCCGTCTCCGCTTCCCACAGATGGTCGCCAATAATACGGACAACCACGAGACGGCATTTACCGTATCCGTCGATCATGTGCATACCAGCACCGGCATCTCCGCCGCGGAACGTGGCTATACCGCACGCATGTGCGTCGATGGACACGCAAAACCGGAGGATTTCCGCCGCCCGGGTCACATGTTCCCGCTGGTCGCCAGAAAAAACGGCGTGCTGGATCGCAATGGCCATACGGAGGCGACCGTGGATCTGGCAAGGCTGGCCGGACAAAAGCCCTGCGGCCTCTGCTGTGAAATCATGCGGGACGACGGCACCATGATGCGATCCGACGAGCTGCACGCCTTCGCAGACAAATGGGGACTGACCTTCACCACCATCCGGCTGCTGCAGGAATACCGGAAGGTATATGACGATCTGACTGAGTGCGTCTCTGTGACGAAGATGCCGACCAAATACGGCGACTTCACCGCCCACTGCTTTGTCAATCGTCTCAACGGTGAGCACCATATTGCCCTGGTTATGGGCAATCTCGGAGATGGACAGAATGTGCTGTGCCGGGTTCACTCAGAATGCCTGACCGGCGACGTATTCGGTTCCCTCCGCTGTGACTGTGGTCAGCAGCTCGAAGCCGCCATGCGCCAGATCGCCAGAGAAGGGCGCGGTATTTTGCTCTACATGCGCCAGGAAGGGCGCGGCATCGGTCTCGTCAACAAGCTGAAAGCCTACCGGCTGCAGGATGAAGGCATGGACACCCTGGACGCCAACCTCGCACTCGGCTTTGCCGGAGACCTGCGTGAATATTACATCGGTGCCCAGATCCTGCGCAGCCTTGGCGTACACACTCTGCGCCTGCTGACGAACAACCCGGACAAAATTTACCAGTTGTCCGGCTACGGAATCGAGATCATCCAGCGGGTACCGATCCAGATGGCCGCCACGGCCTACGACCTGTTCTACCTGAAGACCAAGCAGACCCGCATGGGCCATTATTTAAACTATATGACGGAAGGAGATTCAAAACAATGAAGACTTACGAAGGAAAGCTGGTATCCGGCAAGATCCGGGTGGGGATTGTCGTATCCCGTTTCAATGAATTTATCACATCCAAACTGCTCGGCGGCGCCCTCGACGGACTGACCCATCTCGGCGTGGAAGATGACGACATCGAAACTGCCTGGGTTCCGGGCGCGTTCGAAATTCCCCTGATCGCAAAAAAGATGGCCGACAGCGGCAAGTATGACGCGGTGATCGCGCTCGGTGCCGTCATCCGCGGCAGCACCAGCCATTATGAATACGTCTGCGCAGAGGTTTCCAAGGGCATTGCGCAGGTCAGTCTGGCAAGCGGCGTGCCGGTACTCTTTGGCGTCCTGACCACGGAAAACATCGAACAGGCAATCGAACGCGCCGGAAGCAAAGCCGGCAACAAGGGCTTTGAATGCGCGCAGGGCGCGGTCGAGATGGTCAATCTGATCCGTGAGATGCAGGCATAATGCATTCGCCCCTGTTCACGCAAACGGACCGGAGGATTCTTCATCCCCCGGCCCGTTTGCGATCTGAACAACTGTATATCGCATGGCATCAATCCTGCATACTTCTCAACAGTTCTCCCATCTCTTTTAAATCCGCAAATACCGCATCCGGTACCACATCCGATGTTGCCAGATCCTCCTGTTTCGTCTCTCCCGAAAGGACAAGAATCCCCCGCGCGCCATTGGCAACTCCGGCCTTCACATCCGTATAGATACGGTCACCTACAAAAGCGATCTTTTCCCTCTCTATATTCGTCACCTTCAGTATCATATCCACCGTTTCTTTGAACGGTTTACCCACATATCTTGGCTGTTTTCCGGTTGACAGAGAAATAGCCGCGCACATCGCTCCGCAATCCGGGATAAAACCATCCTTTACCGGGCAGTTAATATCCAGATGAGTCGCCAGAAATTCTGCACCGTTCCGAATATATGTGCAGGCTCTGGAAAGCCCTTCATATGTAAGCGTCATATCAAAACCTACCACCACAACCTGCGGCATATCTTCTGTCAACAGAATTCCTCTCTCTCTGAACATCTCCTTCAGATCCGGGGTTCCAAGCAGATATACGGTATTCCCCGGATAATATGTTTTCAGATACTCGATCATCACATCGCCTGAAGTCATAATCTGGTCTCTGGTAATATACGTTTCCATTTTTGCCAGCTTATCAATATACGTTCTGGGCGATTTCGACGAATTGTTTGTAAAAAAAATGTACCGCTTCTTCTGCCGTTCCACCTGTTTTAGAAAATCAAGCGCACCATCCAGAATCTGCGAATCAAGATAATAGGTTCCGTCCATATCCAACACAAAAAGTTCCGTATTTTTCAAAAGTTCCTGCCTGTCCATCAATCCGTTTTCCTCCTTACCCTAAGGCTTTTCTTTCCACACTTATCTCCTGCCTGCAGGTCATCGCGCTTCCCACTCCCTTATTTCCTGTCAGCCCGTCTTTTACACAAAAAGAGCAGAGAAGTCTTTTCAAAATACTTTATTTCTCTGCTCTTTCTTTCACACGATTCCTGTTCGACTGATCACACACTTAGCCCACACATCAACCGGTAGCACCATACAACAGATCCGGAACGCAGGTAATCAATACCGGACAGAATGTAAGGATCAACAACACAATCATCAGAGCGGCTCCGCCCTCCAGGAACATACCCATAATCAACAGGATTACATTGCAGGCCAGGAGGAAAATATACTTGTTCGATGTCAGCCCCAGCATAGCAGTCGCAACGATCCTGGGCAGATTGATCCACGTCATATAATAACCAAACACATTTGCGGCAACCATAGTCATGAATTTTACCATTATTTTTGCGAATATGCAAGCATTAATTGGGTAAATTTCGATATATTTTTAATGTTATTCTTCCTCTTTCAATCTTTTTTGGCAATTGCTTTGTCAAAAAGTGAATTTGTCCCGGGCAGTTTTCTGCCCGGGACACGTCGCTCGGTATCGTTTCGCGTCATCAAAACCCGCTTACGGAACCCGAACTCCATCGCTTCCTACCGAATAGCCATCCGGTGTGCTCTCAGATGCATACATGGAACCATATGGGCGATACGCCGCATTGGTATATCTCCAGGTATGGCTGCTCTCTTCATAGGTCCAGGTCGGCTCGGCCGGTGCGACATCATGGAAGAAATACCAGCTGCCATTGATGTTCTGCCAACTGGTCAGCATTGCACCGGTAGAGAGATCGAGATAGTACCAGCAGCCATCATTCGGATCCTGATGCCAGCCAGTCAGCATATGACCTTCCGCTGCATCCAGATAATACCATACATTCCCGTCAAGAACCCATCCGGTCTTCATGTAGCCATCTCCGCCGAAATAATACCACCGGCTATTAATGAGCTTCCAATTGCTTACCGGATAACTTCCGTCCGGATTGCGGTACCACCACCCGGTGTTATCCTTTATCCAGCTTCCGCCTGCGGCCGAACTGCTTCCGGAACCGCCACTGCTTCCGCTGCTTCCGGAACCGCCGCTGAAACGTCTCTTCAGCCCGGCGATTGCCTCTGTCAGGGCTGCTGTCGCCGCGTCTACCGCATCCTGATCCGCCATGCCGGCTTTCGCCTGCGCCAGAACAGTTTTCGCATTGACCAAAGCTGTCTGCATTTCATTCCAGGTTGTCGTTGTGTACAAACGGCTGTTATTATATCCATTTGCAGTTTCAATCGCAGCCGCCAGCGCCCTGATATCTACCGTTTCCGTGTTGTCCGTGTCATCCGTGTTGTCCGTGTTGTCCGTGTCATCCGTGTCATCCGGAGTTACCGGTTCATCTGGAGTCACTGGCTCATCCGGTTCTTCACTTGCCGCCGTTACTGTCAGCACAAACGGATTGGAATAACGCGCATAAGCAGTATCAACACCGCTGCCTTCCAGATCATAACCATTGATATCCAGGGTCTGATCCAGGCGGATCATCACCAGAGACTCTCCGGTCTCACTGGCGCTTACCGTACCGTCACTGTTGTAGGTAACTTCCGGTCCACTGAGTGTCACAAGTGAAATTCCTTCCGGATTCGCAATCACATCTCCATTCTGCGCAATTACGCTGAATGTAAGCGGATCGCTTCCGGCCGCTACTGTCGTATCCTCCACCTGAATCTCTACCGGCAGATCCGTCGCCCAGTTGGAGAAATTCGTTGTCAGGGAGTAAATGCCTCCCAGGTATCCTTCCGCAAACGCAGATTCGCTGTTATAGGTCCATGGATTCGCCAATAGACCGCGATGGCGTCCTGCATGGATCACATCATTGCTCATCAGCTGATAAGCATTATGATATGTACTGTTGTAGACCTGAAGCTGTTTGTAAAGTGTGCCAAACGCTTCACCGGTCAAACCGTCGTTGTTCGCGATGATCGCACTGAGACTCGGATTGGAATATCCATCCATTCCCAGATAGCCAAGAGAGCACTCTGGCCATACCCGCTGCATCTCCGCCATCACATCGCTGTCAATCGAATAATACTGATAGCTGTTATTGGAGTATCCATCCTGGAAGGTAATGACTACCACACGGTCGGATACGCCCATTTCCTCGCAGAGTTCCTTAAACGGCTCCACGATTTCCGGCTTCTCCGTCTTGATCTCGATGAAGAAGAGGATATCCTGATCCTTAAACGCCTCAAAGAACTCACGCAGAGTCGGGATGTAATCCACATCCGGATCATAGGTAAGAACCGTGTCCTCGCGCCCAGACTGGGTGCGGTTCGTATTGTTGGAATTCAGGACAGAATTCGGCTCGTCTTCATCCATATTGAATGTTAATGCCCGAATCTCATCCATCGTCAACGCTTCGATGTCGGTGATATCCGCACGGTTGAACAGTCTCTCCGCATCATCATCATGCAGGATAAAGATCTCGCCATCCGCACTGATCTGGATATCATTCTCAATCACGTCAGCGCCCGCATCAATGGCTCCCTGCCAGCTGCGGATCGTGTTCTCGATATAGCTGCTCGGCATTCCGCGATGTCCGCCGATCTCCGAGTGACGCAGAAGCGTCGTCACATCATCAAAGGACTCGATCGCATTATTCACAGCCTCATAATCGGTGCAGACAATACCATTCGCACCGTTGGTCAGCTGCGTATAAATTGCCCGCTCATCCGCCGATGTCTCTACCCACACAGAAATCACCATCTTGTGCAGATAATCAAGGGAATCATAGGTTGCGATATCCTCCGGGATGATGGCAATCTTTGCATGTGCGCCATTGGTTCCGGTGACAATGCTGTACAGGTCATCCTGAGAGGTATCCAGACCCGCGCCCGTGAAATCAACTGCTCCGATCACACCGGTATTTGCATCACAGATGCTGTCCACCCAGGCCGCGTTCTCCACGCTGGCAAGCGCAATCACATCGTTCACTCCGTACTGAGTACAGAACGCCGAAAATGCATCCGCCGTCGCCTTGTCACTTAAATAGAATGCCGTCAATGCGGTATCCTTGGTTCCAAGCAGATAAGAAGCCAGATCGTCTGAAATCAGCTGCCCATCCAATGTGGAAACCTTCAGAGACGCATCCAGAGCAACGATCATGGTATTCGGACGGACTTCCTTCCCTGCCGTCTCCCTCGCCGTCGTATCCGCCGGCCATACAATCGTCGCCGGCAGTGCAATCGTGGTATCCGGCTCATACAGATTGTCAGCCCAGGCACTCAGCGCCTCCACAATCACAGCATTTTCATCATATGCCTCGTCCATGCTGTTCAGAGCTACCACTGACGCGCCGCTCAGATCCATGACGTTTGCCTGATATGCATCAAAATCGCCAAAATACATGGCATATGTGTAGACATAATCCGCATCCGATTCATCGATCCCCAGCGTCACACTCGTTGCGCCTGAAACCAGAGTGCCATCCATAAGGGTCGTCACCGTCTGGCTGATGATATCCCACAGCAGGCCTTCTTCCTCTACCGGCCCACTCAAAGAACCAGAAGCCGGCTCGTCCGCATACTTCATGATCTCCCAGTTTCCACCGTTTTCAGAAGCTGCATCAGGATCCGCTGCAATCGCTACATATGCCTGTCCGGCGTCCATATACTCATCAATATTCTTTTCTGTGTCTCCGGAGAATACCAGATCCAGAACAACCTCACCATTAAAATTGTCCGGAATCGCAATTCTCATATAGTTGGTATATGGCATAGAATACCATCTTCTCATATACAAAGCGGTACTTCTTGCCACACCGTACAGATTGGCTTCGCCTTCGGTCAGATACTCTCTGTCCGCGTAGGAAATGCCGCCGGCCGTCGTTCCGGTCACTATACCGGTTCGATCCGCACTCACTGTCTGAGCCATCGTTTCTTCAATGGTCTGATCGTTTCTGCCTTCCTGTCCCAACACCGGCTCTGTTTCTGCGATTTCCATCATCAAAGCCCTGTCTTCTTCCAGGATCCAGCCCTCATTGATCATCTCATCCAGTGCCGCTGCATATTTGGCCAGATAATCATCTCTGTCTTCATAAAGACTGTTCAGCGTATCGTCATCCAGATAAACCATGGATCCGCCATCCGTACTGTAAACGCCATTGGCGCCACCGTAATATCTGGCTACCGGAACCGTAATCTGCGGAGAGCGGATACCCGTCGTCATATTGCCATACTCATCCCGTTCCGGTTTGAATACCTCATAATAACCGCTGGCAACCATTTCTCCGTCAATCTCATCCGCGCTGGGGCCGTAAGGAGCTGCTTCTCCCTCCGCCCACTCATCCAGATGCTTTAACGCCGCATTGACAAATACATCCATGTTGAAATCCGTTGCGCTATTCATGCGCTTTGTCTCTTCATCCAGGACAAAGGACGGATATTCACCCGCCGGTCTGCCTGCCTGAAGCTGGATTTCATCAATCATATCCGGTTTGAAGATTTTGCTGGAATGCGCACCACCCGCAAAGACATACGAGCGATACAGGTCGCCCTCTTCATCCGAATCCTCTCTGATGTTATCCGGATTGTAGTCGTTCTCACCGACAACCAGAATAAACGGAATATCCGACGCCTCAATCGGTCTCTGGGTCATATCCCATCCCGCCTCCGGAGTCACATGCGCCATTGCGCCTACCACATTCAGGATACCATCGTAAATATGCTCTGCATCTTCCAGTGCTTCTACATCCTCATACGACTCCAGCATCTCGGCTGTCGCCTCATCGACCAGCCAGTTGGCGTCGCCAAACCAGTCACTGAACCCATTCACATACATACCCGACTGAGACTGCCCGATCAGATAACAATTCTCTGCCGTCTCTGTATCGTAAAGCATCGGAGAACCGCCACGCTTAAGGGCTGTTCCCACTTGTCCGAGAATATCCCAGATCACGCCATTGTCTTCCCATGTGAGCGCGTCATATCTGTCCTCATTGAAGCGTTTCAGGGAATTGACATTTCCTTCCTTCGACGTCACGCCAATATAGATATAACCTTCACGCATAAAGAAATCATAGCTTCTTCTCCAGATATCCGGCAGATCCACATTACTGCTGGCGTTCAGGATCTCCACATATACCTTGCCGTTGAAATCTCCCGAATCAATTGGACGGAAGACTATAATGCGATCCACATAATCCGCATCGCTCGACGTGGCCAACTGATCCCCGTCACTGTCATAGGTATTCGCTGTGCCTGAAATGAAATACTCTTTTTCCTCATAATCGTAATCCGCAAGATCAATCTGACCCTTGGTTCGTTCCCTCGTGGTACTCAGGTACGGGAAATCGTCATCCCCCGTTTCCGGGATGCTGGGATCCTCATCATCAATCTCATCCCCACTCTGGTCGACAAACGCGAATTCTCGGTTAAACGACTTCACTGCCTCTGCAATCGCGTCGGAAGGAGTCGCTTCCTCCTCTTCCAGCAGCAAATTTGAAGCTGTCGCTGTCGAGGCGTTGCTGCTGCTTGCATTACTACTGGTTGCATTGCTGTCTGATGCGGTATCCTCATCCTCATAGCCTTCATCTTCATCAAGAATCCAGTATGAATAATCGTCGGATGAGACCGCAAAAGCAGCCGAAGGAGCAAGACTGGTTGCCGTCATGGTTAATACCAGACAGGTCGCCAGCTTCCTTCTGATTGTTTGAAACCTCATATCACTTCCTCCTTTTATTCTCACGATGTCTCAGACATCTTCCCGACACATAAAATTTAATACTAAATGGCTATCGTTTTATTAAATTGTCTGTAAAATTTTCGTAAACCTCGTTCTGCTAAAACCACAGGCCGGACGATTATCCGGCTGACCCGTTCCGTCATTAATCGACACCAAAAAACCGCCGTGCAGCACCTTTTGCCTGCACGGCGGAATAAATTTCCTTTATCTGTTGAACATTCGTTACTTTTACTGATCTCGTAAGAAACTGACGTAACATAATTGACAACCAAAATTAATTCATCTCTTCGTTAGGATCAAAAATGCCTGACCCCAACATCGTTCCTGGCGTGAATCACCTTTCATATGCTCGCTACATGTTTTGTCGCCACAACATCGACTCCAGTTCCGGCCACGTTCGACAAAATCACATCACCGATTTGAATCGGTGCCTTTACGGTTGTTTTGCGAATTTCGTTCATAATTTCGAAAATTTTATCTTTCGGAATATCTTCGTTCGTCTTGACGGAAACCATTTTCAGTTCTCCTCCGTCAACACATACCGAAGACGTCACAATCCGTGTCGGATTGGTTACTTCTTTTCTCGCATAGACATCGCCCCGGGGGCAGGTATTTCCCGTTACGCTAACGACCTGTTTCCCATCCCATTCCACGACAAGCGCACACCCCATCGGGCAGCCAATGCAAATCAGTTCTTTCTGCTTCATTTCATTCTACCTCCGTGCCAATCACAATCTCTTTCAGATCGTTATAACGGTTCAGATCTTCTTTTTTCAGAATTACCTGCTCCATCTCGCCAGGCGCCATCACCTTTTTCTTTCGGTGCGCCACGCGTACGCCGTCGTAATAGATGCTGATGGAACGATCCCGATATACATCAGCTACACGGAAACGAACCACAACCTGGTCGTTCATATTTGCAATATCCATAGTCTGCGGCACCGTATAGCGGACGCCATCCCCCGCTGAAAGCACAACCGGATGGGAAGGGGTTTTGTGTTCGGAGTGACGTACACAGGCAGCGGCATTCGTTCCTGCAAGTGTTGCTTCCTCCGACACATAGTCCACCAGATCATGAACATGAAGTACATTTCCACAGGCGAAGACCCCCTCGATGCTGGTCTCAAGCTGGTCATTGACATTTGGACCGGAGGTGACACGGTTCATTTCTATGCCGGCGCCTTTTGTCAGTTCATTCTCCGGCAGAAGACCGACCGAGAGAAGAAGCGTGTCGCAGCTGTAATATTCTTCTGTTCCGGGGATCGGTTTGCGGTTGGCGTCAACTTCCGCGATTGTAACGCCCGTCACACGTTGCTTTCCATGTACTTCCACGACGGTATGGCTCAGTTTCAACGGAATCCCATAATCATCCAGGCATTGTACAATATTTCGTTTGAGTCCGCCGGAATAGGGCATCAGTTCCGCGACCACTTTTACCTTTGCTCCTTCCAGGGTCATTCGTCTTGCCATGATCAGTCCGATATCGCCGGAACCCAGGATCACAACTTCTTTTCCGACATGAAAACCCTCTATATTCATCAGCCGCTGGGCCGTTCCCGCAGAATACACTCCTGCCGGACGATATCCGGGGATATTCAATGCGCCTCTGGGACGCTCCCGGCATCCCATCGCCAGAATCACAGTTTTAGCCTGAATGGTTGTCATCCCATCCTCCCGGTTAATAAAGGTCACTTCTTTTTTCTCGTTGATATCCACAACCATCGTATTCAGCCGGTAAGGAATCCCTTCGTCCTCTGCCATCCGGATATAACGATTTGCGTATTCCGGACCGGTCAGTTCCTCCCGAAAGGTGTGAAGACCAAAACCGTTATGGATGCACTGATTCAGAATGCCGCCAAGACGGCTGTCGCGTTCCAGAATCAGGATATCCTGAATGCCAGCTTTTCTGGCCGCCACGGCCGCAGCCAGACCGGCCGGACCTCCGCCAATAATCACAATATCATGCTTTTCCATGTCCTGATCCTCCTCATTCACCTATCAGCATTTCCGAGCCGGGTACATTCTTGCAGACTTCTTCCATTCGAATGCCTCGTTCGTTTGCAAGAATTTCCATTGCCCTTGGCGTACAGAATCCTGCCTGACAGCGTCCCATTCCCTGACGCACCCGACGTTTGATGCCATCTAACGACGTCGCTCCCAGAGTACGGGTAATCGCGTCGCGGATTTCTCCTTCGCTGATTCCCTCGCAACGGCAAACGATGGATCCATACTCCGGATGCTCCCGGATCAACGCGGCCCGTTCTTCCCGGCTCATCTCTCCTGGTTTTACAATCCCTTTTCGTTTTCCATGCCAGTCGTTCTTCGCTTTCGCCTCCGTTTTTTCCGCGATCAATCCGGCCAGATACACACCGATCGCCGGAGCGCTGGAAAGTCCCGGCGACTCAATCCCCGCCGCATCGAAAAATCCCTCGCTATCCTCTGCCTCTCCGACCACAAAATCATCGCTGTCCTCATGGGCGCGCAAGCCGACAAAGGATGTAATTACCTGACGGAATGGAATACCTCTCACGCTGAGCGTCGCTTTCTCCTGAACCTCCGCCAGATCCTCCGCGGTCGTATCGGTCCCTTCCTTGTCATTGATGTCTCTCGCAGTCGGTCCCAGCAACAGATTTCCATGCACCGTGGGCGTCACCAGCACACCTTTGCCAAGCTTTCCCGGCAACTGAAAGATCGTGTGTCCTACATGCGCACCCGCCTCTTTATCCAGCAGGCAATATTCTCCTTTTCTCGCTGTGATGTGAATCTTTTTCCCACTGACCATGTTGTGAAAAGCGTCCGCATACACGCCGGCCGCATTGACGACACACCTGGCTGTTACCGTTCCCCGGTTTGTCTTCAGTTCATATCCGTCTTCCATTTTCCGGATTTCTTCAATCCTGGTCAGAAATTGAAATTCCACACCATTGTCACAGGCATTCTCTGCCATCGCAATTGTCAGTCCAAAAGGACAAACAATTCCGCCCGTCGGTGCATAAAGCGCCGCCACAACCCGATCCGACACATTCGGTTCCAGCCGACGCACCTCTTCTCCGCTCAGAATGGTCAGACCTTCCACACCATTTTTCTTTCCCTTTTCATAAAGCTCTTCCAGGGCCGGTCGATCCACATCGGCAAAACAGAGGACCAGCGAGCCATTCTGTATAAAATCAAAATCCAGTTCTTTCGCCAGCCCCGGCATCATCCGGCTTCCCTCCACATTAAATCTCGCTTTCATGGATCCCGATTCCGCATCATGACCTGCGTGAACAATGGCGCTGTTCGCCTTGGATGTTCCGGAACAGACATCCTCATCCTTTTCAAGAACACAGACCCGCAGGTCATACCGCGAAAGTTCCCTGGCGATGGAGCATCCGGTTACCCCGGCTCCGATGATCGCCACATCATAAAGCAACTTTTCCATGCTGTTTTCTGCCTCCATTTCAGTCCTCAACGATCTGCCTCCTGATCCGAGCTCCAGCCGATAGCACATCGAACCGCCCGTTTCCAGCCGTTCACCAGGCTTTTTCTCGTCTCCTCATCCATCTGGCTTTCAAATCGCCGATCCATCTTCCAGTTGTTGCGTATATCCTCTTTCCCCTTCCAGAAGCCCACTGCCAGACCAGCCAGATAGGCCGCTCCCAGTCCGGTCGTTTCGATGCACTCCGGACGTTCAATATCAAGATTCAGAATATCCGACTGGAACTGCATCAGAAAATTATTCACGGAAGCACCCCCATCAACCTTCAGCCCTCCAGGTTCTATACCCGCATCCTGATACATCGCCTCGATCAGATCATATACCTGATAGGCCATCGAGCACACGATCGCCCGGATAAACTGCTCCTTCGTCGTTCCCCTGGTAATGCCGACAATGGTTCCCCGTGCATATTGATCCCAATAAGGCGCCCCCAATCCGGCAAAAGCAGGAACTGCGTAAACCCCGCCAGTATCCGGAACCGCTGTACAGTACTCCTCCGTCTGCGAAGCAGAGCGAACCATTCTCATCTCGTCACGCAGCCACTGTACTGCAGCTCCCGCGACAAATACGCTTCCCTCCAACGCATAACAGAACTCATCCGGCGTCCCGGCCGCAATCGTCGTAATCAGCCCATGCTCCGACCGCACCGCCTTGCTTCCGGTATTCATAAGCAGGAAACAGCCTGTGCCATAGGTATTCTTCATTTCCCCGGCTTCAAAACAGCACTGCCCGAACAGAGCCGCCTGCTGATCACCTGCCGCTCCGGAAATCGGAATCTTTCCCCCGATCACATCGGAAGATGTGTAACCGTAGACACAGCTGGACGGTTTGACATCCGGAAGCATACACTCCGGTATGTCAAAATAATCCAGGATTTCTTTGTCCCACGTCTTTTTATGAATATCGAACAGCATGGTTCTGGACGCATTTGTGTAATCCGTCACATGAATACACCCCTTCGTCAGATTCCAGATCAGCCAGGTGTCTACCGTACCGAACAGCAACTTCCCATTTTTTGCGCGCTCCCGCGCTCCTTCCACATGATCCAGAATCCAGGCAATCTTACTTCCGGAAAAATAAGCGTCGGGGATCAGTCCGGTACGGGCAGTTACCTTTTCCGCCATCCCGTCTGCTTTCAACTTCTCAATTCGATCCGCTGTCCTTCTGCACTGCCAGACAATCGCATTGTAAACCGGCTCTCCGGTTTCCTTATCCCAGATAATTGTGGTCTCCCGCTGGTTGGTAATTCCGATCGCCGCGATATCGCTGTAATGCGCGCCAATCTTTCCCATGGCCTCCATAATAACCGACAGCTGAGAAGACCAGATCTCCATTGGATTATGCTCCACCCATCCCGGCTGTGGAAAAATCTGCGTAAACTCCTTCTGCGCCAGACTGCAGATCGTTCCGCTGTGATCAAACAGAATGCAGCGCGAACTGGTTGTCCCCTGATCCAATGCCATGACATATTTTGCCATATGATGATTCCTCCTCTGTTTTTAGTATTAACATATCTTCTCTTCCAGATGTCATTTTCCTGCGCAGTATCGATCCGTGCAGAAAAACGCTTTCCGAACCGTTTCCCCTGCTTCAGTCACATTTCCCATACATCATAATTAGTCGATGAGACCGCAATCGCTCCCGCCGAGAGCGCCCCTATGACGTCCTCCTTATCGGTAATCAGTCCTCCCGCAATCACCGGAATCCGGCTTTTTCTGCAGATTCGCCGGATAATTTTAGGCATCACGCCCGGCAGAATCTCCATGCAATCCGGCTTTGCCCCAACATACTGATGATCCAGCCCATCCACATTCCTCAGCGAAAGGGAATCCAGAACAAAAATCCGCAGTACCGTGTACATTCCCAGCTCCATCCCCCGCCGGATCAGTCCCTGCTTCGTGGAAATGATCCCATCGGCGCCAGTCTGCTCTTTGATAAAATCCACCGACACCTCCCTGGAATCCAGCCCGGCGATCAGATCCACATGCACCATGGCAATCTTTCCTGCTTCCTGGATCCGTTTCACAATGCCGCCAATGTTACAGATATCTCCAAACAAAATAAATACAACCTTAACATCCTCAACCGCGCAGCATTTTTCCAATCCGTTAAAATCTTTCACCGCCGCGATGACCGGACTGGCTTCCATCGCGTCAAATAGTCTCTGATTCATAACCGCCCCTCGTTCCTCTTTCAGGGATAAAAAAGTACAGGATTAAAAACAACATTTCTGCTGCTTCTTCACCCTGTACTCATCTTCTCAATTCTCTTTTATTTAACTTGTTATTAGCATACCACATCGCACAAGTCTTTTCAACATTTATTTCTTTTTTGTAAGAATTCACCAATTATTATCTTCTTTTTTTCGTCTTAATCAATATGATTTCGTCAAATTTACAATTTTATTCATCTTTTCAAATCATCTCTTGCAATTATTGTGCAATTATGATAAAATATTGATGAATTGAAGATACACTCAGAGATATGGAGCAGGGTTATACACAGCAGAAATGCTGTATATGACCCTGCCTTTTTGTCAGAAAACACTCCATGTCTTGCGGTGCCATCCTTCAGATCCCGGTTCCGGAAAACTAAAATTTTACAAGAGCAAGAGGAGGTAGTGTATGAAGAAAACCAAAGTGAAACATGTGCCGATTATCATCGGTATGATCCTGATCGTGATAGGAATTGTCGGCGTAAAACTCACGCAGACCAATTGGGGAGATACCGACATCCGGAATGTTATCATCGAATCGCAATCTGGGCATACCTTGGCCATGGATCTGTATATTCCCTCAACCGCAACATCGGAAAATCCCGCGGCAACCATTTTTGTCCAGCACGGCGGGAATAATAACAAAGAAGAAATGCAACATTACTGCATTGAACTGGCACGACGCGGTTATGTCGCGGTCGGTGTTGATATGTATGGTATGGGTGAATCCGAAGCGCTGTCGGATGAGGAATGGCTCACCCAGGGGCGTGGTCTCTATGACGCCGTGCGCTATGCGGTTTCTCTCCCCTATGTAGACGCAAACCGGATTTCCCTTCTGGGTTATTCCCGCGGCGGCAGAGCGGCAGGAGAAGCCCTGCAGTGTGACAATGCGGAGCTTAACGTGGTAAAAGCCATTTTCCTGATCCACAGCGATCCCATTGTGCGCAATGACGACGGTTATGCCGACGTTTACGGCGCACGTGACGTTGCGGTTCTGGCGGATAAGAACGATGAATTCTTCTTTTCCGAAAAAGCAAATGATAACGGGACCTATTCCCATGACACGAACAGATACGCCGCCAACCTTTCCAGCCCGGCGCAATATGTCATCAATAACAGCGCCCAGGCATTCCTGTACTTCGGAGAGGATCCGGCCAATCATCCGGAGCTGCGCGATGCAGAGACAGTCTACGAAAAGGATTACAATGGCCTGACTGGTTCCCGCCAGATATTTGTCTCCAATGAAACCCACATGGCAAGCTGGTGGTCGCCCCTGGTCATGAACCGAGTATTGCAGTTCTTCAACCGCGCCATGCCAACAGGAACCACTCTTTCTGCAAATGACTATATTTACACGGTCTGGAACATTTTTAAGATATTCGCTCTGGTGGGTCTGATTCTGTTCACTGCGTCCCTGGCTGTCGCTCTCCTGACCAGGACAACTGTCTTCAAAGAAGCGGACAACGGACCCCGGGAACTCCGCGCCGTGGATGGGCGTGATGGTTATTTCTGGTTCTGGAGTATTCAGCTGATCGGCACGATTCTCTGTATTCTGGTCATCCGTTTCCTGAACGCGGAGAAGATTGCCTCTTACCGGGATTCCCTGTTCCGCTCCGCATACCCCACCTATCGCGGCCTGATTGCCCTGCTCTGCGGAGCGATCGTGATCGTTCTCTGCACGGTCTGGTATGTATGCTACGGCAGAAAACATCATTTTGACCTGCGTGACGTCGGTTTTACCATCACCAGAAACGGATTCCTTAAAACCGTTGCCGTCGCCCTGATTTCCGTAGCAGCCATGTTTCTCATCGTCTTCACGGTTGATTATCTGGTTGGCGTAAACTTTCTCTTCATTTACTGGGGATTCATGAAGTTCGGCGCCAACCGGATCCCGGGGATGCTGCTGGTCGCCCCCATGTATATCCTATACTATGTTGTGATGTCAATCAATGTCAACGCCTTCAATTTCAGCCGCGCCCTGGGCAGATGGAGATGGCTGGCCAACCTGCTAATCAGCCTGATTGCCGCCATTCCCACTCTGTTTATTCTTTGCTACGTATATGGGATTTTCAAGGCCACCGGATCGAACCCCATGTTCGGAGGACTGGCCGGCGCCGCAACGGCCGTTTACGCCTTCCCTGGCTTTGTATTCGTTGCGATTCTGGTATGCAGGCTGATATATCAGAAAACAGGTAACCCGTATCTGGGCGGCCTCCTGTGCGGCATCGTCGCAGCAATCAACGAATGGGCCATCTGCGAAATTCGTGTCCATACCCCCGGTACCGTATATTCCGGCACCACGCTGGTTTATTCCCTCATTGTGATCGGGATTGTGGTAATTGTCGGCTGCCTGACCTATCTGGCAATCCATTCAAAGAACGCATAGTCCGGAATACCTCCGGCTATTCCAGATATCGGAATAGTCCGGAGGTGTTTTGATCTGCCCTGAACCAATATGATATGTTTTGTCATACCTCCGCTAACAATATGAAAAAGAAGCTACTGTCACGCAGCCTCCTTTTCCATCCTCACACGATTCTGTTTTACTCTGTCTGACGTTCTTACTTCAACATCGACAGATATTTCGAATACTGATCCTCCGGCACCTTCAATGCCGCCAGCGCCTGCTCTGCCGTCAGCGCCATCGTTTCCATCAGAGCCCGCAGATTCTCAAGCAGGTTCTCGGCTTTTCCCTCGGCTTTTCCCTCGGCCTTACCCTGATTTAAAATCCGGGTTGCCTCTGTCATGATTACCTTTCCGCCCATGACCTCTCTCACCTCATCTCTCAGGCGGTCATACTTCACCGCAAGATTCACCAGCACCTTCACGGACATCTCCTGTGTGATTTTCTTGGAATATTCCTCAATCACCCCCTGTTGTACCAGTTCGTCCAGGCGCTGCCCGATCGCTACATATTCTGCCTTCAATGACTCCAGCATCTTATCATTCGTATTGTATTCCGGAAACTGCTTCTCATACCGGAAAAGAT
>JAJQCD010000037.1 GCA_021202925.1 Clostridiales bacterium | reverse complement strand
CTTCTCAGGCGATTCTTATCCGGTCTCATCGCACGGCACCTCCCCACGGAATATGTTCAGTCTGATTCAGGGAACGATAGACAGCGCCCTCCACGCGCGCCTTGATCGTGCAGTCCAGTGCACCCTTATCGATCACAGCAATCCGAACATCAGTGATTCCCAGGCGATCCAGGGTATCATACACCACGTCCCTGATCTTGTTTCCATACTGGTTGATAACGGAGCTTTCCAGGGAAAAATCGATCTGACCGTTCCCCGCTTCCACCATCACCTGGCAGTCGCTGGATTCCAGCGTTCCAGCCATTGCCGGTTTTTTGATTTCCATACCTTTGTCCTCCTTCCGCTTATGTGAATGTTCGTCCACGTTCTGATTTTATTTTAAAGAAACAACCTTTCATTTGCAACCGGAATTGCCTTAACATTCATTAAGATTTCTCCGCAACTTTCCTGTCCGTTTTTCAATCGCTTCCGCCGTCAGGATTTCCGCCCGAATGATCAGAAACCACATCTTCGTAAATAACCTTTTTGCAAAACCAATCTCCAGATACCGGCTCAGATAATACATCACACTCCTTTCCCGCAGTTTCTGCCGCTCCATCTGTCCCGAAAAGGACTTGCTGATGGACGCAGAATGCGCATGCCGATAACTGTGATTCAGAATCAGAACGGTTCGAAATCCATTTTTCTTCATCCTCCATGCCAGCACCGATTCCTCCTGATACAAAAACATATGCTCATCATAGCCACCGCACCGGAGAAATTTCGCCGCATCGATCATCAGCAGTGAACCGTGAACCGTGTCCACATAAACCGCCTTTTTGCCATTTATATAGGAAGCCGGATATTCCAGAATGCCGCGAAACAGCCGTCGGCTGATCGGTCCCATCGCCAGCAATTCGCCGGAAAATGTCCGCGACGGCCATGCATTTTTCAGGTCACCATACGTCTCATCCCGCATCCGTGCGCTGACAACGCCGACTTCCGGGTGACCGGCAAAAATCTGCAGCATGGCACACACACAACGTTCTGAGACATCTACATCCGGATTCACAATCAGAACATGCGTCGCGCCATTTTCGCCGACCGCATAACGGACGCCCCGGTTGTTCCCGTAGCCATAGCCGCCATTCCGCTCCGTCTCAATAACCGTTACCTTTTCATCCCGCAATGCTTCCAGCCGCTTCATGGAATCATCTGTCGAACAATTATCGACGACCACGATTCCGTCCAGAACAGCATAGTCACGGATTCGCCTCACCAGACCGGCCGTTGTCCTGGCATCGTTATAATTCAAAATCACACAATTCAGCTTCATGACCGTCCGGTCTCCTCTGTTGCTTCCTTTCCTGTTCCGACAGGCGCATGCTCTTCCCTGGTGCTGTTCATCCCGCACCCATCCTGCCCTGTTCCACGCCCTGCCTGTTGTCTCCGCTCAGGAATCGTCACACACATGGCTATCGTCTGCAGACGGGAATTTTTTATAAAGCCATGCCGGGCTATGTTTCGCAACCTCTGCGCCGGGTTCTGTCCCGGCAGTTCCAGAAATGCACGCAGAACCTCCTTCTGGTCTGGTTCCAGATATTCCCCATACCGCTTCCCGAAGGCCAGCGCCTGGTTCATCATCCGCAGATAATTTCCCCGCACCTCGGTATTCCTTCCCAGGCGCTCCGCCAGCAGTCGCAGACTTCCGAGTCCACCTGCCTGTCTCGCCCCCAGCGCATTCCCTCCATGCTGACGATACTGCGACAGCGGCCGCTCCACCCAGTCGATGATCCCAAATGCGGACGCAGCCAGCGCAAGCCACCAGTCATGCATACAGCACGCTTCCGGTATCTTCCCGGCCAGTGAAAGCAACGACCGGTTCATCATGACCGCGCCACCGGTAACCGGATTCTCAACCAGCACCTCAGCGAGACTCGTCCGCGCCGGACTACAGCCCTGATACTGAAAAAAGCTCGGGTGAATCTCCTCCCCGGAAGCGTCAATGACCTCCATGTCCGAATGAAGCAGGATCGGACACTCCTTCGCCGTCTCCGACTCCAGCCGTCTCATCCGCGCAAGCTGCCGCCGCACCTTATCATTACACCACACATCATCCTGATCAGAAAGCATAATATAATCGCTTTCTCCTGTCTCGCGCTCCCGCTCCATCAGCCAGAAAAAATTCTGTGCGGGAGCCGGAACCCGCGTGATATCCGATCCCGTCAACCGGTTCCGATGATCCAGGATAATCTGATCCGGGTACCACGCCCGGTAATTTTCTAGAATTTCCCGGCTCCGGTCATCGGAGCCGTCATCCGATATCCGGATCCGGACCGGTACGGTCTGCGCCAGAATGGAATCCAGCTGCTGTTCCAGATAGCGCTCCCCCTGATAGATTGCCATCAACACTGTAACCATGCGTTTCGCTCCTTCCTGCGCGTCTCTTTTATGCGTTCCCGTCCGTGCAGGAATCCTCCGTTATTTCTTCCTGTTCGCCCATTTCATTCCCATTCTCCGGCTGATCTCCCAGCGTACTGCCGGACAGACCGCCGTCACATAATCCATCAGATGATAGGCCAGCATATAGGCCTCTTTCCCCTTCTCCGGGGGCGTACCCGCCCAGGGCGTCCGCGCCAGATACTCCTCGTAGGCCCGGCGATAATGATTGCGGTTCCCCGCAATCCAGGGGCGTTCATCGCCCATATAATGAATGATCACCGGATGGCGCTTCGCCTGCACAAACTCCTCCCTGGACACCGCACGATAGCCTGCCGCATGGCGCACCAGCGTCCCATAGGAAAAGTATCGGTAATTCGTGAAAAAATTATATTTCGGAGAAAGGATCTGAATCCGGCCTGCAAGCGCACCATTGATCACATCCTGGTCACTGGCAAAAAACGCCCCGTTTCCCGCTCTCCAGAAATCCAGCAGCGTCTTCTGCACGCCGGTCCTACGCCACTGTTCCAGATCCACCAGCAGAACGCCGGAATTGAAATACGGCGCTCCCGCCCGAAGGCCAATGGACTCCCGCACTGCCGGGTAGATCGTTGGCTCCATCACCGCGCCGACCACATGTCCGGCCAGATCGGTTCGCCACAATCCGCCTAACGGCCGCACCGCCACGGTATCGCAGTCCAGGTAAATCACCCAGTTCACCTCTTCCGGCAATACCTCCCCCATAAAAAGGCGCAGCATCACACTGACATCATACGCGCCGGTATCTGCTTCCCTCTCTGAAGGAGTCCTCTCTCCAGGCGACATGTCCGCATTCGGAGCCGTCGTCCCGTCTATCTGCGTCCCGGAAATTCGCAGGCGGTCCCGCAAATCATCCATCTCAATAAACACAAGCTCTCTCCGGTACCGCTTCGCGATTGCAAGCAGCGCATGCCGGCTCTCTCCGGAGATCCCCATGGAAAGTACGAAAATCCGAATCACCTTCTGCTGCCGGTTCCGGTCAAAGACAGAACACATGGATACGCCCAGATGCCTTGCGTAAGCGTCATTCGCCGCATAGACAATATTCACACCACAGCCTCCTCGTCGGCCTTTTCTCTCCAGACCGGACTCACACGCCCAGTTCCCGGATCCGGTCAAGAGCCGACCGAATCACCTTATCCATATCGTAATACTTATACTCGGCAAGTCTGCCGCCAAAAATCACATGCTTTTCCGCCGCGGCCAGCTGTGCATACTTCTGATACACGGCCTGATTCTTCGCATCATTGACCGGATAGTAGGCCTCCATGCCTTCCTTCCATTCGGACGGATACTCCTTCGAAATCACCGTCTTTGGCTGCGTCCCGAATTCAAAATGCTTGTGCTCGATGATGCGCGTGTAAGGCGTCTCGCGATCCGTATAATTGATCACGGCATTGCCCTGATAATTCTCCATGTCCAGAAGCTCCGTCTCAAAACGCACCGTACGATATTCCAGTCTGCCAAACCGGTTGCCATAATAGGCATCAATCATGCCAGTATAGATCACACGCTCACCCAGACTGTCATAAACATCCTTCTTCTCCAGATAATCCACGCCCGTCTCAATCTCGCAACCCTCAAACAGCCGGTCCACAATCACATTGTAACCGCCGATCGGGATGCCCTGATACAGATCGTTGAAATAATTGTTATCATACGTAAAACGAACCGGCAGACGGCGAATGATAAAAGCCGGCAAATCCTTGCAGTCGCGTCCCCACTGCTTCTCCGTGTATCTCTTCACCAGCTTCTGATAAATATCGGTGCCGACCAGGCGGATCGCCTGTTCCTCCAGGTTCCGCGGCTCCCCGGTGATCGCCGCGCGCTGCTCCTCGATGATCGCTTTCGCTTCCGCCGGTGTGCGGATGCCCCACATCTTACTGAAGGTATTCATATTGAACGGCATGTTGTACATCTCGCCTTTGTAATTCGCCACCGGACTGTTCGTATAGCGATTAAACTCCGCCAGTTCATTCACATAGTTCCATACCTCGCGGTCACTCGTGTGGAAAATGTGGGCGCCATACTTGTGTACATGGATTCCTTCCACGTCCTCACAGTATACGTTCCCGCCAATCTGATCTCTCTTCTCCACCACCAGGCAGGTCTTTCCCGCTTTGCGCGCCTCATGCGCCCAGACGCCGGCATACAGGCCGCTGCCGACCAGAACATAATCATATTTCATAAAAGTCCGTTCTCCTTTTTGTCTGTTTTAACCTGAAACAATGATACTATACTTTTCAAAAAAAGTAAACTTGAATAAAATCTTGACGTACGGACAAAAATCCAGATAATAAATGGTATAGAATATTTTTCAGGAGGAAATGAGGAGGTAACATCCATGAATTATTCCGAAGACTCATCCAGACAATATCATATCCAGGTCGCCGCGGGTGAAATCGGACACTACGTTCTGCTTCCGGGAGACCCCAAACGCTCCGCAAAAATCGCGCAATACTTTGATGAACCAAGGCTGATCGCGGACAGCCGCGAGTTTGTCACATACACCGGATACTTAGACGGCGTGAAGGTCAGCGTGACCTCCACTGGCATTGGCGGCGCGTCCACTGCCATCGCCGTGGAAGAACTGGTTCAGGTCGGCGCTGACACCTTCATTCGGGTTGGCACCTGCGGCGGGATGCAGATGGACATCCAGAGCGGCGATATCGTCATTGCAAACGGCGCCATCCGCATGGAAGGCACCAGCCGGGAATATGCGCCCATCGAATACCCGGCCGTCCCCGACTTTGGCGTCACCCGCACACTGGCTGACGCGGCAGAAGCGCTTGGGGCCCGCTGCCACATCGGTGTGTCGCAATGCAAGGATTCCTTTTACGGCCAGCATTCTCCGGAGACCAAGCCGGTCGCTTACGAACTGCTAAACAAATGGGAGGCCTGGAAACGTCTGGGCTGTCTCGTCTCCGAGATGGAATCCGCAGCGCTGTTCATTATCGCCGCTAGTCTCGGCGTGCGCGCCGGTTCCTGTTTTCTCGTCATGGCCAATCAGGAACGGGAAAAGGCCGGACTCCCGAACCCGGTCGTCCATGATACCGACCTGGCCATCCGCGTGGCTATCGAATCTGTCCGCCGATTGATCCGGCAGGATAACCGACAAAAAGAACGAAATTTCTGATTTTCAGACAGACGAATGGCTGCCGGTTTCCCGACAGCCACTCGTCTGCGCAATATTAACAAATAAAAACGGGAAGTCTTATACCTCAAAGATCAGATCGCCATAGCTCGGGAACGGCCACAGTTCCTTATCTACGATCATCTCCAGCCGATCCGCCGGGGCACGAAGCGCGGCCATTGCCGGCATCACCTCATCATGATAAGCAAATGCCTGTGTCTTGCCTTCTCCCATCGCGGCGCTCTTCTCTGTAATATCAATCAGAGCCGCCAGGGCAACCTTCATCTCAGACAGCAGAGCGGAAGTCTCTGTCAGCAGTTCGGTCTGGACACTGATGTCCGCTTCCGGAACCGCACTCTTCACCTTGCCAATCGATTCCGCGAGCTGCGTCGCATAGCGGATCACCGCCGGGATAATCTGCTTACTCGCCATATCGATCATCGTCCTCGCCTCGATGTTGATTACCTTGGAATATTCTTCATACTCAACCTCGGCGCGGGATTCCAGTTCCGCCTTCGTGAAGACGCCGAACTCCTCATACAGCTTGATCGCTTTGTCAGTAGTCAGTGCGTCAATCGCCTCAACCATAGACTTGATATTCGGCAGGCCGCGTCTCTCCGCTTCCTCCACCCAGGCATCGGAATAACCATTGCCATTAAAGATCACTCTCTTGTTGTCCTTCAAAAGCTTCTTGATCAGATCATGAACCGCAGTATCAAAGTCCTCGGCTCCTTCCAGTTCGTCAGCTGCTTCCTTGAAGGCTTCCGCAACGATCGTGTTCAGAACAACGTTCGGCGGAGCGATGGAATCCGAGGAACCAACCATACGGAACTCAAACTTATTGCCGGTAAAGGCAAACGGTGAAGTACGGTTGCGGTCGGTCGTGTCCTTATCCAGATCCGGAAGAGTCGCAACACCGGTGCGAAGCGTACCGCCCTGCTTGGAATGCGTTGCCTCGCCGGTCGTCGTCAGCTGATCAATGACATCCTCCAGCTGCTCACCGAGGAAGACGGAAATAATTGCCGGCGGCGCTTCGTTCGCACCCAGGCGGTGATCGTTACCAACATCGGCAGCCGCCTCACGCAGCAGATCCGCATGTGTATTGACTGCCTTCAGAATGCAGCCCAGCACCAGCAGGAACTGAATGTTCTCATGCGGCGTATCGCCCGGATTCAGCAGGTTAATGCCGTCGTCAGAAGTCAGCGACCAGTTGTTGTGCTTACCGGAACCATTCACACCGGCAAACGGCTTCTCATGAAGCAGACAGGTCAGACCGTGACGACCGGCTACCTTCTTCAGGGTTTCCATTACGATCTGGTTGTGATCCACGGCCAGGTTCGCCTGATCGTAGATCGGCGCCAGTTCATGCTGAGCCGGAGCGACCTCATTATGCTGCGTCTTGGCAGTGACACCCAGCTTCCACAGCTCTTCATTGACTTCCTTCATATAGGAACCGATTCGCTCCCGGATCGCTCCGAAATAATGATCCTCCAGCTCCTGGCCCTTTGGCGGCATCGCGCCGAACAGGGTGCGTCCGGTATAAATCAGGTCTTTTCTCTGCAGATATTTCTGACGGTCAACAATGAAATACTCCTGCTCCGGTCCAACCGAAGGAGTGACCCTCTTGGCCGTCGTGTTGCCAAACAGCCGCAAAATCCGCAGCGACTGTTCGTTAATCGCTTCCATCGAACGCAACAGCGGAGTCTTCTGATCCAGGGCTTCACCCTTGTAGGAACAGAACGCAGTCGGGATGCAAAGCGTTACGCCTGCCGCGTCTTCTCTGACGAACGCCGGAGAGGTGCAGTCCCAGGCAGTATATCCTCTTGCCTCGAAGGTCGCGCGCAGACCGCCTGACGGGAAGGAAGATGCATCCGGCTCGCCTTTAATCAGCTCCTTGCCGGAAAATTCCATAATCACCTTGCCCTCGCTGTTCGGTGCGGAAATAAAGGCATCATGCTTCTCGGCAGTCACACCGGTCAGCGGCTGGAACCAGTGGGTATAATGGGTCGCGCCCTTCTCAATTGCCCACTCCTTCATTGCATGCGCAACAACACCGGCAATCGACGGATCCAGTTCTTCGCCATCCTCCATGGTCTTCTTCATCTTCTTGAATACGTCTTTCGGCAACCGCTCTCTCATGGTCGCCTCGTTAAAGACGTTCTTGCCGAAGATCTCGGCTACATTTACATGCTCGCTCATAAACCTTATCCTTCCTCTCGTTTGTTCTCTGTCCAGTCTCCTCATTGCTCCCCGGTTCCGGGTCGCGTCGGCCTCCACTCCGGCGCTCCCCTTCCTCATGCACCTCATATAATAAACTCAAACCGCGAAGCAAAAAAAGATGATGTCCTTCTCGTTCGGGAAGAACATCATCGTTCCTAACTAAAATAAACCATATCGCAGGAAAAAGCAAGTGTTTTTTTATTTTTTTTCAAATTTCTCTCAGCAATCAGGCCTTGCCAACGGAACCGAACAGTTCGATCTTCTCTTTCACAATCTCCTTGATTCCGGCAGCACCCGGAGCCAGCAGCTTACGCGGGTCATAGCCCTTGCCCTGCTGATCCTTGCCCTCTTCGATATACTTGCGGGTCGCGTCTGCAAAGTATAACTGGCACTCGGTATTGACATTGATCTTCGCTACGCCAAGGTCAATCGCTTTCTTGATCTGATCCGCCGGGATACCGGTACCGCCGTGCAGAACAAGCGGCATATCGCCGATCTTCGCCTTGATCGCCGCCAGCGTCTCAAAACTCAGTCCCTGCCAGTTCGCCGGATATTTGCCATGGATGTTCCCAATGCCCGCTGCCAGGAAATCAATGCCCAGATCCGCAATTCTCTTGCACTCGTCCGGATCCGCACACTCGCCCATACCGATGACGCCGTCTTCCTCGCCGCCGATCGCGCCAACCTCAGCCTCAATGGAAAGTCCCATCTTATGCGCGACGGTTACCAGCTCTTTGGTCTTCGCAACGTTCTCATCAATCGGATAATGAGAGCCGTCAAACATAATGGATGAAAAGCCAGCCCGAATGCACTTATAGCAACCGTCATAGGTTCCGTGATCCAGATGCAGCGCAACCGGAACGGTAATCCCCATCTCATCGACCATCGCGGACACCATCGCCGTAACTGTCTTAAAACCGGTCATGTACTTTCCCGCGCCCTCGGAAACTCCGAGAATCACCGGAGAACTCAGCTCCTGCGCCGTAGACAGGATCGCCTTCGTCCACTCCAGGTTGTTGATGTTGAACGCGCCTACTGCATAATGGCCTTCCACTGCCTTCTGAAGCATTTCTGTTGCAGGTACTAACATAATTCAAATCCTCCATTCATTGAATTGTAATCGCTCCACAGCATGTCTCCCGTGATCGGTCTGCTGCCCTGCCGACACACGACACGCTGAAAAAACCGCTACTGATAGTATAATACAAATTCTTGCTTTTGGAAAGAGAAATTATGGTAAAAACGCACATTTCCCTGTTCCATCCGGCTGTGGCGCAACAATCCCAATCAGTATCTGGCCAAACGCCTGTCTGGCACGACTGCACTCAGGATTACAGGCCGAGAATCTCCGCGACAACGGATTCCATATCCGCAATCTCGCACTCACGGGTATGGCGGATATCCGCGCGACGGATTTCCTCCACTGCCTGTGGAACGGCAAGATTCGCGGTCTCGCTGAGCCGGTCAACAATGGCGAATTCATCCACATCGCCCTGTCCGCCCGCAATTGCGGTCATCACACTTCGGGAAAATTTGAAGGGACTTGCCGTTGAGGCAATCACCGTCGGTGTCGCATCCCCGCTTGCAGCCACATAGGCACGATAAACCGCCGACGCAACCCCGGTATGCGTATCGATCACATAACCGGTATCTTCGTAGACCTTGCGGATCTCGGCTGCATTTTCCTCTTCCGTAGCGAAACCACCGTAAAAATCCCCCATAAACCGCCGCATCTCCTCTGTCACCGTATAGGCTCCTTTGGAAGAAAGTTCCGCCATCAGCTCCCGGTTCTTTGCCGCGTCACAGCCGGCACTTAAGTAAATCAGGCGTTCCAGGTTGCTCGAAATCAGAATATCCATGGACGGAGAACTGGTCAGAACAAAATCCCTTCTCCGGTCATAGACACCGGTACGGAAGAAATCGTAAAGCACCTTATTGTCATTGGACGCGCAGAGAAGCGTTTTTACCGGCAGTCCCATCTGCTTCGCAATATAGGCCGCCAGAATGTTGCCAAAATTCCCAGTCGGCACCGTGATATTGATTTCATCGCCACAGCGAATCTCCCCGTTCTCCACCAGCTTCGCATATGCATATACATAGTATACAATCTGCGGCACCAGGCGGCCAATATTGATCGAATTCGCCGAAGACAGCTGAAAACCGGCATCATCCAGCTGCTTCCCGAACGCCCGGTCGCCAAAGATTTTCTTCACGCCTGTCTGTGCGTCATCAAAATTGCCATGAATCGATACGACTGCAGTATTATCGCCCTTCTGCGTGATCATCTGCAGTTCCTGAACCCGGCTGACGCCACCCTTCGGGTAAAACACAATAATCCGCGTACCCGGCACATCTGCAAAACCGGCAAGCGCCGCTTTGCCCGTATCGCCGGAGGTTGCCGTCAGAATCACAATGTCATTTTTTACCTGATTCTTCCTCGCGGAAACAATCATCAGATGGGGAAGGATCGACAACGCCATATCCTTGAACGCAATCGTCCTGCCGTGAAACAGCTCCAGATAATACGCGCCATCCGCTTTCGTCAACGGTGCGATCTCCTCCGTATCAAACTTGCTGTCATAGGCACGCGCAATACAGCCCCGAAGCTCCTCCTCCGTAAAATCCGTCAGGAACAGACGCATCACACGGTATGCAGTCTCCTGGTAACTGTACCCTGCAAATGCTTCCAGCGGCACATCCAGCTTCGGTATCTCATTCGGCATAAACAGGCCTCCGTCATCGGCCAGTCCCTTCAAAATCGCCTGAGACGCCGTCAGTCCCGTCTCACCACCTCTGGTACTCTGATAAGATAAATTCATGGGATTTGATTCCTTTCTTCTCTTCATGATGCAAATAGTCTGCTGCCGCTCATTCTACCACACTTTAAAGAACCATGCAAGAACCGCTTCCCGGCATATCCGGGCACATGCCATTCCGGATCATTCTCATTCTTCCCATGTGAAATGAGTATTGAAAAAAAATCTGCCCGTGATATAATCTTCTATGCCTGAAAACGAAAAAAAGGATCTTCCGGAGGAAAATCTGTGAATGAACACAAATAAAATACAACACAAAGAAATGCTGTTCTCGAACCACGCGCTGCTGATTCTGATCCTGCCCCTGGTTCTGGAACAGATGCTTGCCGTTACCGTCGGCATGGCAGATACCATGATGGTTTCCAACGCGGGCGAAGCCGCCGTCTCCGGCGTCTCCCTGGTTGATATGTTCAATAATCTGATCATGACCGTACTGGCCGCGCTGGCGTCCGGTGGCGCCGTCGTAACCTCTCAGTTTCTCGGTGCCAGAAAGCAGAATGACGCCTGCCATTCTGTGATGCAGCTGATCGTATCGACGCTGCTGTTCACCCTGGCCATATCGGTATTCGTACTGCTTGCCAGTCGGCTGATCATCCGCCTCTTTTTCGGAACGATCGACGCGGATGTGTTTGAATCCGCTGTGCTCTATATGAGCATATCGGCGCTCTCCTTTCCGTTCCTGGCCGTGTATAATTCCTGCGCCGCCCTGTTTCGCGTCATGAATCGTACCAGCGTCACGCTGAAGGTATCCATTGTCATGAACATTATCAATGTCATTGGCAATGCGATCGGTATTTTCATCCTGCATGCCGGCGTCGTCGGCGTCGCGGTTCCGTCCCTGATTTCCCGTGCGTTTGCGGCGATCGTTCTCTATACTCTTCTTCGCAATCCGGATCTGGAGCTTCACATTGATCCAGGCAGATTTCACTTTGACGCGGGACTGATTCACAAGATATACTACATCGGCATCCCCAGTGGCCTTGAAAACGGAATTTTTCAGCTGGGACGTGTTGTGGTTGTGAGTATTATCTCCGGCTTCGGCACGATTCAGATTGCCGCCAACGGCGTCGCCAACAGCCTGGATCAGATGGGCATTATGGGCGGCCAGGCCATGAATCTGGCCATGATCGCCGTTATCGGCCGTTGCGTTGGTGCGAAGGACGAATATCAGATCCGTTACTATAACCGGACACTGATTGCCTGTACCTATGCGCTGAGTGTCCTCTTCTGCGGCACCATCTTGCTCTCCCTCGATTCAATCCTGTCTCTCTATGGACTTACGGAGGAAACCACCGCACTGGCCGGTACGCTGGTACGGATTCACAACAGCTGCGCCATGTTTCTCTGGCCTCTCTCCTTCACGCTGCCAAACATGCTGCGCGCATGCAACGATGTCAAATTCACCATGGGGATCTCCATTTTCTCCATGTGTGTGTTTCGGGTCGGCTTAAGCATCATCCTCGGACAATGGATGGGCTTCGGCGCCATTGGCGTCTGGATCGCCATGATCGTCGACTGGTTGTTCCGGGTAACCTGCTTCCTTTTCCGGTATCACAGCAATGTCTGGAGAAAAACCGCAGAACTTAAGACAGCCTGACACTTACTCACTCAGATTACGGAGGAATATTCACATGTCACTGATTGAACTTTTTATCATTGCAGTCGGTCTCTCGATGGACGCCTTTGCCGTCTCGGTCTGCAAGGGTCTCTCCATGCAGCGGATCAACTGGAAAAACGCCATTATCATCGGTCTCTACTTCGGTGGGTTTCAGATGCTGATGCCTTTGACCGGATACACGCTCGGTATCCGCTTCCGTGAAGCCATCACGGCCTACGACCACTGGATCGCCTTTATCCTTCTGGGTATCATCGGCATCAATATGATCCGCGAATCCCGTGACCCGGAAGACGCCACCTGCACACCGACGGTCCACATGGCGGAGATGCTGATTCTGGCCGTCGCGACCAGCATCGACGCCCTTGCCGTCGGCGTCACCTTCGCGTTTCTGCAGGTAAGAATCGCCCCGGCCATTCTCTTTATCGGTGCGACCACTTTCACACTCTCGGTCTTCGGCGTCAAGGTGGGAACCGTCTTCGGAAACCGCTATCAGTCCCGCGCCGAATTTGCGGGCGGCCTGATTCTGGTACTGATGGGATGCAAAATCCTCATTGAGCACCTGTTCTTCTGAAAGCAAAAGGAACCGGAAAAGGAGCCAGGTAAACGACATTCGGTCATTTACCCGGCTCCTTTTTTTACCATTAATCTCTGTCTATTCGATGGGAATCTCACGAAAACCGCCGCCCGGCGCCAGCACAGTCAGTCTCCGGAACCCGCACTCCACGGCAATCCGCAGCGCCTGATCAAAATGATATCCAATATGATCCGCGTGATGACTGTCTGAATTGATCATAATCCGTCCACCCATCGCGCACAGTTCCCGAAGCAGCCGTTTCCCCGGATACGGTTCCGTCCGGTATCCGCGGGAAATCGCCCCCGTATTAATCTCAAACGGCAGACCGGCATCATTCAGCTTTCGCATTGCCGCCAGCGCCGGCTCCAGATAAGCGTCTGCATTCTCATCAAAATAACGATACCCCTCATTCCATTTTGTATGCAGATCAAAATGACCCACCCAGTCACAGTTCAGGCGGTCATAAACCGTCGCCTCCAGTTCAAAATAATCCTTTGAATACGCATACCAGTCCCCATTCCACAGGCGACGGACCGCATCGACACATTTCTCTTCCGTATCATCGACCACGACATATTCTCCGTCTTTCAGCAGACAGTGCGTCGAGCCGATGGCATACTCCGCTTTCTGCACCGGTCCCAGGCAGTCCAGTTCGATCCCGATATAGAGATTCATCCGCCCCCGATACTCCTCGCGAAGCTCACAAAGCTCCCATCTGTATTGCTCCAGAATCTCATCTGACATTCCGAATCCCGGCTCAACAAACGAGAAATCCGCATGCCCCGACACCCCGAAATCTGTAAAACCCTTTCGATACGCCGACTCCACCATCTCCCGCAGCGTACTTTTTCCGTCGCAATACGTCGAATGCGTGTGAAAATCTGCCCGCAACCTCATGCTTCCCGCTCCTTTTCATCCTTCGCCTCATCGGCAGTCATCTTAATCTTTTCAACCCGCCGCTCGTCCATCTTCAGCACCCGGATCTCGAAATTCTTCCAGCGGTAACAGCCGCCGGGCTGCGGAATCTCTCCGGCGAGTTCCATCACCCAGCCGCTGACTGTGACCGCGTCGATCTTCTCCGTGTCCTCATCATGGATTCCCAGCCGGTGAAACACCTTCTGTACATTGGCGCTGCCCTCCACCAGATATTCCCGATCCGATACCTGTTCGAGTTTCTCCACGACCTCATCATGCTCATCCCAGATTTCGCCGACCAGTTCCTCCAGAATATCTTCCATCGTCACAATCCCGGCGGTCTGGCCAAATTCGTCTACGATCACGGCAAGATGCATTTTGTTTTCCTGCAGCTCCTTTAACAACTGGCCAAGCTTTTTATTCTCCGCCACAAACAGAGCCGGGCGGATGATATCGCGGATCGTCCCGCCCTTGTGATAGACATTGTTATAAAAATCCTTCTGATAGATGATACCGGTAATATGATCAAGCGTGTCCCTGTACACGGGCAACCGCGAAAACATCGTCTCCGTAAACATCTGATCCACTTCCCGCAGATCCGCATCCTCCGCAATCCCGCTGACATCAATACGGGGAGTGGCGATCTCGATCGCCTCCATCTCCGTGAACTCGACCGCATTGCGAATCAGGCTGCCTTCCTGTTCATCAATGCCGCCATCCTGCTTTGCTTCCTCCACAAAGGTCAGAAATTCTTCCTCGGTAATCCCCGTATCCTCTTCGGTATGAAACACCCAGGTCAGGAATCGCTTCCACTGCGAAAACAGAAAGTTGAACGGCGTCAGCAGATGCATCAGCGCGTTCAAAAACGGCGCGGAAAACATGGCGGTCTTTTCCGGCATCTCCTTGGCAATGCTCTTCGGTGATACTTCGCCAAAGATCAGCACTACGACCGTCATTACGATGGTCGCCGCACTGGCACCAATCTCCTCTCCCAGCATTCTCACAAAGAAAATAGTAATCAGCGATGTACCCGCAATATTGACCACATTATTCCCAATCAGGATCGTGGTAAGCACGTTGTCATACCGCTCCTCCAGATCCAGCACCAGCTGTGCCCGGCTGTTCCCTTTCTCCGCCAGGTTTTTCAGGCGAATCTTGTTCAGGGAATTAAACGCGGTCTCCGTCGCTGAAAAATAAGCCGACAAAAGCAGGCAAACCAGTATCGGCAGTATCTGTAACAAAATACGACTCATAAAAATTACTCATCCTCCAACATTCTGCATCGTTTCTGTAAATCGAAAAATGCAGTCCGCCCCTTTTGATAGGGCAGACTGCACCTGTCGTCAACTCCGATATCGGTACAAATATGTCTTTCCAACGATGCAACCGCAGACAAAGAACCAATTATCCGCGTCACTGTCGCCATCGTCCATTGAATTCTTCCATCCTTTCACTCTGAAACCACAAAACCATTCACGCATCACATGCGCTTATTGAGAAACAAATCAGAGTATACAAAATAATTCCGCTTCTGTCAACTGTCAAATTGTAAAATTCCGGTTAAAACAGCCGCCTGCAAAGCGAACATCCGTCACTGCACCCAGACTCCGCTCGCATCCACATAATATCCGTCCGGCGTCGTCGTGTCGGCAAGCATCGCTCCGCTCGAATCCATATAATACCAGGCTCCGCCCGACTGTACCCAACCGGTCACCATGTAACCGGATTCGTTGAAATAATACCAGGCATTGTCGATATTCATCCACTGATTCGCCGGATAGGAACGGTCTGAGCGGATATACCACCAGCCAACATCATCCTGCAGCCAGGCGCCGTCGCTCCCCGAGCTGCTCAGACTGCTGCCGCTCGTGCCCGGTCCTGCACTGTCGTCTCCCGCCGTAACCGCTGAAGATTTGGAAGAAGATGTATTGCTGCGGATATCCGATGCCTCGCTGGACGTCACCTGCCATTCTTCGGATTCCTCCCAGCTTCCCTTGTTGGAGGAACTGTATACGGCCCGTACCCGGAAGGTATACGTACCGCTCGACGTGAAATATTCACTGAAATCATATTCATTGTCCGTCGTCGTCAAAACAGAGGTAACGGCGCTTCCGCCCCGATAAAGCCGGACTTCATATTTCCTTGCATCGCTGCTTCCATCCCAGGACGCCACGCCGGCATCGTAATCCCATGCGAGATCGTATACATCCAGATCGTAGTCATCGTCACTATACTTATCGTCGTCATCATCCTCATCGTCGTCATCCTCATCCTCATCGATCTCAGCAAGGGTGATATAAACATACAGTTCCGATGTGCTTTCCCGGCTGACCGAAGTAACCTTGCCCTCGTCTCCATCCAGATCCACGTCGCTCTTGGAAATACCGGACGAAAACTTATAATCATCCTCATCGGTAATCAGCGTCACCTTGATCTTCGGCTTGTCTCCTTCCTCCCAGCCGTCATCCGGCTGATTGGTCACTTCCACCTCGTCCACTTCATACTTGTCAGAATCTGTCGTCACATCGACGTCTGTGTCCTCATCACCGGCTTCAATGTAATACTCCAGCTCCAGAGAGATACTGCTGATCGTGGACGCTGCCATCGTCGGCATTGCCATGGACAAAACCATCAGCGACGCCAGACCTGTCACTAACCCTTTCTTCATCATGTCCTTCTCCTCCTGTCCTTCCGGAAAATCCGCTTTCCCGCCTTGCTCCTTTTTGCTTTGTCGGGTTACATGTGTTTATCTTACCACAATTTGCTTTAGAATTCATTAAGATTTCCATGCGAAACCGTGTCCATTCTGTGAAATTTTGTGAAATTTTTGAGGAGGGAAGTGCGCACACTCCCTCCTCAAATCCTTCTTCCGCTTCCGTATTTAAACCGTAATCTTCATAAAATTCTTCTTACCACGTTTGAATACCAGACCATCGCCCGCAAAGTCCTCTTTCCGGTAGACCGTCTTGATATCCTTCACCTGCTTGCCATCCACGGACACGCCGCCCTGTTCCACATTTCTCCTCGCATCCGAACGGGACGCCGCCAGGCCGGACTTCTGCAGCACGGCCAGAATATCGATGGCACCGTCTGTGAAATCTTCATCCGCAAGCTGGTATTTTGGCATATTATCCAGATTTCCCTGCCCGGTGAAGAGTGCCCTCGCTGCTGTCTGGGCCTTCTTTGCTTCCTCTTCGCCATGCACCAGATTGGTCAGTTCATATGCCAGAATCTCCTTGGCCGTATTCAGCTGGCTTCCTTCCCACCGATCCATTTCATCGATCTGCTCAAGAGGCAGGAACGTCAGCATCCGCAGGCATTTCAATACATCGGCATCGCTTACATTTCTCCAGTACTGATAAAAATCGAACGGCGTCGTCTTCTCCGGATCCAGCCACACCGCACCGGACTGTGTCTTGCCCATCTTCTTGCCTTCCGAATTCAGCAGAAGTGTAATGGTCATCGCATGCGCATCCTTGCCCAGTTTTCTGCGGATCAGCTCGGTACCGCCAAGCATATTGCTCCACTGATCGTCGCCGCCAAACTGCATGTTGCAGCCATACTTCTGGAACAGCATATAGAAATCATAGCTCTGCATGATCATGTAATTAAACTCCAGGAAGCTCAGGCCCTTCTCCATGCGCTGCTTGTAACACTCTGCACGCAGCATATTATTGACGGAAAAGCATGCCCCCACCTCACGCAGCAGTTCTACATAGTTGAGCTTCAGCAGCCAGTCAGCATTATTCACCATCAGAGCCTTGCCCTCGCCAAAATCAATGAAGCGGCTCATCTGCTTCCGGAAACAGTCACAGTTGTGCTGAATCGTTTCTTCCGTCATCATCTGGCGCATGTCGCTTCTCCCGGACGGATCGCCGATCATACCTGTGCCGCCGCCGATCAGGGCAATCGGCTTGTTCCCCGCCATCTGCAGACGCTTCATCAGACACAGTGCCATAAAGTGTCCCACATGAAGACTGTCTGCCGTCGGATCAAAACCAATATAAAACGTCGCCTGACCGGCATTCACCATTTTGCGGATCTCTTCCTCGTTCGTGACCTGCGCAATCAGGCCACGCGCAACCAGTTCGTCATAACAGTTCATCGTACTTTCTGCTCCTTTTCTTTTCTCTCCTGATAAGATAAAACCCCCGTCCTTATCCATACAATAAGGACGAGGGTCAGACTCGCCGCTCATGGGGTTGATTATAACGTCTCGGGCAGCATTTGTCAAGCACGGCAATGCTGTCAGTTCCGGCTCGCGCTGGAAGTCACCGTATCAGTTGTTGCAAAGATACCATTCACAATTTTGAACACATTCCAGTACCGATACGAACTGTCCGCCGTTGCGTCGATATCATAATCTCCGACAAGAACATCTCCACAATATACCTTGACATTGGCTGAAGATTGAGCCAAAACACCAAACATGGAATACCGATACACATAATAATAATAGCTTCCGTCCGTATCCACATGGAACGTAATCGTTTCCGGTCCATAGCTTGTGGTATCGTCCACATCCAGATTTCCAATCTCCGTCCCCTCAGAATCTGCTGCATATTTATCATGGAAATAAATATGGAAGCCGGTTCCATCACCGGTTTTTCCTTCCAGGTGCGAGTCCAGGTCAAATGGCATCAATCCCCACGTCAGCACCACCCGGTATACGTCGCTGTCCATAATCGGTGACATGGAACCATTGGCGGTCACCGTCTGGCCACCCTCAACCACGATATTCATCGACGTTTCCGTGTAATCCTCCCTCTGCATCTGGAAGGTATAATATCCGGCATCAAGCGAAATGGAATAATTCCCGCTTCCGTCCGTGACCGTGGATGCAAGGATATCCCCGCCTGTGATATTAAATCCCTCCCGGATGTTCAGCGTAACCGCGTCGAGCGGCATCGCCGTCGTCGCACTGACAATCGTGCCTTCCGCGGTTCCCTCTCCTTCTTTTACCAGCACGGCAAGCAGGGTTGTCTCCGTATCCCGCGTGATGGTCACAGCAGATGAAAAATCCACATATTCCTCTGCCGTAATCACAGCAGTATAGGTGCCGCTGTCAACATAAAAGCTATACTCGCCCTCTTCTCCCGTCACGGAGCTTTCCACCACATTGTCACCATCATAGACGGATACCACCGCGCCGCTGATCCGCTGACCGTCTGAGTCCATCACCGTTCCGGTCAATGTACCGCGGTCATAGATTTCCTCCTCGTCAAACGCGCGTTTGATTCTCTCGATCTCGGTTTCCGACAGCTTGATTTTCTTTGCCGCTTTCAGAACATTCTCCCGCACGGAAAAAAATGTACTTGTGTTGTCGTATCCCATTGATAATGATTTATACCAGAGCTTCTGCAGCGTCGCCCAGCTCATTCCATAGCTGTGCATCAGATAACCCGCATGGGAAACCAGGGAGCCGTTGGTATGCACACCGCCATAATCATTACTCTCATCCGGAGCCGCATCATTTGTATAATCATGATAGAGCGGATCACTCAGCCGATCCGGTCCCTTACTGAGCGCATGTGTGTCATCCGGATCTGCAACATTCCTGGTGCAGTTGATCAGCACCCCGTTACTGTTTGTCGACGAAGAGGTATACAGCGCTTCTCCATGCGTCCAGTTTTGGTTCATGAAACATCCGAACAGATCCGCATACCCCTCATTGATCGCTCCCGGCGCGTTCTGATAGGCGAGTCCGCCGGTTATGTACTGAACAACGCCGTGCGTCGATTCATGCGTCAGCACATCCGTCGCTACTGCGCGTGAATATTTCACAACATTTCCGCTGGCGTCCGTAATATGGATCGCATCCACACCGTCCCACCAGGCATTGTTCGATGATACACTTAACGTTTCCTGATGCGCGATGACCCGCAGCGTCATGCCATTGTTGTCCAGCGAATCCCGGTTAAAGGTATCCTTCCACCACTGTATGATCGTGCGCATATTCGTGTACGCTGAAATCGCCTGATGATCCAGCCACAGATTGAATTCGCTTCCGATTCTGCCATCCGGCAGCAGTCCATTTCCGTCATACATCACAATGTGCCTGGATGTATCCGTCATATAATAAAACCAGAAATCCGTCCAGGTAAAGCGGATCGGGAAGGATACCTGATTGCCCAGCTCATCCTTGCCGCTCCCCTGCTTCACCGAATCGGAAATGTAATTTGTCTCGAACAGGATAATCTCTCCATTTTCCGCGTTCACAAAGACCTTTCCGTTTCTGTATTCCCCATCCCGATCCTCTCCCTCTACCGGAACGAGATACGCATAAACAGGAACGTCCGCAAAATCATTCAGCGAATACAACACAATCTCCACGTTTCCCGTGACCTCACAGCTGCCACCGCAGTCTTCCAACGCACGGCTCTGCGCTTCCTCCGCTGAAAGGACGACCGAGGGCTGCGCACTCTCAATGACGCTGGTCGCAAGAATGCCTGACGTCAGGAAATCGGTACAGCCTTCGGCGTCAGCGGAGACGGTAATTCTACGTCCATAAACCTGATATCCCTGATACATCTGATTAAACGTATACTCTGCCCCATATTCATCCGAATTGACTACCTGCAGTTCTGTCTCCTCATACGGGTCTGACAAACCGATAACCGAATGAATATTCTGAAGCACGTCCAATGCGTCATCCGCATTCTCAACCACGATCTCACTGTATTGACCGTCAATGGATGTCACCTGCGTCTGCTCTTCATTATAAACAATCTCCGCATCGTAATCATTCATCTGCTGAATGTCAATTACGGAATGATTGGATATCTCATCCGCATTCCGTTGATTCCTGTGAATGACGCACAGCGTAAAGACACGTTCCGTGACTGCGTCCCCACAGGACACGGAAACGGTCATAGTCACATCCATATCCTCCTCCGGACGGACAACCACGCCATCCGCCGTCAGGACAGATTCCATGCTGCTGCTCCAGGATATCCCGATATCATCCACGCCATCCACAGCCAACGGCAATCCAATGTCTCTTGTTACATGCTCCGCCGAATCTCCCTGCGCATATTCAATCACCAGCATGCCAGCAGCATATTCCGCCACAATCATATCCGCATCGTCAGCAATCCACCCGGCATACAGCGTCGTATCCGAGACGATCACATCTCCTTCGAAGGTGAAATATTCGGACTGTTCCGCATCCACATACCATCCGCTGAAAAGGAAACCGTCCTTTACCGGCTCACCCGGATCGGAAAGCGTACCTCCCTCTTCAACCTGAACCGGCTCGATCTCACTGCCGCCATCCGTCTCGAAGAAAACGGTATAAGACTCACTCCGCTCCTTCACATGAACCATATACGTCACCGCAGCAACGTCTGTATCTGCATCCTCAGACGGCCGATATATCCCCAGAAAACTGAGAACCCTTCGGATCAGGCTCCGCAACAGACCGCCGGACGGGCTGTCGCTGTTACCCGAACTCACCGTGATTATCGCATCTCCGTTGCCCACACCGGTCACTGTACCGTCATCTGACACCACCGCAACCCCGTCATCCGACGACCGCCACCGGGCTTGCGCCGACGCAACCGGCAACGCCAGGCTCTCCCCGACACGGAGACTGTACTCCGTCTCATCGGTCTCATCTGGTGCGTCAATCTCACCCTCCGCATCCGCTTCACCTGTCACATCAGCCTCGGACCCCTCTACAATTTCATCTGCGGACACCTCAAACTGAAATATCCGGATCGTACTGTGATCGGAATCACGCAACCCTATACGATACAAAAAGTAAGAAAACGCCGATACTGTCGTCGCTGTAATCGTCGCTTCCCCTTCGCCTGTACCAACAGCCAGACCTTTGGAAGACACCTCAACAACCGTCTCGTCCGAACTGACCCAGTCCGTAGCAGAAAACCAACCGCCGGAAACCTTCAGATTCACGGTCTCGCCAACATGGATCGAATAGAAATCCTCGGCAGCCATTGCCGCACACACCGAAAATATCTGAACAAAACATACCACAATCAGGCAGGCCAAACCGACCCACCGCATCCTCTGCTTTTTCATCTCAATCCCCTTATACTCTTACCGTCTTCCGGTCACTCTCGCTCGACATACAGCCACTCGCCGTCATAATTCTTCCAGCGGACCACACCGGGTGCCGAGAAGGCGACCGACGCGTTGTCCTCATCGGAATCCAGGTCAAAATACGTCAACCCATTGGATACACCCCAGTAGACATATCGATCGGAATCATGGCCGAACGAAACGGAAATGCTGTTCGTCGCTTCATTATAGGCGATGGTCAGGTAGCGGATATCTCCATCCGGCGCCGGAAGAATGTACATTCCACTATAATCATCTTTATATTTGCCAGAAGAATTCTCCTCCGTCGTTTGTGTATCCACGCCGACAAACTGCGTCGCACTCCCCTGTGACTGAACTGTCCCGTCCACAATCCACGCGCCGTTCGCATTGACCTGATATCCGTCCGGCGTCTCCGTATCCGTCAGCAGATATCCGTCCGTATCAAAATAGTAGCACTCCGACACGCCATCTCCATCCGTGTCCAGCCACTGCCAGCCGTCTGTATACCAGCTTCCATCCTCGTTCTGCCACCATTTGCCGGTCTCATCCGATACCCATTGCCCGGCCAGCGCCTCCGCGGCCATCCAGACTGCAAATATACCGGTAAGAGCAGCAAGTCCCCATCCTTTTTTCATGAACCTGTTCCTCCTTCCTGAAAATGATACCCCATGCTTTCTTATCCTATCGTACCCGATTCAGCAAGTTGTGTCAAGCATCAGATAACATAAGAGACGGTTCGGGCCATGCATCCATATGCACAGCCCGAACCGTCACCACTCAGTCTCACTCATCAAATATATTGACAATCTCTCCGTCCAGAATCTTATTCATATTCTTGACCGCACAGAAATTGCCGCACATGGAACAGGTATCCTCTTTTTCCGGTTTCGCCGACGCACGGTACGCACGCGCCTTTTCCGGGTCGATCGCGAGGTCAAACTGCGCTTCCCAGTCAAGCTTCTTTCTCGCCGCTGCCATCGCGAGATCCCAGTCCATCGCGCCCTTCACGCCCTTGGCGATATCCGCCGCATGCGCCGCAATCCGGGAAGCGATGATGCCTTCCTTCACATCATCCACATCCGGCAGGCGCAGATGCTCCGCGGGTGTCACATAACAGAGGAAAGATGCTCCGTTCGCCGCGGCGATCGCTCCGCCGATGGCTGCCGTAATGTGGTCATAACCGGGAGCGATATCGGTCACCAGCGGCCCAAGTACATAGAACGGTGCCCCCTTACAGATCGTCTGCTGAATCTTCATATTTGCAGCGATCTGATCCATCGGCACATGCCCCGGTCCTTCGATCATCACCTGCACATCCTGCGCCCAGGCGCGTGTCGTCAGTTCACCGAGCGTTACCAGCTCCTCAATCTGAGACGCATCCGTCGCATCTGCCAGACACCCCGGACGGCACGCATCACCCAGACTGATCGTCACGTCATACTCCCGGCAGATTTCCAGCACCCGGTCATAATACTCGTAGAATGGATTCTCCTGCCCCGTCATCTGCATCCAGGCAAAGATAATGGAACCTCCCCTGGATACAATATTCATCAGCCGTTTATTCTTCTTGAACCGTTCCGCCGTATTCCGGTTAATTCCAATATGGATCGTCATGAAATCCACACCGTCCTTCGCGTGCATCTCCACGATATCCAGCCACTCCTGAGCGGTGATATCCTTCAACGGCTTACGATAATAGACCACTGCATCATAGATCGGCACCGTCCCGATCATCGCCGGGCACTCACTTGTCAGCTTCCGGCGGAACTTTCTCGTATCCCCACATGAACTCAAATCCATGATGGATTCCGCGCCCATCTTAACGGCATCGTTGACTTTCTGCACCTCCATATCCAGATCGCTCCAGTCTCTCGACGTTCCCAGGTTGACATTAATCTTCGTCTTCAGCATGGAGCCGATCGCATTTGGCTCAATGCAGGTATGCAGACGGTTGCAGGGAATGATCGCCCGGCCCTCCGCAATCAGTGCGCGCAGTTTCTCCGGCTCCATCTGCTCTTTCCTGGCCGCCGACTCCATCTCCGGCGTAATGATGTGCTTTCTCGCCGCATCCATCTGTGTCGTATACTCTCTCATGTTTCATAGCTCCTCTCCCATGTAACGCCCGGTTCCGAATAACCTCTGCTGTTTCCCACAGAACGACAGAAACACGAATGTTCCTGCAATTCCGTACAAAAAACGACGCCCCGTGTAAGAATATACGCTTACACGGGACGTCGCCTGTCTTCCTTGCTTATCCGCATTCACATATGATCCCTACGTTGGCATTACCCAAATCAGGTGATAAAGGTCGAAGTTCGATAACTTCCTCTCAGCCCGCCATACGAGCTCCCTCTTTTTACATGTCTTTTTGATACTGTCAGTCTAGCACCAATATCCGCCTTTGTCCAGCGGAAATTTTCAGATATCGCAGAGTCCGCTACTCAATCAGATGTCCGAGAGATCCATCCGACACCTCGCTGAAATTGTAAGTGACTCCATCGATGGTATAAGCTCCTGTCACCATTCGCCCCCGCTGACCGTCGCTGCTCTCCTGCAGATAGTACCGATAGCCGGTCGATTCGTCCTGATACCACCCGGTGTACATATAACCATCCGCGTCGAACAGGAACCACTGAAACAGCGGCTGCCCGGACGCCGTATCCGCGTACATGGAATTGTCCACGGCGGCCCACTCATTCTGATACAAATGCCCATCAGAATCCACAAAACTCCAACGCCCTTCGCTGTCACTGTTCCACATCCCGGTCACCACATAAGAGGGCAGTCCGGACGCCGAACTGGTACTCTCGGACGTCTGCGTGCTGCTGGTTGTGGAATCTTCGAACGCATCCTGCCAGGTACCATAATTTTCATCGTACTCGCTGTAATCCGCGTCTCCGGTCCATACGCCGTTCGCAACATTTTTGTTGCTTCCCGCATCCCCGATCGCCCGGATCGCGAATCCGGTTACGCTCGCATCCTGCTTATCGCTGTTATTCCCGGTGTATTCCTTGTTGTAAGAACTGACATTGATGTAATTGTTTGTGGTCGTGCCATGCTTTGTCTTATCGTTACCGCTGGTATCCTCCCACTCAATGACATATTCCCACTTGGAAGCGTAGCCCTTCTCCCATTTGATTTTCTTCTCATCCTCTTCGATATCTTCCACTTCCGGCCACTGATAATATGGGTATGCCTTCACCCGGATGATAAACGTCGTTTCATCTTCCGTATCCTTTTTGGTAATGCTGTTCACACCGGAGACATTCACCGTAACACTGTCTTCGTTCGGAAACGTATAACCGGTATTCGCATTCAGGCGAATCTCATAGGTACGTTCTTTCTTGGGATTTTCACTGTCTGATGTGGAAATATCCTCATACGAAACCGAATACATCGTGCTGTCACTGTAAAATTCCGGAGATTCGCAGCTTCCGGCAACCACTTCCTCGCTGCTCGGAATCGCCTGAACGTCCACGGCCGTGATGTCAATCGCCGCCAATGCGGAAAAGGAGAGCACGGACGAAATCGCCGCCGCAAGCAAGGTCATCTTTAAACAAACATGCTTCATATATTCCTCCTGCTTATTTTATTTCTTCCACCCATACGGATATTATAAAGGAATCGTCCGCAAATGACAACCAGATTTGCCAATTCCTTTCCTCAGAAGATCCAGTCAGATCCATGCTTTTTCACACTTTAAAGTGCAAAACCTCTTGCTTTTTCTCCGGTATGAGGGTATGATGGTAGGCAGGGAATGGAGAAGCAGGCAAGCCCGCGCAATGGCAGACCTGCAGAGTCTCCCGGAAAACCGATCTACATGGAGAAAAGAGGACAGAACAATGGGATTCGAATACATCAACAAACTGCCCACCCCGGCAGAGATCAAGGAACAGTTCCCGCTCCCGTCTGCGTGCGTTGCCATCAAGGCAGAACGGGACGAGGAAGCGAAGAAGATCATTACCGGAGACAGCAAAAAATTTCTGGTCATCATTGGCCCCTGTTCCGCGGACAATGAAACCGCGGTTCTGGACTATGTCAGCCGCCTGGTCAAAATACAGGAAGACACGAAGGAGAAGCTGCTCATCATCCCGCGCGTCTATACCAACAAGCCGCGCACAACAGGAGAAGGCTACAAGGGCATGCTCCATCAGCCGGACCCGGAAAAGCGCCCCAGCATGGCAGACGGTCTGCATGCGATCCGGCACCTGCACATGCGTGTCCTGATGGAAACCGGCCTTTCCACCGCGGACGAGATGCTTTACCCGGACAACGTCAGCTACCTCGACGACATCATGTCCTACATCGCTGTCGGCGCCCGTTCGGTTGAGAATCAGCAGCACCGCCTGGTCTCAAGCGGCTGCCATGTGCCGGTCGGCATGAAGAACCCGACCAGCGGTGCCCTTGGCGTAATGCTTAACTCTGTCAAGGCCGCCCAGATCGGACAGGAATTCATCATGCGCGACTGGGAGGTGCGCACGACCGGCAATCCCTGGACCCACACGATTCTGCGCGGCGCAACCAACAAACACGATCAGAATCTGCCCAATTACCACTATGAGGATCTGATTCTTCTGCACCGCCTGTACAGGGAACGGAACCTGGAGAATCCCGCCGTCATCGTGGACGCCAATCACTCCAATTCCGGCAAGCAGTATTATCAGCAGATTCGCATCGTAAAGGATGTCCTGCACAACCGTGCGAACTCCGAGGAGCTGCATGATTTTGTCAAGGGAGTCATGATCGAGAGTTATATTGAACCAGGCAGTCAGAAAATCGGCGAGCACTGTTATGGCAAATCGATCACCGATCCCTGCCTTGGCTGGTCAGACTCCGAACGGCTGCTGTACGAAATTGCAGAAAGTGTCTGATTACACCTCATCAAATCGGGGCGGCGGAATTCTCCGTCGCCCCGATCTCATTTTGCTGATTATCCTACATATTTCTTTAAGGTCGCGCGAACCGCTCCCGGTCCGGCGATCATTTCCTTAAACATACCCTCGATCTTCTCACCAAGGCCTGCTTCGTACAGATCAATGCCAAAAATGTTCGCATTGGACAGAATTCCCTTCAGCTGACCGGTATAACTCTCCGGCTTGCCGACCTCAATACCTGCCAGCGCAGCAGTCAGTTCGGCCGCCATCGGATCCGCAGACAGCTCAAATGCCTGCCCGTCATCCTGCACACCCAGCAGATACCGGCACCAGCCGGCGATCGCTAACGGAATCGCTTCCAGCTTCTTTGCGTCGCCATCCTTCGCCACATAGGCTTTGATGGTCTCACCGTAACGGATACCGACCTTCTGTGAGGTATCCGTAGCAATACGCTGCGGCGTATCCGGCATGAACGGATTCGGGATACGGACGTTGATGACTTCGTCCACAAAATCCTTCGGAGAAAGGATGCCGGGATCGGTCACAACCGGCATGCCCTCGACCGGCCCGATGTTATGAACCAGTTTGTTCAGTTCCGGATCCTTCATCTCGTCTGCAATCAGGGTATAACCCAGCACACAGCCATACACAGCCAGCGCAGTGTGCAGCGGGTTCAGACAGGTGGTAACCTTCATGCGCTCTACCTTATTCACGGTATCGCGATCCGTCATATAAACGCCAGCCTTCTCCAGTGCCGGACGTCCGTTCGGGAACTTATCTTCAATTACCAGATACTGCGGTCCTTCCGCATTGACAAATGGTGCAATAAAGGTTTTCTTGGACGTAATCACCGGAGCGATCTCTTCCACGCCGATCTTCTCCAGTTCCTTGCACACCGAATCCGCAGGACGCGGGGTGATCTTGTCAATCATGCTCCACGGGAACGCAACCTGCTTCTCATCCTCCAGATATGCGACAAAATCGGCGCCGACAAATCCCTTCTTCTCCCATTCCTTCGCCATCGTGGTGATAGAGGCCTGCAGCTTCTCGCCATTGTGCGAGCAGTTGTCCATCGAGCAGACCGCAAGCAGATACTTGCCGGCCTTATAGCGCTCATACAACAGCGCCGTAACAACCGCCATGGCAGCGCCCGGCTTCTCCGGTCCATTGTCAATATCTGCCTGAATGAATGGGAAATACTTTCCTTCCGCGTTCGTGAGTGCATATCCCTTCTCCGTGATGGTGAAGGAAATCATCTGCAAGCCCGGATTAACGAAAATTTCCTTCAGACGATCCCACTGTGCCGGAACATCAGACTGTGCCTTGATCGCCTCCGTCAGAGAACCGAGAACCGCCTTATCGGTCGAACCGTCCGCCTTCAGCGTCACAGCCAGAACCAGATTGTCATACGGTACATAGATCTTATCCACCACGTCAAAGTCAAACGTCTCGACACAGGTAATCCCCTTGTCCATCGCACCCTCGCTGATCAGTCGGTCAGCCAGGCCGCCGATGAAGATACGGAAAATGTTGCCTGCACCAAAATGCACCCACACCGGAGCTTCCTTCGTCTTCGCGGCAACCGCCTCTACGTCATAGGACGGAAGCTTGATTCCGGCCGCCTCCCAGGCAGCGGTGTCTTTGATTCCTGCTAATGTCAGTTTCATACGATATCACACTTTCTTTTATTGAAGGATCCGCGACAGTCCACAGGGTCGATCACCGGACCGCCGCAGAGACAACAGTTACAAACAGGTAACAACTACTTAAAATACTGCGGGTATTTTGCCCGCACCGCCGATTCATCCACCTGGTAGCGGCTCATATGCTTCTCCATCCACTGTTTCGCCGTTTCCGGATCGTGATTCTTCACCGCATCCAGAATTTTTCGATGATCCGCCATCCATTTCTGCTCTTTGACAGACGAAACTGCCATGCTTCGCACCCGGTCAAAATGAACCGTCATGCTCTGCATCATTTCATACGCCTGCATCCGGCCAGCTGCCTCAAACAGCAGCCGATGAAATTCATTGTCCAGGCTCAGGAATTTCTCCGGGGCGTCGTGTTCCAGATAAAACTCCTGCAAATCCATATTGTCGCTGATCTTCTTGATGTCCGCCTCCGCAGCCTTCTCCGCCACAATCTGAACTACAGCAACCTCCAGAATACTGCGCACAAACTGCGCTTCTTCCACCAGATTATAATCGATCCATACGACCACACTGCCGCGCTGGGGATAAATCTCTACAATCTTGACCTTTGCCAGCTCCAGGAGCGCCTCCCGCACCGGAGTGCGGGAAAGGTTCATCTCGGCAGCCAGTTCCCGGTCGCTGATCGGGGAACCCGGTTCCAGATCCAGACTGATGATATTATCCCTGATGACACGCACGGCATAGTCTCTCCCGCTCTCATGCGGATATTTCGCTTCCAGAAACATGCTGTGCTCTTGTCCTCCTGTATTTTGTTTCAGAAATGGCTCATTACTTGCTCATTTTGTCGATGGCTTCCCAGAGGCCATTGATGTAGGTAGCGCCGAGGGCACGATCGTACAGACCATATCCCGGGCGTCCGGTCTCATCCCAGATCATTCTGCCGTGATCCGGACGGACATAAGTATCCGGGCAGGTATCATAGATTGCCTTCATGATCTCGAACAGATCCAGGTCACCGGTAGAAGACAGATGTGCCGCCTCACGGAACTTGTGATGGCCGAGATACTTCACATTACGGACGTGCATCGCATTGATGCGGTTCTTCTCACCAAAATGGCGGATAATTGCCGGAATATCATTATCCGGATTCGAACCAAGTGAACCGGTGCACAGGCACAGGCCGTTCGCCGGAGACTCATGCAACGCACAGATCTTGTCATAATCCTCCTGGCTGTGTGCGATACGCGGCAGACCAAAGATCGGCCAGGCCGGATCATCCGGATGGCAGGCCATACCAATGCCCACTTCCTCGCAGACCGGAATGATCGCATCCAGGAAATACTTGTAATTTGCACGGAGATCATCGCCGGTCACGCCCTCATACTGCTTCAGCGTCGTCTCCAGCTCAGCCAGTCTCTCCGGCTCCCAGCCAGGAAGCGTAAAGCCCTTGCTGTCTTCTGCTGTCTTACGAACCAGATCAAGCGGCGTCATCTCTCCCAGTTCCTTCTCGTCAAAATACAGACTGTTCGAGCCATCCTCCGGAATCACGCGGGCCAGATCGGTGCGCAGCCAGTCGAAAACCGGCATGAAGTTGTACACGATCACCTTCACTCCATACTTTGCTAGGTTACGAATGGTCTTAATGTAATTGTCAATGTACTCCTCACGGGACGGAAGACCCAGCTTGATATCCTCGTGAACATTCACACTCTCAATGACCTCGCACTCAAGCCCCGCCTCATGCACATGCTCAATGTACGGCTTGATCTCCTCCTCGGTCCACTCGACTCCGGCCGGACGATCCAGCAGTCCCATCAGACCGCTCATGCCCGGAATCTGCTTGATCTGCTTCAGGGAAATCGGATCATTGCCCTCCCCATACCAACGGAATGTCATCTTCATGTTGCAAAATACCTCCTTCTGTGGTTTTTTCACCGACGGCTGACCGCTCGTCCCACCGTCGTCTCCGGACCCCGGCATCACTCTCATTGTGATTTTGCCGTTTTCAATCCTTGTAATGCCCATTATACTACTCTTTTTGTATCTAGTCAACTAATATATTAGTATTTTTATGACATAAATGACGAAATTTTTATCCTGTCTTTTCATTATGTTTGACAACATTCACAACCACCACTGAAATTGTCACCGGCAACATTCTCTGCATACTCTGGCAAATCAAAAAAGGCAGTCCGTTCTCAGCTGAGAATCGAACCGCCACATCCGCTTTTGACTATCTCAAACAGGCAGAAACGCCCATAACACCGCAAATACAATCGTTGGCAGCAGGTTTGCCACCCGGATCCTTTTCCCCCATAACAGGTTCACACCTACGCAGAAAATCAGGATTGAACCGGTCAGTGACAGATTCGACAATGCCTGTTCTGTCATCACCGGCTGAATCAGCCTGGCTAACACCGTGATACTCCCCTGAAACAAGGCAATCGGAATTGCCGAAAAGATACAGCCCTTTCCCATGGATGCCGTCATCACCATGACAATAATCAGGTCGAGCACGGCTTTCGCCGCCAGAATCGTATAATCGCCGTTGATTCCATCCTGAATGGCGCCTACGACCGCCATGGCGCCGATGCATACCGTCAGCGACGTACTGACAAACGCATCGACAAAAGCCATATCTCTTTCATTTCTCGTCTTCACCTTCAGCCATTCGCCAAACTGCTCCATCCGCAGTTCCAGATTGATCCATTCTCCGGTTAAAGCTCCCAGCGCATAACTGCCGATCATCATCATCGTCCCCGATGAAGTCAACGTTCCGTCGCTGATCTTCAGTATCTGCTGCATCGCCCCGGCAATGCCAATGAACATCACACAGACCGCATTCGCCTGCATCAGGGTATCCTGATAGCGTTTCGTCATCACCCTGCCAAACAGCAGCCCCGCAAAGCCGCCCAACATTACCGCCACCACATTGATGACTGTCCCTAAACCCGGCATTTTCCTGTTCCTCCATGCGCATCCCCGATGCGCCACGAATCATTCTAATGAAGAAGCAGGAAAATGTCAACTGCAAACAGGAGCCGACAACATTCATTCGCTGCCCTGCAAAGCAGAATTTCCATCATTTCCGAAATCCCGTCCGCCGCCCATACCGCCGCGTCTTCCGAATTCCGCGCCTTCCGGCATTTCACCATCCCCGAAATCCGGCATCTCGCCATCATTCAGACCAGGCGCTTCCGGCATCTCGCCCGCTTCAAACCCGGGAGCCTCACCCATATCGCCGCCACGATCACCCCGGCCTCCAAAGCCCATTCCGCCGCCTCCGAAGCCCATGCCGCCGCCAAAACCGCCGACCGGATTCCCGGATGTCGTCTCTGTCGCATTCACTTCCAGTTCAACTGTGCTTTCTCCTGTCGTTACACAGTAGGTCTCTCCGGTTACAAGTCCCGGTACGCTGATAATAACCGCCTGATAATCCTTCGCGGGCGCAAAGCTGCCGAGTTCCGTACCGTCTGCATCCATCAGCATAATCTCCGTGCCACCTGCCTGTGTCTCATCATAATAAACCACCAGATAATTTTGCGTGGAATCCGAACCGAATGTCTGCATCATCCCGGCACTTCCCGCCGCGAATAACGTACCGCCGGTCAGTGTCGCGCTCCCATTGTAATCCAGAATACCGTTATCGCTGCCCGTCGGGCCGCTCAGATATAAGGTGCCGCCCTCTATGTACAGATCTCCGTTCGAATCAATGCCGTCCGCCCTCGCATCCAGCCAGATCTCGCCTCCCGCAATGCGGGTGTAGACGCCTTCCTGATCGGACATTTTCTCCCATTCCGTCTCCACGGTCGCCGCCGAATTGATTCCGTCATCCGAAGCCACTGCCTCAATCGCACCGCCCAGAATATCTACAGTCTTCCCGGCCAGCGCCTCATCGCTCTCCGTAATCGTGATGCTGCCGCCGCTGACAATCAATGCGCTTTCCGCCTGAATACCATCATCCTGCGCCGCAATGGTAATCTCACCGCCGTCAATCCAGATGTAACCGACTTCATCGCTCTCATCATTATTCGACTTCAATCCATCCTTTACCGATCGGATCGTCAGCGTTCCACCCAGGATCACCAGGGAATCCTTCCCTTTTATCCCGTCGTCCTGGCAGTCTACAGCAATCGTGCCGGATACAATCAGCAGATTACCCTTACTGCGGATGCCGCTCTGATAATTTCCCTGCACGATCAGAGAACCGGCGCCGTTGATGGTCAGGTCTCCCTTCACAAAAATCGGGGAATCCGGCTCATCCTCACCTTCCGTCTCAAAGACGTAAGCTGTACCGTCGCTGACTGTATTCGTCGTCCCGTCCGCCAGCGTCAGAATCACCTTGCATTTCTTTTCCGCATAAATTGCCGATGTGGTACAGTTGGAAATTTCCACACCATTCAGAATCAGATGTACCGTCTCGTCCTTCGACGCGGTGATCCGGATCTGCCCATCGGATAACGAACCACTGACAACAAAGGTGCCTCCGTCCTGAATCTCCACCGTGCTGCCGGAAACCTTCGCGTTCGCGCCACTCACGCTGCTCTCGGCATCTGACAGTACAATCACCGTCGCTGCACGCTCATCCCAGTCGGCAGTAAGATCCTCCTGTGTATACTCCACCGTCTTTGATCCGCCTTCACTGAGCTCCGCCGTCATTCCCAGATCATGGTAAGTGACGCCGACCGCATCTTTTGTCACAGAGTCTCCGGTTTTCTTCTCCGTTGTATCGCTGCCGGTCAGACCTTCCACTGCCTCAACGCCTGCCAGTTCCGCCTGTGTTTCTTCCTGCATCACCGTCTCATTTCCGACTTCGCCGGAGGAAGAACCAGAGCCGCACCCGGCAAGTGTGACAGAGAGCAGTCCACCTGCCAGCCCCAGAGCCATCCGCTTCTTCCACCGTCGCCTGATATTCGAAGGGCTTCCCGGTATCCCGTCCCGTCTCCATTCGTTCTTCGTCATAATTCATCCCTCCCGACCGGAACTCTGCCGCACACCAGCGTCAGATTCCCATTTCTGCACCGGATCTGATCCAGAAATTCTTTTTCCGAACGCTCGTCCTTCAATTCAATATGATACTGCAATTCATAAAGGCTTCCCATGTTGACGGTACGCACCCGAATCAACTCTGCCCGATTGGTATATTTGCGGAACAGATCGTCAAAAATATCCCGATAGTCCAGATTTTCCGGAATCGTCACCTTCAGTTCCTTCTCTGTCAGGTGGCTTCCGCCTACCCGGACGACCAGAACCGTCATGCCGCCTACGATCACGAGCAACATCGCGGCTACTCCCAGATACCCCATGCCGTTCGCCAGTCCGATCACCATTGCCAGGAAAATACTGACAATCTCCCGTGAATTCCCCGGCGTCGACCGGAAGCGCACCAGGCTGAATGCGCCCATCACCGCAACTCCCGTCCCCAGATTTCCATTGACCAGCATGATCACCGTCTGCACAATAACCGGCAGCAGCGCCATTGTCAGGATAAAATTCTTTGTCACATGGTTCTGATAGGTATGGATCCACGCCAGCGCCGCTCCCATCACCAGAGACGCTGCCGTACAGATCAGAAATTCTTCTGTGGCGATATCCGCCGCCGTCGCATTTGACAAAATACTGTTAAGCACAACACCTCACCCCTTCCAACTGCCGACCAACCAGAAAATCTTTGTAATAAGTTCCGTATTTGGAAAACGATACCGGGTAAATCCGAAGTTCTGACAGCACCCGGCTCATCCAGACCGGCATTGCACCGGGAATCTTAATCTCCATCAGATACTTCCCGGGTTCCAGAAGCCAGTCTCCATATGTATCTTTCCCGAGCTCCAGGCAGCAGTCCCTCGCCCGGATGTCCATATCAAACGTCACCCGCAGCTCCGGATCTTCCTTCCCGGAAAAAGCAATCCGTTCATATGCCAGATATACCATCGGTTTCGCCTGATAAAACTGATATGCGTAATCAATTTCCCGAAACACCTGGCTCTCGATCTCCGGCCGGATTCCGTACCACAGGTACCTGCGTGCATCCCGCAGCGTCATATCCACCCGACGCTTGTACACGATTCCGTCATATTTCTTTTTCAGTTCCAGATATACCGTATCCGCTTCCGCCGGAATTCCGTAACTCCTCAGCCGGATCTTCTCTTTATACACTGGCTTCTCCAGAGAAGTCCGGATCAGCTGATAATCCGGCGTATCAAAATAAATATTACAGATCAGATGCTTCCCGTACTGATCCGGCTGCATCATCGGCAGCATCCGCTCAATCAGCTGGTAATACTGCTCCCGCGTGACCAGATATTTCTTTTCATATCTCTCAAATACCTGCTGTATCATAAGCGTTCCTCCTTCTCTGGATGTCTTTCTCCCCCGGAGTCATTCCGACTGCATGGAAAATGTGGTTCAAAACAGCTCCGGTTCGTTTTTCGTAATATCATCCTATCGAAAAAATGTGTTCAGATTTTGTTTTGAAAGGGGGAAAAATGTGAAGTAAGAAATTTGTCAGATTTTCAAAAGATCAAAAAAACCGCTTGCATTTTCCAGACGAATATGATAGAGTATAGAAGTTCGCTTCGAGGCGTGGCTCAGTTTGGTAGAGCGCTGCGTTCGGGACGCAGAGGTCGCAAGTTCAAATCTTGTCGCCTCGATTTTGGCCTCGTGGTCAAGCGGCTAAGACGACGCCCTCTCACGGCGTAAACCCGGGTTCGATTCCCGGCGAGGTCAGAAAAGAGCTCCTGTGATAGTTCACGGGAGCTTTTCCTGTTTCCGGATTTTTTCATTCGTTCTCCATCGCCAGCATCATTTTCTCATAGAGCTCCGGTGCCTCCTTCTTAATATTGACCGGTCGCCCATTCTTCCACAGAAAGCCGTGCTTCGATCGCCCGGTCGCATGAATCTCCCTGGTCTTCTCATCGCGGATTACATAAGAGAATTCATACTTCACACCTTTGAAAAAGGGCATCTTCACCTCAATGCTGACACGGTCGCCAAAATACGTCATCGTCTTGTATTCGCACTCCACGGACAGCACCGGACAGATGATTCCGGATTCTTCCACCTTCCGATAAGGGAATCCCATCTCATCCATGTACGCCGTCCGTGCTTCCTCCATCCAGCGAATGTAATTGGAATGATGGACAATCCCCATCTGATCGGTCTCGTAATACTGTGTCAGATGTATATATTCCATTCTCATCACCTCTCCCATCATGGAACCGGCAGGGTCTTTGCCTGCCCTCTCCTTACGGAACCAGTCCTCTGCGACATAAGCTCCAACCACTCTGATACGCAAACAAAAAGAGGCGGAAATCCTGAACTATCCGGATATCCATCCCCCTCTTTAGCTGGGCCGGCGGGATTCGAACCCTCGAATGCAGGAGTCAAAGTCCTGTGCCTTACCGCTTGGCGACGGCCCAATCACAGGCGCGTATTTCAGCGCTTAAATATTGTACCCCATAAACGAAAGATTTGCAACCTGAAAAAGCAAAAAACCTGTTCAGAAGGCCTGGTTTGATGCTATAATAACCAGAAAGGGAAACCACACAAAACCACAGTTATGGAGGTATGTGTCTTGGATATATCAAAAATTGATTATTTTATAAAAGCCGCAGAACTTGAAAACTTCACCAAGGCTGCTGATGCATGCAATATTGCACAGACCACCATGAGCAAGTATATCAGCACATTGGAAACAGAAGTCGGATGTGCCTTATTTATCAGAGAAAAAAAGCAAGTGTTGTTAACGGAACAAGGAAAGAAATTTTATGATGGGATCAAGTCCATCCGGCAAAGTTATTATCAGCTTCTGGAAGAGCTTGTCCCGACATCAAAGCGCAGCCTTTGTCTTGGAATTGCGATTCAGGATTACCTTGAAATTCCAGTTCTTCAGGCATTTGAAAAAGCGTTCCCCGAAATTTTGATCTGTTTCTCCTTTAGGCCGGATTATGAATTGCTTGCCGGACTTGAAAACCGGAATATAGATGCCTGTGTAATCCCGGATGCATTACTGCTTCCGGAAAATTATGAACACGAACCGATGCTTCAGATTCACCAGTCAATTGTATGTTCCAAATCTGCAATAAATCGATATGCCACATTAAGAGAGATTATTTCGAATCTGCCCCTGATTACAAAATCAAACAATGCCGCATATCATAATCGGTGTCAGGAAAATTTCTACCGACTGTTCGGTGTTTCCTGCCCCGATATTATTGTATGTACAACGCTGGCGGAACAGCTTCTCCATGTCGGAATGTCCAAGGGCTTTGCGATTCTTCCCTATTCCGGCAATGCAACTTTCGATGGATTAACGGCACTTCCTTTGGGAGATGATTTCCGAGAGACAGCACAGTTGATATATTCGAAGACCGGGCGTTCAAAAGCATTAGAGAAATTGCTGACGTTTATCCATGAAAAAAGGTGCTGATTGTGAGCAAATTTATTCGTTTCTCAACCTTCTTAAGATGTGCTATTCTTAATGTGTCAAAACACAATGCGGTTAGCACATTTTTTTCTTTGGAGGTCGCTATATGAATTTTTTTGTTTCTTTGTTGATAAACAAATGGTCCGTATTCTTCCGGACTATATTCGAATGGTGAGCACGATGGGAGATGAAAATTCGCTGACACAGGGAAATTTGTTGCATGCGATGGTTCGGTTTTCAGTCCCGTATTTCATCGCCAGCTTTTTGCAGACCTTTTATGGTATGGCTGATTTGTTTATTACAGGTCAATTCAATGGTACTGCCCAGGTAACCGCCGTTTCTATCGGAAGCCAGGTTATGCACATGTTTACGGTTATCGTGGTGGGATTAGCCATGGGAACAACCGTTGCAATCGGCTATGCCGTTGGTGCCAGAGAACAGAGAAAAGTCGCTCTCACTATCGGCAATTCCGTTACACTCTTTACAGCGATCGCAGTTATCAGTACTGGAGGGTTACTGCTGAACATTTCCAATTTTCTAACTCTGTTGAAAACCCCGGCAGAATCTGTTGACGCGGCGTATCGCTATCTGTTCGTATGCTTTATCGGCGTCCCGTTTATTGTTGCCTATAATGTCATCAGCAGTATTTATCGTGGATTGGGAGACACGAAGCATCCCATGATTTTTGTAGGTATTTCCGGCATTTTTAATATTGGACTGGATTACCTTTTTGTGGGAGCATTTCATTTAGGTGCAGCCGGAGCGGCCATCGCAACCGTCACTGCTCAAGTAGTCTCTGTATTGATGGCTTTGATATTTATGCGAAAAATGAACGGTGACATCAAAGTGTCTCCGAGAGACCTCCGGCCTCAGTCCAATACCGCCAGACAATTACTTCGGGTTGGAACGCCGATTGCCTGCCAGGACGGACTGATTCAAGTTTCCTTTCTGGTTATCACTATGATTGCTAACATGAGAGGGCTGGAAGTGGCAACCGCAGTCGGAATCGTAGAAAAAGTGATCAGTTTTTTATTCTTAGTGCCTTCGGCCATGCTCTCTACAATATCGGCATTAACTGCGCAGAATATTGGCGCAGGATTACATATTAAAGGGCAGAAAACTCTCCGTTATGGCATCATTCTCTGTGTAGGATTCGGAGTTATGGTAAGCATCGTCTGCCAGTTTATAGCCCCGCAAATTGTTTCATTGTTTGTAAAAGGAGAGCCACAGGTTGTTTCCTACGGCGGACAATACCTGCGTAGTTACTGCCTTGACTGCGTTTTCGCTGGAATTCATTTTTGTTTCAGCGGATACTTTAGTGCCTACGGAAAATCGTTGTATTCCTTTGCTCACAATATCATTTCCATCTTGCTTATCCGTATCCCTGTGGCATACATAACATCGTTGTTATTCCCGGAAACACTCTTTCCGATGGGACTGGCCGCTCCGATGGGTTCACTGTTATCTGCGTTCATCTGTATTTTCTTTTACCAGTTACTGATAAGGAAAGCAGCTATTCAGAATCACCTTGCTGAAAGATATGCTCACTGACACGCTGCCTCACGATTTCGAAATCGCTGCGGAACTGAGTACAGACAGAAAACAGACGGATCACTCCGTCTGTTTTCTGTCTGCCGCATATATGTCCATTCCTGCAGTTTTCTCCACCCCCGCCGCGATCAGTTCCAGTTTCTCATCTCTGCTCATATGCTTCACCTTCCATTCGCGCCGCATGGCTTCCTCTTTCGTCTCATACGTCTCATAGTACGCCAGCGTCACCGGGCGGCGGGACCGCGTGTATTTCGCCCCTTTTCCTGCATTGTGTGCACGCAGCCTTGCTTCCAGATCATTGGTCCAGCCGCAATACAGGCTTCCGTCCGCACAGCGAAGAAGATAGGTATAATTCACTCCATCCTTTGTATGTATGTTCATCTCCTGCCTCTTTTAAAACCGAAAATAAATAAACGGATTATAAGTCCCGGCCATCATCTCGCACGCGGCGAGGAAAAACAGCACAACTGCCACGGCATCGCAGACCGCCGCCGCTCCCATCCTCTGCAGTTTCTCATGTGCTTTCCGGAAAAAGGGCGTACAGAACAGCAGGGAAACTACAAACAACAGGATGAATTTGGGCCCGGTGACGTACTCAGCCAGTTCGCGGTCCAGACTTCCCATCGGATTCCCGCAGACCATCTCCTGCAGATAGCCGATCGCCTTTGTCAGATTATCCGCCCGGAAGAATACCCAGCCGACGCCGACAACCAGAATCACATAGAGCCGACGCAGGAGTCCCGGCAACCGTTCGACCAGCCGCAAAAGTCCCAGCCGCTCTGCAATCAGAAAACAGGCGAAATACAGTCCCCAGAACAGGAAGTTCCAACTCGCTCCGTGCCAGATTCCGGTCAGCGCAAAGACAATCAGATAATTCCTGCAGTTCTTTCCTATGCTGCAGCGGCTCCCGCCCAGCGGAATGTAAACATAATCGCGAAACCACCCTGACAAAGTCATATGCCACCGGCGCCAGAACTCCGAAATGCTTCTGGCACAATACGGATCGTCGAAATTCTCCGGAAAGCGAAATCCGAACATCCGCCCCAGACCGATTGCCATATCGGAATACGCCCAGAAATCCAGATAAATCTGCAGCGAATAGCACACAATTCCGATCCAGGCGTAGATCATTCCCATGCCCGGCTTCAGGGCAAACGCCAGGTCGGCCGCCTTACCCACTTCATTCGCCAGCAAAACCTTTTTGAAGAAGCCAACCATAAAGCGGAAGGCTCCCTCATACACATCGTCCAGGCTGCTGCCTCGCTTCCGGATCGCCCCTTCCACATCCGTATAGCGGACGATCGGTCCCGCAATCAGCTGCGGAAAGAGCATGATATAGAGCGCCAGATCCGCAATGTTTCGCTGTACCTTCGTCTTCCCCCGATACACGTCGATCAGATAGGACATAATCTGAAACGTAAAGAAGGAAATGCCGATCGGAAGAACAATCTCCGGAATCGGCGACGTCATTTCCGTTCCGGAGATCATACCCGCGATCCAGGCTGCCGTGTCTCCCAGCAGATTCAGATATTTCAATACGACCAGAATACCTGTATTCCAAACGATCCCCAGCAGGAACACGACAGAAGCTGCCTTTTTCGGCTTCCACGCATCCACAGCAAGCCCGATTGCCCAGTTGACCACAACAGACACAGCCAGGAGTCCGAGATAATTCAGGCCACCGTATCCGTAAAAGACGATCGACATAACCAGCAGGACTGCGTTTTTGACGGCGATCCTGCCGGTCAGAGACGCCAGCCCATAGAACACAAGCGTCAATGGCAAAAAGAAAAATAAAAATACCGGTGATGAGAATACCATTTCACTCTACCGCCTGTTCTTCCTGTAGTATTTCCGGGTGTTCCAGCATATAGTCGATAAAACCGAACCCCATCTCCGTCACAGATGTCTCATTGACCTCAAGTACTACGAGGTCAATCTCTCTCAGGTATTCCGCCATCTCCTCATCTTCATAGCTGGAGAATCCCTTCACCTGACCAAATTCCTCTGTAAAAATCTGGCGGTTTTCCATATCCACGTTTTTCCCGAAATAATGATTCTGAATCAGCATCGCCAGGCTCTGTCCCATAAAACTCCCGCCACGGCAAAGAAATCCCGGCGCGTCGGTCGTCGGATCCGTCACCGTAATGACCGGCTCATAATAATCGTCATACGGCTCCCGCAAAACATTAAATACGCCAAACGAATCCGCGTCCGGATACACCGGCGTCTCGCACGGACGCGCCGTCACTGTGACCTCCGGCAGATTGAAGCCACTCTTCTCCTCCAGATAGGCGCCAAACGCCGCACCCACGGTATTGCCCACATAGGCCGACCAATGAAGCCCCGTCCGATAGTAAAGCGGCACCCGGCTGTCAAACTCCCCCTGATGCTCCTCAATATATGCAATGCTGTCAAACCAGTTCAGATCGCTGTCTGTCAGAATGCGGATCAGCTGTTCGTAATTGCCTGCGCCCCGCTCCGGCGCCATCGCCTGATCCACCCACGGAAGCGCATCCTCCCGATAACGGATCTTACACGGCGTAATAAAAAGATAGAGCTGTTTTCCATTCGCTTCCAGCATATCCTTAAGTCGCGTAAGCTTCATCAGAAGCTCGTCCGCTCCCTCCTGCGAGATCGGAGCAAAGTACTGAAGATACCAGCTGACATTTTCCCAGCTGAACAAATCCCGGTCCCGGCTCATGCTGTAGTTGATGTTGGATACGGTGTGCAAAAGAGAAAAGGTAATCTCGTTCCTAAGACGCACCATAAAAGGTTTCCCCGGCAAATGCTGCTGCAGGTATGTCTCCAGTTCCGTCTGCGCCTGGCCGGAAAACAGGCTTCCCGGCGTCACCACAGGAAAAGCCGCGCTGTCTTCCACGCCGGTAAGAACCAGTCGCTCATCCAGCCGTCGAAACACGAACGGCGACAGAAGGACAACCGCAGCGGCCATGACCGTTATCATCTGTCTGATCCGCTTCATTTATGTAAAATCCTTTCATCTGATCGTACTTATCCTACCACAATTGCCGGGAAAAAGAAAGATCCTTGTATCTGTCATTGCCGCACCATGCCGATTATCCTCGTCATGCGCCATGGGTGCCGACAGATTCCGCCAGCCACCCATCCGGCCTATGTAGACGGCATCGGAATATTCGCAAAGATTCCGGACACCGCCCAGGTTTCCCTGATCTATGGAAAGCATTGGCCGAATGCGCGAAGGAACCGCTTTTCATCGTCACACTGTATGATATTCCCCTTCCACGCAAAAGGTGCATCTGGCGCATCTAATCCCGCGACAGTTCCTTCACCAGGATCAGACTGTCTCCAGGGCTGATCTGTTCCGAAGTCAGTGAGTTGGTATTCATGATGTCATCCATGGTCGTGTGAAACCGTTTGGCAATGTCCCAGAGCGCATCTCCCGTCTGCACGATATATCCCACAATCCCCGGCATACTCTTCAGCTTTTCCGCATCAAGCGGCTGCGTCTCTGCCTGGCGGATCACCGGGACACGCAACGGCCGCAGCGCCAGCAAATCAAAAGAGAGCACCGCTTTCACATCAACCGTCCCCTGCCCTGCCATCACCGAAGTCAGCTGCTCAACCTCCGGCTCCAGATACCAGACACTGTCCGCGGAAATTCCCGGCGCCTCCACATCATAGTGAAACGGCAGAAGCTGCGTCGCAGACTGAATGGGACGACTGTCATCATCCGTCAGATACAGGAGCCGAACTTCCAGCGCTCCGTCCATGGAAAGCACATTCTCTCCCGTTTCCACCTCATCCAGTTTGACGTTTCCCGAACTGTGACAAATCTGCAGAATCCGGCTGTCCAGACCGGCCAAAACCTGGTCGGCTACTCTGCATTTCCCCGTATTACGGGTAAGAACCGTGTCAAAGTCCGCCTCCTCCGTCTCCACGGACAGCTCACGGTTGATCGCGTACAGATCACGCAGGATCTCCAGACTCCGTTCTTCATACAGATGCATATCCAGTTCGATGACCGCGTCGATGTCCAGCTCCCGCATCTCCCCGTCATAATCCGGTTTTTCCTCCAGCATTTTATGGCTCAGGCGCAGACGAATCATCGGAATCATCTCCTCCGACGCCCCCTGCATTTCCACCTCTCCCGAAAAGGGAAGATTCTCCTCCAGCCACTGAATCCCTCCGCCTTCTCCTTCATAGATCACGAAAACCACGACTGTCCCCTCCAGATGAACCTGACCGTCCAGGGGTCTGGTCGACGTATTGCTCAGCCGCATTTCACTCCAGAGGATCCGATCGATGGCGGGCTTGCTCCCGCCGAGCGTTACCGTATCCTTCAGGCGCCAGGTATCCTTCCTGCGTGCCGCGATTGCCGCCACCTCCATCGTGGCTTTCTGAACTTCAATCTGCGGAGCATCCGCTTCATCCGCAGGATGACCCAGATCCACCGCAGCCTCCGCGTCAAAAACGGTTTCGACGGTAATCTCCAGCGTCACCACTGCCCGGACGCCCAGTTTTCTTGAATTAATGATCGTTGCTTCCAGATCCTCCAGATGCCAGCCAACTCCCACATCATCCTCTTGCAGGAGTCCCGGCACATTGACCGTCTCTTCAAACGGAATCATGCCGCCCAGCGCCTGCAATCCCCCTCCTTCCTTCCGATACAGCACATGGAAATCCAGCTTTCCCCGCACCGTGACCTTCTCCGTCTGGACCTTCACCGGCTCCAGCTGGACCTCTCCCGTGTCCAGAATGACCTGCTCCACATCGCTCATGGTATCCGGTACGACAAAATCATCATCCAGCGTTACCTGTGTGCCGACCTGATTTTTTCTCCGTTTCATATGTATGTTCTCTCTTACCAGTTCCAGCATCAGAAACACCCACCTTCCTGTCCGGCCGCCCTCGCCCTGCAGGCGGAAAGCGGTCTTTTACCCTCAGCTTATGTCGATGCGCTTCCAATTATGCAGATGAGAACAAAATCATTTCACGCCCTCCCGGTTTCACTGAAATACAATCGGCAGTTCCGAGTATTCTGTCTGGATGATGATATAAGGATACGACTTTTCAACACCGACTGTTTCCCCTCGCTGCGGCCCAAGCAGTTCCGTGTCGGCGACGATGGAATTCTCCGTCAGGTAGAGATCGTCTACCTGAATGCTGTAACCGCCGGTCTCCTGCTCTCCGTATCCCACCGCAATGTACAGCCCCTGGTCGTTCGTGTAGGTCAGTTTAAACGGCGCCGCCTTTCGCTCATCAACCAGTTCCTTCAGCTCCGCCGGAATATCCGCCTCCCCTACCACCGTAAAATCCAGATCTCTCACCCGCTCCTGGTCCACTTTGTCCACCTTGCATCCTGACAAAAGCATCAACGTCGCCGCACAGGCAAGTGACAGCCGGCAGCCATCGAACTGTCTTCTTTTCATTCTGTTTTTCTCCATCCGATCAATTACCGCTAATCTATTCTCTGCGGATGGGATTTATACCATCCGGGGAACCGTTCACGCTCTTTTTAAACGTTCCATTCGCCCGTAATATTTCTGATTGACTTTTCCCTTTTCCTGTGCTAGATTAAAAACATGATTACATACATCGGGTGACGAAGCGGGGAGAGACACAAGGGTGTGCGCCGAAGGGGCCGAAGAACTCTCAGGCAAAAGGACCAGCTTCCGACGATACTCTGGAAAGCAGCCGTCTGGGCTGCGCCGAAGAAGCAACCGGACATTCCGGGAATCTTTCAGGTTGACATGACAGAGCGCGAAACATTTTATTTGTTTCGCGCTTTTTTCTTTGCCACAACGCCCAAAAACAACGGTCCGTGGCAGAGTCAGCCTGTTCTGCAGCTTATGGAAGAAACTGCCATAACAGAGCATCGATATCCGAAGAAGGAGGAGCTATGGAAAAGACAACACCGCTTTATGAGACACATCGGACATCCGGCGGCCGGATCGTCCCGTTCGCCGGCTATCTGCTGCCCGTACAGTACGAGACCGGCGTGATCGCGGAACACATGGCTGTCCGCAATGCCTGCGGCCTGTTCGACGTCTCACACATGGGCGAGATCACCTGCACCGGCCCGGGCGCACTGGCGCAGCTGAACCATCTGCTGACCAACGACTTTACCGGTATGTACGACGGGCAGGCCCGCTACAGCGTGATGTGCTACGACGACGGGGGCTGTGTGGATGATCTGATCGTCTATCGGGTGCGGGACGAGCATTATTTCATCGTCGTCAACGCCGCCAACCGGGACAAGGATTTCGCCTGGATGAAGGAGCATGAGACAGAGGACGCTGTCTTCACGGATATTTCCGACGCCATCGCCCAGATCGCCGTTCAGGGGCCGAAGGCCAAACAGATCCTTTCGCGTCTGCTGCCGGAAGAAAGCTTTCCCGTTCGATACTACAGCGCGAATTTTGACGCTGCCATCGATGGTATGAAATGCGTTGTCTCCAAAACCGGCTACACCGGCTCCGGTGGATACGAACTCTATATGGCCGCCGCAGACGCCCCTGCCATATGGGACCGTCTCCTGGAAGCCGGCAAGAACGATGGCCTGATTCCCTGCGGACTCGGCGCCAGAGATACGCTCCGTCTCGAAGCGGGCATGCCGCTCTACGGACATGAGATGGATGCAGGCATTTCCCCTCTTGAAACCGGACTGGGGTTCGCCGTAAAGATGCAGAAGAACGATTTCATCGGAAAGGAAGCGTTGGCGGCCAGACCAGTCACCCGCACCCGGGTCGGCCTGAAGGTCACCGGACGCGGCATCGTCCGCGAACATATGACCGTCTGGCAGGGTGATACACAGGTGGGCATCACTACGTCGGGCACCCACGCGCCTTATCTCGGTTACCCCATCGCCATGGCTCTGGTGGACACCGCCGCCTCTGCCATCGGCACGAAACTGACTGCGGATGTCCGCGGCCGCAAGGTTGACATGGAAGTCGTCGCACTTCCGTTCTATTCGAAGACAAAGAAAAAATCCTGATCCGATGTCCGTCTGACAGGAACAACAAGGAGGTTAAAATTATGAATTTTCCGAACGAACTGCGCTATTCCAGATCCCACGAATGGGTCAGAATCGAAGACGGCATCGCCACCATCGGCCTGACTGACTATGCTCAGCACGAGCTGGGCGACCTGGTCTTTGTCAATCTGCCGGAGGAAGGCGACGAGCTGACCGCCGGCGAAGCGCTTGGCGATGTCGAATCCGTCAAAGCGGTTTCCGACGTCTACTCTCCCGTATCCGGCACCGTCACCGAGATCAATGAAGAACTGCTGGATCATCCGGAACAGATCAACGAAGCGCCCTATGAGGCCTGGTTTGTAAAAGCAGAAAATATCACTGAGGAAGAGGAGCTGCTGGATGCTGCGGCCTACGAAGCATTCTGCGAGGAAGAGAGCAAAAAATAAGGGGGTGTCATCATGGGAAGCTACATTCCTTCCACGAAATCCGAGCGTGCGCAAATGCTGGAAACCATCGGCATGCAATCGTTCGACGATCTTTACGCGGATATCCCCGGGCAACTGCGTATCCGAAAGCCGCTGAATCTTCCGGCCGGACGCCCGGAGCTTGAAGTATCCCGCAAAATTGCATCGATTGCAGAAAAGAATACCCGTTTCTCCCACATATTCCGGGGCGCCGGTTCTTACCACCATTACATTCCGGCCATCGTCAGACAGGTGACCGCAAAGGAAGAATTTGTCACGGCCTACACGCCGTATCAGGCTGAAATCAGTCAGGGAATCCTGCAGTCCATTTTTGAATATCAGACCATGATCTGCGAGCTGACCGGCATGGATGTATCCAATGCTTCCGTCTATGACGGAGCCACCGCAGCGGCAGAAGCCGTCGCCATGTGCCGTGACCGTAAACGAAAAACCGTCGTCGTCAGTGGTGCGGTTGATCCGAATATTCTCTCTGTTGTCCGCACTTACTGCTTCGGAAGCGGTGCACCGCTCCTGGTCCTTCCGGAGAAAGACGGTCATACCGACCTTGACGCCTGGAACGCGATGGACTTTCGCGATCCCGCCTGCTTGCTGATTCAGTCGCCGAATTATTATGGACTGATCGAAGATGGCGCCGCCATTGCGAAGGCCGTTCACGCCGCAGGCGCAAAGCTGATTGTAAGCTGCAACCCGATCTCGCTGGCGCTCCTTGCGACTCCCGCCGAATATGGCGCTGACATCGCAGTCGGCGAAGGGCAGCCGCTTGGCCTGCCGATGGGCTTTGGCGGTCCTTATCTGGGCTTCATGACCGCCACAAAAGAGCTGATGCGAAAGCTCCCCGGCCGCATCGTCGGCCAGACGGTTGACGCCGATGGCAGACGTGCCTTCGTTCTCACGCTTCAGGCCCGCGAACAGCATATCCGACGCGAAAAAGCCAGTTCCAACATCTGTTCCAACGAAGCGCTCTGCGCGATGACCGCCGCCGTCTATCTCTCCGCCATGGGAAGCACGGGACTGAAACGAGCGGCAGAATCCTGCATGACGAACGCCCATTATCTGCTCTCCGAACTGGAGTCCCTTGGTTTTACGCGCAAATATGCCGATGAATTTTTCCATGAATTCGTCACCGTCTGTCCCTGTGACGCTGCGCAGCTCGCCGCAAACCTGGCGAAACGCGGATACCTCTCCGGTCTCCCGCTCTCTGAAAGAGAGATCCTCTGGTGCGCGACGGAGATGAACTCTGCCGATGAAATCCGCGGCCTGAGGGACGCGATCAAGGAGGTGCTCGCATGAAACTGATTTTTGAAATGGGCGCGCCCGGGCGCGGCTGCGACCTGCTTGCGGAATGTCCGACCCCCTATACGCCCACGAACGTTGCCCTTCGCGAAAAACCGCTCCATTTGCCAGAGGTATCCGAGACAGAGCTTTCCCGCCATTACACGGAACTCGCGAAGCAGGCACACGGAGTCAACGACGGTTTCTACCCGCTCGGCTCCTGCACAATGAAATACAACCCGAAGATCAACGAAGAAGCCGCCGCTCTTCCCGGTTTTACACAGATCCATCCACTTCAGGATACGCCTGACATCCAGGGCTGTCTGGAGGTGATCTCCGAGACAGAACAGGCCCTGTGCGCCATCACCGGTATGGATGCCTGCACCCTGCAGCCGGCTGCCGGTGCACACGGAGAATTCACCGGCCTGCTTCTCATCAAAGCATACCATGCAAGCCGTGGCGATGACGCCCGCCGCAAGATCATTGTCCCCGACTCTGCCCACGGCACCAACCCGGCAAGCGCAGCGATGGCTGGATTTGACGTCGTCAACATCGTATCGGATGCACACGGCTGCGTTGACCTGGACGCGCTGAAGGCCGCCGTCGGCGACGACACGGCCGGACTGATGCTGACGAACCCGAACACCGTTGGCCTGTTCGACCCGAACATAGCAGAAATCACACGCATTGTACGCGAAGCCGGTGGCCTGTGCTATTACGATGGAGCGAACCTCAATGCCATCATGGGCATTACCCGCCCCGGTGACATGGGATTTGACGTCATGCATCTGAATCTCCACAAGACCTTTTCTACGCCGCATGGCGGCGGCGGACCCGGAAGCGGCCCGGTCGCCTGCAAAGCCTTTCTGGCTGACTTTTTGCCAGGCGTCCGCGCCATACCGGCCGGAGACGGACTCGCAATGAGCCGCGCTCCCCATTCCATCGGCGATGTGCGCAGCTTCTATGGAAACTTCCTGGTCGTCGTCCGTGCACTCTGCTACATTCTGACGCTGGGACGGGAAGGCATTCCGGAAGCGGCTGTCGGTGCGGTCCTCAACGCCAATTATATGATGCATCAGCTGAAACCCTACTATCAGATGGCTTATGACCACACCTGCATGCATGAATTCGTTCTCACTCTGGAACAGGAAAAACGGACGTATAACGTCTCCGCCCTGGATATCGCCAAGGCCCTGCTTGACCACGGCATCCATCCGCCGACCATGTATTTCCCGCTGATCGTCCATGAAGCGCTGATGATCGAACCGACGGAAACCGAGAGCCGGGAAACGCTTGACGAGGCCATTCAGATTTTTATCGATGTACGGAAGCAATCCGAAAAAGCGCCGGAAGACATGCATCAGTACCCGCTCGCGACGCCGGTACGGCGGCTCGACGAAGTCACGGCTGCCAGAAAACCGGTTGTCCGCTATACCTGGGAGTAAAACATGATTCAACAGTTATCGGTCTTCTTAAGCCAGACGACTAACCCTTATGAGAATCTGGCAACCGAAGAATTTCTCACGTTCCACACGGAGCCCGGCGAATGCATCCTCTTCCTCTGGCAGAACGCCCGCACGGTCGTCATCGGCCGCAACCAGAACTGCTGGAAGGAATGCCGGGTGGCCGGGCTGGAAGCAGACGGCGGTCATCTGGCCCGCCGTCTCTCCGGTGGCGGCGCCGTCTATCATGACCTGGGTAATCTGAATTTTACCTTCTGCATGAAAAAGACAGACGCCGACGTTCCCCGCCAGATGCAGGTCATCATCCGTGCCGTCGCATCCTTCGGGTTAGATGCGCAGGCAACCGGGCGCAATGATGCGGCCATCAACGGACGCAAATTCTCCGGAAACGCATTCTTCGATTCGCAGGGCTGTTATTACCATCACGGCACCCTGCTTCTGGATGTGGACACTGCAGCCATGTCCCGCTTCTTACATCCATCCCGTAGCAAACTCGCGTCGAAGGGCGTCGATTCCGTTCGTTCCCGTGTCGTCAACCTCTCCACGCTCTGCCCGGATATCACGGCGGAAGCAATGAAACAGGCGATGATTCAGTCCTTTTCGCAGGTCTATCACCTGCCTGTAAACAGGTTCCATGAAGGGCGGCTGGACCGAAACAAAATCAGCCGCAGAACGCTGTATTTCGATTCCCGGGAATGGAAATATGGCCGCAGGATTCCTTTTACCAACCGCATGGAGACGCACTTCGACTGGGGAGAAGCGGAGTTCACCGTACAGGTGAACCGCGGCATCATCGAAACAGCGCTTCTCTCCTCTGACGCCATGGAATATCGGTGGTTTGCGGATATCGGCCCCCAGTTTGCCGGATGCCCCTATGAGGTACATGCCATCCAGACGACCCTCACCAATATCCTGAAAGAACGAAATGTCCCGGATCACATCTGCCACAATCTGTGCGACACAATCCGGGAACAACTATAGACTGTAAGCAAGGAGGACTACTCCATGAATGAACACTTTGATCTGACCGTCATCGGTGCGGGTCCCGGCGGCTACGAAGCCGCCCTCGAAGCCGCCCGACTCGGTTTTCACACCGCCCTTGTAGAGAAAGACGCTATCGGCGGCACCTGCTTAAACCGCGGCTGCATCCCTACAAAAACTCTGATTCACTCTGCAGAATGCTACGAAGGAATCAAACACAGCGCCCGCTTCGGCATTCAGTCACAGGAACCGTCCGTCGACATGAAAGCCGTCCAGCAACACAAAGCCGAAACCATCGCTTCCCTGCAGACAGGTATTGCGACACGGTTAAAGACCGCAAAGGTCACCGTCTGCCAGGGTATCGGAAGCGTCGTCTCCGACGGCCTTCTCGTCCGGGTCACTGCCCCGGACGGCACTGCCTTTGACCTGGAAAGCGACCACATCCTTCTGGCAACCGGCAGCACTCCATCCATCCCGCCAATTCCCGGAAGCGACCTGCCCGGCGTCATGACCAGCGATGAACTGCTCTCGTATGACGGAGCCCCCTTTGATTCTCTGCTGATCATCGGCGGCGGCGTGATCGGTGTCGAATGCGCCGGAATCTGGCAGGCGCTCGGAACGAAGGTCACCATTCTGGAAGCACTCCCCTCTCTGATCGCCAGCCTGGATCGGGAACTCGGTCAGAGCCTGAAACTCTCCATGAAGAAAAAAGGCGCAGACATTCACACCGGAGCCAGCGTCCGTTCCCTCGCTGCCACAGAAAATGGCATCCGCTGCACCTATCTGGAAAAAGGCAAGGAACAGACCTGCGCCGCCCAGGCCGTCCTGATCGCCACCGGTCGCCGCCCATACACAGAAGGGCTTTTCAGTGAAGGATGCGCTCCCGCCACGGAGCGCGGCCGCATCCTCGTCAACGAATTCTATGAGACCAGCATCCCCGGTATCTATGCGATCGGCGATGTAACCGGACAGATTTCGCTTGCTCACGCCGCCACGGCACAGGGTTTGCGGGCCGTCCGCCACATGGCAGGACGCGAAAGCGCATCCGCTCCGCTTCTGATCCCATCCTGCGTCTACACCAGCCCGGAGATCGCCTCAGTCGGCCTGACGCTCGACGAAGCCAAAGCCAGGAGCATTGTCGCCAAAAGCCACAAAATCCTAAGCTCCGCAAACGGCAAGTCCGTGCTGACACTGCAGGAACGTGGATTCATCAAGGTCGTCTACGAGGAAGACAGCCACCTCATTCTCGGCGCCCAGCTTCTCTGCGCACGTGCGACCGACATGGTCAGTGAATTCGCCGTCGCCATCCGTCAGGGACTGACAATGGAAGACATGGCAGACGTGATCCGCCCACACCCCTCGTTCAGCGAAATGATCACGGAGGCCGCCAGGCTCTGACTTCATCCGTCCGCCTTCATCTTCCGGAACCGTTCCATCACCTGCCCAAGCGAATGAATTCCGTCCGTCGCTCCCATGCACTCCACGCTGCAGGAAGCCGCCGCGCACGCGAATCTCCCACAGTCGGCCAGCGAAAGCCCCTCCGACAATCCCCACAGAAACCCTGCAGCAAAGCTGTCGCCGGCTCCGGTCGTGTCAACGCATTCCGGAACGGCAAAGGCCGGAATCCGCAGGGTTTCCTGCTTCGTGCGGATCAGGCAGCCCTGTGAGCCGCATTTGATCACAGCGCAGCCCACTCCGGCCTCCACAAGCTTTCCGGCATTTCCATACGGATCCTGCTCACCCGTCAGCAATGCCGTCTCTGCCTCATTCGGCAGAATGTAATCCACCCAGGGAAGCAGGTTTTTCAGATCATCCAGTCTTTCTCCGTGCTTGGCCTTCGTCATATCCGCGACCAGAATGCGCCCCGGCCTGCTCTTAACCCGTTGAAACACACGCTCCATCGCCGGAATATCCAGCTCGGCTGAGACAAAAATGCTCGCAAAACTCACAAGATCAGCCGCCTCATCCAGATAGCGGATGACATCCTCCTCGGTCAGTTTTCTCTGGCTGCTGCCCGGATTCGTCAGGAAATATCGCTCTCCCGCTTCATCAACCAGCACGATATTGACCGAAGTCGGGCTATCCTTCCCGGTCATCACCCGCTCCACAGATACCCCGTTCTCCCGCAGATAATCCATCACGCGTGTTCCTGCCTCATCCTGCCCCAGCCTGGAAACCAGTTCCACCTTCTTCCCGAACCGCGACAAGAGTACGGCCTCATTCAGGGCGTCTCCGCCAAACGACAGCTTTGTCTCCTTCACCGGCTGCGAGCCGGCCTCCAGAGACCGCACGTCGACCGGACCGGCCAGCACGTCGACCACGGAATTTCCGATTACCGTAACCTCTTTTTTCACCACGCACACCTCGATTCCTCTTTTCTGTTTTTCATTATAATTTTTTTACTTCCTCATGTAAACTCTGTTTTTTCCGACAAACTTGCGCACTTATCCTTGACGAACCAGACAGGATTCGCTATACTAGGATAATAGTTTGAAACTCAAAACAAATGGCAGCAATCCAGAATGGCCTTTCACCCGATCAGCAGATCCACGTCAGACCGGATTGTAAGCAAGGAGGCACTATGTTTAACGTATTTAAGAAAATGACCGCCCGTTCCGGCGGAAGAAATCAGGCAGAAGCCGATGAGACACTGACATCCGAAACACCGATGACAGAAGGCGGCCAGTCGGCTGATCCCGAACAGCCAGTGGCCGCAGCAACCAATGAACCAACAGACACGAAAGAGGAGACTCCTTCCGTGGAATCCGCCGCAGACGGGAAGCCGGAACGCATTCCGCGCCGCCCCACTGCCCTGACCCCGGAGAACCTGCGGGATCTCTGGAGATGCTGCAACAAATGCGAGCGTTCCATCCTCGTTCAGGAAGTCAAGGACAATCTCTATATCTGCCCGAAATGCGGCGCATATTTCCGCATCGACGCCCGGTACCGGATTGAGATGCTGATCGATGAGGGTACATTTGAGGAATGGGACAAAGAGATGCCCATTGTCAATCCACTGGACTTTGCCGGATATGAGAGCAAGCTGGAAGCTGCGAAGGAGAAGACCGGTCTCGATGAGGCGGTCGTGTCCGGGCGCGGCAAAATTCTTGGCTACGATACCGCGATTGTCGTCTGTGACCCCCGTTTCATGATGAGCAGCATGGGGCACAATATGGGGGAGAAGGTCGCGCGCGCGGTCGAGCAGGCAACGGCTCTGCGGCTGCCAATCATCATCTTCGCGGCATCCGGCGGCGCGAGAATGCAGGAGGGAACCGTTTCTCTGATGCAGATGGCGAAGACCTCCGCGGCCTTAAAGCGCCACGCAAAAGCAGGACTTCTTTTTATCAGCTTCCTGACCGAGCCGACGACCGGCGGTGTGACCGCCAGCTTCGCCATGCTGGGCGATATCAATCTGGCGGAACCGGGCGCTCTGATTGGTTTTGCCGGAGCGCGCGTAATCGAACAGACCATCGGGCAGAAGCTACCGCAGGGCTTCCAGCGCGCGGAATTCCAGCTGGAGCATGGCTTTGTTGACCAGATCGTTGCCCGTGAGAATCAGAAAGAGTATCTCGGACTGCTTCTGAAGCTCCACAGCCCGGAGCACAGCTGGCAGAAGTGGACCGAAGAAGGCGTGTCCCAGAAATCCGTATCGGAGCTTCTGTCCCAGACGGCCTCCATGCTCACTCCGGACACAGAAGAGAATCCCCCCAAGAGCCGTATCGCTCCGCTCTCCGGTGTCATGCGTCAGAAGACGCTGAACAAGATTTTCCGGCGCCATATGGAACCGTGGGAGACGGTTCACCAGTCCAGAAAATCCAGCCGTCTGATGGCCAGCGACTATATTGCCAGTCTCTTCGATGATTTTCAGGAGCTTCATGGGGATCGTTACTACGGCGATGACGGCGCAATCATCGGTGGAATCGCCTTCTATCACGGAATGCCCGTGACGGTCATCGGCCAAGAACGCGGCAAGACGCCCGCAGAAAGCTATCAGCGTAACTTCGGCATGCCTTCCCCGGAGGGATACCGCAAAGCGCTGCGTCTGATGAAACAGGCGGAGAAATTCAACCGCCCGATCATCTGCTTTGTCGACACGCCTGGCGCCTATCCGGGCATGGAAGCAGAGGAACGTGGACAGGGCGAAGCGATCGCCCGCAACCTCTTTGAAATGTCAGATCTGCGCGTGCCGATCCTGTCGATCGTGACCGGCCAGGGCGGCAGTGGCGGCGCGCTCGCACTCGCCGTATCCAATGAGGTCTGGATGATGGAGAATGCCGTATATTCTGTCCTCTCCCCGGAAGGATTTGCATCCATCCTCTGGAAAGACGCAAGCCGTGCCAGCGATGCGGCCAGGGTCATGAAGATGACTGCCGAGGATCTCTACAAGCTCGGCATCATCGAACGCATCATCTGTGAAGACGAACCGGCGGCCGCAGAAAGCATCGAGGCCATCGACCGGATCATCGACAAGCACATGCGTAATTTCTTCACAACCTGCGTACAGAAGACACCAGACGAGCTCGTCGAGCAGAGATACGAGCGGTTCCGCAAGATATAACACGAAAAGACAGGCGGCAGGAAGTGGTCTTACCCATCACTCCCTGCCGCCTGTTTCTATTTTTCTTCCCGGCTGCAGATCGCCAGCCGATGCTGATATTTCTCCCGCGTCGCCATCCCGCCGCGAATATGCCGCTCGGATTTATTGATATCCAGCACCTTTCGCACCTGAGCCGCAAGTCCTGGATTGACCTGCACCAGACGGTCTACACAATCCTTGTGAACGGTGCTCTTACTGATTCCGAATGTCCGGGCAGCCTGCCGGACCGTCGCGTTGTGGTCTATAATGTAATTGACGATGGCAATCGCCCGTTCTTCGATGTACTCCTTCATGGGGACCCCTTGAGAACGTTTTTACCATCATATTAGGGACTGGCAAATTTTATGCCGACCGGAAATACCGCCTTCCTGCCCGCCCGTTTATTTCAATAATTCACACATCCGCTCCAGCCGGCGAAGCGCTTCATCGAGCGTATCCAGATTTCGCGCAAAATGCAGCCGGATCAGATGATTCACCGGCTCACGGAAGAAACTGGAACCCGGCACAGCGGCGACACCATAATTCACAATCATCCACTCGCAGAATTTCAGATCCGTCCAGCCCGCAAACTGCGGCAAGGCCAGAAAATCCGAAATATCAATCAGAATAAAATAAGACCCCTGTGGAACGGTATGCTTCAGGCCGATCCGTTCCAGACCCGCCACAAAATAATCCCGTTTTTCCGTATACATATCCCGCAGCTTCTCGTAATATTCCGGGCCGAAATTCAGACCCACCGTGGCTGCCTCCTGAAGCGGAGACGCGGCGCCAACGGTCAGAAAGTCATGCACCTTCTTCACATTTTCAATCACCTCAGCCGGTCCCACCACATAACCGAGACGCCATCCGGTAATCGAATACGTCTTGGAAAGAGAATTGCACGTCAACGTCCGCTCATACATGTCTGGAAGTCCGGCCATGCACACATGCTCATTCGGCCGGAAAACGATATGCTCATATACCTCATCGGTCACCACAAAGGTATCATATTTCTTTGCCAGTGAACCAATATACGTCAGTTCCTCCCTGGTGAACACCTTCCCGCACGGATTGGACGGATTGCAGATAATAATTGCCTTCACATGACTGCGAAAAGCCTCCTCCAGCACATTCCGGTCAAACTCAAAGGTCGGCGGAATCAGCGGAACATAGATCGGTTCTGCACCAGACAGGATTGCGTCCGCCCCATAATTTTCATAAAACGGAGAAAACACAATCACCCTGTCTCCCGGATTGCAGATCGTCATCATCACAGCCATCATGGCCTCGGTGCCCCCACAGGTCACCACAACCTCTTCGTCCGGGTCGATCGTGCGGGAAAATGCTCTCCCCTGCTTTCTCGCAATCGCTTCCCGTATGTTATCCGCACCATACGTCACACTGTACTGGTGCGGCCCCTCCTTCGCGGCCTTCACCAGCGCATCGGTAATCTCCGCAGGCGGATCGAAATCAGGAAATCCCTGAGACAGGTTGATGGAACCCTCCGTCATATCATTGATTCTTGTCATCCGCCGGATAACAGAATCCGTAAAGGTTCCAACTCGTTTGCTCAACTCCGGCATATTCTCTCATGCTCCTTTGTCTATCATTATCACTTACAACACCTTGCTTAAGAATTCCTTCAGCCGCGGAAGCTGCGGATCGTCAAAAATCTGCTCCGGCGTTCCTTCCTCTGCCAGGATGCCTTCATTCATAAAGAAGACCCGGTCCGACACCTCTCTTGCAAACCCCATCTCATGGGTAACTATCACGCTGGTCATCCCGGTGTTAATCAGCTCCTTGATCACGTGAAGCACCTCGCCTACCATCTCCGGATCCAGCGCCGAGGTCGGCTCATCGAACAGCATGACCTCTGGCTCCATGGCAAGCGCCCGGACAATGGCAAGGCGCTGCTTCTGCCCGCCGGAAAGCTGTGTCGGATAGGTGTTCGCCTTGTCCAGAAGGCCGACGCGATCCAGCAGCTGCACGGCCCGCTCATGCGCCTCCTCCTTTGTCTTTTTCTTCAGGAGAACCGGCGCCATGGTAATATTTTCCTCCACGCTCATATGCGGAAACACGTTAAAATGCTGAAATACCATGCCCATCTTCTGTCTGTGCTGGTTGATATCCACGCCTTTGGCCGTCAGATCGGTATCGTGGAACCAGATCTTGCCGCCGGACGGTTTTTCCAGAAGATTCAGGCACCGCAGAAACGTACTCTTGCCCGAACCGGAGGTTCCGATGATGGAAATCACCTCATTCTCATGGATTTCCGCGTTTACGTCCGTCAGCACCTTTAACTTGCCAAAGCTTTTCTGCAGGTTTTCTACTTTAAGAATCATGTCGCAAACTCCTTTCCAGCAGGCCGATCAGCTTACTTAAGGAAAACGTGAGACAGAAATAGATGATACCCACGATGATCAGCGGCTCCAACGTAATATAGGTGGCTCCGTTGATCGTCCGGTAAGCGCTCATCAGTTCGCCCAGAAAGAACGTGGAAGCCAGAGAAGTCTCTTTAATATCCGTAACAAATTCATTGCCCAGCGCAGGCAGAATATTACTCAGTGCCTGCGGCAGCACGACCTTGTACATGGTCTGAAATGAATTCAGTCCCAGTCCTCTGGCAGCCTCCGTCTGTCCCTTATCCACAGCCTGGATGCCCGCACGAATGACCTCCGACACATACGCGCTTGCATTCAGCACCAGCGCCACGGATACACAGGTGAATTTCGACGGCTCCCATGGCACCAGACTCGGAACCAGAAAATAAAACAGGTAAAGCTGTAAGAGAAGCGGCGTTCCACGGAATATTTCGATATAAGCCGTAGCCACAACACCCAACGCCCGAAACCGGCACATCTTCATGATGGCAAGCAGGGTACCGAATATCGTGCCGAACGCCACCGCCACCAGCGCCAGCAACAGTGTCAGACGGATTCCTTCCAGAAACAGCGAACTGTATCTGGTAAGAATCATTATCATTGTATCGAACGATAACATATCATCCCTCCCAATTCATGTCTCTCTGTAAATTTTCGAAAAGACCAGGCGTCAAAGGCCCCCATCTGCCCGGCGCCCCGGTCTCCGGTAACATCCGTTTTTTCTACATGCCTGCTGCCAGTTCGTTCGCCTCGTCGATCCACTGAAAATAAATCTCGGATTCAATCACACCATCGATGATCTCATTCAGCCGCTCAACCAGTGCGGTCTCGCCCTTCGGAACACCACCGACTACGCCGAGGGACGTATACTCAAATTTCTCCTGCGCAATCACCAGGTCATCGTTATTCTCCACCAGATTCTTCGCCACCACGCTTGCCACGGCAATGCCGTCAATCTTCCCGCTCCGAAGCATCAGAATCCCGTCCGTCACCTTGGAGATAATCTCCATCGAAGTATCCGGAAGCTGCTCCGTCACCAGCTGCGCCTGCAGGGTGCCGTTCTGCGCCGCCACGGTCTTGCCCGCAAAGGACGCCAGATCCGGGAATTCCGCGTCACGATCCTTCATAATCACAATATACTGATCGCCATCATCATAATAAACTTCCGTGAAATCCATCATCGTCAGGCGTTCCTCTTTCGGCACCATGCCGATCAGTCCCAGATCCGCGCGACCGGCGCCAATCGCCGCCAGGCAGGCGTCAAAATCCATGGCGCTGATCTCCAGCTCCACGCCAAGCTCGTCCGCAATATAACGCGCAAGCTCCATGTCGGCTCCCACATATTTGTCCTGTCCGCTCTTATTCGGATCCTCAAACTCATAGGGCGCGTAATCCGGCGACGTACAGACAATAATCTTGCCCGCCTCGAGGATATCGCCCAGCCGGCCCAGGTCTTCCGTCTCTGCGGAATCCTCTGCCGCATCTGCCGCCGCTTCCGTCTGCGCTGCTGCCTCCGTCTGTGCCGCCGTTTCCGCTGCGGTCGACGACTCCGTCGAAGAGGATCCACAGGCTGCCAGGCCACACACTGCCATTCCCGTCAGAAGCATCCATGCCAGTTTTTTCATCATCTCTACTCTCCTTTTTCTCTGAAAATTTTGCCATGCAGAAGATCAGAAACCGCTCCTGCGTGACAAAAGACAGACGAAACAGAAAGTTCGTCTGCCTTGACTCATCCATGAATTTTTTTCCTGAATTCTGAATAATCATACCATTCAATCCTGCAAATGTCAATTGCGAACCGGATTTTCTCTCATGGAATCGTAACGATTTTTCATTTTCACATCTGCAAGCCGCCTGCCTGCGCCAGAAATTCCACCCGTTTCATCGCCTCCCAGATCATTTCCTCCGTAACCGGATACGGAATATGCTCCATATCCGGCCCGGCGACAGTCTCTGCCAGAACCGGCGCAAGCCGCTCCCGTGTAAACGCCACTCCCATCTCAGCAAGCGAAACCGGGATTCCCAGCAGCTTCAACAGGGCGCGGACCTCTTTCTCCTCCCGCTCCATCCCGTCGAGCGCCAGCTGTACCAGCACACCATATCCGACCAGATCGCCGTGCAGGAAACGCTGAGCTACCTCCGGCAACAGATCCAGGCCATAGCATACCGAATGGGCCACCGCACAATTATAACAGTCCTCCACCAGATGGGACACCAGTCCTGTATTCACCACAATCGTAAGCACAATCTGTTCAAAGGCTGCCCCCGGCTTCCCCTCATCCATTTCCCCAAGGGCTGCCTTTGCATATGTATGAATCCGCTCATAACAGAGATTGCTGATCTCCCTGCCCAGAGCCGAATGGTAATCCAGTTCATCTCCCCGCGCCGAAAAATGGCACTCAAAATACTTGGCAATCGTATCACCCATCCCCGCGCGTATATACTTACGCGGCGCATGCACCATAATCTCCGTATTCATAAAGCAGTGAACCGCCGGGCTCTCATGAAAATAGAAATCCGCAAAGCTCCCGTCCGCATGATAGATCACCGACATCGCGGACATGGACGCACAGTTGGAAGCAATCGTCGGAAAGGTAAAAACCGGAACTCCCAGACGACAGGCCACGCTCTTGGCCGTATCGGCCGCTTTTCCGCCTCCCATGCCAAACACCATATGGATCTCCCGGTCGATATAGGCCGCGGTCAGCTCCTGAATCCGCTCATAAGTACACTCACTCCCGTATACCACCGTATCCACCAGTTCCATATCGGGCGCCGTCCGCGCAAGCGCCGCCCGCAGAGGCGGCAAACCCTTTTCCAGCGCCGTCTTTCCGCCCAGCAGGAGAATCCGGCTGCCATATGCGCGGCAGTAACGCCCAACCTCCTCATAGCACGTCGGTCCAATCGAATAACCCGCGTACAATTTTGTCAGCGTCTCACTCATCTACCTCTGTTCCTCCTTCTTTCCGTATCCTGGCCTGCTCTGCGGCTCATCCTTTCAGCCTTGGATCCAGATGCTCCGCCCGCTGCTTCTCCAGCAACTGACAGCTCCGCTCAAAGGCAGCCTGTTCGGCCCCGTTTAACCGGAACGGCACCGGCGTCGGATACCCATCCGCCCCAATGATCGCCGGCATACTGGTATAAATCAACGCACTCTCTGCAGTCCTCCGAAACGGAATCGAGCAGGGCAGCACCGTGCGACTGTCGCACAGCACGGCACGAATGACCTCTGCAGCCGCCGCGCCAATCCCATATTCGGTACTTCCCTTGCCCTGCAGGATGGCCCAGCCGGCCTCGGTCGTGCTTTTCTCCACAGCCGTCCGATCCAGTCGGCCATAGCGCTCCGGCTCTTCCTTCGCCAGTTCATCGAGAAAGCGCCCACCGATCCGTGCCTGCGACCAGACCTGTACCTGACTGTCTCCATGCTCCCCCACGCAGAAGGCCTCCACGCAGGAAGGCATCAATCCCAGCCCCCGGCCAATCCGCACGCGAAACCGCGCCGAATCCAGGGTCGTCCCCGTTCCGATTACCGGATATTCCGTCCGCTCATGCAGGTACAACGCCACCAGGTCACAGGGATTGGTGATTGACACAATCACACCATGAAAATCTGCACGGTCAAGCTCCGGAACCAGTTCGTCCATGATGTCCAGCGCCTCATCCAGTTCCTCCAGCCGATTCTCCCGGAATATTTTCCCACAGACACTGATGACGCACACATCCGCATCCGCAAGCTCCTTCCACGTTCCATCCCGAACCACACAGGTTCTCCCTGCGTAGGCCGCCGTATCCTGGATATCCTGTGCATGTGCCCACGCTTTCTTCTCATCCCGGTCAATCAGTACAATCTCCTCACAAATTTCCTCCATCGACAACGCGCTGGCCACATGGGCACCCACATGGCCCGCCCCGACAATCACAGTTTTCCGTCTCATCCTGCGCTCCTTTCCTCACCTGAAAATCTTCATCACGGCAAAAGAAGCCCGATGCGGGAATCACACGCTTCGTGAATACCCGCACCGGGTCACTTTCCTTCTTCTGATCCGGGATAACCAGTCAGACCAAATAGTCAGATCTTGGTATACCCGAATGCGTTGACAAGCGCATCCAGCTTCTGTCCTGCCTTGCACAACGGACACTCCTCGCTCTTGTAAAATCCGTAATCCGGGACATCGCGCTTCCCGAATACGGAAATAACCGGCGTACCGTCCACATTGTCCGGAATACTGAAAATGGAAGAGACACACTGAAGCTTGCCGCCGTAATAGCGGATGCTGTCAACCGCCTGCCGCACATTGTTTCCCGTCGTCACCGTGGCGAGCAGCACAACAATGTTCTTGCCACGAATCGCCATCTGCATATTATCACGGAACAGGATCAGTCCACTGGAATTGATCTCTGGCCGGATAATGTAAAACGTCTTATGCTTGTTCATGGACAGATAACCGCTTCTGGTCAGCTCCTCCGACAAAAACGCCCCGATCGCCGAGGTTCCCTCCAGACAGACAATCGTATCCACCACCATATAATTCAGATACATACCGGCCAGAGTCCTCGCAACGTTCTGCGCCTCGCTTGTTCGTGTCGTCAAAGTACTCATGTCCAGATAATAATTGCTGTGAGCATGCGTCGTAGCAAAGTGTCCCGGAATCACTTTCAGCTCAGCCTCAGTCCCTGTTCCCCGAATCTTCCTGTACTTAGTCTCCATAAGCAAGCCTCCTTCTTTGTATTTGTGCATAACAAACACAATTTTGTTTTTATCTTACCAGATTTTCGCCATAATCACAAGAGCAATTCGGATAATAAATACAGAAAATAAAAATCATTCCTCAATGCTGTCCGACAACTGTTCCATCTGTCTCAAATGTCACGCCGTTGGAAAGCTGCGTCATCTTCTGAAAGAAAGCCTCCCGCTCGCCATCCTCCGTCAATGCCTGCGTATACCCGGCTTTTCCTGTTCCCGGTATCATTCGCAGAGACATCGTTCCCTCTTCCGGTTCGCTAGTGTGTACCGTCACCTCCAGAAGCGCGGTCTGCGGAATCGAGCTTCCAAAGAGGAAATTGCCCAGACTGTATACAACCGGAACTCCGTCAAGGAACTCGATTCCCTGCAGCACATGGGGATGCGCGCCAATCACCAGATCTGCTCCCGCATCCACATAGCGCTGTGCCAGCGTCTGCTGATTCGAATTCGGCGTCTCGGAGCGTTCCTCTCCCCAGTGAATAAACACCGCCACATAATCGTTCGTCTCCTTGAGTGCCGTGATCTGCTCCAGCGCTTCATCCAGCACAACATCATAACTGGAGAACATACCGGCATGCCCCTTCCAGGCTGCCCAGTCTGCCTGCGGAATCACACGGGTCAGCCCCAGAACCGCCATCGTACGGCCACTTCCCATGTCAATCGTGACCGGTTCCTTCGCGGTATCGAGATCGTCGCCGGCTCCTGTGTGAAGAATCCCCGCCTCATCCAGAATATCAATGGTATCTGACAGAGCTGTCGTCCCATAATCCAGCGCATGGTTGTTCGCCAGCGTCACCGCATCGATTCCTATCTTCTCAAAAATCTCAATCCGTTCCGGCGCCAGGCGGTAGGTATACTCCTTGTCCGCCGCCGCGCTGCCGCGGTCACTGAACGGGAACTCCTCGTTCACCATAAAGAAGTCTGCATTCCGGATCGCCGACTGGTATTCTTCATCCAGGATTCCGTCGATGCCGCCCGCACGGTCATACGCCTGAAGCACATAATCGGAAAGCATCACATCGCCGCCGAAAAGAATCGTATAGTCCTCTGCAGGCAGCTCCGCCTCTGTCGGAGCCTCTGTCTCAATGACAATCTCTACCGCTTCGGCCGTCTCCTCCAGGGCAATATCCGTCTTCTGCCCCGGTTCAATCCGCTCGTACGGACCGCCGGAACATCCGGTCAGACAGACAGCCACCACACATCCGGCGACGGTCAGTCCCGCCTGTTTTCCTCTCCACTTTCCGTCTCTTGCGCACATCCCGTCATCCCTCCAGGGTTCTCTCAGTCATTATCCGGCAACAGCTTCACCCGCACCATAATGTTGCGCACAAATGCCCCCTCCGGCAGACTGATATCCTCCGGGTGAGACTGCTCCGGGAAATATCCCTCTTCTTCTTCCATTTCAACCTGCAGCCAGGTATAGGCCGCCTCTCTTGCTGCATCCAGCGCGTCTTCCAGATCCGCCGCATCCGCCTCGCAGCATTCCAGATCCGGAAACGATACATGAAACCCCTTATCTTCTTTGTGCGGTGTAAAAACCGCCGGATATGTAAATGTCATCCCGCAATCTCCTTTATAAAAGTCATTTTCATCGTTAGTATAGCCGATTCCGCTCAAAAAGTAAATGGCGTATGAACAGGAAATCTGAGATTGTCCCTCAGACAAAAAAGCGTTATAATACAATTATCATTTCACAGGAAAAGAGGACTGCCATGATACAGGATATTGCTCCCCACGTTTACAACAATGCCTACGACCCCGCCAGAAAACCCACACCGGAAAGCTATGCGCTCTGTTACGACAGACAACGGGTTCTCGTAAAACGGGACAGGGATACCTTTGATTTTCCACGTTTCAAAGATCTGGCGCGGAATAATCCGGATATTTATGAATCTGCGATCTATCTTTTCGCGATTGACGACGAAGATTTCTTTCTTGTGGAACACATCACGACGCCGGCTCCGTCTCCATTTTTTATGGAGAACACACAGGCCTTTCGCGGCGCACGCCCCCGCTACCTTGCCTTCGCTGCCATCACCGGCTGGCAGCTGGCCCGCTGGTACGCAAGCCGTCGCTACTGCGGCCGCTGTGGCAAACCGCTGCGCAGACATGAAAAAGAACGAATGATGTACTGTGACAACTGCCATCAGATGGAATATCCGAAGATCTGTCCGGCTGTCATCGTCGGCATTACCAACGGCAACCGCCTGCTTCTCTCCAAGTATGCCCCCAGTCCGGACCATCCCGGTACCCGCTATGCCCTGATCGCCGGTTTTACCGAAATCGGCGAAACGCTCGAAGAGACGGTGAAGCGCGAAGTCATGGAGGAAGTCGGCCTGCGGGTGAAAAACATCCGTTATTACAAATGCCAGCCCTGGTCCTGGTCCGACACGCTCCTTGTCGGCTTCTTCTGTGATCTGGACAGTTCCGATGCGATCACGCTTGACCGCAACGAACTGGCACTCGCCCAGTGGTTTGAGCGCGAAGATATTCCTCTGCAGGATCAGGAACACGCCACCCTGACTATGGAAATGATCCGCTATTTCAAAACCGGTAAGGCCTGAGTCATACCGGTTCATTTGCCGCCGGCGCCAGGAAATCCGAGCGGAGAATCTCATTCTGCTTCAGATAATGATACATATCAATCCCGCCTGCCATATATGCCAGGAAGGTCTTCTCCTCGGCCGCCAGATCCTTCTCCTCCATGTATGTCTCAATCACCTTTCTGACGCCCTCGTCCAGTTCCAGATGCAGGTAGTCCTTTTCCACTTCACACACCTGACGCATCCTGGACTGGAATGCAGGCTGTTCCAGCAAAACCCGCTTCGTTCTGCTCATCTCATAGAGTGTCTCCGCGATCGACAGTACCGTTTCACTCAATTCAACCATAACCCCGGCTCCCTTCCTGACTTCTGCAAGTTCACTTTTCGATACGATTCTGCTTTCATTCTAGCATGGTGGCAAATGAAAGTCAACGGACCCACCGGCGCCTGGTGGTAAAAGAAGAAAGCCGCAGGCGGAGGCAAAAAGCAAACGCTTCCTTCCTCACCCCCACGGCTTTTGGACAACTTGTCTTTTGTCTCCTGCCGACTTACCCATGGACTCGCCTGTTTCTGATTTGTACTTCTTTTGTACAAAGCTTATCTTCTCCATCTCGTTTCCGAAATATACCTGTCGAATTCTGACAGTTTTTCGAAGAAAAACCAGACGTTATCCCCTTCGCTCTGCCATCACGCCAAATCTGTTAAAAATCTCCGCATCCGGTGTCCGCTCAAATGTCAGATACTCTCCCGTCACCGGATGCGCAAACGACAGGCGGCAGGCGGAAAGCGCGACACTCTCCCGCCTCTTTCCCGGTTCGGCAAAGTCCGGATTGTAACGGTTGTCTCCCCAGAGAGGCAGGCCGTGCCCCGCCATCTGCACACGAATCTGATGATGTCGCCCGGTGCAAAGCTTCACCTCTGCCAACGTCAGATCTCCCTACGTCTCATCCACAACCGAATCCAGCACACGGTAGGACAATTCTGCCCGTCTGGCTCCGGTTATCCCCTTATCCACAATCTGTGAACGATTCTCTTTCTCATCTTTCAACATGTAATCCACAAGGTTATCCACTTTATCCACAGGTTTTCCACAAAGAACTGCCAGATATCTCTTATCCATCGCCCCATCAGAAACCTGTTTGCTCAACGCCGCCGCTGCCCTTTTGTTCTTCGCATATACCATTACCCCGCTGACAGGCCGGTCCAGCCGGTGGATAACTCCCACATAAGGAATTCCCTGTTTTGTGGATATTTTGTGGATATGTCTGCGAATTTCACTGACCATATCCGCGCCAAACCCCCGGCTCGTCTGAGATTCCAGTCCCACCGGTTTCCACACAACAATCAGATCCTCATCCTCGTATAATATCTGTAACATTTGTTTTCCTCCTTACGTCCTCCGGAGTCATTATCGCTTCATTATACCTGACCTTTTCCGGAAAGACAACTTTTCCGGAAAAAGTCTTGCACTTTTCGCACCCACGATGTATAGTATAGGAAATGGTTGCATATAGTTTTTAATACTACTTTATGGAGTTTTTGAAACACATCGAATTGATATCCGGAAGGAGGAATTTTTATGAAACTGAAAGTGAAGGATCCGGGCAGTGCTCTGACCCACTTTATCGCAATGATTCTGGCTCTTGCCGCCTCCGTGCCTCTGATTGCCAAAGCGGCCCGGACGTCGGGCAGCACGCATGTCCTGGCGCTCACCGTTTTTATCACCAGCATGATTCTGCTATACGCCGCAAGTACCGTTTACCACACGCTGGACATTTCTCCGAAGGTCAATCAGATTCTTCGGAAAGTGGATCACATGATGATCTTTATCCTGATTGCAGGCACTTACACGCCGGTATGCGCAATCGTACTCGGCGACCGCACCGGCTGGCTTCTGCTCGCCGCCGTCTGGGGCATTGCATGCATCGGTATGGTGATGAACGCGCTCTGGATTTCCTGTCCCAAATGGCTTTCTTCCCTGATCTATATCGCCCTGGGCTGGCTGTGTGTCCTGGCCTTTGGCAAAATCACGAGTGCCTTACCGGAAAGCGCCTTCATCTGGCTGCTGACCGGCGGCATCATCTACACCATCGGCGGCATTATTTACGCACTGAAACTTCCGGTTTTCAACGCGCGGTGCCGCTGGTTCGGCTCCCACGAGGTCTTCCATCTCTTTGTCATGGCCGGCAGCTTCTGCCACTACATTGTCATGTTCGCCTTCGTCGCCTGACAGCAGAATCCGGAGAGTCAGCTTCTCCTTACGCTGCAGCAGCAAAGCCAACAGGGCGCCCTCCCGGCTGCATCATCATCAACCGGAAAGGCGCCCTGAATCATTATCAATTAAAACAGGCTGCCGCACATCGTCATTTCCCTATATCATGAAATCTCATTTCCCCCTGACCTTCCTTGAAAATAACGTCAACGGCATACGGCAGCCCGGACTTACAAATACTCCTCCATCCACTCCCGGATCTGTGCTGCCGATGACTCTCCATCCAGCACATCATCCCCTTGGCTTAAATGTTCCATGTAATCATAAAAGGCTTCGCTGACGTCCGGCTCCCTCAGATCAAAAACCCGGAAATCCTGACCGATGCTGTACTGCAGAAATACCTGTCGGCCCTGATTCGCTACAATCTCCCAGCGTTCACTGATACGGAAGCATTCCTCACTGACCATACAGATCCGGTACCAGCCCTCTTCCATGGCTTCCAGCATGCACTTAAGGAGATATCGTCTGTCCTCCACCGTCACGTTTCCTGTCATAAATTCAGATGGATACTCCCGGAGTATGCCCGTCTGAATGAACGCGCGAACACTCTCGCCGTTCATAATCACCGTCACATGCCCCTTCCTCTTCCCTTCATACAGAGCCTTCACATAATCACAAAGCATCTCTTTCAATCGCTCATATCCGGGAATGCCCGGATTCAGATATCGCGCAATCAGCGCCTTATTCCAGAACTGAACGGTGCAGACACCACTGGTCACTTCATACGAATTCCCGCCGATATAATTCATCGGCATGGCAATGCCATGCCTCTGCCACTGCTCTACCACGTCGCCGCTCTCCATCAGCGGGCGGCACTTCGCTGCCATTTTCCGAAATTCATCCCCAAGGTAACTCACCACATCGGAATTGGCATATACCATACCGCTCTTTCCGTCCGACGCGACAAAAACCGCGTATCGATCGGTACAGAATAAATATGGCAGGATATTCATATGGCCGAAATGTTCCGATACATTCCCATAATAATAAAGCGCCTGATAATTCCTGAAAGCAATCCCACACTGCAGAATGCTTCGCATCGCATCCAGATTGTAACAGCCATCTCCGCCCTGATTCGTATCCAGGCAGATAATCTGCCGGATCGACAGCTCCGAAGGTACATAATCGTGCAACATAAACAGAAGCCCCATCGCCATCCGACAGGAAGGCTGAACAAGTACGTCAAGCCGCTTGCCGCCCCGCAGGCAGACGTCCGTCAGGAGCCGGCTGAGCGCACGGCTGACCTCCAGTTCTCCCCGAACCACCATGCAGTCTTTCAGAGAGGTCATCTCCATGCCCTGCCCTTGATATTGTTCCGGATACTGGTCAATCGTAAACAGGGACGCGATAATCTCCCCAACCTTCTTTCTGCGAAGATAACGGCTTCGTCCGATCCTGGTGATCTCATAGGCCTGATCCAGATCCTCCTGTTCCTCCGGCGTCAGAAGCATCTGCGCCGTGATCTGCTGGAACTGCTCCCTGCTGTGGAGCGGTCGTTTTCCTTTCAGATACTGGAAGACCGTCGATCGGTCAATCTGGCTTCGCTTCGACAATTCTGCCAGATTCAGTCCCTTTACATTCATATAATATTCCAGTTTTTCCGACAACTCCGACACGGATCGCACCTCCGACCTGTGATATATATTTCAGTTCTGTTTCATTATAGCAAATGAAAATCGCCGATACAAGCTGTGGCAGAATTTGTGGCAGATAATTTA
>JAJQCD010000008.1 GCA_021202925.1 Clostridiales bacterium | reverse complement strand
GAGCTTAGCATAGCTGTTTACAATGAAAGTCAGTGAAGCTTCAGGCGAAGGATGACTGGAATTGTTTATAAAAAGTCCGCGAGAATGAATGCCTCGCGGACTTTTGTGCTATGTTACAGCAGCCCCATCAATTTCCAGTATGGCAGGAAGACGCAGACCGCTGCCGCATAGACAAGGAATGTAGCCGGGATGCCCATTCGTGTGACATGTTTTGATGGGAAGTAACCGTTTGATGCGCCGATCATCATCGATACCGAGTGAAACGGAAGGATGGCGTGGAAAGAGACGCTGACTATGGCGGTAAAGACGATAACCGGTGAAGAGACGATATCTCCGCACAGGATCATCATTCCCGGCACGACAACGGAAAGCGTCGTCGTGTTGCTTCCGAGCATCATATGCAGCAGCATGCTTACCAGAACCATGAGCATCAGGTATCCGATATCAAACTGCGTAGGGAAGATACCGGTGAGCAGTCCGAATACCTTGTCCGCTGCACCGCAGGCCTTCATGACGCCACCGATGGCGAAGGCTGCAGTCAGGAAGATCAGCGTTGTGATGTCAATGGTTCGCAGGTCTTCTCTGTGCAGAATACGAATGCCAAAGAGCAGAAGAGTTGCGGCAATCGTGATCAGTGTATTGTTGATTCCGTGGATGGAATTGGTCATCCACAGAATTACTGTGGCTGCGATAATGACAAGCGCGATCTTCTGTTGTCTGTTTAACGGGGCCGGGGACTCGTCGGCCTTCGCTTTGAGTTCGATGCGATGTCCGAGCATGTCCCTGTGGAAGAGGGTGGTGAACAGAATCATCACCAGGACACAGCATACCAGGGTCGGCGGAAGCATATATTTCATCCACATGCCGTTGGAGATGGGAATCTCAGAGAACCCTGCCGCGACATGGTTCATAATCATGTCAGCGTCTTTGGCGGACATATTAACGACTGCTTCCATAAGAAAGACTGCGTACATCAGGACAGCGCGCGTGCCGTCCGGAAGGGTTGTGCGCCGCAGGAACTCATCGAACATTGCGGCGACGATGATCAGTCGGGCCAAGGGCTGTGGAATGACGTACATGGTGAGATAGAAGAGTATGGTCATGGCGACCAGGCATTCCACCGGCGTATGGACGAAGCGCAGCAGCAGAGGTTCGAAAATCTTGTCAATCAGGCCGGAGTTTGAGATGGCCTGACTGAACAGGTAGGTGATGATGATCATCGGGAAGGTTTCGGAGAGCGGGAAGGAGAAGACGGTTTTCATGCCTGCTCCACTGGCGAAACAGAATACCAGTACGAGAAAGATAGAAGCCGGTATCTTTTTGACGATTCCGCTGCTCCACCAGATGATCGCCAGCAGTACGCCTGCGACGACGATGGACTGGCGGGTATCCAGCCCGATCGGTCGCAGCGCCAGGATCAGAAGTGGTGCAATCAGACTGACTGCCATTTCCACCAGCCATTTTGTGTTTATCTTTTCCGGAAGAAAATATTTCTCCATTACAGCATTGAATTCCATTCTTTCTTACACCTCCGGTTTTGCCGTTTCAGACGCGTCAGTCAAAGAAATCGCGTTTTTCCAGTATTCTTAAGATATCGTGTCCCTCGCGGACGCCGTCGATGATACGACGGGCGCGGACACTGTCACCGATGTTGTAGATCTCTGTCTGTTCCGGTGAGAAAGTCTCTGTGAGTGCATTCATCAGAGGCGCGTTTGCACGCATCCCCAGGCAGACAAAGCCATAGTCGAATTTTATGGTTTCCTGTTTTCCGTTCCTTTCCACCAGGAAGGAGTCCGGGCGAACCTCTGTCAGTCTGGTGCCGGTATATTGTGCAACATGGTAATCCGCAAACAGCTGTTTTGTCGCACTTTTTGAGACGGGATCCAGGTCGCGACCGATCTCCGGCATCATTTCAACAATGCTGCAGGCAGCGCCGCGGGGAGCAAAATATTCCACCACATCGATGCCGACCGCGCCTCCGCCGATGACTGCGATACGTTTGCCATTCAGGTCACCTTTGGTTTCTCTTTCAAATCGACCAGAGACGACTCCGTCAATCATGTCGCGAATGCTGCCGACCCGGCCGTCTGGATCGCTTAAGGATTCCTTCAGGCCTTTGATTGGCGGAAGCAGTGGATGAGAACCGGTCGCATTGACAATGATATCCGGATGGAGTCTGTTTATCTGGTCCATGTCAGCTTCCTGGCCGGAAAAGAGGTAAAGGTTTTTCAAGCGACTGGCGCGATTCTGCAGATAGGTGACGAAATCCATCATCCTGCGTTTGTCCGGAATCTGGCTGATATAACGAGCCAGACCGCCGAGCTGTTTCTCCTTTTCAAAGAGAAAAACAGAGCATCCAACCTCAGCTGCTGTGCAGGCTGCTTCCAGACCGGCGGTGCCACCGCCGATGACAACGACGTTGCAGGGACGTTTGATTTTGCGCTTCGCATAATCTTCCCCCTGATTGATGTTGGGATTGACGGTACAGCGGATGGGTCGGTTAAAGCCGATGCGGTTTCCCGCGCATCCGACATTACAGGAGATGCACTTGCGGAGCATATCCTCCTGCCCCCACTGCACCTTGTTCACCCATTCCGGTTCGGCAATGAGGCCGCGTCCCATACCGATCAGGTCGGCGTCGCCTTTCGCGAGAACATCCTCTACAACCTTCGGATCTCTCATATTGCCCATCGCGATTACCGGTTTGCCGAAGGCTTCCTTTACACGACGTGCCATAAAGCTGCGCCAGCCATCCGGACGGAAGCAGGAGTCGATCTGATACTGAATGGAGGCGTTGAGACCGCAGGAGACATTAAAAAGATCGGCTTCTTCGCAGAAGTGGCGCATCAGTTCGATGCTGTCTTCGAGCGTGTTGCCACCCGGAAGCAGTTCGTCTGCACTGACCCGGACAATGATGGGGAATCCTGGCCCCACTGCCTGCCGCACCGCTTCCAGAACCATTTTCGGAAAACGGGCTCTGTTTGCGGGGCTGCCGCCAAATTCATCGGTACGGTTATTTGTCAGTGGCGAGAGAAACTGGCTGATCAGATAAGAGTGGCCGCAATGAATTTCAACTGCGTCGAAACCGGCAATCTGCGCCCGTCTGGCTGCATCCCCGTATTTGCGGGCGATCTCTGTAAGCTCGTCGGCTGTCAGCGGTCGTGGAATTTCACCGCCGGCTTTGCTGGGAATGTTTGAGGCGGATACCGGTTGGAGTCCGGTGCGGTTTTTCATGGCAGAAGCCCCGGCATGGTTGATCTGTACGGCAACTTTGGCTCCGTGCTTGTGGATGGTCTCACAGAAATAAAACAGACGCGGGATAAAATTGTCCTGGTCAATACGGAGCTGCGTTGTTCCATTACTGCCGGATGGATGGTCAACGCAGACATTTTCCATGATGATCAGACCGGTTCCTCCTTTGGCACGCATTTCATAATAATGAATGTGCAGAAAACTCATCTCACCAGTCTGTTCGCCATAGTTGGTTCCCATTGGCATCATAACGATGCGGTTTTTCAGATCCAGACTTTTGCAGTGAAACGGTTCAAAAATATGTGGGTATTGGCTCATGATGTTCAACTCCTGTTCAATGCCCCCGCCAGGTGCGGGCTGACGGGGGATGGGTCAGACAGCGTTTCTCCAGGTTGGGAATGGACGCACCCGGCTTAGCGGAGTGCCTGGATGGCAAAGTCTTTTGCTTCTTTGCCAAGCTGACACAGCAGCTGTCTGATATTGGCTGCTTTGATATTTCCTTCAAGGACCATGTCAATCCATTGTCTGTCATCCCTGGTTTCCAGTGTCATCCGGTCAATGATGACGCCGTTCAGGTTTACCATATTGATGAAGAGGTTAAGATTGCTGTCCGTGCGGTCGCAGGAAAAACGAATTTCAATCCGGGTGTGTGGGATCTCCCCATCCAGGGCAGCTGCATCCAGAGCGGCGGCGATGACCTTGTCCTGCATATCGGTCAGCTTCCCATACTGGTATCGGCGGCTGACACTCATCAGATGCCGCAGAAAGGCAGCATATTCTTCGCGGACAGACGCGTCGACGTCAGCAGTCGCTCCCTCAATGATTTCACATTCCCGTTTCGGTGCGAATACATCGGCTCCGGTCTTTGCTTTTGCTTCGGCTACACAGGTTGCGCACTCCATTCGTTTCAGAAACAGGGGTTTGATCTGTGCGTCTACTTCGTCAATGATGACTCGTACTTCAGGCAGTGTCATGTTTTGTCTCCTTTCTCAGACCAGGGCGTTCTGGCGGAGCAGTTCCGCCCGTACCCGTTCAATGTCAGCAGTTCCGTTGAGAGCCTGGCATGCGGCGGCGACTCCGGCCGCATGGCCGGTGGCGAAGCATGTGCCCATGACGCGGACAGCAGCGAAGGCGGCTTCGTCGGAAGAGACCATCCGACCGGCGCCATAGAGGTTATCGATATCCGCTGACTGCAGTGCGCCAAGAGGAATGTCGAAATAACTGCCTCCTGTCACTTCCAGATAGGTTCCCATCTTGTTGACGTCCTTGTGAATTTCCGGTTTCCAGCCACCACGGGCGACACTGTCGTCACGTTTGCGTCGGTTGAGGACGTCGTCTACGGTGATGGTCTCACGCCCGACGAGTCTTCTCGTTTCACGGAAACCAATGGATGGACCGATCATGGCCAGTTCACAGTTTTCCATACCGGGCATGTAGGTTTTCAGGGCCTGCACATAGTAAAGCACCTGTTTCCTGGTATTCTTTTCCATTTCGGTCAGATCCTCTGCCGTCATTCCCTGTGGGATTACACTGGGAAGCAGCACGGACACAATATTGGAGTCGATTTTTTTCAGAATGAATCCTTTTTCTTTGGTCAGATTCGGAATGCCGGACTCTTTGGCCTTTTTTACGGCGCGTTCAACTGCGGCCGGGGTCATATCCTGAGAGGTGTCGACGCCGCTTAAGCGGAAGGGGAGGGTGGCTGCCTGGACATTACCATCCGCATCGCCCCAGTTTGTGCTGGCACCTGCCATGTGCGCCAGGTTCGCGTCACCAGAGGTATCCACAAAGGTGGCCGCCCGGACGGTGAACATCCCTTCGTCATCGACACAGAGGATAGACTGAATCGTTCCGTTTTCTACGTTGGCGTCAATGACTCTGGCGTGCAGGAGACAGGTTACGTCCTCCTTATCCAGAAGATTTTCCATGGCGCATTTCAGATACTCCGGCTGAAAATTGATGTTTTTATTTCCAACGGCAGAAATGATGACATCGATGGTTGGGCCAAGTTTTTTCATTTCCTCCAGAACCATCTCGCCGACACCGGCAACAACCTGCACCGGATTTTCCCCGCAGGAGAAGAATCCGCAGAAAGCGCCGACCCCGGAGTGGGTCGCTTCGCCGCCAAGATAGGCGTTGCGTTCGATCAAAAGAGTTCTGGCGCCGCTTCGTCTGGCGCCGACCGCCGCTGACACGCCGGCCGTTCCTCCGCCGACAACAACTACATCATATTCATAAGTTCTATTCATATTGATCCTCCTGTCTGTGTGTCCGACACTGGTTTAGTAACCGAGAATGAGCGCTCCAAGCGGATAGGTGATAAAGGTCAGTACAACGATGCCCATCAGGGCAAAAATACCGCCCCAGATAAACATGGATTTTGTGTTTGTCCACCCGGAACCGATGGCTACGGTGTTGATGGTACTCTGGCCGGCCGGAGTCATGCTGCAGATTGCCGCGCAGATGCCAACCATACATACAACGGAGCCGACACTGACGCTGCCTGCCGGGAGGGCAGTCAGAACGGAGAGGGCAACTGCACTGACAACGGTTGTTGTCACGATATTGGAAGAGAAATTGGTCTCAATGATTGCCCAGGTCATGAAGAACAGGATCATACCGGTGACCGGCATGGCTGCGGTAAGCGGAGACAGGGAGGCGGTCAGCCAGTCGCTGATGCCGATATCTGCGTTGGTCAGGCAGGAGCCAAGCCAGGTAGCGGCACCAGTCATGAGGATGCTGCCCCAGAGAATACCCTTAGTCGTTCCTTCCTTGAAACTCAGGAGACGCTCACCGTCAACTTTGGTGATGAAGAGGATAATGCAGCCAAGAAGCGGCGGCATGGCGGTGGACCAGCTGTTGATTGTGGTATAAACATCTGGAAGAATGCCTTTGATCAGGCTCGGGCCGACCCACAGGAGAACGGTGAGACCCATGGTTGCGAGGACGATTTTTTCCTTCAGATCGGCAGCCGGAACGGTGCCACGAAGACCCATTGCTTTTTCCGGGTGAATGTCATGGATGTCATCCGGACGGTAAATGAATTTGAATGCGAGAATGAGCAGGATGATCAGCAGGATGCCGGTCGGGATACCCATTGCCATGAACTGGAACTGATTGACGTCGTTTCCGGTTGCGGCAGTGTAATAACCGATTGCCATAGTCGGCCATACATGGCCGATGGCGGTCATGCCGGAGGAAAGGCTGATGCAGATCGCAGTTCCCATCATGATCATGTTACCGGTCTTACCGCCTTTTTTCACTTCCAGGACAGAGAAGATGTCCTCAAGGAAGGGCATGAAGGCGACGAAGAGGACGGAGGGAGATACGAACAGGCCCATAAAGGTGACAGCCGCGAAGAGGAAACAGACAAAATACCATGGTCCCTTGCGGGCAATTTTGTTGGTGATAAAAGATACGGTACACCGCCGTACAAAATTGGTCTTGGAAAGCGGGTAGACCAGCATGAAGGTGAAAATCAGAAAAGCAACGGTGGAATTTCCAAAGGCGCCGGAAAAGGTCTTGGAAAAACCGAAGGTGGGAATGAATCCCAGAGCCAACAGGGTAATCATGCTGGGCCAGTCGATGGATATCGTGATCCACATGAGCAGGGAGCCGAAGAAGACGCCCAGTACGCCGATTGCTTCTGAGGAAAGTCCTCCGAAGGGTGGGATCAGTCTGGAGCCAATCATAATCGCGATCGCCAGAACAAGAAATACGGTATCCTTTACATTTGTCTTAGCCATAATCAATCTCCTTTCGTTTTTTATGTACGAATCGGAGTGTCAGTCACCTTTGCCGGTTTTCGATCCGTTTCATCCTCTCGTACATGGGTTATGACTTGTTTGTTAAGGTAAGCTTATCCGTTTTCTTGACATTTGTAAAATACTGTAATATTATAAAATCGATAGGTAAAAACTATTTCACGAGAAATTTTTGGCTAAATTCACAATCATTGCTCAGAAAAATTTGGGAGGGGAAATTGTATTTATGCAAATACAACAATTACGTTATTTTCTGGAAATCGCGCGGCTGGGGAATATTACGGCGGCCGCCAAAAGCCTTTATATCTCTCAGCCGTCGCTTTCCCAGCAGATCATTAAATTAGAGGAAGAGCTGGGAATCCAGCTGCTGGTGCGGCATTCCAAGTCGGTGTCTCTCACAAATGCGGGAGAGCAGTTTGCACAGCACGCACAACGGATTATCGGCGGCGTCGATCAGCTGTCGGATCTGATGCAGAAGCACAGCCTGCTCCAGGCCGGGACGTTGAAAATCGGAATGTTGTGGGTTGGCGGATACCTGCATCTGCCTGAACTTCTGGCAAGCTATCATCGTCTCTATCCGAACATCAAGTATTCGCTGACCGTGGATGGCAGTGCGAATCTGCTGAAGCTTCTCTCAAACTGCATGATTCACGGCGCTTTTGTCATCGGAGAGGAGAACCGGCTGGCAAAGGATGAGGAATTGTATTATCGCAAACTTCAGGATGACTATTATGTGGCCGTTGTTTCCACACAGAATCCTCTTTCCCGCAAAGAAGTTCTTCAGACCGAGGATTTGCAGAATGAGAACATTATCATGCCGGCAAAGGCTTCTGCGTTTCGTCGGGAAGTAGAGGGGATTTTTGCACGTCATTTCCTGACACCGAACATTCTTTGCGAAAGCAGCCAGTCGGATGTCGTGATTCAGCTGGCATCCCAGAATCTTGGCATCGGATTTTCCTCCCGGTCGATTGCCCTGGCACTGAAGACAGATGCATATGCGATTGTGCCGTTAAAGGAAGTCATCTACCGGCCGATTTATTATGTGACGTTAAAGGAACTGGTGGAATATCCGTCGGTGCGGGCTTTCACCAGATATGTGTCGCGCTACCGGTTTGAATAGGGTGGCTGACATGGAAAAAGCGGCTGCATGCATCGGAGCAGACCGCTTTTCCTGTCTGTTATTTATTCTGCGAAATATTTTTCCCGGACCTCTTCCGTTGGCATCTCCATTCCGGTGTAGAGGTGGAATGCCTCCGCGCCCTGCCAGAGAAGCATGCCGATTCCGGGGATGGTCCGGCAGCCGGCGGCGGCCGCCTCGGCGATCAGCTTCGTCTCGCGGGGGTTGTAGACGACGTCGGAGATTGTCAGATCTTTGCGGAAGGCGCCTGGATCTTCGATGAGGCTCTGGTCGTCCATCGGTTTCATGCCTACGCGGGTGGCATTGGTGAAGATATCGCTGTCCGCGATTTCGCGGTAAAAGGTGTCTTTGTCGGCCAGGTCGTAGAGATTGACAGTGCAGCCGGGGACGTTGGCGCGGATTTTCTCTACCGTATTCTGTGCATTGGCAAAGAAGGAATCCTTTAAGGCGAAGATGGACATCTCCTTCAGACCCTGCAGAGCGGCAGTGATCTCGATCGCTGTGGCCGCGCCGCCGGAGCCGGCGATGGTCATCTTCTTTCCTTCAATCGTGAAGCCGTGCTCACGGCAGTTGCGCACCCATCCGAGACCGTCTGTATTGTGTCCGATCAGCTTTCCATCTTCATTTACAACGGTATTCACCGCGCCGATGAGTTCCGCGGCTTTGGAGAGACGGTCGCAGCAGGCCAGTGTCGCAGTCTTGCAGGGCATGGTGATATTAAAGCCCCGGACGTTGAGCAGACGCAGAGCCCGGATGGCTTCGGCGGTCTCCTCTTCCTTGATATCGAAGGCCAGATAAGCGTAGTCCAGTCCGAGCCGGTTGAAGCTGTAATTGTACATGGCGGGTGAACCGGAGTGTCCGACCGGGCTGCCGATCAGACACAGCATTTGTGTATGTCCATTGATTTCCATTGATAATCCCCTTTCTTTTCCTCGATGGTTCGGGACAGGCGTGCCGTCCGCAATCGCTATTGCTATTCTAACCGAATCATTCCCCAAGTGCAAGCGCTTTGTTCCGACGTGGAAAAAAATGATTGACAAAAGAAAAAGCAGCGCTTAAAATAAAAAAGAACTGAATAACATTTGAAACCGTTGAAACGGAGATAAAAACTTGTCGTGCATTTACAGAGAGACGGGATGCTGAGAACCGTCATTACGCAGCCTGTTAAATGGACCGTGGAGGGCGCAGTCAAAGGTTTGCCATTTTATAGATCAGATATGGACAGCCGAGTATTCTGCGACGTGAGGGCATACGTCAGTTGCCGGGAATATGTTGGTATTCTGCAAAGCGCATCTACAGCCGGGCGTTTCTGTCCGGGTGTGGTGAATCAAGGTGGCACCGCGGGTGACAGATGATGGCCCGTCCTTGACAAACTGTTGGCATGGTTTGTCAGGGACGGTTTTTTGTGTTTATAAATCCTTTTCCTGACGCCATAGACTTACAAAAGTGCAAAGCTGTGCCGGGTATGCGCAGGCGTCCCGAATACGGCTGCACGAAAGGAAAGGAGACAACGTTGATGATGACATTGGAGCAGGTAAAGGCGTTAGCGGCAGAGGACAGCTACGGGCGGATTCCTCTCGCCAAAGAAATTTATTCGGATATTCGCACGCCGATCGAGGTGCTGCGGATTTTAAAGCAGGTCAGCAGACACTGCTACATGCTGGAAAGCGCGGAGGAGGTTCAGCACTGGGGACGCTATACGTTCCTTGGGTTTGATCCGATTCTGGAAGTAACCTGTATAGACGGGAACCTGCGGATCAGGGGAGCCACGACGATTGAGCAGAAGGTGGCACATCCGGCGGATGCCATCCGCAGAATCCTGAAGGAAAACCGAAGCCCGAGGATTGAGGGGCTTCCGACCTTTACCGGAGGCCTGGTGGGATATTTTGCCTATGATTATATCAAATACGGAGAACCGACCCTGCAATTGGCTGCGGCGGATGAGGATTCCTTTAACGATGTTGATCTGATGCTGTTTGACAAGGTGATTGCCTTTGACAATTACCGGCAGAAAATCATTCTGATCGTCAACATGAAGACGGATGCGCTGGAGGAGGAATATCACAAGGCAGAACTGGAACTGGACCGGCTGGTTCATCTGATCCGCTGCGGTACGCCTGCGCCGGAACAGCCGTTGAAGCTGCTCAGTGATTTCCGACCGAAGTTCTCACAGGAAGAATACTGCGCGATGGTGGAAAAAGGAAAGCATTACATTCATGAGGGGGATGTGTTTCAGGTCGTGCTTTCGAACTGCCTGGAGGCGGAGATGGAAGGCAGCCTGCTCGATGCCTACCGTGTGACCCGGACGACGAACCCTTCGCCATATATGTTTTATTTCTCCAGCGATGATATTGAAATCGCGGGCGCATCGCCGGAGACGCTGGTTAAGCTGGAGGATGGAAAGCTGTTCACCTATCCGCTTGCCGGAACCCGGCCGCGGGGAAAGACAAAAGAGGAAGACGAGCGGCTGGAGCGGGAATTGCTGGCGGATGAGAAGGAGCGGGCGGAGCACAATATGCTGGTCGATCTGGGACGCAACGATATCGGGCGGATCAGCAAAATCGGCAGTGTGAAGGTGGAAAAATACATGGCAATCGAGCGCTATTCCCATGTGATGCACATAGGTTCAACAGTGGAAGGGGAGATTCGGGATGACATGGATGCGCTGGATGCGGTTGACGTGATCCTTCCGGCCGGGACCCTGTCCGGCGCACCGAAGCTGCGTGCATGTGAGATCATTCAGGAACTGGAAGGCGGCCGGCGCGGGATCTATGGCGGGGCGATTGGTTATCTGGATCTTGCAGGGAATCTGGATACCTGCATCGGCATTCGCATCGCCTACGCGAAGAAAGGGAAGCTGTATGCCCGCTCCGGAGCCGGAATCGTGGCAGACAGTGTGCCGCTTACCGAGCATCAGGAGTGTCTGAACAAGATCAGAGCCGTGGTGCAGGCAGTGGAAAAGGCGCAGGCCGGAATGGAGGATTAATATGATTGTTCTGATTGATAATTACGACAGTTTTTCTTACAACCTCTATCAGGTCGTGGGAAGCATGGAAGCGGATACCCGTGTGATTCGTAACGACCGGATCACGGTGGAAGAACTGGCGGCGCTTGGTCCGGAAGCGATTATCCTGTCGCCGGGGCCGGGTCGGCCGGAAAAGGCCGGAATCTGCATGGAGACCGTGCAGAAGCTGGGCGACCGGATTCCGATTCTGGGCGTATGTCTGGGGCATCAGTCCATTTGTGCGGCATACGGTGCGACCGTCACATATGCGAAGCAGCTGATGCACGGCAAGGTTTCAGAGACGAAACTGGATACGGACAGCGTGCTGTTTCGTGGAATGAAGGATACGATCGTCGTCGGACGCTATCATTCGCTGGCTGTCGATGAGAAAACCATGCCGGATTGCCTGCGGGTGACGGCAGAGACGATGGATCATGAAATCATGGCGGTTGAGCATACAAATGGACTGGTATTCGGATTGCAGTTCCATCCGGAATCGATTCTGACGCCGGATGGCCCGGAGATTGTGGCCAATTTTCTGAAAATGGTCCGCACCAGACAGGGCAGGTAAAGGTACAATCTGGAATGTTTGCATAGAGAGAAAAAAAGGAGAAAAAAGACAATGATTAAAGAAGCGATTTTGAAGGTGAACAGGAAAGAGGATTTGACGTATGAGGAGGCGGAGCAGACCATGTACGAAATCATGCGTGGCGAGGCGTCTCAGGTACAGGTCAGCTCCTACCTGACGGCGCTGGCCATGAAGGGCGAGACCGTCGAGGAAATTACGGCGTCCGCCTCCGCAATGCGTGCGGTTGGCATGAGACTGGAGCATGACATGGATGTGCTGGAGATCGTGGGAACCGGCGGGGACAATTCGAATACGTTTAATATTTCCACAACCTCATCCATGGTCATCGCCTGTTCCGGCGTCTATGTGGCGAAGCATGGCAATCGCAGCGCTTCGAGTAAATGTGGTGCGGCGGATGTCCTGGAGGCGCTTGGTGCGAATATTATGATTTCCCCGCAGCGAAGCACGCAGATTTTGAGCGAAATCGGCATCTGTTTCCTGCACGCGCAGAAATATCACACCGCGATGCGTTTTGTGGGACCGGTCCGCAAGGAGCTGGGTATCCGCACCATCTTTAATATTCTCGGACCGCTGGCGAATCCGGCGGCTGCGAGCATGGAACTGATGGGGGTTTTCGACGGAGAAGTGGTAGAGCCGCTGGCGCATGTGCTGGCGAATCTCGGCGTCAAACGGGCGCTGGTTGTCTACGGCGAAGACCGGATGGATGAGATTTCCGCGAGTGCGGCGACGAAGGTCTGTGAGGTGAAGGATGGAACCTTTGCGTCTTATGAGATTACACCGGAGCAGTTTGGCTTCGTCCGTTGTAAGAAAGAGGAACTGGTCGGCGGTACTCCGGAGGAAAATGCGAAGATTACGATGGCGATTTTAAGCGGCGAGGAGCGGGGAGCAAAGCGCACGGCAGTATTGCTGAATGCGGGCGCCGCGATATACCTGGGCGGCAAGGCGGCTTCCATCGCCGAGGGCATCGAAATGGCAAAGGAGATCATTGATTCCGGCCGGGCGAAGGAAAAGCTGGAACAGTTTATCGCGCAGACGAATGTGGAGGAACAGGCATGATTCTGGATGAGATAGCGGAGCGGACGCGGGAACGCGTCCGCCGGGAAAAGGAACAGGTCCCGGCGGCCGAGATGAGACGACTGGCCGAGGCATGCCCATCGGACACGGGCTTTCCCTTTGAGGCGGCACTTCGCGCGCCGGGGCTGTCGTTTATCTGTGAGGTGAAAAAGGCGTCTCCATCGAAGGGGCTCATTGCGCCGGATTTCCCATATCTGGACATTGCTAGGGAATACGAGGCGGCAGGCGCGTCTGCCGTCTCAGTGCTGACGGAACCGTATGATTTTCAGGGAAGCGACCGGTATCTGAAAGAAATTACGGAGACGGTTTCTATTCCGGCGATCCGCAAGGACTTCACCGTGGACAGCTATATGATCGATCAGGCGAAGCTACTCGGCGCTTCCGCGGTTCTTCTGATCTGTGCGATTCTGGACGACGGGCAGCTTGCAGAGTATCTGGCGCGGGCGCATGAACTGGGTTTGTCGGCTCTGGTGGAGGCGCACGATGAGCGGGAGGTGGAGCGGGCGCTTCAGACCGGCGCCCATATCATTGGCGTCAATAACCGCGACCTGCGGACCTTTCAGGTCGATGTGAACAATTCCGTCCGTCTGCGGGCGATGGTACCAAAGTCCATCGTTTTTGTCTCAGAGAGTGGGATCAGAGGGGCGACGGACACGAAACGTCTCTACGAAAACGGAACGGACGCGGTGCTGATTGGTGAAACATTGATGCGCAGCAGGGATAAGAAGGCAACGCTGGATGAGCTGAGAGGATAAGCGAGCGAAGGGAGAAGAGGGAGCAATGACAAAGGTAAAAATCTGCGGTCTGAAACGAAGGGAAGACATCGAGGCGGTGAACCGGTATCTGCCGGATTATATCGGTTTCCTTTTTGCAAAAAGCAGGCGACAGGTGACGGAAGAACAGGCGGCAGAGCTGTCAGCGCTCTTAAGTCCGGCCATTACGCCGGTTGGCGTCTTTGTGAATGAAGAACCGGAACGGATTTGCCGCATCGTCCAGGCCGGTATCATTCGCGCAGTGCAGCTTCATGGTTCCGAGATGCCGGCGTATGTGAATGCGTTAAAACGCCGACTGGAATCATATGGAACCATTCCGGTGATTAAGGCGGTGCGTATGGAGCCGGGCGTTGATTTGCGGTTGTGGGAGAGGAGTGACGCCGACTTTCTGCTTCTCGATCAGGGAGCGGGAGGAACGGGAGAAGCCTTTGATCATGAATTGATTGGTGAAGCAGGGGAACTTGTGAAACCCTGGTTCCTTGCCGGAGGCATGAGTCCGGAAACGGCCCCCGAGGCCATCCGCCGCTTTCATCCGTATGCGGTTGACGTCAGCAGCGGCGTGGAGAGCGACGGCGTCAAGGATCCGGAGAAGATGCGGCGGATGGTAGAGGCGGTGAGAGGCGCAAGGAGATGATTGCGCCTGGATCATTAATTTGCCTGTTACCTGAGACAGAGCCTGTATTGAATTCTTACGCCGGATAGGAACCGGAATAATTGGATTATCGCCGAGAACCGAAAGAATTGGATGGAGCCAGACTCTTTTGCAATGAGAGCAGATTCCGTGCATTCTGGATCAGGCAGTCGCGGAAATCAGGAGAGAGACTGGAATAAACCTTGAGTAAGGTCTGTTCGTTTCGGTCGGTGTTGTCATCGGAGTGGAATATGCTGCCTTCGCCGGTTCTCAGCCAGTGTTCGTCAACATTGAACTGGGCACAGATCGCCCGGATGTTTTGCGGAGTCACGGTATAGCCGTCTTTTTCCAGATTACTGATCGAATTTTGCTTCAATCCCAGCTTTTCAGCAAATTGTTTCTGGGTCAGTCCCAGTTCTGTTCGTATCATTCGAATCCGATCATTCATGTAAGAGCCTCCAATTTTTGCCGGTCAAATACTTGTGACCCCAATAACCTGATATTGAACTATGATATCAGTGGATGATGACAAAGTCAAGAGATTGAAAATACATTGACAAATATCATGTATCGATGTAATATAAAAATAAATATCGGTAAATGATATTTCCGAATGTTTCTGTTGGGAAAAAGCTGTCTTTTTGAAAAATGAGTTTCATTGAGATAAAGCAAGTATGGGTAATCAGCAAGGAGAGGTGGAGCAGTGAGACGCACGAGAAAACTGACACCGGACGGAGAGCGAATTAAGATTAAGCTGTGGACGTACAATATGACGGCCCGCGATCTCGCGCTGCGAATCGGGAAGACAGATGGGACGATCTGTGATGTGATTTCCGGAAAGAACAGAAGCCAGGTGACCCTGCGTCAGATACTGGAGGTTCTGGAGGAGGAAGAAAGACGGCTCGCGATGGAGCGAAAGCGGTTGAGGCAGGCAGAGCAGGGGAGGAGGGAAGAAGAGGAAGACGAGCATGTGGAATCACCATGAAAATTTCGCTTTACAAAAGCGCAAACTATGGTAGAATGAAGGACAGAAAACAGCATATGAGCAGAGTAGGAGTGTGCGCGTTAAGTGCCAGCCGGACAGGGAGTTGTCGGCAGGACGAAAAGGAGCCGGAGAGTTCCTTGCGGTGCATATTCCGCATCCCGCTGCGAAGAGAATAGAGGCCTTGCGCCGTATCTCCTTTGTGGTTCGAGAATTCTGCAAAGGAGGTCATTTTTTATGAGAAAAACGATTGCTTTATTCTCGGATTCCTGTCGCGAATTCAGTAATACCCGGACAATCACGGTCTGTGCCATGTTTGCGGCGATATCTGTGGTTCTGGGCTATTTTACGATCGCTGTCGGGGATTATATCAAGATTGGATTTTCCATGATTTCAAATCAATTCGTGTATTACCTGTTTGGACCGGCGGTTGGCTGTATCTTTGGAGGTGCGCTGGATATTCTGAAATATCTGATCAAACCGACGGGAGGATATTTTCCGCCGCTGACCCTTGTGCCAATGGTGGGTGGCCTGATTTACGGCTGCTTTTATTATCGCAGGAAGCTGACCATCCGGCGCATTCTGATGGCGGAGCTGATGGTCAGTGTGATCTGCAATATGCTGATGACGACGTTCTGTCTGAGTATTCTGTATGGGAAGGGATTTATGGCGCTCTTGCCCATGCGTGTGATGAAGAACCTGGTGATGTGGCCGATCAATTCGCTGTTGTTTTATTCGATTGCGCGGGCGTTGGAGGCGGCCGGAGTATTTCGTCTCCTGCGGGAGGCGGTTGGCATGCGGGAGGCGTCGGCCTGCCGCGGAAGGAGAGAAGGATAACCAATGAGACGGAAAAACTGGCTGGCGGTTGCGGCAGCGGTGTTGATGATGACGGCGGTTTTGCCCTTGCAGGCGTTTGCCGTGACGCGGGATCAGGCGATGGACTGGCTGAAGGAGCGGGAAGGAACTTATGTGGGCAGAAATCAGGAATGCGTCGCGCTTCTCGAACAGTATTATGAAGAGTTGTTTGGACTGAGTGTGGACGGTGACGCCAAATATTATATGAACAATATGGGGGAGGACTGGACACAGCTGGAATATGTGGAAGGAGAACCGTTCGAGGTGATGCCGGGAGACGTATGTGTGTGGACGGTATCGAATTATGATAAGGTGGATGAGACGACCGGGCTGACCTGGGGAGAGTTATATGGCCATGTCGGAATCGTGTGTGAGAATCTGGAGGATGGCTTTACTTATTATGGACAGAATCCGGACCCGGTTCATCTGGATACCTGCAACTATGAGTGGTATCAGGCGGAGGGCTGGGTATTCTGGGGAGTCGTCAGACCTTCTTTTGAGGAGAATCACTGACAGAGGGGATTTTTTGATGATGTCAGTCAAATGATAATCAGCCGGACATCGGGAGCTTTTCCCGACTGTCCGGCTGATGTTGTGTCTGCTGTAAGCGATGTGTTTATGGATTGTTTTCCGACACGTCACTGTGTGATTCGATGCTTTTCCGGATCTGCAGCATGCGCTGGTCTGTCTGTGCGATGGTCTCGGCGCATTGGCGAAGCTCTTCACTGATCTGGTCCGCGTCAACCTGGATGTTCTTTTTGTATTTGAGCTGATGATCGAGACTGGCCCAGAAATCCATGGCAATTGTGCGAACCTGAACTTCTACGCGGATGTTGCGCTTTTCATTGGAGAAGTAGACGGGCACTTCGATGATCAGGTGATAGCTGCGGTATCCGTTTGGTTTGGGATTCTTTATGTAGTCCTTGATTGCGATGACGGTCACGTCGTCCTGGCGGACAAGCATGTCAGAAACCGTGTAAATGTCATCGAGAAAGGAACAGATCACGCGAATTCCTGCAATATCATCCAGATTTTTCTGCATGGATTCGAGGGTGACCGGGTGCCCCCGGCGCTCCAGTTTGTCAACGATGCTGGATGGCCGTTTGACCCTGGACTTGATCATCTCGATGGGGTTCCTCTGGTGGCGGATGGAAAGCTCGTCGTTGAGGACCTCAAGCTTTGTCTTGACTTCACGAATCGCGCAGGTGTACATCATCATCGCATTCTGAAAACCGGCGGCCTCGTGCATCAGAGCCTTTGGAACCGGAGCCAGATTGGGGACATTGACGGCGGATTGGGTTAATTCACCGTTGGGATTGATATTCACGTTCATGGTTTCAACATCCTTTTTTTTATTATACCAGATTCGGAATGACATACAAGCTTCTGATTGGTAAAATTTCTGTGAACGGTGGAAAAATGGTTTTGAATGGATGTGTATAGAATAAAGAACTTGCTTTTTTGCAAGGGTCGGATTAAGATGGTTTTGAGCAATGGGTCAGAACCGTTTAAAACTGTCATTTGAAATGGAGGAGTTGGAAATGAGTGAGAATTGTACCCCGTCGCAGTGCAGCAGCTGCGGGGAGGATTGTCCGAGCCGCATGGCGCCGGCAAGCATGCAGGAGAAGCTTGCGAAGGGCAGCCGTGTCGGTAAGGTGATTGGTGTTGTCAGCGGCAAGGGCGGTGTTGGTAAGTCATTGATCACATCGCTGATGGCGGTGAAGATGAACAGTAAGGGAAAGCGGACGGCGATTCTGGATGCGGATATCACCGGGCCTTCGATTCCGAAGTCGTTCGGACTGGGGATCGACGGTCTTTCCGTAACGAGGGATAATCTGATGGTTCCGGCAACGACAGCGACCGGGATTCAGATCATATCCTCCAATCTGCTTCTGGATCACGAGACGGATCCGGTCATCTGGAGAGGACCGGTTCTTGCGGGAGTGGTGAAGCAGTTCTGGAACCAGACTCTCTGGCAGGACATTGACTGTATGTTCGTGGATATGCCGCCAGGCACCGGGGATGTGCCCCTGACTGTATTTCAGTCGCTGCCGGTGGACGGCATTATCATTGTGACGTCTCCGCAGGAACTGGTATCCATGATCGTGGAAAAGGCCGTGAACATGGCGAGAAAGATGGACATTCCGATTCTCGGACTGGTGGAGAACATGAGTTATGTGGTCTGCCCGTGCTGCGGACAGAAGATTTCGGTTTTCGGTGAGAGTCATATCGATGAAATTGCCAAAGAGTTCGGAATTCCGGTGCTTGCGAAGATTCCGATGGAGCCGAAGGTCGCGCAGCATGTGGACGAAGGGACAATCGAGTATCTGGATGTGGACTGGCTGGATGCGGCTGCGCAGCAGATCGACGCACTGTAACACTGTAAGAGAAGGACAGCGGCGGATCGGCGTGGCGGGTTCTGCCGGTTGGAATATGCAGTGTGGCAGTGTCGGTTAACAGAGATAACAGGACAGGGTTTCGGTGATGCGGAACCCTGTTTTTCTGTACAGGGCGATGGCGGCGGAGTTGTCTCCGGAGACATGAAGGACGATCGAGCGGATATTGCGGCAGGCAAGTTTCTGAAAGAGAAAAAACAGCAGCGCCGAGCCGTATCCCTGCCCGCGCATGGATTCTGTCACTTCCACATGGTGCAGGCAGACACAGGAATCTCCGGCCGGAGTGAGCAGGCAGGAGGCGAGGGGGGCGTCTGTGGGGGGATTGGTGATGAGTTCCCAGCGCTCATCGGTTCCCATGACATCGGTTAACAGTGCAGAAGTGGCATCCAACCGCCGGAACCGTTCCGGAAGGTGTCGATCGTCATCAGAAAGCGTCCGTTCCATCCGGTGTTCGACAGAAATGCATTCCGCGGAAAGCGCATCCAGCACGGCCAGTGTGTCTGGAACCGGCCTGACGGCAAAAAGAAGGTATCGATCGCCGGCTTCTTCTTCGGCCTGTTCCAGAAGACGCGAAAAACAGCCGTTTCTTCGCATCGCCGGACAGGTGAAGGCGCAGCATTCGACGGTTTCTCCATCTATGGGAATCAGGGTCAGTACAGCTTTCAGACAGCTCCCCGGTCCGGCATACAGGAGCCAGTGGAGTTGCCCGTCTTCGTGTAAGGGGTAGTCAAACGGCTGGTTGTCGTGACATTCGCAGAGATGAATGAGATCGAGTATATCACGGAGTGAGCTGTCAGACAGTGAGTTCGTGCGGAGGATGGATTCGTCGTGCATGGTGTGTTCCCTTTCCTTAACAATGTTTTACAGGATTTCAGTGTAGCGGAATGGGAGGAGTCCGTCAAGCAGAAAATGGAGAAGGGAGATTGCCTTTCGGCAGGCGGTTCAAAAGCTTCGCTTGCTAAGCCGACTGCTTTATGGTAAGCTAATAACCATGACTGGAAGATTTGATGAGCAGGAGGATTTTTGTTATGATTCAGAAGCTGATTGAAAAGATACAGAAGACGAAGGCGCCGATCTGTGTCGGCCTTGACCCGATGCTGAGTTACATCCCGGAGCATATCCTAAAGCGATCCTTCGGGGAGTTTGGCGAGACGCTGGCAGGCGCGGCGGATGCCATCTGGAATTTTAATAAAGAGATTGTAGACGCGACATGGGATCTGATTCCTTCCGTAAAGCCGCAGATCGCGATGTACGAGCAGTTTGGAATTGAGGGGCTTAGGGCTTACGAGAAGACGGTGCGTTATTGCCAGAGCAAGGGACTGATTGTGATTGGTGATGCGAAGCGCGGTGATATCGGCTCTACGTCTGCGGCTTATGCGACGGCGCATCTGGGCAGTGTAACGGTCGGGAGTACGGTCTGCCGGGCATTCGACACCGATTTCCTGACGGTGAATCCGTATCTGGGAACGGATGGCGTGAAACCGTTTGTGGACGTCTGCCGGTCGGAGAATAAGGGGATTTTCGTGCTGGTGAAGACCTCCAATCCGTCAAGCGGGGAATTCCAGGATCAGTTGATCGATGGAAAGCCTTTGTATGAACATGTGGCGGCGAAGGTAGTCGAATGGGGCGCTGATACCATCGAAGGAGCGTACAGCAATGTGGGAGCGGTCGTGGGCGCGACCTATCCGGAGATGGGAGCCATTCTGCGCCGGCTGATGCCGCATACCTATTTCCTGGTTCCGGGTTACGGTGCGCAGGGCGGCACGGCACAGGATCTGAAAGCCTGCTTCAATAAGGATGGACTGGGTGCGGTGGTGAATTCCTCGCGCGGTATCATTGCGGCGTATCGGAAGGATGCTTACGCGAAGTTTGGCGCGGAGCATTTCGCAGAGGCTTCCAGACAGGCGGTCGTTGATATGATCGCAGATATCAACAGCGTGTTGTGACAGAGAGGAGCCAGTGGAGATGAAGACGAAGCTTACGGCCAGGGTGATCCGTCAGGAGACTCTGTCCGATGATATTTACAGCATGTGGATTCAGGCCGACGCGATTGCGAAGGAGGCGGTGCCCGGACAGTTTATTTCTGTATATACCAGAGATAAGAGCCGGATTCTGCCGCGGCCGATCAGTCTGTGTGAGGTGGATGCAGAGCGGGGGCGGCTGCGCGTGGTATACCGGATTGCGGGAGCGGGAACCGGAGAGTTTTCGACTTATCAGGCGGGAGATCGGATCGAAGTGTTAGGCCCTCTGGGGAACGGATTCCCGCTGGATGCGGTGCAAGGCAGGCGGGCGCTTCTGATCGGCGGCGGCATTGGAATTCCGCCGATGCTCGAATTGGCCAGGCGCCTTCCCGGAGAGAAACAGGCGGTGCTGGGATACCGCAATACGCAGTTTCTGCGGGAAGACCTGGAGCAATACGCGAAGGTGTATGTGGCAACGGAAGATGGCAGTGCGGGGACACGGGGAACCGTGCTGGACGCCATCCGCGAAGAGGGAATTCAGGCAGATGTCATTTACGCCTGTGGTCCGACGCCGATGCTTCGTGCAGTGAAAGCGTACGCGCAGGAAAACGGCATTGCCTGCTGGATTTCCATGGAAGAACGCATGGCATGCGGCGTGGGCGCGTGTCTGGCATGTGTGTGCCAGTCAACGGAAGTGGATGATCACTCCCATGTTCACAACAAACGAATCTGTAAGGACGGCCCGGTGTTTGCGGCCGGGGAGGTGGATTTGTGATGAATACAAAAGTGACCCTTGCGGGAGTGGAACTGAAAAATCCGGTTATGACGGCTTCCGGGACATTCGGAAGCGGCGTGGAATACAGCGAGTTTGTCGACCTGAACCGTCTGGGCGCGGTGGTGACCAAGGGCGTGGCGAATGTTCCCTGGCCGGGAAATCCGACGCCGCGCGTCGCAGAGGTGTACGGGGGGATGCTGAACGCGATCGGCTTGCAGAATCCAGGCATCGATGTGTTTGTGAAGCGGGACATTCCGTTTTTGAAGCAGTTTGACACGAAGATCATTGTCAATGTCTGCGGCCGGACGACGGAGGATTATCTGGAGGTTGTGGAGCGCCTGGGCGACGAGCCGGTGGATCTGCTGGAAATCAATATCTCCTGCCCGAATGTAAAGGAGGGCGGCATTGCCTTCGGTCAGGATCCGAAGGCAGTGGAAGCGATTACCCGCGAGGTCCGACGGCATGCGAAGCAGCCGGTTATCATGAAGCTGAGTCCGAATGTGACGGATATTACGGTGATGGCGAAGGCTGCGGAGGCGGGAGGAGCCGATGCCCTCTCGCTGATCAATACACTGACCGGCATGAAGATCGATATCAACCGGCGCACCTTTGCGCTGGCGAACCGGACCGGCGGTTTTTCCGGACCGGCCGTGAAGCCGGTGGCGGTGCGAATGGTCTATCAGACCGCGAACGCGGTGCGGATCCCGGTGATTGGGATGGGAGGAATTACAACGGCGGAGGATGCGGTTGAGTTCCTGATGGCAGGTGCGACAGCGGTGTCGGTGGGAACGGCGAATTTCTTCAATCCTTACGCGACTGTGGAAATTGCCGACGGGATTGAGCGGTTTATGGCAGAGCATGGCGTGGAAGATATCCGGGAACTGATCGGCTGTGTGAAATAAGGGACGATCCGACGGGAACCTGGCTTAAGGAGCCGGAAATCGGGAAAGGAAGACGAAGATGGAAGAGTATAAGAAAGAATTTATTGAGTTTATGATTGACAGTGAGGTCCTCAAATTTGGAGATTTCGTGACGAAGAGCGGTCGAAAGACGCCGTTCTTTGTGAACACCGGATTCTACCGCACCGGGACGCAGCTGCGTCGTCTCGGAGAATATTACGCGAAGGCGATCATCAGCACATTCGGAACGGATTTTGATGTACTGTTTGGACCGGCCTATAAGGGGATTCCACTGTCTGTGGCGGCGACCATGGCGATCAGTGAGTTCTATGACACGGATATCCGGTACTGCTCCAACCGCAAGGAGATCAAGGATCACGGGGACAAGGGTATTTTGCTTGGCAGTCCGATCCGGGATCATGACCGGGTGGTGATCATTGAGGATGTGACCACGGCGGGAACTTCCATCGAAGAGACCCTGCCGATCATCCGCGCACAGGGCGATGTGGATGTGCTGGGCATGGTTGTCTCGGTTGACCGTATGGAGCGGGGACAGGGGAAGAAATCCGCGCTGAAGGAGATCGAGGAGAAGTATGGTTTTCGGACGACGGCGATCGTGACGATGGCAGACGTGGTGGAACATCTTTACAACAGGCCCTGCCGGGGAAGGGTGATCATTGACGATCGTCTGAAGGAAGCGATTGATGCGTATTATGTGCAGTATGGCGCGGAGAATGAATAAACCCAGGAGGTCTGGTATGGAAAAAGTCTATCGCACGATGGGGCGCACAGGCACGTGTTCGATTGCGGCCGGGATTGTTATTCTGGTGACTGGCGTGACCGTGGGGATTCTGTCGATTGTGTGCGGCGCGCTTCTGTTGAAAAGAAAGAGTGAGATTACATTTTAGGAATATGGGAAGGGGCGTGGCCTGCGCCGCCTTCCCTTTCCGCGACAATAGAAAGAGCGGTTTGGATGTGAAGGAATGATCAGGAATACGACTCGAAATCAGAAACTGGGCTGGATCCTGTTTGTAGTATATCTGGCATTTCTGGTTTATTTTATGTTTTTTGCGGAGTCCTTTGGCAGGGATCCGGAGTTGCGGGAATATGCGTATAATCTGGAACCGTTTCGGGAGATCCGGCGGTTCTATACTTATAGAGAATTGCTCGGGATGCAGGCGTTTCTGCTGAACGTGGTAGGGAATGTGGCGGCGTTTGTGCCGTGTGGTTTTTTCCTGCCGATCGTCAGCCGCAGAAGCAGGAAGTGGTACAATACGTTTCTGCTGTGTTTTCTTTTAAGCTTCTGTATTGAGACGACACAGCTGGTATTCCGGGTGGGAAGCTTTGATGTGGATGATCTGCTGTTAAATACCCTGGGCGGTGTGCTGGGCTACCTGGTTCATTGCCTGGTTCAGTGGATGCGGGTGAGGAGGCGAAGCCGTGGACGATGAGAGACAGAGAATTTCTTATATCCGCAAGCCCTTTGCGAGACGCGGGTTTGTGAGCGCAGGGTTCGCGGCCGCGGCGCTGGTTTGCTTTGGCGTAAGCCTGGGAATCAGCGTCTACGCCATGGGAAATGCGGAACTGAATGTAGCCGCCTGGGGCTTTTCAAGCCTGGTTTTTTCCGTGGTTGCCGTGTGCTACGGCGCAGTGTCCTTTACCGAGAAAGAGGTAAATATGCTTCTGGCGAGGATCGGCCTGGGGATCGGGACGGTGCTACTCGTTTTCTGGGTGTGTATGGTGCTCCTGGGGCTCCTGCTGTGAGTCCGGGATGGACTGGTGTTGGAAGGATCGAATGATCAGGTGGATCGAGGGTTGGTAAGATGAATGTTCAGGAATTATTTGGTGAGGAAAATACACGGATACAGGAGAGATATGATCTGGCGATGGAACGGATTCTGGCAGTTCCGTCGGAGACGGCCGTGGAGGAACCGTATCGGGCGTATTTTGTCATGCTGGCGGGATGGGCGGCACAGATTGACGAGCTGGGACGGCATTGTATGCGGGATGAGCTGGATGCGCTTTCTCTGGCGGAGCTTAAGCAACTGAATCACAGCCTGTTTGTGGATATCCTTCCGGATCATTACGGGGAAAGCTATGCGAATCCCGTATTTGCGGCGCGCTGCCTGGGTGAAGAGATGGGACCGTTACTGGCTGCCTTTTACACGCAGTTCCGTGCGGTGGTGGTCTTCGCATATGAGTGTCGGCTGACGGATATCACGATTCTCTGCGAAACCTTTCTGCAGATTTATACGTTATTTGAGGAAGACGTGCCTTCGGCAGATTCGGTGCGTGATGTGCTTTACTGGTTCTTCAGCGATTATACGGATGTGACGCTCACATACCGGCTGAGAGAGCAGCTGGATCCGACACTTTCTTTTGCAAGGGACATCATCATGGAGAGCGACTTGTCAGATCTGCGTTATCTGTATCGATTCGGAGAGTATATTTCGGAATCGGAGCTTGCGGTGGCGTCTTATCTGAATTCGTTTCCGGAGGAGACCATTGAGAGGATGGCGCGTACCTTTACGGAAGGCTACCGGAGAGGGTTTGCGGTGATGCGGCGTGACCTGTCAAAGAAGGGCACGGTAGCGATTCGCTATGAGCTGGGATTTGAACGCATGATCCGCGCCGCGATCCGGCAGTTTGCGGAGATGGGGTTAGAAGTAATTCTGTACCGGGCGGCCGTGTGGTCGGTGAATCAGAATGTGGGCCGGAAAACCGGGTATCACAGCTCTTCTCCGAACCGGCAGTTTGAGTATGATCATCGCTACGACAGTGCGATTTATCTGGATAAGGCGTTTCAGGAGCGTAAACTGGGCGTACTGCGGACGGCTTATGAGAGGTATCGGAAGGAGGCAGCCCGCTATGCGGGGCCGGCAGTTGTGGAGACCTTCGGCGAAGATGGGTTTGAACCGGTGAATCATGCGGAAGCACTTGCCTGGAGTCCGAAACAGGAGCAGATTGCGATTGCATATTCGAATGAGGCCATGCCGATTGTAAACCGGTATATTCCGGGCGAGGAGACAAGTTTTACGATCATCGCTTTTCCGGTTCCGGCGATTGGGAAGAACTTTGCGGAGATTTTTGCGGAAACGATTCGGATCAACACACTGGATTACGAGGTGTATCAGGAGATCCAGCAGAAAATCATCGATACGCTGGATCGGGCGTCGCAGGTGCATGTGACCGGACGGGGGACAAATGAGACAAATATCCTGGTCTCGCTTCATCCCCTTTGGGATATCACGAAGGAGACGAATTTTGAAAACTGTGTGGCAGATGTGAATATTCCGCTGGGGGAAGTCTTTACTTCCCCGGTGCTTGCGGGAACAACAGGGCTTCTGCATGTGGGAAGGGTCTATCTGGGAAATTACTCGTTTACCAATTTGCGGATTTACCTGGAAGACGGCATGGTAACGGATTACAGCTGTGACAATTTTGAAAATCTGGAGGAAGGGCGTAAACTGATCCGCCAGGAGATCCTGAAAAATCATGAGACGTTGCCGCTCGGAGAATTTGCGATCGGAACGAATACGGCGGCTTTTGCCATGGCGGAGCGATTTGGGATTGCACAGAAACTGCCGATTCTGATCGCGGAGAAGATGGGGCCGCATTTTGCGGTCGGCGACACCTGTTACAGCTGGAGCGAAGATTCCCCGATGTACAATCCGGACGGGCGCGAAGTAATCGCCAGGGATAATGAAGTTTCCCGCTTGCGCAGGGAAGACGTTTCAAAGGCATATTTTGGATGTCATACGGATATTACCATTCCCTATTCCGAACTGGGAGATATTGTCGCTGTGACAGCGGACGGGTGCGAGCTTCCGGTCATCCGTCAGGGAAGATTTGTCGTGCCGGGGACAGAAAAATTGAATGCAGAATTGGACAGACAATGTTGACAGGATTTTGAAAAGCCGGTATGATTGTGATGAAAATAATGGCAGAGGAGATCAGAAAATGGCGAAAGTTGGTATTGTGATGGGCAGCGATTCCGATATGCCGGTGATGGCGAAGGCGGCGGAGATGCTGGAACGGTTTGGAATCGAGTACGAGATGACGATTATTTCCGCGCACCGGGAGCCCGATATTTTCTTTGCGTGGGCGAAAGGAGCGGAGGAAAGAGGAATCCGCGTGATCATTGCCGGCGCGGGCAAGGCGGCTCATCTGCCGGGCATGTGCGCGGCGCTGTTTTCGCTTCCGGTCATCGGAATTCCGATGAAGACATCCGATCTGGGCGGCGTGGATTCCCTGTATTCGATTGTGCAGATGCCGTCCGGGATTCCGGTGGCGACGGTGGCGATCAATGGCGGAGCGAATGCCGGTATTCTGGCGGCAAAGATTCTCGCCGTATCGGATGACGCGCTGCTGGAGAAGCTGAAGGCATACTCCGAGTCCCTGAAGGGGGATGTGGTGAAGAAGGCAGAGAAGCTGGAACGCATCGGGTATCGGGAATATCTGCAGCAGATGTAAGAGGTGTATTCTTGTGCGGCTGAGTCTGTATGACCGCATGTACGGCGGCCATATGCACGCGGCTGAGTCATCGGAATGGAGGATAAGAATATGGATTACAAGAAGGCCGGAGTCGATATCGAGGCAGGATATCAGTCGGTGGAATTAATGAAGAAGCATGTCGCGGCGACGTTGCGCCCGGAGGTGCTGGGTGGACTGGGCGGATTTTCCGGTGCTTTTTCCCTGGCGAAGATTAAGGAGATGGAGGATCCGGTTCTTTTATCAGGAACGGATGGCTGCGGGACAAAGGTCCGGCTGGCGATTCTGATGGACAGACACGATACGATCGGAATTGACGCGGTCGCGATGTGTGTGAACGATATTGCCTGCGCGGGTGCGGAACCGTTGTTTTTCCTGGATTACATTGCCTGTGGAAAGAATTATCCGCAAAAGATCGCTTCGATTGTCAAGGGCGTGGCGGAGGGCTGCATGCAGTCTGAGGCTGCCCTGATTGGGGGCGAGACGGCAGAGCATCCCGGACTGATGCCGGAAGAAGATTATGACCTGGCTGGTTTTGCCGTGGGAGTCTGCGACCGCCGGGATATGATTACCGGTGAAAACCTGAAAAGTGGAGATGTATTGATTGGCCTGGCTTCATCCGGCGTCCATTCGAATGGGTTTTCTCTGGTGCGTAAGATCTTCGAGAAGGAGATGACGAAGGAAGGCCTAGATACCTATTACGAGGAGTTGGGGTCGACTCTGGGAGAGACGCTTCTGGCGCCGACCAGGATCTATGTGAAGGCACTGAAGGCAGTGAAGGCGGCCGGTGTAACCGTGAAGGCCTGCAGTCATATTACGGGGGGCGGTTTCTATGAGAATATCCCGCGTATGCTGAAGGAAGGAACGCATGCGGTTGTGAAGAAGGACAGCTATCCGGTTCCGCCGATCTTTTCCATGTTGGCTGAAAAAGGCGATGTGGAAGAGCATATGATGTACAATACGTTTAATATGGGCCTTGGTATGATCGTTGCCCTGGATCCGGCGGATGTCGGCCGGGCCATGGAAGCCATCCGGGGAGCCGGAGAGACTCCGTATGTGGTGGGAAGCATCGAAACGGGCGAAAAGGGAGTGACCTTATGCTGAGAGTCGGAGTGATGGTATCTGGCGGCGGGACGAACCTGCAGGCGATTCTGGACGCGATTGACGCGGGAACGATTACAAACGCCAGGGTGGAGATTGTCATCAGCAACAATCCTGGCGCCTATGCCCTGGAGCGGGCGAGAAGACATGGAATCGAGGCTTTGTGTCTTTCACCGAAGGATTTCCCGGATCGGGCGGCTTTCAACCGGGCATTGGTGGCAAAAGTAGACGAATATGAGCTGGATCTGATTGTGCTGGCCGGTTTTCTGGTTCGCATTCCGGATGAACTGGTTGAAAAATACGAGCGTCGGATCATCAACATTCATCCGTCCCTGATTCCGTCCTTTTGCGGGGTTGGGTTCTATGGCCTGAAAGTACACGAGGCCGCGCTGGCGCGCGGCGTGAAGGTGACCGGGGCGACGGTGCATTTTGTGGACAATGGAATGGATACAGGACCGATTCTTTTACAGAAGGCCGTGGAGGTATGCGAGGGCGATACGCCCGAGATCCTTCAACGGCGGGTGATGGAACAGGCAGAGTGGGTGATTCTGCCGCAGGCGATCGATCGGATCGCGAATGGACGGGTGTAGAGAAAGGAGCAGAGGATGAAACTGTTAATCGTCGGAGGCGGGGGAAGAGAGCATGCCATCGCCTGGAAGCTGGCGCAGAGCCCGAAGGCGGAAAAGATTTACTGTGCGCCGGGCAATGCGGGAATTGCGGAGATCGCCGAATGTGTGGATATTGGCGTGATGGAATTTGACAGACTGGTTGCATTCGCGAAGGAGCATGCGATTGACCTGACGGTTGTCGCACCGGATGACCCGCTGGCGGCCGGTGCGGTGGACGCGTTCGAGGCGGCTGGCCTGCGTGCGTTCGGACCGAGGAAGAACGCGGCGATTCTCGAAGGATCGAAGGCGTTTTCCAAGGATCTGATGAAGAAATACGGGATTCCGACGGCAGCTTACGAAACCTTTGATTCGGCGGAGGCAGCGCTTGTCTATCTTGAGACGGCGCCGATGCCGATCGTGCTGAAGGCGGACGGACTGGCTCTCGGCAAGGGCGTCCTGATCTGCAATACGCTGGAGGAAGCGAAGGCGGGAGTGAAAACCCTGATGCTGGACAAACAGTTTGGCGCGGCCGGCAACCGAATCGTCATCGAGGAGTTCCTGACCGGGCGGGAGGTATCGGTGCTTTCTTTTGTGGACGGGAAGACGATCCGTATCATGACTTCCGCTCAGGATCATAAGCGGGCAAAGGACGGCGATCAGGGCCTCAATACCGGCGGAATGGGGACGTTTTCGCCGAGTCCGTTCTACACGGAGGAGGTGGACGCCTTCTGCCGCGAACACATTTATCAGCCTACGGTTGACGCGATGCGGGCGGAAGGCCGTGAGTTCCGTGGCGTCATTTTCTTTGGCCTGATTCTGACCAAAGACGGTCCCCGCGTTCTGGAGTATAATGCGCGTTTCGGAGACCCGGAGACGCAGGTGGTTCTGCCGCGGATGAAAAATGATCTCGTCGATGTCTTTGAGGCCTGCATTGACGGAACGCTCGATCAGATTGAACTGGAATTTGAGGACAATGCGGCGGTTTGCGTTGTGCTTGCGTCGGGTGGCTATCCGGAACATTATGAGAAGGGATTCCGGATTTCCGGCCTTGAGAAATTCCGTGGCGCGGATGGTTACTATGTTTTCCATGCAGGAAGCAAATTTGACGCGGACGGGAATATTGTCACCAATGGAGGACGTGTGCTGGGCGTGACCGCGACCGGTCCGGATCTGAAGACAGCCCGGGCGAATGCTTACGCAGCAACGGAGTGGGTGACATTTCAAAATCAGTATATGCGGCATGATATCGGGAAGGCGATTGACGAAGCATAAAACGGTGAATATAACAGATACGTAAGGATAAGCGGCTGACTTTGAGCAGCCGCTTTTTGACATCACAGACAGAACGGATTTTGAAATGATATTCTGTTTTTCACATAGAATTCACATAAAAGGGGTAAATAAAAAAGGGTATCTCTGTTAGCGAAAACGGATAGAGATACAGAAAAATGTGTTTGATGGGAGGGATTTTTATGAAGAAACGGTTTTGCATATTTCCTTTGCTGGCCGTAGCAGTCGGACTGTCGGCCTGCAGCGGCAGCGCAAATTCGCAAAGCAGCGCTGAGACAGTAGAGCAGACTGTGGAAGAGACAGAGGAAACAGTGGAAGAAGAACCGGCTGTGATTTCGGAGAAGGATGCGATTGAGTCGGAGCTGAACCTGGCGAACAATGAAGAACAGGAGTGGACGTATCAGGCGGACGCAGATGCGTGGGTGCTTTCCGTTGTGCCTGCTGTGACGAATCCGGAACTGCCGGATCAGCAGGGGGTATCGGTCTGTGTGCCGGGTGCGTATGTTGTCGGTATCGATACAGACGGAGACGGTCTGGAGGATGTCGTGGCGGACAGCGTTACGGGTGCGGCAGCGGGCAGGCTGGTGATCGATTACGACGCGCAGATAGTCAGCACACACGGTCAGATTTACACGGCGATGACGGCGCCGGTGATTCTGAATACCGGTGCGGCCGGTTATGGTTCCAGTACGAACACGGCGGCGGCGACGACTTACGCTGCGGAGGGATATATTAATGTGTCCTGCGGAAATCGTGGAAAGCAGGATACGGCAGAGGATGCAGACGGAAACACGTATTATACCGGAGATGCGCCGTCCTGTCTGGTGGATCAGAAAAACGCGACCCGCTTTGTAAAATATAACATTCTGCTGGGAAATCTGCCCGGCAGCACAGATTATTTCGTTTCCACCGGAGGATCTGGCGGCGGCGCACACGCAACCATGTTTGCCGCAACATCGGACAATCCGGATTTCTATGATTATGAGATCGAGGCGGGAGCAGTCGGCGTCTATCGACTGGATGACGGGACATATTCAACGACGGTGACGATTGACAGCGAAGAGCATGAGATCTCAGACGGTGCGTGGGGATGTATGGCCTACAGCGCAATCACTCCGTTAGCAGAAGGGGATATGGCCATGGCGTTCGAATATTACATGGATACCACCTATGATTTCGGGACGCCGTTTCAGGCTCAGCTGGCCGAATATCTGTCCGCGGCTTATATGGAATATATCAATGGTCAGAACCTGAGTGTGAAGGAGGCGGATGTCGGTTTTGACCTGGATGGTGACGGGGATCTGGATGATACGATTGCGCTGACAATTGCGTATGATCCGGATGACTATCCGGAGACCAACGGTTATCATGGAAGCTATCTGGATCTGTATCTGGCGGAGTTTTGCTCCAATCTTCAGTGGTACCTGGACAATCTGGAGTATGCGGATGGCTGGACCTGGTTTGACGAGACTGGCGCGGCTCTGAGTGATGCAGATGTTGCGACAATGACTGCAGCTGACCGGGCAGAAGCTTTTCTGGAAGGCCGGTATGCGAAAAAGGAAGCGGCCAGGGGAGGCCCCGGCGGTATGGGCGGCGGGTTGCCGAGCGGTATGAACGGCGCGGCTGATTTTGCCGGTCCGGACGGAATGAACGGCGGTCGGCCGGATGGCGGACGACCGGATGGAGGAATGTCGGATGGTGGCCGGGACCGGACCGGAGGAATGCCGGACGACGGACAGTTGCCAGGCGATGCTCAGCCGGACGGCCTGATGCCGGGAGCCGGAGACCCCGCTGGAGACAAAGAACGCAGTTTCGCAAACGGCGCCGTAGCGGAAAACAGCGCCGGAGATACCATGGATGTCGGAACGCCGGATGCGGGCACGACACAGGCAGCCGGAAGCGGCACAGATTCCGCGAATTATTCTTCTTATGAAGAAATGGTGGAGGCTTATTCTGCGGATATCGAGGAGCTTCAGGCGGGCGACCGCTATGGGAAAAATCCGGTCGATCTGTATAATCCGTTGAACTATATCGGTGCGGAAGGCACAAAGGACCCGGCCTGGGTGCGGATTCTGATGGGAGCGGCCGAGGGAGATATGTCCATGTTCAATTCTCTGAACCTGCAGATTGCGATGCTGAATGCAGGCGTGGATGCCAATATTGAGTGGCAGTGGGACGGTGGCCATGTACCGTCCGAGATATTCAGCGAGTCGTTCGCTCTGTATGTGGATCAGATGTACGGTAAGCATGTAAATGGAATGGCAATCGAGACGCCGGCAGCTGAGCCGCAGACGGAAAATGGGACGGATGAGGCACCTTCCGGAAGCGATCTGACCGCCTGGGTAGACGCCTCCGACCCGGATAACGTTACGTTTTCACTGGCGGACGCGGTGGCATACCGGACGAAGGGCGCGAGTAAGGCGATTCCCGGTTTCGATGTGATCGATTATGGGCAGGAGGATTATGTGTTTGGAAATACGGAACGCGATGCGCGCCACTGGAATGGGCGTCTGCTGGAGATCTTTGAGGAACATGCGGATGTACTGGAACCGTTGTTTAACAACAGATAAACAGACAGATAATCTGTCCTGTTGAATACAATCGGGCAGTAGTTACGGGATCTTTGCTTGCAATTTCCCTGTAGATGGATTAGAATCAACATATCGGCCGGGAAAGTGTTGCCCGGAACGGTTATTCATTGACTACAAAGGAACAGGGGAATTGCATATATGAATCAACAGGCTTTAAAAATTACGACTGGCGCGATGGCTACGGCGATCTTTGGCGCCATGATGCTGCTGAACCGGCAGACCGGAGCGATGTTCGAAGACCTTTTGATCTTTCTCTATCCGCTTCCGCTGGTCTCATACGCGGCGATGTACGGGTTGAAAAGCGGCGCGCCGGTGCTGATCGCGATGTCACTGATTTCTTTTCTTTTTGGAAATCTCACCTCGGTTTTTTACGCGATCACTCAGGCGGCGATCGGCCTGATCTTTGGCGGTTGCCTGTATCACAGGGTAGATATGACGAAAACCCTGTTTCTGGTGATGGCACTGTCTGCCCTTGTGAATGTTCTCAATACGATTGTGCTGGGCTTTCTGTTCGGTGTCAACCTGGATCAGGAAGTGGCTGAAATGCAGACGATGATGAGCGAAGTCTTTGAACAGGCAGGCACCGCCATGCCGGATGCCCTGCTGTCAGTCAGCTATTTAAAGCAGATGATCGTGATTTCCATGACTGTTTTCGGGTTGGTACAGGGATTCCTTGTCTATGAGATCAGCCTGCTGATTCTGCGCAGATTGCGTTTTCATGTGCAGAAACCAAAGTCCGTATATCTCTATTATCCGCCGAAATGGTCCGGCTGCCTGGCATTTGCCGCATTTATCGGGTATGGATTTCTGCTGGCGCATCCAATGGCGAATGAATGGCAGCAGAATCTGATCATGATGGTTGGAATTTTCGGATACCTTTACCTGGTGTGCTTTGGCTTTATCGGGATTCTGCTGGTATTGAAAGTCAGGGCTGGGCGGTTTCGTGTTCTGGGAATTGTTCTGGCGGTGCTGGGGTTGTTTACCGTTCCGTATATGGAGATGATTTTCGGATTTTTCTATATCGTGAGTTCGTATCATGAGCGACTGGTTTGCTCCATGCAGAGCGAACCGAATACAGAGGGAAACGGGGCTGTCTTATGACAGCCCCGTTGTTTCCCGGTGAATCTGAGAAGCAGTTGCCAGAATGTCAGGGTTCCATGAGCAGAGAACCGGTCGTATCGAAGAAGTACACGTCGGCCGCATCGTTCTTTGGAAGAATGCGGTATGCGTGACAGGAGTCATTGATTTCGGCGGACACCTTCTGGTAGATGTGTTCCTGCTGAGTCGTGTTGTAGCTTTCCCAGGAGGCGGCATTCATGTAGACGTAATAACTGTCGTCTTCTTTGAGAACAATCTCCCGGATATCGGTCCGTGAATTGGCAATCTCAAGAATGCTGGATCGGAATGCATACTGATTGACCTCGGGACGGGTCATGGTGTGAAAGCTCAGGGCGGAAAGGACGATCAGAAAACCGGCAAGCAGGACGATGGCCAGTGCGAGAACCAGCATGGCGGTGCGTCGGTAGAAATGGTGCAGGCCACTTCGGAAACTGAAATTCTCCGCGAGCTTAATGGGAGTGAGATCCGGGTTGGCTTCGGCATAGGTTTGGAATGCATGAGACACAGAATCGTTTCCTGGCATAGGGTTTTCCTCCTTTGTGATTCTGAATTTATGAATCCATGTATGAAATGGATGAATCGATCAATGGACAAAAATTCTGACTTCTGATTTTATCTTATCATATATGTTTGAAAATGTAAAGAAAATCGAAAGAAAACTGTAAACAATTCACAATTTCAATGAAAAAATGATGCTTGTCAAGCCTGGCTTTTTCCGCTATACTGCTTTTGGATGGAAACACAGGAAGAAAATAAACGTTTAGAGGAGTAAATGGCAGTATGAAGATTGTTTGTCTGGATATGGAAGGCGTGCTGGTACCGGAGATTTGGATTGCTTTTTCGAAGGCCAGCGGGATACCGGAATTGAAGCGGACGACGCGTGATGAACCGGATTACAACAAACTGATGAACTGGCGGCTGGGTATTCTGAAGGAACATGGTCTTGGCCTGAAGGAAATTCAGGAGACGATTGCGACGATTGATCCGTTCCCGGGTGCGCGTGCGTTTCTGGATGAGCTGCGTACGATGACACAGGTGATCGTGATCAGCGATACCTTTACACAGTTTGCAAAACCGCTGATGGAGAAGCTGGGATGGCCGACGTTGTTCTGCAATTCTCTGGAGGTTGCAGAAGACGGCGAGATTACCGGTTTCCGGATGCGGACGGAGAATTCGAAGCTGGCGACCGTGAAAGCACTTCAGTCGATTGGCTTTGAAACCATTTCCGGCGGAGACAGCTACAACGATCTGGGAATGATCCGTGCGGGAAAGTATGGTTTTCTGTTCCGGACGACGGAGACGATCCGCAGGGACAATCCGGACCTGCCGGTGTTTGAAGAGTTTGACGATCTGCTGACGGCATTGAAGAAGGAACTGGCGTAAGGCGGTGACGGAGGGTTTCTGTGCCGTATGAATCAATGCAGACAGGGAATGCGCATAAGATAGATCAGGGAGAGACCGGAGGATATCTTATGCGCATGTTTGATTTGAAACGAAAAGAAGTGATCAACATCTGTGACTGCAAACGCCTGGGGTATGTGGGGGACGTGCAGTTCGATCCGGCGACCGGCCGGATTACCGATCTGGTGGTTCCCGGTCCGGGTTGTCTGTGCGGTATATTCGGAAGAGAGAAGGAGTGGGTAATTCCCTTTGGCGACGTGAAACAGATTGGGGAGGATCTGGTGCTTGTTGATCTTCCCAAACCGGAGGAAGCAGAAAGAAACTGTGAAGGATAAGGAATTGCCGTTGGCAAAAACAGGCTTGCATATCTCCTGCTTTCAGGGTATAATCGCATGAGAAAAAGCGATGGGGGAGGCTGTACACCGTGAAATGTCCATATTGCAATGCACCGGATACCAGGGTAATCGATTCCAGACCGGTTGATGACAACAGTTCGATTCGCCGACGGAGACAGTGTGAGACCTGCCTTCGCCGTTTTACGACCTATGAGAAGCTGGAGACGATGCCGCTGATGGTAGTCAAAAAGGACCGGTCACGGGAATTGTTTGACCGCTCGAAGCTGGAGACCAAGATCCTGCATGCCTGCCACAAGCGTCCGGTATCTTCGGAGCAGATATCCGCAATTGCCGATGAAGTGGAGAATATGATTTATGGCATGGAGGAAAGGGAGATTGCGACATCCGTGATCGGCGAACGGGTGATGGAACGCCTGAAATCACTGGATGAAGTGGCATATGTGCGCTTTGCATCTGTATACCGTGAGTTCAAGGATGTCAATACCTTTATGGAAGAACTGGGGAAGCTTCTGAAGAATAAGCAGACGCAATGAGCAGAGGATGGTCATATTTTGATACTGGAACGATTCTATCCGCGGGAATGGCGGGACAGCACCTATCGGATTGACTGGAGAACGTGGTATGCGAAGGGGATTCGCGGCGTTATTTTTGATATTGACAATACGCTGGTGCCGCATGGGGCGCCGGCTGATGAGCGGGCACTTGGTCTGTTCGGGACATTGCATGACCTGGGAATGAAGACCTGTCTGCTGTCCAACAACAGGGAGCCGCGGGTAGCAGCCTTTGCCGCACAGGTGGACTCCCTGTATATCTGTCAGGCAGACAAGCCTCTGGTGAAGAACTATCGAAGAGCGATGGAGATGATGGGAACCGATACCCGGACGACGCTGTTTGTCGGTGACCAGCTGTTTACGGATATCTATGGCGCGAATCGTGCCGGTATATATGGGATTCTGGTGAAACCGATTGACCCGAAGGAAGAGATTCAGATTGTGCTGAAACGGTATCTGGAGGCGATTGTTTTACATTTTTACAGAAAGAGCATGAGGATGGAATGAGATGAAGGATAATGTAATCCTGATTGGATTTATGGGAGCGGGCAAGACCAGTGTGAGCAGGGCGCTTGCCAAGGCAGAGAATCTGCCGCTGGTGGATATCGACGAGATGATTGAGAAGGAAGCCGGAATGGTGGCATCCGAGATATTCCGGCTCTACGGGGAGGAGCGCTTCCGGCAGATGGAGACCGAGATGCTTGAGAAGCTGATCCGTGAGACCGATCATTCAGTCATATCGGTTGGCGGAGGACTTCCGGTACGGGAGATCAACCGCAGGCTGATGCGCGAGCTGGGAACCGTCGTCTTCCTGAATGTGAAGGCGGAGACTGTGCTGAAGCGCCTGGAAGGAGATACCACCCGTCCGATGCTCTATGCGGACGATAAGGAGAAACGGGTGAATGATCTCCTGGCGTTTCGCAGTCCGCTTTATAGGGAGGCAGCGCATATTGTCATCGATACGGATGATAAGACCATCCGGCAGGTTGCCAGGGAGGTTGCCAGAACCGCTCTTGGCGTTACAGGTTGCGGTGAATCGCAGTAAGAATCGTATGCAGTTCGGAAGCATCGATCTGTCCGGGGGCGGAGGTCTTACCAACCGCGCCAAAGGTCAGCGCGGAGCCAAAGACTTCTCCGCATAGACGGCTGACCAGTCCGGTTCCGGACATGGACATGGTGATGATCGGGCGGTCTGCATATTCTTCGGACATTTCCCGGGTTGCTTCCAGCAAAGTGAGGACGTCTTTTCTGCAACGTGGCATGACGGCAATTTTGGGAATGTCGGCGCCGAGCTCCTGCATCCGCAGCAATCGTCGGATCAGTTCATCCTTATCCGGTGTCTGATAAAAATCGTGGTTGGAGACGATGACCCGGGTATTGTGTGCGTGCGCGAATGCGATGATATCTCTGACGATTTCATCGCCGGTGAACAGCTCCACGTCGATCAGATCGACCAGGCCGGTCGCTGCCACCGCCTTGTTCAGTGATGCGTAGGCATCCGGGGCGATGGCGGTTTCGCCGCCTTCCTTTGCCGTGCGGCAGGTAAACAGAAGCGGGATCCTGTCCAGTGTGGCGCGCAGATCCGTGAGAACATCCCTGACCAGGGCAAAATCCGGCGTACCGTCGAACCAGTCGGCCCGCCACTCGGCGATATCTGCTTTGGTGGTACAGATGGTTTCGGCCGTGTTCCGGATCTCTGATTTCGTTCGTTCGACGATGGGGACGCAGATCCTGGGGGCGCCTTCCCCGATTCGGATTCCTCGTATTTCCACACAATGATTCATGGTTCATTCTCCTTTTCCGGTAATTGTCTGTATGAATGCTTTTCATTATAGAACATTCAGGCAGAAAAAGCCATCTGTTTTTCTGTGGGTCAGGGCGATTGGCCGAGGTGACAGACCGGGGATGGATCAGATGTGGGAAATCGCGCAAAAAACAGTTGAAAATCGGCGGCGTTTATTATAAAATAAAGTAGATTATGAGCGAGTACACAAATTCAAGGAGGAACATCACAGATGATTTCAGCAGGTGATTTTAGGAACGGTATTACACTGGATATTGATGGTGCAGTGTATCAGATTGTGGAATTTCAGCATGTAAAGCCGGGGAAGGGCGCAGCGTTTGTCCGGACCAAGATTAAGAATGTTATGACCGGAGCGGTTGTTGAGAGAACCTTCCGCCCGACTGAGAAATTCCCGTCCGCGAGAATCGACCGGGTGGATATGCAGTATCTGTATGCAGATGGAGATCTGTACAACTTTATGAATATGGAGAATTATGAGCAGATTGCCCTGGCGAACGATGTGATCGGCGACGCGCTGAAGTTTGTGAAGGAGAATGAGACGGTTAAGATCTGCAGTTACAATGGCAAGGTATTTTCTGTAGAGCCGCCGCTGTTTGTGGAACTGGAGATTACCAATACAGAGCCGGGCTTCAAGGGAGACACTGCGCAGGGCGCGACCAAGCCGGCGATGGTAGAGACTGGCGCGACGGTCTATGTGCCGCTGTTTGTGGACAACGGCGACAAGATCAAGATCGACACCCGTACCGGAGAGTATCTGTCCCGCGTATGATGACGGGAAATTGAATAAGTTAACGGAAGAGCCCGGGGAATGTTGTCGTCCCCGGGTTTTTAAGACGGAAGATATCGGACAGAAAGGAAGACGGAAACATTGAAAAAGATTCTGGATTTGATTGCGCTTCAGATGCGCGCTGCATTTTCGGCCTGTGGTTATGACGAGACTTACGCGAAGGTTGTTTTGTCCAACCGCCCGGATCTGTGCGAATATCAGTGCAATGGCGCGATGGCGGCTGCAAAGACATACAGAAAGAAGCCGATCGATATAGCGAATGCGGTAGCAGACTGCCTGCAGGGAAATGAGATGTTTGAGGAGATTCACGCGGTGATGCCCGGGTTTATCAATATCCGGCTTAGCGCGGGCTATCTGGCAGACTACATGAACGGGATGCGGGAGGAAAAGAAGCTGGGACTGGAGGAGAGCGGGAACGGTCGGACGATCGTTGTCGATTATGGTGGAGCCAACGTGGCAAAACCGCTCCATGTCGGCCACCTGCGCTCAGCGGTGATTGGGGAAAGCATCCGGCGTATGGGGAATTTCCTTGGATACCGCATGATCGGCGATGTGCACCTGGGCGACTGGGGCCTGCAGATGGGCCTGATCATTGAGGAGCTGCGTGACCGCAGGCCGGAGCTGGTCTATTTTGATGAGAATTACTCTGGTGAATATCCGCAGGAAGCGCCATTTACGATCGGCGAACTGGAGGAGATCTATCCGGCGGCAAGCGAGAAGTCCAAAAAGGACGAGGCATTTAAGGAACGGGCGCAGACGGCCACCTTCCTGCTGCAGAACGGGTATGCGCCGTTTCAGGCGATCTGGAGACATATTATGCGTGTGTCTCTGGCCGACTTAAGAAAGAATTACGATAACCTGGATGTGCATTTTGATTTGTGGAAGGGAGAGAGTGACGCGCAGCCATATATTCCGGGGCTGATTCAGGATCTGAAAGACCGGGGGCTGGCGTATGAGAGCCAGGGCGCTCTGGTTGTTGATATTGCGGAGCCGACCGACTCAAAGGAACTGCCGCCGTGTATTGTCCGTAAATCAGATGGAGCGGCGCTGTACGCGACATCGGATCTGGGAACGATTCTGGAACGTGAAAAAGACATGAAGCCGACGGCATACATCTATGTAGCGGATAAACGGCAGGAGCTGCATTTCACGCAGGTATTCCGGGTGGCGAAGAAGGCCGGATATGTAGCTTGTGATACGCCGATGAAGCATGTGGGGTTTGGCACCATGAATGGTCGGGACGGAAAGCCATTCCGGACCCGTGACGGCGGAGTCATGCGCCTGGAGCGGCTGATTGCGGATATCAATGAAGCAGTTTATGAGCGGATTATGGAGAACCGGACTGTCTCGGAGGAGGAGGCCAAAGAGACGGCAAAGATTGTCGGGCTGGCTGCCCTGAAATATGGCGATCTCTCCAATCAGGCGGCGAAGGATTATATTTTTGATATTGACCGTTTTATTTCTTTTGAGGGAAATACAGGGCCGTATATTCTGTATACGATCGTGCGGATCAAGTCGATTCTGGGCAAGTATGCTTCGTCAAAAGCTGACTCTGCTGCAACGGCAATCCTCCCGGCTACCGGAGCAGGAGAGAAGGAGCTGATGCTGTCACTGGCGAAGTACAATGACGCGATGGAGACGGCCTTTGCCGATCTGGCTCCGCATAAGCTGTGTCAGTATATTTACGAGCTGTCCAATGCGTTTAACGGCTTTTATCATGATAACCGGATATTGGCAGAGGAGGATTCGCAGCGAAAGGCAAGCTGGATTCAGCTGATTACACTGGTGAAGGATGTGCTGGAGACCTGTATTGACGCGCTTGGTTTTTCGGCTCCTGACCGTATGTGACGGATCAGCCAGGCAGATTGACGCGCGAAGCTTTGTCCGGAACAGGCGGAGAGTCGCGTGCAAGGATGACAGGAAAGGAGCGTGCGAATGGCACTTTACGATTATTCCGGCGCACTGCGTCTGGGGCGAAAGCAGTATCAGACGGCGACTTCGAAGGGCGAATATCCGTATTTGCCGGTTCTGGATGATATTCTGTCGAACACCGATATCGTTTCTGAAGTGAATTTGGGCATGCAGGATATTCCGCTTGAAAAGGTTGTGGGGACAAAGACCAGGGGAAGGACGCAGGCCTTTGCCGGCAATTTTATGCCTCTTCTGGGAGAAAAAACCGAATTTGGTGCGAAATGGGCGTATCTCTATGATCATCAGATGAACGAGGGGATTCATGATCCGATTATTGCCTATGAGTTTATGAACAAGTATTATGTACAGGAGGGCAATAAGCGGGTCAGCGTCCTGAAATATGTGAAGGCATACAGCATTTGCGCCCAGGTGACGAGGCTGATTCCGCGCCGTACGGACGACCACGATATTCGTCTGTATTATGAGTTCCTGGATTTTTATCAGGTGTCTTTCAACAGTGACGTCTGGTTCAGCCGGGAAGGCAGCTACATGCGGCTGCTGGAAGCGATGGGCAAGAAACCGGGCGAACCCTGGAGCCATGATGATCAGATCAATTTCAAGGGGGCCTACGATTCCTTTTCCATGCTTTTTGCTGCGAAGCGGACGGCAGATATCGAAATGACGGCGTCCGACGCTTTCCTGATCTACATTGATATCTTTGGCTATCCGGTTGTCCGGGAACGCACCCACGATCAGATGAAAAAGGATCTGACACGAATCTGGGACGAGCTGCTGCTGAAATCCAATGGTGATGAGATTGATGTGATCGAGCAGCCGGCGGAAGAAGCGGCTCCGAAGCTGATCAACTGGCTGCTTCCTTCGACTGCGATCCTGCCGGAGATGCTGCGGGCCGGATTTATCTACTGTGGGAACCGGGAAACGTCGAATGAAATTTATTCCCATGAACTTGGCCGCATGTATCTGGATCAGTGCTTTGACGGGGCGTTGAAGACGGAAGCATATTACGATGTGGATACGCAGGAGAAGCTGTCAGAGGCCATTTCCCAGGCGATTGATGCGCACTGCAACGTGATTTTTACTACCACACCGCAGATGGCGGCGCACACGGTAAAAGCTGCGGTGGAACATCCGGAGATTCAGTTTTTCAATTGTTCGGTGCTGATGTCGTATACGTCGATTTATACTTATCATGCCCGCCTTTTTGAGGCGAAGTTTGTCACCGGAGCACTGGCGGCATCGCTGTGCGAGACGGATGATCTGGGCTATGTGGCTGATTTCCCGAGTTATGGAAGGATCGCGAATATCAATGCATTCGCGATTGGCGCGCGAATGATCAATCCGCGGGTGCGGATTCACCTGAAGTGGGCGGCGATGAAACCGGAGTTCCAGGGGAAATCGTTAAGGGAGCAGGGCATCACTCATATTTCCGGAGAGGATCTGATTACGCCGGGGAAAGCGTCCAGGGAATACGGACTGTTTGCGTACAGGGCGGACGGGACGATCGAAAATCTGGCAATGCCGGTGTGCGACTGGGGGAAATTTTACGAGCGCCTGCTCCGGCTTCTTTGCAGACGATCGCTGGATCCAAAGGGACAGAAGGGGAAGAAATCGATCAATTACTGGTGGGGGATGTCAGCAGATGTGATTGATGTGATCTGTTCCAAGGGACTGCCGATTCCGACGCAGCGTCTGGCCCGTTTCCTGAAGAATGCGATCCGCAACGGTGCGATCCAGCCGTTTGAGGGACCGATTGACGCGCATGACGGTATTATTGTTGCGGAGGATGGCCATGTCCTGTCACCGGGAGAGGTTGTGCGGATGGAATGGCTGGCGAAGAGCGTGGTGGGAGAGATTCCGCCGGCGGATCAGTTCAGAGAGGATATCCGCTCGCAGATCCGAATCCGGAGGGAAAACCATGCGGAGGAAGCGAATCATGAAAATCCTGGCACTGGCGGATGAGGAATCAAAATCGCTGTATGAATACTACAGGCCGGAAAAACTGAAGGGTGTGGATCTGATTATCGCGTGTGGCGATCTGCGGAAAAGTTATCTGGATTTTTTTGCTTCGGTCTGCCATGCGCCGGTTTTTTACGTTCTCGGAAACCATGATGCCTGGGACAAGACAGAGAGACTTCCGGGATGCGTCTGCCTGGAGGATGATATTGTCGTCTACAAGGGGATACGGATCATGGGGCTTGGCGGCTCCATGCGTTATCAGCGGAACGCACGCAATCAGTATTCGGAGGCAGAGATGGCCAGACGCGTTCGAAAGTTGTGGTGGAAGCTGTTTCGGATGCGGGGGTTTGATATCCTTGTGAGTCATTCCCCGGCGAAAGACTGCAACGATATGGAGGATGTTCCTCATCAGGGGTTTGGCTGCTTTCGGAAGCTGATCGAAAATTATCAGCCGGAGTTATTTATCCACGGACATGTGCATGCGACTTACGGTTCGGACTTCAGACGGGTGGACCGTCTGGGCGAGACAACGGTGATCAATGCGTACAGCCACTATATCTTCGAATATGAGCGCGGTTCGGATGTGATCTGGTCGGAACCGGCGGAAAGAGGGTATTAAGTGCGTGGAGGAGGGAATCTCTCTATAAAGTATAGTTGACAAGTAGGTTTAATAGGTATACAATGACATCAGATTCAGAAACCGGAGACCGCATAAACAGGAAGAAAGGATGGCATCACACAATGGCGAATATTCATAAGTCAGCATTGGAACTGATTGGCAGGACGCCTCTTCTGGAGGCAGTGAACCTTGAGAAGGAACTGGGGCTGGAGGCAAGAATTCTGGTCAAGCTGGAGTATCTCAATCCGGCGGGAAGCGTGAAGGACCGGGTCGCGAAGGCAATGATTGAGGATGCGGAAGCGAAGGGACTCCTGAAGGAAGGTTCCGTTATCATTGAGCCGACCTCCGGCAATACCGGTATCGGCCTGGCGGCGATTGCAGCGGTGAAGAAATATCGTATGATTCTGACGATGCCGGAGACGATGAGCGTTGAGCGCAGGAACATCCTGAAGGCATATGGCGCGGAAGTGGTTCTGACGGATGGAGCGAAGGGCATGACGGGCGCGATTGAAAAAGCGGATGAACTGGCGCGGGAAATACCGAACAGCTTTGTTCCGGGGCAGTTTGTGAATCCGGCCAACCCTGCGGCTCACAGAGCGACGACCGGGCCGGAGATCTGGAACGATACGGACGGTGAGGTTGATGTGTTTGTTGCCGGTGTGGGTACCGGCGGTACGCTGACTGGCGTGGGTGAATATCTGAAATCCCGGAAACCGGATGTGAAGATTGTGGCGATGGAGCCGGCGGGTTCTCCGGTGCTTTCCGAGGGAAAGGGCGGTCCGCACAAGATTCAGGGCATCGGCGCGGGTTTTGTTCCGGACGTATTGAACACGGACATTTATGACGAGGTCATTACCATAGAGAATGACGACGCGTTTGCAACCGGCAGGCTGTTTGCGAAGCAGGAGGGGATTCTGGTCGGCATTTCTTCCGGCGCCGCGTTGCATGCGGCGATTCAGCTGGCGAAGAGACCGGAGAATAAAGGCAAGACAATCGTTGCCCTGCTTCCGGATACCGGAGACCGCTATTACTCCACGCCTTTGTTTGGGGAGGAGTGATGGATGAAGTTTTCCATGAAGAGCCGATATGGCCTGCGTGCCCTGATCGATCTTTCGATTCATTCCAAAAGGGAGCATGTGGCGTTAAACAGCATCGCCGAGAGAAACGCAATCTCACCACAGTATCTGGAACAGGTATTTGCAAGTCTCAGAAAGGCCGGAATTGTTAAGAGCATCAAGGGACCGCAGGGCGGATACCTTCTTGCTGTCGAGGCAAAGGAAATTACCGTGGCGTCAATTATTGAAGCGCTGGAGGGAGCGTACTGGCTGGCGGAGGAGACCGTTCCCGGGGAGTGCCGATTCAGAGGTGGTGCGGCGGCGATCCAGAAGCTTCTGATCGATCGGGTGAATGAAGAACTGGAGCAGATTCTGACGAATCTGACACTGGCTGATCTGGAGAGAGAAGCGCTGGAGTACAGTGATTTTGCTGAAAATATGTACTATATCTGAATGGCAGGCGGAGAAAGGAAAATCATGATCTGGAAAGAGAAGATTGATCGATACATGAAGGCCCATCGGCAGGAGATGATTGAAGATATCCGGGAATTGTGCCGCATTGACAGCGAGAAGATGCCGGAAGAGGATGACATGCCGTTTGGACCGGGGGCGGCGGAGTGCCTGGACGCAGCGCTTGATATGGCGGAGGGATATGGCTTTGCGACCTGCGACTATGACGGGTATGTGGGCTGTGTGGATTTCAGTGAGGAACTTCCCAAAGGGCTGGATATCCTGGCACACCTGGATGTGGTTCCGGCCGGCGAAGGCTGGACTGTGACGGAGCCGTTTGAGCCGGTCGAGAAAGACGGAAAGCTGTATGGACGTGGAACTGCGGACGATAAGGGACCGGCAGTCGCGGCGCTTTATGGAATGCGGGCAGTGAGGGATCTGGGGATTCCGCTGAAGAAAAACGTGCGGCTGATTCTGGGTACGGATGAGGAATGTGGCAGCTCTGATATCAGGCATTATTACAGTATGGAGAAAGAGGCGCCGATGACATTTTCACCGGATGCGAGTTATCCATTGGTGAATGTGGAGAAGGGGCGCCTGCCGGGACATGTGACTGCGCGTTTCGAAGCATCGGACGGGAGTCCTGCCCTGATTCGTGTCGAGGCCGGAACGAAGGAGAATGTGGTTCCGGGACGGGCAAAGGCGGTGCTTTTCGGTATGGAGAGCGAGGCGCTTAAGGAAGCGGTCGCGGAAGTGACTGCGCAGACCGGCGTCTGTTTCGATATGACCCGGGATGGCGAAAGGGCGACGGTGAATGCAATCGGTAAGGGAGCACATGCGTCCATACCGGAGGATGGGAATAATGCGATCACGGCCCTACTGACGTTACTGGCCAGACTGCCGTTTGCACCCTGTCCGCAGGTCGAAGCGGTGAAAGCAGCGGCAGCGGTTTTTCCGCATGGCAAAGTTCACGGAGAGGCGCTGGGCGTGGATATGGAGGATGCGGTTTCCGGAAGAATGACGTTGTCTCTGGATATGCTGACCATAGACGCAGAGTCGTTTGACGCGGTATTTGACGCGAGGGTTCCGGTGTGCGGAACGAAGGAGAATGTGCTGGAAGCTGCCCGGACAAGTCTTAAGGCCGTCGGCCTGAAGCTGGAGAATGACAGTATGACGCCGCCGCATCATGTACCGGGGGATTCTGTATTTGTGCGTACATTACTGGACGCGTATGAGGCTTATACCGGCGAAAAGGGCGAGTGCATGGCTATGGGCGGGGGTACCTATGTTCATGATCTGAAGAATGGAGTTGCTTTTGGTGCGTCCATGCCGGGAGTCGATAACCGGATGCACGGACCGGATGAGTTTGTGAATATCTATGACCTGGTAACCAGTGCGAAAATCTTTGCTCTGGCGATAGTAAAACTGTGCGGATGAACGCATCAGCAGAAAGGGAGGGATGAGCCTTGAAACTGGGAGTTGTGGGCAATGGCATGATCGTGGGCTGGCTGTTCCGTGATATAAAGGTGATACCGGAGATTACGGCGACGGCACTCTGCGTAAGGGAGAAGAGCCGGGAAAAGGGAACAGAACTGGCGAAAATTAATGGCGTGCCGGAGCTTTATACGGATTACGGGCAATTTCTTGCAAAGGGTGATTTTGACACGGTTTATATCGGCATCGCAAACCGGATGCATTATTCTTATGTGAAGCAGGCTCTTCTGGCAGGGAAGCATGTGATCTGTGAGAAGCCGTTTACGCTGAGTACTAAGGAGGCCGGGGAACTGGCGCGGATCGCCCGCGAGGGGCAGCGCTTCCTCTGGGAAGCATTTAAAATTCCGTATGGGCCGTTATTCCCGGCGGTAAAAGAAAACCTGGAAAAGATCGGCGAGATCCGGATGGTTCAGTGCAACTACAGCCAGTTTTCCAGCCGGTATGAGCGATATCAGGCAGGGATCATTACGCCGGCGTTTGATCCGGAATGCGGAGGCGGAAGCCTGTATGACCTGAATATTTATAATCTGCATTTTGTGACGGCACTGTTTGGCAGACCGGATCAGGTGCAATATTTTGCCAATCAGGGCTACAACGGCATTGATACATCGGGAACGGTAGTGCTTCGCTTTGGTCCGGTACTGGGCGTCTGTACGGCGGTGAAGGATTCCGGAAGTCCCTGTTATGGCGTGATTCAGGGAACAAAGGGATATATCCGCATTCAGGGACCGGTCAGTGCGGGCCGTTTTGCGGAGCTGGTATATAACGATGGCAGCGTGGTTCGTCTGGCGGAAGACCGTACGGACGGGTCACTGACGGATGAACTGCGTGTGTTTGAGCAGAAGCAGCGGCAAGGTGATCTTGATTTCTGCTATGAGATGCTGGAACATACGCTGTTGGTAGAGGCTGTCCTGGAGGCTGCGGCGCAGCAGCGCTGACGTGTCAGCGATGAAACCATGAGAAATACGGGAAGGGAACGAACAATGGAGATCTATTTGACGAGCAGCCCGACTGGCCCTCTGGACGGAAGCCGTCTGGTTGACGGGCTGGATTCGATGAACCGGTTTGTGGAGAATCTGCGGACAGACTGGAAACCGGATTCCCGTTGCGTGATCGTTGCGGCGTCGCCGGACGATTGTGAACGCAACGATGAGATGGCGGAGTTTTTTGTCTCTGCGTTGCGGCGGGCGGGGCTTTCGGTTGCTGCATTTGACGTGTGGGATTCCAGAACGGAGGATACGTCACGGGAAGCGTTACATTCCTTTGATGCGGTGCTTCTGGGAGGCGGCCATGTACCGACACAGAACGCATTCTTTCATCGGATTGGGCTGCGGGAGAACATAAAGGGATATGACGGCATTGTAATCGGAATCAGTGCCGGCAGCATGAACAGTGCGGATGTGGTCTATGCCCAGCCGGAGCTTCCGGGAGAGGCGGCGGATCCGGAGTATGTCCGCTGGCTGACCGGACTGGGACTGACAAAGACGATGATTCTTCCACATTACCAGATGGTGAAAGACAACATTCTGGATGGAATGCGGCTGTTTGAGGATATTTCCTGTGGTGACAGCTATGGAAAGCATTTCCTTGTGCTGCCGGATGGCAGCTACCTGCGGATTGCGAACGGACAGGAGTCTGTCTGGGGTGAGGCATATGAGATCGTGGATGGCCGCATGCGGCAGATTTGTGAGACAGATAAGACCTTGCTGTATCGCGGGTAACAGATCGGAGGGAAAGAATGTTCTGGAAACGAAAGGAAAAGAAGGTTTCCTATGACAGGACAGGGAAGACGCCGGTTATTCGTGCCAGTATCTGCACCGGCGAGAAGGTGGCCGGGTTTCGCGACAATACGACAGGCCGTTTTGAAGATCAGATGGTGATTCGATCCGACGCGGATTTGCGGGAATTCCTGCGACTCTATGATGTCAGGGAGGAAGAAATCCGGAGAGAGTGGTAGAAAGCGACAGAACCTGCCATCGGCAGTTCCTCGTATGTCATGGCAAACGACAGAGACCGGGAAGACAGACGCTGCGTGTCTGCCTTCCCGGTCTCTGTGTGGTCGGATAAAACGGAATCAATTACGGAGTCTCTTCGGTGTCAGCTGCCTCTGCTTCCAGTGCATCGTGATCCAGTTCAATGCTGATTTCTTCCACGGCTTCTGCTGCAGCGTTCTTTTCTTCTGTCACGGTGTCCTGGATATCCTGTACTGCGTCCTGGATATCGTCTGCGATGTCCTGTGCCGCTTCCTGTACATCATCTGCCACATCCTCTGTGGCATCTTCCACGGCTGCTGTGATATCTTCAAAGTCTGATTCGAATTCGTCCGCGGATGTTTCCTCCTGGTCTTCGGTTTCCTCTCCGCTGTCCTTCACTACATTGCGGATGGCGCCTTTGGCCGCAGCCGCCGTATCGGCAGCAGCGCTGACCGCGTCTCTGGTGACGTCGGCTACGATGGCCGCCGCATCCTTTACTACATTCTTTGCCGCACCGGCAACGCCCTTTGTGGCTGTCACCATATCGCCAGCGGCGACAAGAAACTCATCCCTGTCCGCGTGAAGAGAAGCGTAGCTGCGGTCAGCCGCTGTGTCTGCGGCAGATCCGGCATCATTCTCATCCTCATCATCTTCTTCGCCTTCGTCTTCAAAATCGTGAAAATCTTCGTCCAGCTCGTCATGGAATGAGCGATACTTTCTGAGATAAGAAACACCCGCTGCCGCTGCGCCCGCGATGGCAGTCAGTGCCATCAGTTTACCAAACCCTCTTTTTGCCATATGACAGTTCTCCTTTCGCCAGTCCGTTTACGTTCCGAATCACCGTCATCCGGCTGCCGTTCGGACCTTCTTAATCTGTATTGTAATACGAATGGTAAAAAAAAGAAAGGGGACATCGATAAAAAATTTATCGAAAAAAAATATAAAATTAGCACTCAAGTCTTGACAGTGCTAACAAAACGTGTTATAAAAGGTATTGTGTTTCAGAGATGGAATCGAAAGGGTTCCGATGGAAAAAAGATTGATTGCAAGGAGGAAATATCCATGAAGTTAACACCATTATTTGACCGTGTTGTATTAAAGCAGCTGATTGCCGAAGAGACGACCAAGTCTGGTATCGTTCTTCCGGGACAGGCGAAGGAGAAGCCTCAGCAGGCCGAGGTTGTAGCGGTTGGCCCGGGCGGTGTGATCGACGGCAAAGAAGTGACGATGCAGGTAAAGGTCGGCGACAAAGTGATCTATTCCAAGTATTCAGGCACTGAGGTTGAGGTTGACGATGAGAAGTATGTCATCGTCAAGCAGAACGATATTCTGGCTGTGATCGAGTGATCAGCCACCCGGTGAATGGAATTATTTATTAAAATCTTATATTGATGTTGGAGGAATGATATTATGGCAAAGCAGATTAAATACGGCGTAGATGCCAGAAAAGCTCTTGAGGCAGGTGTCAATCAGCTTGCGGATACCGTCCGCGTAACCCTTGGACCGAAGGGAAGAAATGTGGTTCTTGACAAGTCGTTTGGTGCACCGCTTATTACCAATGACGGTGTGACGATTGCCAAGGAGATTGAGCTGGAAGATCCTTATGAGAACATGGGCGCTCAGCTGGTGAAGGAAGTCGCGACGAAGACAAACGATGTGGCAGGCGACGGCACAACGACTGCGACGGTTCTGGCGCAGGCGATGATCAGTGAAGGAATGAAGAATCTGGCTGCCGGTGCGAACCCGATTGTTCTGAGAAAGGGCATGAAGAAGGCGACAGTTGCAGCGATTGATGCGCTGAAGACAATGAGCCAGCCGATCGAGGGAAAAGAGAGCATCGCAAGAGTCGCTGCGATTTCCGCATCTGACGATGAGGTTGGCGAGATGGTAGCGGATGCGATGGAGAAGGTTTCCAACGACGGTGTGATTACCATCGAAGAGTCCAAGACCATGAAGACCGAGCTGGATCTGGTGGAAGGCATGCAGTTCGACCGCGGATATGTATCTGCCTATATGTGCACAGATATGGATAAGATGGAAGCCATACTGGATGATCCGTATATCCTGATTACAGATAAGAAGATTTCCAACATTCAGGAGATCCTGCCGCTGCTGGAGAAGATTGTGCAGTCTGGCGCGAAGCTGCTGATCATTGCCGAGGATGTGGAAGGCGAAGCGTTGACCACCCTGATTGTCAACAAGCTGAGAGGAACCTTCTCTGTAGTTGCTGTGAAGGCTCCGGGATATGGCGACAGAAGAAAAGAGATGCTGAAGGATATCGCGATTCTGACCGGTGGCACGGTGATTTCCGATGAACTGGGCCTGGATCTGAAGGAAGCGACGATCGATCAGCTGGGTCGCGCGAAGTCTGTCAAGGTTCAGAAGGAGAACACTGTGATCGTGGATGGCTGTGGCGACAGCGCTGATATCGCAGCGAGAATTGCCCAGATCCGTGCGCAGATTGAGGAGACGACTTCTGATTTTGATAAGGAGAAGCTGCAGGAGAGACTGGCGAAGCTGGCAGGCGGCGTAGCTGTGATTCGCGTTGGTGCTGCGACGGAGACGGAGATGAAGGAAGCGAAGCTGCGTATGGAGGATGCCCTGAATGCGGCGAGAGCTGCAGTGGAAGAGGGCATCATCGCCGGCGGCGGTTCCGCATATGTGCATGCGATTGAGCAGATTCGCCCGGTTGTAGATGCGATGGAAGGCGATGAGAAGACTGGCGGTAAGATTATCCTGAAGGCACTGGAAGCTCCGCTGTATCACATCGTCATGAATGCAGGACTCGAGGGTTCCGTCATCATCAATAAGGTGAAGGAAGCTCCGGTTGGAACCGGTTTTGATGCATACAAGGAAGAATATGTTGACATGATCAAAGCGGGTATTCTGGATCCGGCAAAGGTGACCAGAAGCGCATTGGAAAATGCAACGAGTGTTGCTTCTACCTTATTGACAACGGAGTCTGTAGTCGCTAATATTAAAGAGGAGACTCCGGCAGCGCCTGCAGGCGGCATGGGCGGCATGATGTAACTGGTTGTCTGAAACGATCTGGTTTTCTGTATCCGGTTGCAGAATGGGAAGACAACAGCCTGCCACAGAAGAAAGCAGTCAAGTTCTCTTTTTGTGGCAGGCGTTTTTGTTTGACACGGCATGCAAAAGAGATCGCCGGTAGCAGGTTCTGCAGTTTACTGCCCGCAGAGGCATGCAGAGCCAGACCGGAGGACAGTCCAAATACCGAAAGGAGAAGAATCCCATGAATGATACTTATGTAGAACATCTCATTCAACGAAAGACTCCGTTTTATACTTATATTGTTACCGGAATCCTGGGGCTGGTCACAGCTGCATTTGTTTTGCTTGCATTGACTGTGTCGCCGATATCCATAATTCTGATGCTGGTTTTCGGGGTTCTGACGTATCTGTCCTGGCGGAATGCGCATGTAGAGTATGAGTACCTGTATGTTGACAGGAGTCTGACCATCGATGCGATTCTGGGCAGAGCAAAGAGAAAGAAGGCATTTGAATGCAGCGTGTCTGAGCTTGAGATCATGGCGCCGACTGGCAATTATATGCTGGACAATTACAGGAATGTGACGAAGACGGCAGATTATACATCGCAGAGAGAAGGAGCGAAGACGTATACCATGATTGTTCAGAAGGATGGGAATACCAGCCGTATCCTTCTTGAACCAAACGAAAAGATCCTTCAGTGTATGCGACAGCTCTCTCCCGGAAAAGTTGTTCTCTGAACAGAGAAACCGCTTGACAAGATGAAGCATTTTTGTTACATTATGTAACTAAATAAAGAAACTGTGTCTGTGCGACAAAGACAGTCTGAGTGCGTACGGATACTGATATTACACAGGAAAGAGAGGACATACGGATGGGTACTATTATCGGTGACGGCATTACTTTTGACGATGTGCTTCTTGTGCCGTCTTATTCGCAGGTGATTCCGAATCAGGTCAATCTGTCGACTCACCTGACGAATCGGATCCGGCTGAATATTCCGCTGATGAGTGCGGGGATGGATACAGTTACGGAACATCGCATGGCGATTGCGATGGCCAGACAGGGCGGAATTGGCGTGATTCATAAGAACATGACGATTTCACAGCAGGCAGAAGAGGTCGATAAAGTCAAGCGTTCGGAAAATGGCGTCATTACGGATCCGTTTTACCTCTCGCCGGAGCATACGCTGAAGGATGCCGATGATCTGATGGCGAAGTTTCGGATTTCCGGTGTCCCGATTACGGAGGGGCGTAAGCTGGTCGGCATCATCACGAACCGTGACCTGATGTTCGAGGAGGATTTCACCAGGAAAATCAAAGAATGTATGACGTCGGAAAATCTTGTAACGGCGCGGGAAGGGATTACCCTGAAAGAAGCGAAGAAGATTCTCGCAAAGGCAAGAGTAGAGAAGCTTCCGATTGTGGACGATGATTTCAACCTGAAGGGGCTGATTACCATCAAGGACATCGAGAAGCAGATCAAGTATCCATCGTCTGCCAAGGACGAACAGGGGCGTCTTCTCTGCGGAGCGGCAATCGGTATTACCGCAAACTGTCTGGAGCGGGTGGAAGCACTGATGAAAGCGAAGGTCGATGTGGTTGTTCTGGATTCTGCCCATGGACATTCGGAGAACGTACTTCGTTGCGTTCGCATGATCAAGGATGCCTATCCGGAGTTACAGTTGATTGCTGGCAACGTGGCGACCGGCGAAGCGACAAAGGCGCTGATTGAGGCTGGAGCGGACGCGGTCAAGGTGGGGATTGGTCCTGGTTCCATCTGTACGACCCGTGTGGTTGCAGGGATTGGCGTTCCCCAGATTACCGCGCTGATGGATTGTTATGAAGTGGCGAAGAAGTATGGAATTCCGATTATCGCGGACGGCGGTATTAAATATTCCGGTGACATTACAAAGGCAATTGCTGCCGGAGGAAGTGTTTGCATGATGGGCAGCATGTTTGCGGGATGCGATGAGAGCCCGGGTGACTTTGAACTGTATCAGGGAAGAAAGTACAAAGTATACCGTGGTATGGGTTCGCTTGCCGCGATGGAGAATGGAAGCAAAGACCGTTATTTCCAGACCGATGCGAAGAAGCTGGTGCCGGAAGGCGTAGAGGGACGGGTAGCGTACAAAGGTCTGGTTGAGGATACGGTCTTCCAGATGCTGGGCGGTCTGCGTTCCGGAATGGGCTATTGCGGCGCACCGGATATTCCGACTCTGCAGGAGACCGGACGTTTTGTCCGGATTTCGGCGGCGGCTCTTCGGGAGAGTCATCCGCATGATATTCATATTACAAAGGAAGCGCCGAATTACAGTGTGAACGAATAATTTCCGGCAAATTTATTTTCGGAAAAAAGACCGCCGTGGTTTTCATGGCGGTCTTTTTGTGCTATACTGAATGAGAAAAACGACGCAGGGAATGGCGCGTCGAACAGAACGATAAGGAGAGTGAGAATATATGAATTATGGGATGCGTTGTCATGATATCTGTAAGAAGGGGGATATCGATACCGTTTTGGATGCCGTGAAAGAAAACGGAATTCATCAGATCCAGCTGGCGCTTGGAAAGTCATTTGCGGGGTACAATTTCGAGGCAGGGCATTATTCACCGGGGTTTGCGCACATGATTGCTGACAAGCTGAAAGCACGGGATATTCATGTGGCTATTCTTGGGTGTTATATCAATCCGACGGATCCGGATGAGACGCGCAGGAAGGCTTCCATTGCGAAATTTATTGAACACCTGAAATACTGTAAGATTATCGGCGCGGATATGGTAGGAACGGAAACCGGGCGATACAGCAGCGATTTTCACGTATGTCCGGAGACTTATACGGAAACGTGTTACAATCTGCTTTTAAAAAGCATGTGGGAGATTGTTGACGCGGCAGAGAAGCTTGGTGTGACTGTGGGTGTGGAAGCGGTTCATGATCATACGCTGTACAGCCCGGAGATGATGCGCCGTTTCCTGGATGATATCGATTCTCCAAATGTAGAAGCAATTTTTGATCCGATCAATCTGATCAGTGCGGAGAATTACACGAATCAGGAGGCGGTAATCGGGAGGGCGTTTGATCTCTATGGAGATCAGATTTCGATGGTTCATATGAAGGATTTTGTCATGGTGGATGGAGAACCACAGTTTGCGCGTGTGAACGACGGCCTTTTCCATTATGAACCCTGCCTGAAATGGCTGAAACAGAATAAGCCTTATATTACGATTCTTCTTGAAAGCGCGGATCCGAAACGATATGACAGGGATGTGGCCTATCTGCAAAAAATATACGGGGAAGTCTAGCGCACAGGGAATAATTATGTTATACTAACTGGTGGTGCGTACAAAGACAGGAGAGGATATGCTGAGTGAAGATAAGATCAAATTGATGAACAGCATTGCCTCCTTTGAGAAACGGGAAGGCAGGCAGATGGATCCGGCAAGACGTTTCTTTCAGGGGGATTACATCAGCGACTGTATGCTGCGGTCATTTTTCGCCTATACGGTATCCTGGCTGTTATGTGCGTTGCTTTGGGGAATATACAGGTTTGACAGTCTGCTGGATACGATTGATCTGGAGAGAATCGGAGCGATGGCGAAGACAGCATTGCTGATCTATGTCGCAGGCCTGGCTGTATATTTCGTGATTACCTGGTATATTGCGCGCAGAAGGTACGAGTACGCCCAGCGCAGGATGCGCGTGTATGTTGCGAAGCTGCGGCGTCTGGAGAAACGGTATGATTTCCAGAACCGTACCAGAGAACTTTCGAAGGAGGGCGGCCGCCATGATGACGCTGCTGGAACTTAAAGAGTCGATGCGCTCTTTTTACGGAAAGCATGCGGCACTTGCTACAGGGGCGATTAAATTTGCTTACAGCCTTGTGGCGGTTTTGATTCTGAATCAGAATATCGGATTCGCAGAATTTCTGAAACGGATCTATGTTCCGCCATTGCTTGCTTTGGTATGTGCGTTTTTGCCTTATGGTGTAATCGGATGTATTCTTGCTCTGGTGATGCTGATGCATATTTACGCGGTTTCGCTGGAGATCATGCTGCTGACAGTTGCTTTCCTGGTAATTGTCGTGCTGTTTTACTATGGATTTCAGCCGGGAGACAATTACTGGCTTGTGCTGACGCCGGTTTTCCTGATCCTGAAGATACCATTTGCGGCGCCGTTGCTGGTTGGGCTTTCCGGAAGTCTGCTTTCGGTTGTTCCGGTGAGCTGCGGCGTGGTTCTGTATTATATTCTGATGTATGTGAAGCAGAATGCGGGTGTTCTGACCAATGATGCTTCCATTGATATTACACAGAAATATCTGCAGATTATCCGGACGCTGGTGACGAATCGGGAGATGGGCGTGATGATTGTGTCCTGCATTCTCGGAATCCTGATCGTATATCTGATCCGGACGTTGTCTGTGGATTATGCGTGGATCGTTGCGATTACGCTGGGGACAGTGATTCAGCTGGCGGTGATTCTGGCAGGTGATTATCTGTTTGATGTATCATACCCGATTGGGGAACTGGTGCTGGGGACTCTGGTGGCTGTTGCCATTGCCGGGGTGTATCATTTCTTTGTCTTTGCGGTGGATTATACGAGAACTGAATATACGCAGTTTGAAGACGATGATTATGTATATTATGTGAAGGCCGTCCCGAAAGTAGCGGTGACAAAGTCGGAAGTGAAGGTTCAGCGAATCAACGATCCGGGAAAGAGACGGCGCTCCCGCCAGCAGGACGCGAAGCGTTCGCGCAGGGAGCGTTCATAAGATGAACGGATGTGGGGAATTGCAGGGGAAAATGACGCAGGAAAGAGAGGCATAAGTATGGAAAGCATTTTCCAGAATCTGGAAAGCACATTCCAGGGAGCATATTCCTGGCTCTCATTTGTGCCGAGAATCACACTGAGTAATGCGATGGAAATTGTGATTATCGCAGTGCTGGTGTATTTTGCCATGCTGTGGTTCAAGAGCAGCCGTGCGTGGTCGCTTCTGAAGGGAATCGCCATGATTCTGGCGTTTGCTGCCGCTGCGGCGCTGTTTCACTTTGATACGATTTTGTGGATTCTGGAGAAGACGGGCAGCATTGCTGTTATGGCGCTGGTGATTATCTTTCAGCCGGAGTTGCGGAAAGCGCTGGAACAGCTTGGCAATAAGAATTTCATTTCAGAGATTTTTTCCATCGACGAGAACCTGGAGAACCGGGGGTTTACGGAAAAGACCGTTGCTGAGATCACGAAGGCAAGCTTTGAAATGGCGAAGGTGAAGACAGGAGCCCTGATTGTGATTGAGCGAAATGTTTCGCTTAGAGAAATCGAGAGAACCGGGATTGAAGTGGATGGTCTGGTGACAAGTCAGCTGCTGATCAATATCTTTGAAAAGAATACGCCTTTGCATGATGGGGCAGTGGTGGTTCGTGGGAACCGTGTAGCAGCGGCGACCTGTTACCTTCCGCTTTCGGATAATATGGAAATCAGCAAGGATTTGGGAACCAGACATCGTGCAGCGGTCGGCGTCAGCGAGGTGACAGACAGCATTACGGTCGTGGTTTCGGAGGAGACCGGACGTGTATCCCTGGTAGAGGGCGGCGGGCTTCGCAGGATTCCGGATATGGAGTCGCTGAAGCGGGAACTGGCAGTGATGGAAAATCAGCCCGAAGCCGGTTCCAGCCGGTTCATGATTTGGAAGGGAAAGCGGAAAAATGAAAGAAAAACTGTTAAATAATCTCAGCTTGAAGATTCTTTCGATTTTTTTGGCATTTTTTGTGTGGCTTGTTGTGGTCAATGTCTCGAATCCGGTGATTACTGCCAGCAAGGAAGTGACGCTGGAGATCCTGAATGAGCAGATTCTGACGGGCGCGGGCAAGACTTACGAGATCAGCGGAAAGGGAACCACTACGGTTTCCTATCAGGTGCATACCCGGGATTCGTATCTGATCAAGGCGTCCGATTTTAAGGCGACCGTTGATCTGGCGAATCTGTATTCGGTGACCGGTTCTGTGCCGGTTACGGTAGAGATCGTCAACAATAAGGATCTGCTGGTCAGCGCAGAGGCAAAGCCGGGCGTTGTCCGTGTGGAGACGGAGGATTTGCAGGAGAAGACATTTGAACTGCGGATTTCGACGACGGGATCGGAGAGCGATGGTTATGTTCTGACCGGTATTTCCCTGGAACCGGCTGAGGTGACGGTGAAGGGACCGACTTCACAGGTGGGGCTGATCAGTTATGTGGGAGTCAGCCTGAGTAAGGACAATCTGGACAGCGGGATATCCGGCGTGACGGCTCCGATTTTCTATGACGCGAACGGCAATCAGATTACTCTCAGTGATCGCATCACGGTAAATACGGAAGAAATTCAGTATTATCTGTCGGTGAATAAGGTAAAGATGGTTCCGGTCGAGTATGAGGTAACAGGAACGGTGGCTTCCGGTTATCAGTATACCGGAAGTGAGATCAGCATCCGCACGGTTATGATTACCGGAGCGGAAGAAACGCTGGCTTCCATCAACAAAATTGAGATTCCGTCTACGGAACTGGATATTACCGGTGCAACGGGAGATCAGGTCATTACACTGGAGCTGGCCGATTATCTGCCGGAGGGCGTGACGCTTGCATCTACCGAAATCGGGCAGGCAGAGATTACGTTACACATTGAGCAGCTGTTGGAACGGACTGTTTTGCTGACAGGTGATGAGATCGAACTTCAGAATGCATCGGAAGATCTGAATTATGAGTTTGTACCGGCACAGATCAGTGTTGTGATTCGGGGACTGGAGAATGAAATCCAGGATCTGGATGCTTCTGATCTGGGAGCGACGATTAACGTAACGAACCTGACAACGGGAACTTATACGGGGTCTTTGCGATTTACAGACAGCTGGAATTATGATGTGGTTTCTTATACAGGTTTCACTCTGATTGTGACGACTAAGAGCGGTGTCATTGTTGCCGGATCGCCGGATGCAGAGGCTGACGTGAGTGAAGAGAGCGTTTCCGGGGAAGAGCGTGCTCCCGGTGAGGAGAGCGCTTCCGGCGAAGAAATACATGAGACGGAAGAGCCTGTGACGGAAGAGGAATCGGTGGAACCGGAAAGCAACGGGAATGATGAACAGCAGAAAGAGGGATAATGTGATTACACAGAAGGTTTTGATAAAAAATGTGTCGGGATTGCATCTGCGTCCTACGGGGATGTTTTGCAACGAAGCAATCAAGTACAAATCATCGGTTAAATTCCGGTTTGGCCATACGGAGACCAACGCAAAGAGTGTGTTGAGTGTTCTGGGGGCCTGTGTGAAATGTGGCGACGAGATCGAGTTCGTGTGTGATGGGGAAGATGAGCAGGAGGCAATGGACGCCATGGTGAATCTGGTAAACAGCGGGCTTGGCGAATAAGCGCAGGGAACTTTGCGCAACGTGGTGTGAAAATTCTGCGGCGTGGACAGGGGAGAGAGTACCGAGCCGTGCAGTGGAGTTCACATATATAATTAATGAGGAGGTATTTTTATGTTTAAGGGAACAAACGCTTCTGCCGGAATCGGTATTGGTAAAGCCGTGATTGTGGAAGAGACGGAACTGGTGATTGAACGGCGGGCTGTGACGGATGTCGAAGCTGAGGTGGAGCGCTTTAAGGGGGCGTTGGAGAAGACGATCAGCGATACGGAGAAGCTTGCTCAGGATCTGGCGGAGAACGTCGGAGAAAAAGAAGCGGAGATCATGCAGGGGCATATGATGCTTTTGATGGATCCGATGCTGACCGGCGAGATTGAGAATACGGTTAAGAACGATAGCATCTGCAGTGAATATGCGATTGAGCAGGTTTGCAATATGTATGCGGATGTCTTTGCCGGGATGGACAGTGAGATGATGCAGCAGCGCGCGACGGATATGCGGGATATTAAGACCAGAATGCAGCGGGTGCTGCTTGGTGCCGAGACCGTGGACATTGCTTCTCTTCCGGAGGGAACCATCCTGGTGGCGAAGGATCTGACTCCGTCCATGACGGCAGGAATCAATCCAAAGAACATTATCGGTATTGTGACAGAGCTGGGCGGCAAGACTTCGCACAGTGCGATTCTTGCCCGCGCGATGGAGATTCCGGCGGTTGTTGCAGTGACCGGTTTTATGAAGAATGTAAAGAACGGCGATTCGGTTGTGGTGGATGGAAATGCCGGAGAAGTTTATGTGAATCCGGACGAGGCAACAGCGAACGCGTATGCAGAGAAGCGTGCTGCCTATCTGAAGGAGAAGGAGGAGCTGCAGAAGTATGTGGGCAAACCTTCGATCACGCAGGATGGCGTACAGGTTGAGATTGTTGCGAACATCGGTAAGCCGGAGGATGTGGATAAGGTAATTGAGTATGACGGTGAGGGTGTCGGCCTGTTCCGCACGGAGTTCCTGTTCATGGATCGGAGCGCCATGCCGACGGAGGACGAGCAGTTTGAGGCATATAAGGCAGTCGCTGAGAAGCTGGCGGGTAAACCGGTCATCATCCGGACGCTGGATATCGGTGGCGACAAGGAGATTCCGTATATGGGACTGACGAAGGATGAGAATCCATTCCTGGGCTACCGTGCCATTCGCCTTTGCCTGGACCGCAAGGATGATATCTATCGTCCGCAGCTGCGTGCGCTGTTGCGTGCGAGCGCGTATGGCAATATCCGCATCATGATTCCGATGGTGACCTGCATTGATGAAATTCGTGAGGCGAAGGCTCTTATTGAAGAGACAAAGGCAGAGCTGGATCGCAAGGATATTCCTTACAACAAGGATATTCAGGTCGGTATCATGGTGGAGACGGCTGCTGCGTCTCTGATGGCGGATGTATTTGCGAAGGAGGTTGATTTCTTCAGCATCGGAACCAACGATCTGACGCAGTATACGATGTCCTGCGACCGTGGAAATGAGAGAATTTCCTATCTGTATTCCACCTTCAATCCGGCTGTATTGAGGAGCATTCAGCGCATCATCCGTTGCGCAAATGAAGCGGGGATCATGGTTGGTATGTGCGGAGAGGCTGCGAGTGATCCGATGATGATTCCGTTGCTGCTGGCGTTTGGCCTGAATGAGTTTTCCATGAGTGCTTCTGCGATTCTTCAGTCCAGGAAGATTATCTGCAATTCCAGCAAGGCGGAGCTGCAGGCGGTTGCGGAGAAAGCCATGAGTTTTGTGACCACGAAAGAAGTGGAAGCTTATATGAAGGAATATATGGAGAGTCTTGCATAAAACGAGACGGGGTGCTTTTTTAAGAGTGCTGCGGGATGCGCGTCATGCGGAGCATGACGCGCATCTCTGCGATAATCAATATGGATGGGATGTATATGATTGTATACGTGATCTGTTATCTGGCAAGCTTCCTGTTGGCGAAATGGGAGTATGACTGGCTGTCCGGGCTGGCATTGCTTATGGCGGCGGTCTGGCTGTATGGTTCGGATTGGCGCAGAACAAAAAATCCGATTCATCTGCGAGGCATTTTTTCTCTGTTCTGGGTTGGTGGAGAGGGGCTGGCCTGTCTGAAGCTGAGCCATCTTCAGACGGACTGGACGCTGATGACCTGGATCTGTTTTTTCCTGGCCTATGTCGGATTCTGGATTGTATTTGAAATCCTGAGCCGTGTTTATGGTGACGGGAGCAATGGATATGGAAGATGGAGAAGCTTTGAGGCAGACAGTGTTCCGGTCTTTCGGATGATCTGTGTACTTACCGTCGTTTCGCTCGCTGCATTTCTGCTGGAGGCGTTTGTGCTTGGATATGTGCCGTTTCTGGTACGGGGAGTGCCGCATGCTTATTCAGAGTTTCATCTGACGGGAGTCCATTATGTGACGGTCTCATGTGTCCTGGTTCCTTCTCTGGCCGTCCTGTATTTCCATACTTCGAAGGGAAGGGGCGGAGAGGGAAGACTGATTGCTGTGGGGCTTCTGTCGCTGATCGCACTGGTCATTCCCATTCTGTGCGTGTCACGGTATCAGTTTGTGTTTGCGGTTGTTCTGGCGGCAATCACCTGCATCTCTCTTCAGAAATCATTTCAGCCGCTTTACCTGGTGGGACTTCTGGTGATTGTGGTTCCGGTGTATCTGTTGCTGACTGTGGCTCGAAGCCATGATGTGGAATATCTGAATGGGATTTTCGAGATGAAGTACGCGCAGTTGCCAATTGTTTTTTCCCAGCCATACATGTATATTGCCAATAACTATGATAATTTCAACTGTCTGGTGGAGGCGCTCGGTTCGCACAGCCTGGGACTGAAAGGGCTGTTCCCACTGTGGGCGCTGACCGGCCTGAAGTTCTTTTTTCCGCAGCTGATCAATTTCCCGATTTATGTGGATAAGGCAGAATTGACGACGCTGACGATGTTTTATGACGCCTATTACGATTTTGGCTGGATCGGGGTTCTGCTGTTTTCAGCGGTTCTGGGATTTGTGTCGTATTTGCTGGTTATCAAGCTGCGGGAAATGCGCAATCCGATGGGGTATCTTCTGTACGCGCAGGTAGCGGTATATCTGATGCTGTCTTTTTTTACCACCTGGTTCAGCAACACGACGACATGGTTTTACCTGATTGTGACTGCCATTCTGGCAGTTTACTATAGTATGAGCGCCCGGCGCCGATGAGGAAGAGCGGGCAGTAAGGAGGAAATGCAAATGATATCTGAGAAAATGAGACCACTGGTGGAGAACAATTCCGTCATTCGGATTATGTTCGAGGAAGGCAATCGCCTGGCGGCTGTTTACGGACGGGAAAATGTCTATGATTTCAGCTTGGGCAACCCGAACGTGCCGGCGCCGCAGGAGGTAGAGGATTCCATTAAGGAGGTTCTGGAAGAGGAGGAATCTACCTTTGTCCATGGTTATATGAGTAATTCCGGTTATGAGGATGTGCGGGCAACCATCGCAGAGTCTCTGAACCGCCGGTTCGGGACTGCGTTCCATCAGGGAAATATTCTGATGACGGTCGGCGCGGCGAGCGGACTGAACATTATCCTTAAAACGCTGTTGAATCCGGAGGATGAGGTGATTGTGTTTGCACCGTATTTTCTGGAGTACAACAATTATGTGCGCAATTACGACGGGAAGATTGTGATTGTCAGCGCGAATACCGTAGACTTCCAGCCGAATCTGGAAGAATTTGCCACGAAGATTACGGCAAGGACGAAGGCGGTTATTATCAATACGCCGAACAATCCGTCCGGTGTGATTTATTCAGATGCGACGCTTAAGAAGCTGGCGGACATTCTGACGGCGAAAGAGGCGGAATTCGGGACGAAGATTGTCCTGCTCTCGGATGAGCCTTACCGGGAACTGGCGTATGACGGTGCAGAGGTTCCTTATGTGACGAAATATTATGCGAATACGGTGGTCTGCTATTCTTACAGTAAATCCCTGTCGCTGCCGGGTGAGCGGATTGGTTATCTGGTGATTCCGGATGAACTGGACAGCAGCCAGGAGGTCTTTACTGCAGCGACGATCGCGAACCGCGTGATGGGATCGGTTAACGCTCCTTCCCTGATGCAGCGTGTAATCAAGAAGTGTATTGAAAAGGGAGCCGAGGTGAATCTGGCTGCTTATGACAGGAACCGGAATCGACTGTATGAGGGGCTTCTGTCCTGTGGGTTTTCCTGTATCAAACCGCAAGGAGCGTTTTATCTGTTCTTAAAGTCGCCGGAGCCGGATGATAAGGCGTTCTGCACGAAGGCGCAGAAATACAATCTGCTGATGGCGCCAGGCAGTTCCTTTGCCTGCCCTGGGTATGTCCGGATTGCGTATTGCGTCTCCTATGAGCAGATCGAGCGATCCATGCAGGCATTTGAAAAGCTGGCAGCGGAGTATGGACTGAAAGCATAAGTATACATGCTCCGGAAAGGAGAGACTGGATGCCGTTGTTTCCGGTTGGTCAGGGAACGGCGGTATCTGTTGTGCGGAGAACCGCAGGGAGGATAATGAAATGAGAGCATGGGAGACGAATGTCAGAAGGGTGGTTCCTTATGTGCCGGGAGATCAGCCGAAGGGGGATCACCTGATCAAGCTGAACACGAACGAAAACCCATATCCTCCGGCGCCGGGAGTGTGTCGGGCGTTGCGGGAGATGGAAGCCGATCGGTTCCGGAAGTATCCAGATCCGTCTTCCGCCAGCCTTGTCCGAGTGCTGGCAGAGCGATATGACGTGGACGAGGATCAGGTTTTTGTGGGAGTCGGTTCGGATGATGTGATCGCGATGGCGTTTCTGACTTTTTTTAATTCGGATCGGCCGATTCTGTTTCCGGATATCAGCTATTCCTTCTACCGGGTCTGGGCGGATCTGTTCCGTGTGCCGTATGAGACGTCGGCGCTGGATGAAGCGTTTCGCATTCGGACAGAAGATTACGAGAGACCGAATGGTGGCATCATCTTTCCAAATCCGAATGCACCGACCGGCCTGCTGCTTCCTCTCGAGGATGTGGAGGAGATCATCCGGCGGAATCCGGATGTGGTCGTGATCGTGGATGAGGCCTACATTGATTTTGCCGGAGGGATGTCGGCGCTGGAACTGACCAGGAAGTACGACAATCTTCTGGTGGTGCAGACCTTCAGTAAATCACGTTCGATGGCCGGAATCCGGATTGGATATGCAATCGGAAATGCGTCGCTGATCCGGGCATTAAATGATGTAAAGTATTCATTCAATTCGTATACGATGAATATGCCGTCGCAGATTCTGGGCGTAGAAGCGGTAAAAGACGAGGCGTATTTCCGGGAAACCGTGGCCAGGATTGTGGAGACCAGGGAATGGGCGAAAGGAGAGCTTCGGAAACTGGGATTTTCCTTCCCGGATTCCAGTTCAAACTTTATCTTTGCTTCCCATGAACAATTTCCGGCGGAGAAGCTGTTTGAAGACCTTCGTAAGGAACAGATTTATGTGCGATATTTTAAGCAGCCGCGACTGGATCATTATCTGCGGATCACGATCGGAACCCGGGAAGAGATGGAGGCTCTGTTTGCGTTTCTGAAGGTATATCCGGGCTGAAATCCGGATAAGATTGGAACAGATGGAGAAAAACGGACAGGAACCGAAAACGAGGTGATGACAGGATGGAAGAATTTCGAAATGACCTGCGGCTGATCCTGAATATTGTGATGCCGGTAATTGAAATTCTGCTGGTATGTCTGCTTGGCCCGAAACTTCTGCGGTTCTTCATGCCGTTTGTGGTCGGATGGGTGATTGCGTGTATTGCCAATCCACTGGTGCGTTTCCTGGAAAGCCGGGTGAAGCTTGTACGCAGACACAGTTCGGCTCTTATTGTGATCGTGGTGCTGGCAGCGATTATCGGGCTTGGTTACCTGCTTGTCTCAAGGTTGATTATTCTGGCGATGGAATTGGCGCGGGACCTGCCGTCGATCTATGAAACCGTAGCTGCAGAGGCAGATCAGCTGCTGCAGAGTCTGGACGGGCGGCTGAGTTTCCTGCCGGATACGTTGCAGGAGGTCTGGCGGGAATTTACCGGGGATGTCGGCCGCAGTGCCAGTGTACTGGTACAGCAGATCGCGTCTCCGACGGTATCGATCGCGGGAAGCGTCGCCAAATCGGTTCCGAGTATTCTGGTCAATACGGTTGTGATGATCCTGTCATCGTATTTTTTCATCGCGGAGCAGGAAAAGATTGTGGCGTTCTGGAAAAGATATCTGCCGCAGGACGGAAGCCGTTACTGGAATCATGTAAAGAGTGAGACACGACGGCTGATCAGCGGATATTTTCTGGCTCAGTTTCGGATTATGTTTATTGTGGCGCTGCTGCTTCTGGTCGGGTTCCTTGTGCTGGGAATACGTTATGCCGTTCCGCTGGCGATTGGGGTAGCTTTCCTGGATTTCCTGCCAGTCTTTGGAACCGGGACGATTCTGATACCATGGGCGATCTGTGAACTGTTGACCGGGAAATATGCGCTGGCTGTGGGACTTGTGTTGCTGTATGGGCTGACACAGGTGGTGCGACAGATGATTCAGCCGAAAATTGTTGGAGATAGCATGGGGCTGCCGCCGCTTGCGACGCTGTTCTTTTTGTTCCTGGGATTTCGGCTGCATGGGATTTCCGGCATGATTCTTGCGGTACCAGTCGGTATCTTTGTACTTGATCTGTATCAGTTTGGAGCATTTGATTCCATGGTGGAAAGCGCCTGTGAACTGATCGGGAAGATTCGCAGATTCCGAAAAGGGGAAGAGAAAGAATGAGCGGGAGATAACTGGATGGTTGTCTCCCGCTCATTGGATATATTATTGCTCCTTTTCTTTCTCAGCCGGATGGGCCATAAGGTCGGATTCGGTTTTCTGGTCTTCCGCTTCATGAAAAGTGGATGCAGATGCCGTAGCTCTCTTCCATGGAATCCGGAACCGTGACTTGTCCTTATGAGCAGATCGGCCGGACTGGTTTTTGCTGAACCGGCGGCTCCATGCGCGATGGAGCAGGCGGATGATCTGAGCGAGGATCACCAGAAGGACGAGAAACAGGATCAGAGAGGGAATGTGACTGACAAACCAGACGAACACATTCGTTGCCGATGTGGCAACCGCATGGATATTGTCGTTAAGTCCTTTCTGAATCCGTGTTGCCACAGAATCCGGTACGGTCGGCGTCAGAACGGTGACCTCACTGATGTACAGATACACAGTGCTGTAGTCGACCTGATTGTCATAGGTGCACAGCTGAGACTCCATGGATTCCAGCTGATAACGGATATCTGAGAGGCGGGATTCGAGGGCAATGACCGCATCGACGGAATCCGCTTCCGCAAGGAGTTCCAGGAGCCGGTTCTGCTCAATCTGGAGTGTTTTTTTGCGGCTCTCGATATCGGTGTAGCTGAGAGTCACGTCTCTGGTCGTCTCAGATTTGTTGATGACATTTCCCTGGTTTTCGACCTGCATGAGGAAACTGTCCAGGCGGTCAGAAGGAATCCGCAGGGTGAGACTGGCATGACGGTGACCGCCACCGGAATACAGGCTGTTGCCGCTGACATCAGACTGTTCGGTGTAACCGTCCATTGCGCTGACAGTCTGGCTCAGAGAAGAGAGCAGTGTATCGAACTCAGTCGTCTCCACAGTCAGATCAATGGTGCGGATCAGTTTTCTTGTCGTGTTTACCGGCTGAATCGCGGTCTCGGATGAAAGTCCGCTTTCATCGGCTGTGATTGCGTGATCCATTTCATAACCGGCTTCCTCGGTGACAGCCCGGTTCAGGCCGCCATCCGCCATCTCATATGTGCCTGCTGCAGTTTCAGCGGCAGAGAACATGACTGCATCCGTCGAGCCGGAAACACTGGATCTGTTTCCGCATGCGGTCAGTGACGCAATGAGCGTCGCCGCAGTCAGCAGTGCCAGTAATGGTATTGCAGTTGTCTTCTTCATCATCATCCCTCCTCGTACCTGAATGGAAAAACATGCTGCCAATGTTTCTCTGACCTCATTGTAGCATGTTTTCTCTGGACTGTCTGAAATTATCTCTGAGGAATTTATTAATAAATTTGGAACGGTAACAGAATCCTCTGTTTTTCATGGGACGGGATATTCTTCCCCTTCGTTTGCATGTTCCATGGTAAAGCTGCCGCTCTCCAGGGCAGGCACATAGCGGAGGCGGATGACGGCCTGCGGCCAGTTGAGACTGACACGCGCTTTCTTCTGCTTTTCCCGACCGGCGCGTTCAATCTCTTCTAAAAGTTCATCCAGAACGGCCCGGGTCAGATAACCGCCGCGCCAGTGGAAGGTCAGTGCCCGTCCTTTTTTGGCGGCCTGAAGCGCCCGCCGATAGACATCTTCCTTTGTGGTGAAAGAGAGTTTCTTCTCTTTGTAATAGAAATGGCTGCTGTCGGTGCAGGCGGGAGCGGGAGCGATCAGCGGCTCGTGATCGCGGAAGATTGCCCGGTCATCGAGGTTAAAATAATCGTAACGGATTTCATCGCCCGTGAAGCTGCATTTGCCCAGACTGTTGTCGAAGGTTGCGTCCAGGTGATAATATGCACCGCCGATACGAACGATGTTCCAGGTGTGACGGTATTTGATTCCCTTTTCCGGATTATTGCCGCAAAGGGCAATCATACACCAGATACCGAGGGCGTCACAGAGAACCTTGACAGATTTGGCGATTCCCTCACAGACGCCGACGCCCTGACCGAGCGGGCCGATGATCTCATGGGAATAAGGCTTTTTCAGCTTGTCATAGCGGACATTTTCGCAGATGAAATCATGGATGTATTTTTCTTTCTCCCATTCGGAAAGGGTTCTGGCCGGACGAACCAGTTTCTCGACGCGGGATGCGAGTGCCTTCTGATGTTCCTTTATCCGGTTTCGGTCAAACAGGTAATCCGGTTTGAAAATCAGATTGGGAGAATCCTCATAGTAGTAGTAATGGTAGCTGGTCGCCCAGAACAGTTCCGGGTGATCGAGGCGAAGGCGGAAGAAGAGATCGTACAGTTCCGCAGGATCGATGCGCGGAATCCGGATCTCCTCGTCCAGATTTTGCATGCCTTGCAGCATCAGGTGATAGGCCGACTGCTGCAGACGTGGTAATTGGCTATAGTAATAGGGCTTCATGGATGGCTCCGTTCTTTTATTATCGGAATAGGTAACATCTATATCGTAGCATAAAATTTTCACAAGTCAAATAATACTTGTCCGTGTGATATGGATTATGGTATACTGATTTCAGTCAGAAATCAGGTTCAGACCAGACAAAAGCAGGAGGCATAAGGTGAAAAGAGAAAAGATAATCGTGATCGATTTCGGCGGTCAGTATAATCAGCTGGTAGCCCGCCGGGTACGTGAATGTAACGTTTACTGTGAAATTTATTCCTATCGGACGGCGTTGGATAAGATCAGAGAGATGAATCCGAAGGGAATCATTTTGACAGGCGGCCCAAACAGCTGTTATGAAGAAGGAGCGGCAACCTGCGATAAAGGCCTGTTTGAATTGGGCATTCCGGTTCTTGGCCTTTGTTACGGCGCTCAGCTGATGATGCATATTCTGGGCGGCAAAGTGTCCAAAGCGCCGGTCCGGGAATATGGCAGGATTGAAGTGACTGTGGATCCGTCCGGCAAACTGTTTGCTGATGTTTCGGAGAAGACCATCTGTTGGATGAGCCACAACGATTACATCGAAACGATCGCCCCCGGTTTTACTTCCGTGGCACACACGGCAGATTGTCCGGTAGCGGCGGCTCAGAATGTCGAAAAGAATCTGTACGCCATCCAGTTCCATCCCGAAGTGCTTCACACGGTCGAAGGGACGAAGATGATTTCCAATTTTGTCTATCGTGTCTGTGGCTGTGCGGGAGACTGGAAGATGGACGCCTTTGTTGAGAACACGGTCAAAGTTCTCCGCGAGAAAGTCGGCGACGGTAAAGTGCTGTGTGCGCTCTCCGGTGGTGTAGATTCCTCGGTGGCAGCTGTCCTGCTGTCGAAGGCAGTCGGAGATCAGCTTACCTGCGTGTTCGT
>JAJQCD010000024.1 GCA_021202925.1 Clostridiales bacterium | reverse complement strand
AGGAATACAGGCACCACAGCCAACGCACTTTTCCTGCCTGATATATGCTTTTTTTATTTCCATAATGCCCTCCCCAACAAAAGAACCTGCCACTGGCAGCTATGTGCCCTGCGGGTATCTTTGTATGCTTTGGCAAAAAACGGATGCGCAGACTGCTACGCATCCGTTTCTCCGTAATATTTTACGATGATTCCCCAATGATTACAGAACCTTTTTGTTATCGGCTCCGGGCGTGGTTACGATAACTTTTTCCGGAGTAATCAGCAGCGCGCCCTTGGCAGTAGCGGCTCCATTAAACATCTTCTCAACCATTGCCTTAAACGCAGAGACAATATCGCCCTCCGTCAGATACTCGGCGGTTCCTTTGATCTGGTAGCCTTCCAACGATTGAGCATCGTATACAGAGATGGCGAGATTTCCGCCGCCCACATTCAGATTGTTCCGTGTGATTTCCAGGAACACATCTCCAACCGCCAGCTTACCGTCTTCCGTTAAACTGCTATTGCAGGATCTTCCTGTATATCTCCATATCCATGTCCTTAAACACGTTAAAAATAACCTTTATCTTACTGCCGGTTCTGAGTTTGTACTCCTTTACTGTTTGAACTGCGATCTCAGCCGCACGCTCATTTGGAAAACGAAATACACCAGTGGAGATACAGCAGAATGCAATAGATGCAACCTCATGTTGCTCCGCCAGCTTCAGGCAGGACAGATAACAGGATGCAAGCTGGTCTTCGTGCCTTTTTGTCAGTTCATCACTGACAATCGGCCCCACCGTATGAAGGACATAATCACATGGCAGATTATAGGCCAAAGTGATTTTGGCTGTGCCAGTCGGTTCTTCGTAACCCTGTTTTCGCATGATCTCATAACAGTCGCGGCGAAGCTGAATTCCGGCAAATGTGTGGATGCAATTATCAATACAAGTGTGATTTGGGCGAAAGCATCCGAGCATCTGAGAATTTGCGGCGTTTACAATCGCTCCACATTTCAACGTACTGATGTCGCCTTGCCAGAGATAAAGGTCAGGCTGAATTTCCAAAAGGTTTTTGTAATCGGTGATTCCCTTCTGCCTGATTTCCTCTTGCAGATAGTCGTCCTGTATCTGCAAAAACTCATCTGTCACCGTCTGCGGCATACGCACATTAAACAGCGCGCGAAGCAGCGTTTTCTGGCCAATCGTGTTTTGGGGTATCTCAACGCCTTCATATTCTGCACTTTCGGCCAGCAGATAACGAATCAGATATTCCCGTCTTTCACTTTGATTCATCATGCCACCTTTTTACCCTTTCTGTTCAGCCAGCAATTTCCGGATCACCTCGTCGATGTCATGACTGATGACAATAGCCCGGCCTTCCAGCACTTCCGGATAGCTGGGATTATCCAGGTTGATGCTGGCGAATGCTGCGTCTCTGTTGTCGATTGCCATTTGCCAGAAAGGAACCTTGATCACGCCGGGAGAATTGAATCCAACCCCCAGTTCCAGATACAACACCTTTCCTGTTTGATGCGCAGCCAGGTAATCCTCGTAGCGCTTGTGCGCAATATGCCACCCTTCATCCCGCACGAAGGTATTATCCCAGTAGAGGTTAAAATCCATCTCCCGACCGCACTTCGGACAATGAGGGATCAGCTCCGTTGGAACCTTCATATCCCGTTCCTGCTCGTGCATGGCCAGAATGGTCTCATAATTATCATAGGTAGCGCTGTGACATGGGAGGCTGCATTGAAACAGTCCCAGATCCCCTTGCGTATAGCAGAGCTTGTTTTTATCATACCCCGCTCTCTGGAATGTGTGGTCTACGTTCGTGGTCAGCACGAAATAGTCCTTTCCTTCCAGCAGTTCACGGAGTTTCACCAGAGTATCCCTGGGCAGCGGGCAGAACGCATGGTAATAAGACCATCTCGCCCAATAAGCCCATCGCTCCTCATTGCTTTCAAAATTGGCAAAACACCCGTGATAAATGTCCGGCATACCGTACTTTTCAACAAAGTCGCCAAACAACTCCTGCAAACGCTCTCCGCCATAGTTGAATCCCGCCGATGTAGACAACCCACTTCCTGCACCTACAATCACGGCATCTGCGTCCTGAAATGCCTTTGCCAGTTTGTGGTATTCTGTATCGTAATCGCCTGTCACATCGTAAATAATTCCATTGTATTTCATGAAGCATATCCTCCTGTTCATAGTGCAACTATTTCCATTCTTATTCTACATTGCCTACTCCTGCAAATAAAGATATTTGCAATTTTATTTGTAACTATTAAATTTCAAAGTATTGGTCAGCGCACGGATCAGTCAACGTGCATTTTGTGCAAAACGACTTGCCTCTTTCCCTAAACCCCATTATAATAAAGGGATATTCGAAGGACAGGAGACTGTTTGCTTATGAAACATTATCTTACCATCGGAGAATTTGCAAAGCTGAGAGGGGTTAATATCAATTCTCTGCTCTACTATGAGAAGCTGGGAATTCTTTTGCCTGCCTGCGTTGATCCCGACAGCCGGTATCGCTATTATGCGCCGGAGCAATTATCTACATTGGATATTATTCTGCTCTGCATTGATCTGGATATTCCCCTGAAAGAATTGAAACAGTATCAGAGCGAAAACGTTTACTGGCAGAGGAAGCTGCTGGAGGACGGCAAGCGCAGGACGGAAGAAAAAATTTGCAAAATGCAGGCTGACCTGCGCAAAATTGAATATTCTCTGCAATGTCAGGAAGATCAGGACAGTTATGCTGCCTGTACAGGAATTTATCAGCGGGAAATCGCACCGCGTTTTTTCATCGTTGAGGAATATGTGGGCAACCTGACAAACATCACACAGTTTGGCCGCATTTCCACGCAGTTATTTGATTACGCGGAAAGCAAGGGACTCTCCACCCTTTTACCCACGGGCTTTATGTTCCTTTTTGACGGCGGGGAAGTCAGGCAATACCTGTTTTATGAAGTGTTGCCAACCGAGCAGACAGATGAAAAGGTTATTCAACTGCCCGGAGGCACCTGGGCCTGTCTGCAAATGGAATTTGATCCGGATTTGAACCACGTTCCGTTTTTAGAGCAAACCTTTGGTGTTTCCGACAGGCGAATTGCTGTTTTCTCCAATCTGACTCGTGATCAGTTAAAGATCAACAGCAGATACAACGAAATACAGGTGTTAGACGGATATACAATACCGGGCAGCAAAAAATAAATTGCCACCCGGTGTGGAGAACTTTTTGCTCTTGCTTTGTTCAAGAGTTTTTTGCTGTTTCCACAGGGAAAATCGTATTCCAGTTCCGCCTCAGTAACGCGATGGAGATGAGACATGCCAGCCCATCCGTCAGCGGTCCCGCCCAAAGGACACCTGTCACACCCATGAAATGGGATAACAAAATCATTGCCAGCGGCACGAGAAAAATCTGTTTCGAGAACGTGTTGATAGATGCCAATACCGGTTTCCCAACAGACTGAAAGAAAATGCTGGTGCAATATTGCAGTCCGTTTGCTACGACAAGCATCAGGAAAATGCGCATACACATCACGGCAAATTCGTTATACAGCTCTGATTCCGATCCGAACAGAGACACCAGAGCCATCGGACAAAGCTGAAAAGCAACGGTAGCCAGAGCCATGAACAGGGTGCCAGTGATAACCGTAAAGCGGAAGGTTGATTTTGTCCGCTCATATTTGCCGGCTCCGTAGTTATAGCCCATAATCGGCTGTGATCCGGTGGAAACGCCCTGAACGACGTTCACTGCCACGTTGCTGATTTTTATCGTAATTCCCATAGCTGCTACGGTGATGTCCGCCCCGTATTTTGAGAGTGCGCCGTAGATGGCAAGCATATTATTGGAAACAGCCGCAATCAATGCGAAGGAAAGTTGCAAAATACAGCTGGAAGCCCCAAGACCGGCAATGCTCTTTATCGCAGATAATTTTGGACGGAAGTATTTTTTTCTTATGGATACCGTTTTGAACCTGGGTATGTAAGCCAATATCCAGATCACATTGATCAATTCTCCGATCACTGTGGCAATCGCCGCTCCCTGCACACCCCAGCCAAATCCCATACAAAAGAGCGCATCAAGAACGATGTTGGAACAGCAGGCAACCAGAAGACCAACCATTCCGTAGGTGGCACCTCCGTCCACACGGACACATGCGGTAACCGGATTGAGGATTGCCATCAGAGGAAATCCAAATGCAATGATCGAACCGTAAGCCATTGCGTATGGGAGAGATGTTTCTGTAGCTCCAAACAACAGGCATATGGGTTTCAGAAAAATCAAAGAAAGTGCCATGAAAATCAATCCAATGACAAAAGATACGATAAACGTATTACACACCCCTGCAGAGGCGTTTTCATTGTTTCCTTTTCCCTGTTGGAGGCTTGTGTAAGACGCACAGCCGTCTCCCCAGAGAGTAGCGATCCCCAGCATGATGATCATAAGCGGGTTGATAATATTCGTGGCTGTGTTTCCCAGGTATCCTACTGTCTGCCCAATGAAAATCTGGTCAACAATATTATAGAGTGCGTTCACGACCAACGCAATGGTGGCAGGAATCGCGTAATGGGGAATCAGTTTTCTAAGAGGTTCAATGCCTAATGGATTTTGCGTCATTACTCCACTTTCACTCATGCAATCTCCTCCTCATTCATCATCAGATATGCCGCTTTCATCATTTCTACAGTACACTGCATACCGAACAGTTCTGTATCCAGGCAAAGATTGTAGTTCGACGCATCTTTCCATTCGGCTTCGTGGAAAAGACGGAAAAATCTTTCCCGACCTCTGTCTGCCTTCTTAACCAGATCACGAACACCTTTGGAGTCCTTTCCATATTCAGAAACCGCCCGTCGGCATCGCGCATCAAAATCAGCGTAGAGAAATACCTTCAGGCACGGAAAGTCATTCTCCAGGATTTTATCCGCGCAGCGTCCGACGATCACGCAGCTTCCTTTTTTGGCACATTCTTTGATGACGGCAGACTGTGCTTTATAGATGTTGGCCGTCATTGTCATATCAAATATAAAGGAATTGGATAAATGCTGTTCGTTCTTTTCGATAAAGTCAGGACTGAGTTCGCTGACCCTGGCAGTCTTATCAATGATACTTCGGTCATAGCACGGAATCCCCAACTGCTCTGCTACAAGATGTCCGATTTTTCTTCCGCCACTGCCAAATTGACGGCTGATTGTAATGATTGTATGTTTCATAATCTGACCTCGCTTTAAAAGTAATACATATTTTGAATAGCCCTTAAGCTATCCTTTTCACTTTAAAGCCCACCATAATAATGGAGTCAATAGGATATACGCAATAATTAAATATCGTTCTATCGACTCTTTTTAATCGCTGCCATGGATTGCATAAGAGATTGACTGTATTGGCAGACACTCCTGTTCGTGTTAGATATTCAGGCATAAAAAATCCCTCTGCCGACTTTCTCATCAACATAGTCGACAAAGGGATTCATGCGTTACACAAATAGTGACTGACAAATAAAGTACGGCACAATGCCATGCGAATCATCCCATGCACGGGGAAGCCCCACGGATTCTTCGTAATCCGTGGGGCTCCCTTTTTCTCGTTCTCTTCCTGTATACCTGCCTGTTCCCTTTACTCTTCTTCCTCTTTTCTTCGACTTATCAACACATATGCCACAAGCGTCATTCCCGTCAGGATAAAGAGGACTCCGTCCGAGCTGTCGACGCCGGTCTTCGGAAGCGCTCCCAGGAACAGATCGGCGTCAGAAGGAGACGCCGGGTCTCCGCTGCCGGAGCCACTGCTGCCATCCGAAGAACTACCGGAAGTCGTGCCTGGCCCACCACTCGTGCTGGCTGTCGAAGAGCTGCTGCTTGAGGAACCGCCTCCTGAGGAACCGCCTCCGCCACCGGAACTGCTGCTGTAATACCGATTGGTAAATTCCGCTGTGTCAAACTCCGTTCCATCGTCCAGAAGAGCCGTTACCGTCAGATCATCATCGCCGTCATCTGTAATCGTAACCTCAACCGTGTATTCTGTCGTATCATACGTCATCCGGCTGATGTCGCCTTCCTCTTCACTGATTACATACGTGTAGGTCAGGCCAATATCATCCTCGGTGAACGTATCCGTACCAAAGGTACCGCTATACGAATATGCTCCGGCCTCCGGCGTGATAGTCACCGACTCTGTTGTCACGGTTCCGTCCGGCGCGGTCTTCACCAGTGCAAAGGTGAAGGTATCCGTGGAACGGAATGAACGACCAGTAATGTACTTGACAAAGGTCGGGGTGAAGGAACCTGTTGCGTCCGTGCCTCCTGCACCACCACCGCCTCCGCCACTCGGGGTATCCGGGGTATCCGGGTTCTCCGGTTCCTCCGGGTTGCCCGGATCCTCCCCAGTACCTGGCGTATCCGGATCCTCCGGAGTACCCGGAGCCTCATACGTATTCACAAACGTATTGGAGACCTCCTCACTTGCCAGTCCCACCAGTCCGGCAGCTTCCTCCGTGATCGAATCCGTATACTGAGTAGTCGTCGCAACAATCTTTGTCGGATCCGTCTCATCCAGCCCTACCGTTACGTTCACATAAACGGTCTTTCCCGAATAAGTATATCCCTCCTTACCGTCATTCACTTCCACAATATGATATGTATATGTTTTTTCTCCCTCATACCTCGGAAGCGGAATATCCTCAAACATGACGCTCGCTCTGGAGATATCGCTTCCCAGATTCTCACCTGCCGCATTGCTCGCCGTCGCGAGCAGGTTTCCATCCGCATCATAAAGCTCAAACGTAAACTGTCCTTCCGTAAGCAGTCCGCCATTCAGCCACTTGACTACCTCCGCCGAGAAGGTTCCCTTCCGCAAGGTATTGGTAATCGTCGTCCCTGACTGGCTCATCGCGTAGGCGCTGTCAGCGGAAATCTCTTCTTTCACACAGTACCTGTACTCATATCCGGTTTCGTCCTCATATCTCTCGAGACCGGTGAATGTAAAGGTATCACCGTCCCATACTGCCTCAGCGTCACTGACGGTCGCCCAGTCCGAGCCACTCGCCTTCCGGTAGAGGATAAGCTTTACCTCTGTTGCGTTGCTGTGCGTCGCGGTCTCATCCTCACCGCTCCATACTTTTCTTCCGGTCACAACCTTATCTTCCGGATCAACAATGGTATTGATGATATCATATCCATCGCAAGAAGATTCATACCCGGTCACACTTATTTCCCTCACGGTATAGACATACAGGCTGCCGTTCTCGTCGTACTTGCTCAGGCCCTCGAACGAATAGGTATCACCGTCCCAGACTGCCTGCGCCGACACGAGAACCGGCTCCGCGTTCGAACCGCTTGCCTTGCGATACAGTTCCAGAGAAACCTCTACGCTACTGTCGTGAATCCTTTCGCCATCGATCCAGGTCTTGTTGCCTGTGATGGTGATTGTATCATCAATGTCTTTCAGGCGGTTGATAATGTTATAGCCGTTTATGGTGCTTGTGTACTGTTCGGGAACCGAAACTTCTACCACAGTATAATGATACTTCCATGTTCCAAAAAAGGTTTTGTAATATTTGTCAAGGTTGCTGAATGTGTATGTATCACCCTCCCATGTTGGCTCCGCGTTCACTGTTTCCTCATTGCCCCAAAGCGCACTGTACCACCAAGTACGTTTCAGAACCAATGTTACATCCGTTTTGTTGTCGTGCTCCAGGCCTCCGTCTACCCAGATTTTGGTTCCGGTTACATCAACCGTGCTGTCCCCTGTTTCCGTATTAGTAAAGTTATTCCCGTCTGACGTCGATTTATATCCCGGAACACTTCCTTCTGTTACTTTATAATCGTAAAGATTTCCATCCTCGTCAAACACATCCAGATCACTGAATGTATACGTATTGCCACTCCATTCCGGTGTCGCATTTGTTACCCGGACATAATTCTCGCCATCGGTCGAACGCCACAATGTCAGTGTCACTTCATTCTCATTATCGTGGAACAACCATGATAAGAAGGATGAATCCTTCCAGGTCTTTGTCCCGCTGACCTCTGTCTTTTCTGTCCGCGTATTGATAATAGATTCACCATTGATGACCGTGCTGTACCCCTCAATGGCCTCTTCCTCTACGGAATAGATATACTTTTGCCCGGTCGCATCATACGTTTTCAGCCCGCTGATCGTCCATGTTTCGGCATATCCATCTCCGTCTTCATCCATCCACGCCACGCTGTAGTCATCGGTTACCTCTTCCTTGTCTGAACCGTCTTCCGTTGTCTGACGGTACAGGGTCAGTTTCACTTCCTCGGCATTAGCATGAGTCAGACTACTGCTCCCGTCCTTCCAGGTCTTCGTTCCGGTAATGAATGCGTCCATCGGATCTTCTATCGTGTTGGTGATGTTATATCCATCAACCACACCATCCTGGTAGCCGCTTACCCTTACCTCTCCGATCCGGTATGTATACGGATATCCTTCCTCGTCGTATTGATCCAGGCCCGATATGGTATAAGTATTATCCGTCCAGTCCACCGTGAAACCGGTCACCTCTTCTTCCGTCGAGCCCTCTTTCGCGCTCGTCCGATAAAGTTTCAGTGTAATCTCGGTATTGTTGTCATGTAGCTTTCCGCCATCCACCCAGGTCTTGGTGCCGGAGATGGATTCGTTCATTAGATCTTCGATCGTGTTGGTGATCGTCGCTACGCCATCCTCAAATGAGGCAGGTAAACTCACAGCATCACCAGTGTACCCTTCCACGGCTTCTTCCTGCACCGTATAGATATACGCTGTGCCCTCCGTATCTGTCCCGGGCAACCCCGTCCAGGTATACGACCAGCTATCCCAGCTATCTGTCTCCGTCAAAGTAACCGGCTCACCATAAATTTCATCATTCTGATACAGCGTCACCGTAATTGATTCCGGTCTGGACTGATTTGTGTTCCCGCCATCGACCCAGACCTTATTCACGGTCAGTTCTGTTGTATCTTCCGTGTAGACATTCGTCGCCGTGACGGATACTGCACCTCCCTCGCTGATCGTAAACACGCCTGATTTGTAGTCATCTGCAGCTTCCGTACTCTCACCATCGTCAATTGCATAACTCACCGAGCGGAATTGCAGCGTGTCATTCACCGTCTCAACCGGTTCTTCCATCAGATAGTAGGTCCCGGGTGTAAGGGCTGCTGACATCGTTATGACGATTTGGGAAGACTCACCCGCCGCAACGGTTACTGTAATCGTATCAGCCAGTACACTTGTGCCTGTATTTTCATCATAGGAATACAGATAGAAGGTATACGTCTGCCCATCTTCCAGTGTGATCGGATTCCCCTCTGCATCCACAATTTCCTTCGTGATCGTGATCGTCTGCATGGACTCCGTATCATCCGCGCCCAGCAAGAAATCCATTCCGCTCCCCTGGATCACGGAACCCTGCTGCCACTCCGTCGTGCTGTTTTCAAGACCCGGGCAGTCATTATTCTCATCCCAGTAATTAAATGATGCCGTAAAGGTTACAGTCACGGTATAAGTATTCCCATTGCTGTCCGTGAAGGTTACATCCTTTGTCAGCGTAACCGTATACACAACCGGATTTTCCTTCGTACCAACCGGATATGTTCCATTGATGCGGATCTGCTCGACCCCGCTCGATCCCGTACTGCTCGAATAGGAACTCTGAGTATAGGTAACTGACTCGCCGTTTTGCGTAGCGGTAATTGTCAGATTTCCGTTTTCAAAATCGGATCGGGTCAGCGTTACCTCCTGTGTCAGCTTCTCCCCATTCACTTCCAGCGTCGCCGTTGCTTCTATCCCGATATCGATGTGATCCACCGTTGTCTGTGTCTGCGGTCCCGGCAGCTGTCCGCCCGGCCCGGGCGCCGTCACTGCGTAAGTCGTGACATCATCCGTCTCGAAACTCACGCTTCCGTCATCCACAGCCGCCACCGCGACCGTCTCATAGCTCAGGTCGTCCGCGGTGATCTGCGCAGACTCCTCGTCAAGCGACAGAACCTGAACTGTGCCATCGTCATCCGCCAGCTCCCCGACCTGTGCGCCGCTGAAGCTCACCTGCACGGAGCCGTTCTCCGCCCAGCTGCCGTCCAGCTCTTCGCCGTCCAACGTCAGACGCACACGATACAGAAGCATATCTCCGGCCTGATAGCCCGCTTCCGCCTCATCCTCGTCCGCAAGGGTTTCTTCCTCGATTCCCAGCTCTTCATTCAGCTTCTCAATCAACGCTTCCTGCAGTTCTTCCGTGACATCTTCCACTTCCAGGCTGGTTCCTTCCGGAAGGACGCCTTCTTCAGCCGTCACGCTCACCGTCACACCGCCAAGCTCTTTCGACTGCTCAAACGCCGGATACTCCTCTTCTTCTGCCGTTCCGATGATCTCGGTCAGATCAGCCAGCGATATGCGAAGTGCCCTTGCCGTCGCCGAATTTGAGAGGAGCACCGTACTGAGTGCCTTCCCTTTCAGGGTGCCAAAATTCTGAATGCTCTCATCCTCCAGGAGGTATTCCTCATCCGGAAGGATTGTGACCTCCGAAGGATTGCTGACTTCCGGCTCATCGGTCTCCTGCTCTTCTTCATCGGTAAGAATCACAATCTCCGGCGCCCCCGTCTCTTCCTCCGTCTCCGGCTCGACTATTGTCTCTGTCGTCTCCGCAGCCGCTTTCGTCTCTTCCTCCGCAGTGACCGAAGCTTCTTCTGTCGTCTCCGCTTCCCCGACCGTCACCGCGATTTCTTCTGTCTCGGTTTCCTCGGCCGTCTCCACGGTTTCTTCCTCTGGTTCGGCTTCCTCCGTCTCCGTGATTTCCTCTTCCCCGGTCTCCTCGATCTCCTCAACATCCTCTGCGGCTTCTTCTTCCTCGTCCGCCTCAGCTTCCTCTTCAAGGACAATCTCGATTTCGTCTTCCTCCTCTGTCAGAAGAAGTTCCTCCGCCGCATCCTCCGTTGTCTCCGATTCTCCATCGTCAATGGCGATGCCGACCAGATTCGTCTCATGTACGGAAACAGACGCGTTTGCCGGAGTCGCATCAATCTCGACCGGATCCACGCCCTCTCCTTCCGTTTCATATGGCTTCACGCTCAGTCTGGCGGTCTCATAGCCATCCACATTAGCACGGAACATAATCTCGGATTCCGTCTCATTGACAAACAGGAAAATGACATCCTCTGTTGTGTCGTTGTAAAACAGGCGCAGCTCTGTCCCCTCCGGAGCATAACTGTCATCGACGTCCACATCCAGTTCATAAACGTCCGCGCCCTTGCCGCCCAGCAATTTTGAATAGGCGCCTTTCTTGCTGCTCTTATCCGCAGTCAGATACAGTGACGCATACCGGAACTGCGTCCCGGATTCCTTTGCGTCCTCAATCGCCTCCCGAAGTTCCTGTCCGTCCACAAGAAACAGGGCGCTCTCTTCCTCGCCCGCCGCAAACGTTGACGTCACATTGGCACCGACATTCGTGATCATCATCACCGTGATCATCAACCACGCAAGCGTGCGCCGAAACAACAGATAATGCCTGTGAATCCATTGCCTCGCACTCATTTTCCTCACCTTTCCTTTCTTACTGAAATCTTAAATTCTTTTCTATACAAACCGCCATCCATTCCTCCCCCACACAGAGAAATTGCAGCGATACGTATCCGTTCTGTTTACGAATATATTCGATTTTTGTTTCTATTTTATCAGTAAGAGGAGCAAAAGTATATTATTTAATTTACAAAATATTTGAGATTTTTGAACATTTATCTTACGATTTTATGACTGTTCCAGATTAACGCGATTCCAATACCCTCCCGGACTTTGCTTCCGATGTAAAAAAATGGATTAAGGAATGCATCCTGACGCATTCCCGCGCCGTTGCCAGGTGCCAATGGCACTCCATTCACAATGACCGGGCGGAGCGTCAGATGACCACGCTCTGCCCGAATCCACCTGTTTTCCGATATTCTCCAGCTTCGTACCACACCCCACACAGCAATTCACCCGGTTCTCTCCCTTCAACGCCGTCTGTTCAGGAAATACCCCCAGAACGCACCGACCACGCCGCCGAGGATATGCGCCAGATTCGACACATTATCCTGCAGGGTAAGCCCCTCGTAAATCTGCTGCCCGCCAAACAGAACCGCTACAAGAATAAAAGTAATCGGAATCGTGCCGTCGTCAAATCCCGTAAACGACACCAAAAGGATAAAGGCAAATACCATGCCGCTTGCGCCGCACAACGCCACGTTCGGGAAAAACACATAGTTCACAACTCCGGTGACAACCGCCGTCAGCGCAATAATTCCCAGGATCCGGCCCGGGCCATGCTTTTCCTCCAGCATCGGCCCCAGAAGAAGGATATACGTCATATTGCCAATCAGATGCTCCCAGCCGCTGTGTCCAAGAACGTGAGTAAAAAAACGCAGGTACGTCAGGGGCTGTTTCAGCGAGGAATGATAGGTCATAAACAGCAGCGCATTGCTCTTGCCGCCGGTCACATAATTCAGTACCGTCGCCACAAAGCAAAGCATCGCAAACGACAGAATCACCGGCGAATTAAAAGAAAGTTTCCATCGGTTTCTCATCACATATATTCTCCTGTATTCTTATCTTCTCGCAGGCCGCAGCACGACAACCGGAGCCGTAGAGGTGTCTCCCGTCTCAATCTCGCTCCCACTCGCCATCTCCACCCGGTCAAAATACCTGGTAAAATCTGCAACGGTTCCGATCACATCATACCCAAACCCCGCCTCATCATCCCGATAATGCATCGGAATGGCAATCCGCGGCCGAAGCTTCGCAAGCAGTTCTGCCGCCTCTCTTCCGTCAATCGTGTAATGCCCGCCCACCGGAATCAGCACCACATCCAGCCCGGCAAGCTGCTTCAGCTGTTCCGGCTCCGGCTCACAGCCAAGATCACCGAGATGCGCGATCCGGGTCTCGCCGTCATCAATCACAAACATCCGGGTCGCTCCCCGTTTCGCCCCATGCACCTCATCGTGCCAGGTATCGATCGTCTCAATCGTGAACGGATTCTCCGGCCCCTTGCGCAGTTCTACCAGTTCTCTGCCGTTGTGATCCCTGTGTTCATGGCTGCACAGTACCAGATCAGCCTTCTCCCGGATCGGCAAAAGCCCCGGCACGCTCCCATCCTGATACGGGTCGATGATCAGAACAAAACCAGCTTTTTCAATTTTGAAGCATGCATGCCCCAGCCATGTAATTTTCATATTCTGCTCCTTTCCTGTGACAGCTCCAACCGCCTGTCCTGAAACCACGTCATTTGCTGAAAACAATTATAACACCGCCCCCAACACCGACGCAAGCGAGAATCCTTCTTCCTCCTCTACTCCTGTCTCACCGCCTGCGCCAGCTGGATAAACGCGGTCATCTCGCGGGTGATCCATTTATCCTTATGATAAAGCACCTGCCGCCAGGCACGAAGATGGTAATCACTGACACTAAGCCCGACCAGATTTCCGGCGGCAATCTCCTGCTGTACCGTGAAGCGGGGAAGGAAGGAGATCGCAGAACCAGATTTCAGCAATTTGACAATCAGTTCCGTATTTCTGGTCTCCAGAAAAGGCTTCAGTGAGCGGCCGGTCGCTGTCAGATACTGATCCAGTGCAAACCGGTAACTGGCGTTCTTCTCGGTCAGAATGAACGGCCAGGAAATCACCTCGTCCAGAGTAAGAGACTCCCTTTTTGCAGCGGGATGCGAGGCTGCGGTGACAAAAATCATCTCCTCCGGCTCCTCAATCACCTTCTTAAACTTCGGGTCATAAACCCGCTGATCCAGCAGATAAACCAGATCGAGGGAATTCTTTGCCAGCTCATCCAGAAGAATCGCCGGAGAATCCGGGACGATGCGGATGGTGACGGCAGGATAGCTTCGATGATATGCTTCAAGCAATTCCGGAAAAATATTGGTGCATACGGAGTCGATCGCACCAAGCGAAAGCGAACCGGTCAGCTCGCTCTTGCGGGCAATATCCGATTTGGCGGCGGAAAGCTCTCTGGAAATCGTCAGCGCATGTCCATAAAAGATCTGGCCGGTATGCGTAAGAACCGTCTTTCTGCCGATGCGGTCAAAGAGCCGCGCATCCAGCTCTTTCTCCAGATTCCGGATCTGAATGGTAACCGCCGCCTGAGAATACCCCAGTTCTCTGGCGGCCCTGGAAAAGCTCTCCAGCCTCGCGGCTAACAGAAACGTCTGAATCTCCCGGATTTCCATACTCTTGCCCCTCTCAACCCATAAATTATTTTTAATGGTAAGTTAAAAACTGTAAATTTTACTTTCAGACACTTCTATGATACAATTGTTTTGAAATTAATACAAGACCGCAAAAGAAAAACAGGGCCCTGTATCGATGCGGGATGAATCCAGGGAGGGAGATGCCATGGACAAAACAGACAAAAAATATAACGCATATATCCAGATTCTCCGTGAAGAACTCCAGCCGGCGATGGGATGCACGGAGCCGATCGCGCTTGCCTACGGAGCCGCCGTCGCCAGAAGAACGCTTGGCGACCTGCCGGACCGTGTGGTCATCGGCGCCAGCGGCAGCATCATCAAGAACGTCAAATCCGTTATCGTACCGAATACCAATCACATGAAAGGCATTGCCGCAGCGGCCACTGCCGGAATTGTGGCGGGCGACCCGGACCGGGAGCTGGAAGTGATTGCCAGTGTGACCCCGGAACAGATTGCGCAGATGCAGACGTTCCTGGAGCAGACGGCGATCGAAGTAGAGCACATTGACAACGGGCTGACCTTTGACATTGTGGTAACGCTCTACAGGGGCGAGGATTACGCAAAGGTCCGTATCGCCAATTTCCATACCAATATCGTGCTGATTGAAAAGAACGGTGAAATCCTGAAAGAGGAAAAGATAGAGGGCGAAAGCGAAGCGAATCTGACTGACCGCTCGCTTCTCAATATGGAAGACATCTGGGATTTTATCACCACGGTGGATACCGCAGATATCGAAGAGATCCTGGAGCGGCAGATCAAGTACAATATGGCCATTGCCTGGGAAGGGCTGCGCGGTGATTACGGAGCAAACATCGGCAGCGTTCTTCTGGATATGAACGGTGATGATATCCGCACCAGAGCGCGCGCCATGGCAGCCGCCGGTTCGGACGCAAGGATGAATGGCTGTGAACTGCCGGTCATCATCAATTCAGGCAGCGGCAACCAGGGGATTACCGCCTCGGTTCCTGTAATCGTCTATGCGGAGGAACTGGGCGTCAGCCGTGAGAAGCTGTATCGGGCACTGGCACTTTCCAATCTGACTGCCATCCACCAGAAGACACCGATCGGACGACTCTCCGCCTACTGTGGCGCAGTCAACGCGGGAGCGGGCGCAGGAGCAGGAATTGCCTATCTGTGCGGCGGCGGATATCAGGAGATCGTTCACACAGTCGTCAATGCTGTCGCCATTGTCTCCGGTATGGTCTGTGACGGAGCGAAAGCCTCCTGCGCAGCCAAGATTGCCGAGGCCGTAGACGCCGGCATTCTCGGATATAATATGTACATCCGTGGCCAGCAATTCCACGGAGGGGACGGCATCGTCACCAAAGGCGTCGAAAATACCATCCGCAACGTAGGCCGCCTGGCCCGCGAAGGGATGAAGGAAACCAACGAGGAAATCATTGATATTATGATCGGATAAGATCATAGTATACAGTGATATACAAAACATAGGAGGATAGTATGAAACTGTTAAAGAGTCTGCCAGCTAAACTGGTCATTGGTCTGGTTATTGGTATCATCGTCGGGCTGTACGCACCGGAAAGCCTGATGACGGTCATCGTTACGATCAAATATATTCTTGGTCAGCTGATCAATTTCTGTGTGCCGCTGATCATCATCGGTTTTATCGCGCCATCCATCACGAAGCTGGGCTCAAGCGCGTCGCGGATGCTGGCAGTCGCCCTGATTCTGGCTTACACATCGTCTGTCTGCGCCGCTTTAATCTCCATGACAACCGGATTTGCTGTAATTCCAGGAATGCACATCGTCAGCAACGTGGACGGCCTGCGTGATCTCCCGGCGGTTGCTTTCCAGCTGGACATTCCACAGATCATGCCGGTAATGAGTGCGCTGGTCTTTTCCATTCTGATCGGACTTGCCGCAGTCTGGACAAAGGCTAAAGTCATTACCGCTGTACTCGATGAGTTTCAGCGTGTAGTGCTGGATATCGTAACCAAGGTCGTGATCCCGATCCTGCCCTTCTTCATCGCCACAACCTTTGCCGGTCTGGCATACGACGGCACGATCACCGGCCAGTTCCCGGTCTTCGTCAAGGTCATCCTGATCGTTATGGCCGGTCATTATATCTGGCTTGCTGTCCTGTACAGCCTTGCGGGAGCCTATTCCGGGAGCAATCCGCTGGAGGTTCTGAAGCATTATGCGCCGGCCTATCTGACTGCGGTCGGGACCATGAGCTCCGCGGCAACCCTGTCCGTAGCTTTAAGCTGCGCGAAGAAGAGCAAAGTGCTGCGTTCCGATATGGTCGAGTTCGGTATCCCGCTGTTCGCCAACATTCACCTGTGTGGTTCTGTTCTGACAGAGACCTTCTTCGTCATGGTAGTGTCCAAGATTCTTTACGGACAGCTGCCGTCCCTCGGATCCATGGTGCTGTTCTGCCTGCTTCTGGGCATCTTCGCCGTTGGCGCCCCGGGCGTCCCGGGCGGCACGGTTATGGCTTCTCTCGGTCTGATCATTTCCGTTCTTGGCTTTGACGAGACCGGTACCGGCCTGATGCTGACGATCTTCGCCCTGCAGGATTCCTTCGGTACCGCATGCAACGTGACCGGCGACGGCGCGCTGACCCTGATGCTGACCGGATACGCGAAGAAACATCACATCAAGGAAGAAAAAATCACAGTCAATCTGTAATCCTTTCGGCTGACATAAGGCTTATTCAACAGGGGGGGGACAGCAGGCTGATCATTCGGCCTGCTGTCCCCTTACCGCATCTGTAAATTCTATTTTTACCAGTTTATGATTCTGGGGGCAACCAATATCCTTATATATTTTTTACATTTTTATCGTTTAATTTGTCATATTATTATGTTTTTTTACAAATCGCTATTGACAGGCTTTGGGATAACTGGTATTCTAGTATTACAAATATGGCCGGTTAACTGTTACAGGCAAATGCGTGGAACACATTCTCAGCGGATCATTTGTTCAGGCAGGTCCAAGCAGGCCAAGAATGGGAGGGATGTTTTTGAAAATATCGATTGGCTGTGATCAGGCCGGATTTTATCTGAAGGAGGATTTGAAATCTTACCTGATCGAAAAGAAACACGAGGTGATGGATGTAGGATGCCACTCGACAGATCAGGTAAATTGGGCGGAATACAGTGCAATGGTCTGTGAACATGTAATCAGTGGTGAATGCGAAAGAGGGATCATCCTTTGCGGAACAGGCGTCGGCATGGCAATGATGGCCAACAAGATTCCCGGGATCCGCGCGGTAACGATTGAAAATCCATTTACCGCAGCCCGCTGTGTCCCCGATAACGACGCAAACGTCTGTTGCATGGGTTCCAGAGTCGTGACCCCCCAGATTGCCAAGATGCTTCTGGATATCTGGCTTGAGGCAAAATATGAAGAAAACGCCTCCACCTGGAAAATCAACCGAATGGCCGAACTTCAAAGAGAATATGCGGAAAAGCTTTATAAGTGAAAAGGAGAAAAACAGAAATGAAAAAAAACAACAGATTACTTGCACTGACTCTCTCAGCTGCCATGGTCATGTCACTCTCAGCCTGTGGCGGCAGTTCAGGCAGTTCAGGATCCCAGGCCGCGGAAACACAGGCTGCAACTGCAGCGGAAACCGCAGCGGAAGAGGCGGCGCCGGCCGGCGAAGAAGCCGAAGCGGATCCATATGCAGACCTTAATTCCATCGAAATTCTGTGTGTCTCGGCCATGGAACCCGGCACAGCCAGTATTGAAGCGGCCGAATATATGAAATCCCGTCTGGATGAGGAAACCAGCGGGAAGATTACCATGACGATTCTCCCCAGCGGTCAGACCGGAGGGGAAGCGGAGCAGGCCGAAGCACTGATGGTCGGAGAGGCCGACATGATTGTCACCGGCACACTGCCGATTGTTACCTACACCCCTGAATATGGTTTCTTTGATTGCCCATTCGTCTTCGAGGGAAGCGAGCATATGCTGAGAGTATGGAATGGAGCAATCGGTGACGGATGCCGGGAGAAACTGGAAAGCCTTGGTTTCCATGCGCTTGGCATGATGGGGCGGGGATATCGTCACATCAGCTCCAATAAAGCGATCAACAGCATTGATGACATGCAGGGGCTGGTCATCCGCACGCCGCAGGGCGCTACTTTTGTCGATACCTTTGCCGCTCTTGGATGCGTCCCGGTTCCGATCGCCTTAACCGAACTTTTCACTGCCTTGCAGACAGGAGTGTGCGAGGCTTCCGAGGGACCATGGGATCAGTTGGTGACAAATAAACTGTATGAGGTTCAGGACTATATCATCGAATCACAGTATTATTATGCTACCTCCACGTTTTTCATGAATTCTGATTTTTATGCCGGCCTGCCGGAAGCTTATCAAAACCTGATCGACGAAGTCTCAGCTGAAACCATGGAGTATGGAACGAATCTGAGCAAGGAGATGGAGGAGCCTCTGAAGCAGCAGTGCATTGACGCAGGCGTTGAGATTTTACAGATGGGAGACATGACCCCTTATCTTGAAGCTACGAAAGACGTTGTTGCAAAATTCTTCGAAGAAACCTGGACGGTTACCACTCCGGAAGAGATTGCTTCTTATCAATAACCACTGATAAACGCAAAATCAAAACACACTTGATTTGACAGTATGCAGGCGCTCTTCTCATGCCTGCATACTGTTTTTCTCCAATTTGGGTTATTCTGCAAGACGGAAAGGAACGTATATGAAAGTTTTGAATAAAGTTGTCGACATTGTGACGATACTGGCGTTTATCGCAATGATGGTTACGACCCTGTTACAGATTCTTTTTAGAACAATTTTGAAGATCAGCGTTCCATGGACAGAGGAATTGAGTCGACTGTTATTTATTTACGCCGGGTTCCTTGGAACGGCGATTGCCGCAAGGGAAAAACAGTTTATCATTATTGATGTATTGACAAGCCGTCTGCCAAAAGCCGTTCAGGCTGTACTGTATGTCGTTATGAAAATCGTGATTGTGCTGTTCTTTTCCATCATGTGGTTCGGAGCGGTTCAGATGTTTGGCAAAGTAAAAAATACATACTTTCAGTCATTACCTGCCGTCAGCAACGGCGCGACTTATGTGGCTTTGATCATCGGAGCCGGTCTGACGGTATTCTATACGCTGATTGAAAGTATTGACACATTCAGAAAGAGAGGAACGTCGGATGATTGAATATTTTGCCCTTTTACTGATAGCGTTTATGATTGGTATTCCGGTAGCGGTCTCCCTGGGCGGGACGGCAACCTTCTTTCTGGTCACAGAAAAGGGACTTTCTGCTTTCACCCCTGCTATTATCGCCCAAAAGAGTGCTTACGGGCTGAACAATTTCCTGTTACTGTCCGTCCCCCTGTTCCTCTATGCCGGGAAGGTTATGAATACAGGCAAAATCACAAACCGTATCTTCGACTTCTGTAAATCTCTGGTAGGATGGCTGCACGGCGGCCTGGGACACGTAAATGTCCTTGCCTCCGTCGTATTCGCCGGGATGACCGGTACCGCGACATCGGATGCTTCCGGACTTGGGGCAATCGAGATTCAGGCCATGCGGGAAGCCGGGTACGACGATGACTTTGTTTTAGGCGTCACAGGCGGTTCCTCCCTGATCGGACCAATCATCCCGCCAAGCGTACCCCTGGTAATCTACGGCATGATGAGCGGCGTTTCCATTGGAAAGCTGCTGATCAGCGGCTTTGTCCCGGGTATTCTTCTGGCTCTCGCGGTCAGCGTTCGCGTGGAATGGCTTGCCAAGAAGCGCAGATATCCTGCCGATACCAGATTCGATCCCGCTGACATCTGGCTTAAGTTTAAAAAGGCGTTTCTATCGCTCCTGACCCCTGTCATATTGATTGGCGGTATGGTAAGCGGTATGTTTACAGCTACAGAAGCCGCCGCAATGGCAGCGCTTTACGCCACCATCCTCTCGACGATCATTTACAGGGATATTGACTTAAAAGGACTCTATCAGATTTTTTATGAAACTGTAATTGATACAGGATCGATCATGATGGTATGCTACTGCGCATCCATTTATGGCTATGTGATTACCAAGTCTCAGGTGGCAGTCAAAATTGCGAACTCACTGCTGCTGCTTACTACAAACAAATATGCGATCTGCTTACTTCTTGTAGCCTTTTTGCTTGTACTTGGATGTTTTATGGAAAACATTGCCATCATCACGATTATGACGCCCATCTTCATTCCCGTTCTGACCGCGGTCGAATACGATACACTGGCTTTTGGCGTCATCATGATCCTTACTCTGATGATCGGCCTGCTGACTCCTCCCTTTGGCATGGTTCTGTTTGTCCTGGCCAAGGTGGCAGAGGTGCCATTGGAAACCGTAATCAAAGCATGTATACCCTATATTGTACCGGTAGCCTTTGTCATCATACTGCTGGTGTTTTTCCCGCAGATTATTACATTTTTACCAAACATGGTGTCATAACGGCGGCAGCCCGGAAAGCAATCGCAAAAATCCAACGATAAGATGAGGATGGACTGAAATATGAAATATGGTTTGCATAAAATGACATGGGGCAGTTATTTTGACCCAAATGATATCTCTACATTCTTCTCTGACGCAGCGCGAGCCGGCGCCCAGACGATCGAATTTCGCCCTCCCGACGCCGCCATGGAAGGAAACACGCACGAAATATGCAGGCTTCGCAGACTTGCTGACGAAAATCATCTAGACATGGTCTTTTGCTTAGCCTATCCTGCCGGGATCGACATGCGCTCAGCGGACCGGAGCGTCCGACGGAAAGCGGTCGAATATCTGAAGCAGGGCATCTATACGGCAAAAGAGCTCGGAGGTCTGGAGATCGGTGGCGTGCTCTATTCCCAATGGCCGACGAATTATGGAAACGACATGCTCACCAAAGAGGAACGCTATGACCGCCGACAACGATGCCTGGAAGGCCTGCGTGAGGCGATGATTCTCGCGGAAGAGATTGAGATGCCGGTCAATCTGGAGGTTATCAATCGTTATGAAGGCTACACAGTCAACACAGTCGCGGAGGGTCTCGCATTATGCGAGGAAATCGGAAGCAGATTCTGTAACCTTCTCCTGGATGTATTCCACATGAATATCGAGGAGGATGATATCTGCGCAGCCATTCGTTCCGCAGCCGGCCGCATTGGCCATTTTCATGTCTCGGAACCAAATCGTATGCTTCCCTGGCATACGGCGCGCATAGACTGGCCGAAGATCGGAAGAACCTTGCGCAGCATCGGTTACGATAAAGCAGTGACCATAGAAGCCGTCGTTTCCTTTGACGGGCCATCCACTTATAACATGCGTATGTGGAGAGACCTCACCTGCGACGCCGACAAAGAGGCACGCATAAATACCATGCGAAAAGGACTTGCATACATCAGAGAACAATTTGAACAAAGTGACTAAACTACAGAAGGTGTGAAGTATATGACAGATTATCAAACAAAAACAACGGAAATCCGCAAAAAAGTATTGAAAATGCTGTTTCAGGCCGGTTCCGGACACCCTGGCGGTTCTCTGTCCTGCGTAGAAATTCTGACAGCATTGTATTACAACGTGATGAATATAAACCCTCACGACCCGCAATGGGATGACAGGGATCGTTTTGTCATGAGCAAAGGTCACGGTTGCCCTACTTTATATGTAATCCTGGCTGATCTCGGTTTTTTCCCGGAAAAGGATCTGTGGACACTGAGAAAGATCAGCAGCGATCTCCAGGGACACCCGGATATGCATAAGACTCCGGGAATTGATGTGAGCACAGGCTCTCTTGGGCAGGGAGTTTCCATTGCCCTGGGCATGGCGTTGGCCGCTAAATATCAGGAAAAAGACTATAAAGTTTATGCGCTGATCGGGGACGGCGAATGCCAGGAAGGACTTGTGTGGGAAATGGCCATGGCAGCAACCAACTATAGAGCGGACAATTTCACCGTATTGCTTGACCACAATGGCATCCAGCTGGATGGCCCGATAGAGGAAATTATGAGTCTCGGCGATATCTGCAGAAAATTTGACGCCTTCGGCTTTCAATGCTTTTCCGTGGATGGGCACGATATCGACGCCATCGCAGAAGCGCTTCTCGCCAATTCTGACGGACGACCCAAATTCATTGAGTGCCGTACGGTAAAAGGCAAAGGGGTTTCTTTCATGGAAAACCAGACGGCCTGGCACGGAAAGGTCCCGGATGCAAAGCAGCTCAAAAAAGCATTAGAGGAACTGGAGGTGCAGGAAAATGGATAAAATGCTCAGGACCGCTTACGGCGAGGCTCTCGTAAAATTAGGAGCCGTCAACGATAAGATCGTCGTATGTGACGCCGATGTCTCCGCCGCCACAATGACAAATATTTTCAGGCAAAAATATCCGGAACGATTCTTTAATTTTGGTATTGCAGAACAGAATATGATCTGCGCCGCCGCGGGCATGGCTCACTCCGGGCTGATTCCTTTTGTAAGCAGTTTTGCGATGTTCGGAACAGGACGCGCTTATGAACAGATGAGAAACGCAGTCGCCTATTCCGGGGCCAACGTAAAACTGGCCTGTACTCATCCCGGCATCAGCGTCGGCGAAGATGGCGGTTCCCACCAGGCCCTCGAGGACATCTCCCTCATGAGAAGCATCCCCAATATGACCGTCCTGTCGCCATGTGACTGTCTGGAAACAGAAAAAGCCGTATTCGCGGCCGCAAAGCTGAACGGCCCTGTATATCTGCGCATTTCACGCCAGCCAGGTCCTGATATCACAGGGCGGGACGCCCCCTTTGTGATCGGCAAAGCGTCTGTCCTGCGAAAGGGTGAGGATGTCTGTATCATGGCAACCGGTCTTCTGGTCAATATCGCCCTCGAAGCCGCAGAACAGCTGCACAGGCATGGAATTTCAGCGGAGGTCGCGAACATCTCCTCCATCAAACCCATTGACCGGAACTATATTCTTGACGCGAACAGAAAATTCAGGGCAATTGTGACGGCTGAAGAACATTCTGTAATCGGTGGCCTTGGATCTGCAGTAGCTGATGTGCTTGCCGGGCATCCCGGCGCCGCTTTCGCAAAAATCGGTGTAGAAGATAAGTTTGGAAAGTCCGGCACACCAGACGAATTGTTCCTGGAATATGGGCTCACAAAGGAACACATTGTCGAAGAATTTCAAAATCTGTTGGCTTTTTAATGTGGATGTGATAGAATGAAATGCGATGAATTTTCTTTTCAGATTTTGAATGGCTGCGCTTCATAAGCTGATCGCCCTGTGAGACGTAGCTTTATCTATGGTAATTTTCGATCTGTTCATACGGCCGTTAATCATCCGGTTGAATTGATCGAATTCTTAATCACGCAATTTCTCTGACAGGATTAAGTGATGCCGCACGAAAAAACACAGTTGGGAGACGACGAGTGAGAACAAAAATAGAAAAAATAGATATTGTAGAAAAGCCTGCGGGGGAAAGTATAACAGAGTATGTAAAAAACATAATAAAAGAAAATATCATTAATTTAAATATACCGCCTGGCAGTCTGATTAGCGAAAATGCAATCGCAAGGCAACTGGGACTTTCCAAGACACCGGTAAGGGAAGCTTTTCTGGATTTAAGTAAAATCGGCCTCGTAGAAATTTTCCCACAGAAAGGTACGAGAGTTTCAAAAATAGACCTAGATATGGTGGAAGAAACAACATTTTTGCGATGCATCTGTGAAAAAGCCATTGTAGAAATATTGTGTTCTATGGATAAAAACGCACTGGAACCTTTAGACGAAAGTATTGCAATGCAAAAATTTTATTTACTACGAAACATGGATGATAAATTCCGAACAGAAGACGATCAATTTCACCGACTCATGTATGATATCTGCGGCAAAAACCGCACCTACTCCATTGTCAACGATTATGTCGTTCACCTGAACCGGCTGAGATACCTTACCATGCAAGTGGTTCCACTTTACAAACTGTGCGACGATCATGTTCACATACTAGAGGAAATAAAAGCTCACCACCGCGAAACTGCAGCAAAACTGTTGGAAGAACATATCATGCGCTTCGAAATAGACAAATCTGCGGCAAGAGAAAAGTTTCCTGATTATTTTGTCCTGTAAGTACCTTTCAGAAAATCCATGTCAAATCCATGACGTTCCCTGACACTTTAGCCCCCGGATATCCTTCAATCTCAAGGTGCCTGGGGGCTTCATTGGGTAAGCTACATATGTTCATATTCTCGCTACACACGCTCGATCATGCACGAATGCTTCTTCATCTTCTCGCCCTTCGCATTTTTATCATAATTGATCCCTACCAGAAGCAGGTTTCCGAAGTATTTCTTTAATATGCCATCGTAATGGTTCTCTTTGATCTGTCGAATGGCGCTGTCCGCATCCCTGTCATATTTTAACTCTACAAGTATGGCTGGTTTATCCACATGCTTTCTGGGCAAAAAGGCCAGATCCGCAAACCCCTTTCCCGCCGGAAGTTCACGAATCATCTCGTAGTAATTGCGCGCCGTATAATAAGCAAGTGTGATGGCACAGCTCAGAGAATTTTCATCGTTGTATCGGAGAATCGAAAAATTCGCTTCATGAATTTCTTCCAATGCCTGTTCCACTGCGGAACACGCTCCGTCAATCGTTGCCTCCAGAAGATCCTCCGACGCCATCAGTGCCTTCTCAATCTCCTCCCACCCTTCTCCTTCCACCGCATCACGGAAAGCCTCCGCAACTTCGAGATTCGGGATAAATACCTTTGCAGACGATTCGTCATAGGCCAGATAGCCCAGGTGAATCAACAACGTCAGAATATCATCCCGGCTCTTAAAGGACGTCATATCATTCTGAAATCTGGACGTATTAATCCGGATTTTCCCGCCGCCAAGCATGGCGACAACCGCATCCTTCAGACCGTCAAAGTTCTGACTGATATAGCTTTTCAGCGATTCGTAAGTTTCAGATGACGTCCAGTAATTCCGACATTTTCTATTATAAACCGCGCTCATAACAGAATTAGGACTATAAACATGTTGCGTCTCACGAAAAGAATATCCGTCATACCACTGCTTCATCTCATCCAGATCCAGATCGTGAGCCTTGCCCAGCGCGCAGACTTCATCCTCCGTAAAGCCAACATACTCCGACAACCCAAACGGCTCAATCATCGTAAATTCCCGGAAATCCGTCAACGCCGACTGCGTTCCATACTTCTTAATCGGAAGAATCCCTGTCATATAAGCGCCCGCAATGATCTTATCTGTCATTGGCCCGGCTTTAAAAATTCCTCTCAGCAAGCGGACATACTCTTCCTGCAAGGCCAGATCGTCTTTGGCCTCACGGAACAACGCATCCCACTCATCTATGATTATAATAAATTTCCTGTTTGTCTTTGCCACGATCGCCGATAACACATAGGGCAAAACTGTCTCCTCCAGATCTGCAATCTCCGGGTAATTCATCTTCAGCTCCCGAATCACCCGCATCTGTAAATCTTTGACAACATTCTTTCTATCCATGCAGTTTGACACGAACTGCACGATATCCAGATAAATCACATCAAACTGATTCAAATATTTCTCGTACGAATCCGCCTTTGATATCTCAAGCCCTTCAAACAATACACGGGAGTCACAGCTTCTGTCATAATAGGCACACAGCATCTTCGCCGCAAATGATTTTCCAAAACGCCTTGGTCGGCTAAAACTGGTCAGTTTGCGTGGTGTATTGATCGTACCGTTTATATAAGCAATCAATCCTGTTTTATCCACATAAATTTCATTGCAAATTGTCCGAAACGCTTCATTCCCCGGATTCAGGTAATCACCCATGTTCACGCACCTCCCGTCTCCAAAACCGCCCTGTTTCCCTTATCATTATAACAGTCGTTCTCTCTGAATGCAATCGCGGTTTCCACAGCAAAACAGATGGCGTGTCTATGCGTCTGGTCATTGGCCACACGCATAGACACGCCATCCGTTATATCGTTTCTCTCACTTTGTCGCCGTCGCGGCACAGATTTCCACCAGATTCGTATGCTGCGGATTCCCCTTGGCAAGCGGCGACGGTTCTGCTGCCGATGTCAGCACATTGATGGACCCACGGATATCCGTTCCGTCCGCATCGGGTGTATACCAGGCGCCCTGAGACATCGCCGCGACGCCCTCCATAATCCGGTTTGTCAGTGTCGCCGGAAGCCGGACCCGGCCAATCTCATTGTAGACCTCCACCAGATCTCCGTTCTCGATACCGCGACTGTCCGCATCCGCCGGATTCATCCATACCGACGGCATCTCGACTTCATCCTGCCATTCGTTATTATCGTGAATCGAATGGCAACGCCTGCGGGTATGCCAGCCAATCAGCTGCAGCAGATACTTCTCCCGCAACGGATCCTCATATCCTCTCGGCGTGGGAACATACTTCGGAATCGCCGGAATATCGTCAGGTTGGCCAAAGTCATACAGTTCCTTCGAAAAGATCTCGATCTTACCGGACGGAGTATGGAAACGAGCATGCTCCGGATCATGAATCTGGTCGTAGAACGGGATTCCATTGATCGGATCCGAATATTGCCAGCCACCCAGTCGGCAAAACTCCTCATACTCCGGCAGTCCCGGCTCTTTCTCACGCAGAATCTCGTAATTGGCGCGCAGCCAGTCCTCGGCATCCTCCATGTGGTCCGTGAATTCCTCCCGGATACCAAGACGCCCCGCGATTTCCTTGATCCACTCCCACTCGAAGCGGCAATCAAACAACGGCTCCACCACCTTGTTGTTCCTCAGGAAATAATTGCCGCCCGCCCATGAGGCCACGATATTATTCCCTTCAAAAACCGAAGTGGCCGGCAGGACCACGTCCGCATAGCGGGCGCTCGGCGTCATGAAGATATCCGAGCAGAGAATAAACTCACATTTCGTATCGTCCTTCAGAATCCGGATCGTGTCGTTGATGTCCGAATGCTGATTGATCAGCGTATTGCTGGCGATGTTGAACAGCATCTTAATGTTGCTGTCCAGATGATCCACACCCTTTAGCCGATCCTCCCGCGGCGTCATCTCCGTCCCATGCTCGATCGCCTTTGTCCACAAGAAGACCGGAATCTTACCCGGATAGGGATTGGTAACCTTATTGGTAAACAGAGACGGTGTGTTATGCTCCTCCAGGTTGCTGGCATTCCCTCCCGGACTTCCACCGGGAATGCCGACATTGCCCGTCAGACAGCTCAGCATCATAATGCCCCGCGCATTCTGTTCACCGTTTCCATGCCGCTGCAGCCCCAGTCCTGCCTGAATACAGGCCGGTCTGGTCGTCGCCAGTTCTCTGGCCAGTCTGCGAATCACATTCGCGCGGACACCGGTAATCGGTTCCGCCCACTCCGGCGTCTTCGGCACGCCGTCCTTCTCCCCAAACAGGTAAGTGTGATAGCTCTCTCCCCACGGCACCCCCTCCGGCATGTGCTCCTCATCAAAACCGATACAGTAGGTGTCCATAAAATGCTGATCCTGGAGTCCCTCCGACCAGATCACATAGGCCATGGCGTCTGCCAGCGCACAGTCCGTCGCCGGGCGCGGCGCAATCCATTCATCCGCATAGGCCGCCGCCGTATTGTTCAGTCTCGGATCGATCGCAATCACCCGCACATCTTTCTTCTTTAATTCCGACAGATAATAATTGCGTTCCGGCCCGAAGATCGTTTCCGACGGATTGTGTCCCCAGAGAATCAGAAGTTTTGTATTCAGGAGATCCGCCGCACTGTTCGAACCACTCGTCGATCCGTACACATAGTTCATGATATAGTTGACCTGTGCGGAACTGTAGGAGTTAAAATAATCCAGATAGCCTCCGTCCATTGCCAGTAATCTCTTAATCAGATTGCCTGGACGCATGATACCGGTCACGCCCGTGCCATAGATCAGGTAACGCGATCCCGGCCCATAGGTATCGCGGATCCGCACCCAGTTCTCATAGATAATGGAAATCGCCTCGTCCCAGCTAATCCGCTCAAACTTCCCGCTTCCCCGCTCCCCGATCTGCTTCATCGGATAGCGAAGCCGGTCCGGATTCAGAAAGGTCTTGCGATAACCGCATCCACGCACACAGGCGCGAATCTGCGGATGATTGCTGGTACAATCGGACTCGATCGACAGCATACAACCCTCCTGCACCGTCGGACGAATCACACAGATGCCGCCACAGTTGTTGAGTCCGCCGGTCGGAATGACGTGAGCCTTTTCATTGGGAATCTCCGCATGTCTGCCATGCAGCTTAACCTGTTCCAGTTCCTCATCCTGAAAGCCCTCCGGCAACGGGAAACCACCCTTCTCATGGTTCTCATCCGCCAGAAATACCAGGTACTTTTCCAGCAGATTGATGTATCCCTGGTAAGTCTTATTTTTCATTGCGGCATCCTTCATCATCCGCATCTCACCGCAGGTATAATAGAGAATAAACGCTTCTCTCTCTTCCCATATCTCCTCAGCCACATCGTTTTCACCGTGTTCCGATGCATAAATGCCTGCCGCCGTCAGATAGGCAAGGAAGCGGAACTGCTCGCCGATATAATCCGGAGGATTTCCCTCCATCCGCACAGGCTCATATCCCCATTTGTGATAGGTCTGAATCACCTCCAGCGTCGTCTGGTTCAGGAGCGCCTTATCGCCCAGAAAGACGGACGCCCAGAGCGGCATGCGATAATCCGCGTTTGTCCCACGATACAGCGCATCGTATTCCAGTTCCCACTCGCGCTCTGTGTGTTCCCTCCAGTCCGTCATCTCTTTGATGATCGACACGCCATAATCACGGCGCCAGAAGAACGACGCGCATGAGAGTAAATCTGAATAAATCCTGTATTCCCGTCTGTCCATCTGCCCCTCCTTAGAATCCCAGCTCCGCCTTGATCGCCGCCATCTCGGACAGATCGCCAAGCAGAACCGCACCTTTCAGTTTCCCATCCCGGTAAAAACGCCGCGAATAATGCGTATCACCGCCTCTTGCCTCATTCACCCGGAATCTCTTCCACACGTTCTCCGTATCGACAGACAAGGCCGATCCATCCACTTCATTCTGACCGTCTTCATCCACGACCGTCACACCTTCCCCGACCGACACATCGCCAATCGAAAAAAGATTTGTCCCAAACCCGGAAATGATAACCGGCGACGGCGGCGCGACAAACGCTCGCGGCGCGTCCGGATGACAGAGATTATAGCCTGCCGTCTCTCCCGATACTTTAGAATATGACCACAGGGACGGATTCGGCGACGCGGCCTGCATACAGTCTCCTGCGGCATAGATATGCGGATCGCTCGTCCGCATCCATTCATCCACCACCACGCCACGGTCGCATGATAGCCCTGCTTCCCTGGCAATCTGGCTGTTGGCACGGACGCCGCATGAAACAATCACCACGTCCGCCGGATACCAGGAGCCGTCTGCGCAGGCTACGCCGGTCGCCGACTCATCTCCCGTAATCTCCTTAATATTGACACCCGCTTCCACGGTAATCCCCTGCCTGCGGATCGCCTCGCTTAAAACGCCCGCCGACTGTTCATCCAGCAGCCGCCCCATCAGCCGCGGTCCCGCCTCCAGAATCGTCAGTCCACAATTCATCTGCTTTAATTCCCAGGCCATCTCCAGACCGATCACCCCGCCTCCAATCACCACCGCGTTAGACGCAGTATAAAGGTTCCTGCGGATATCGTCAAAATCTTTAAACGAACGGACGACCATTACGCCCTTTCTGTCCTTTCCTCCGAAAGGCGGCACAAAGCAGCTTGCTCCCAGCGCATAAACGCAGGAATCATACGGCACTTCCCTGCCATCATCCAAGATAATCTTCTTTTCTTCTGTCGACATCCCGGTGATTCTTACTCCCAGAATCTGCCGCATCCCCTGCGCCTCATACCAGGCATCCGTCTCCAGTCGAATCTTTTCCTTCTGAAAGGACTTAAAATACGTCTTGCTCAGGAGAGGGCGCAGATAAGTGCTGCTCTTCTCTTCCGAAATAAAAGTGATCCGCGACTCCCTGTCATATTTGCGAATCTCTTTCGCCGCCGAATACGCGGCAATTCCATTTCCCAATATCACAATCTCTGCCATTGTCACTCACCCCGTTTCGGAAGAATCCGCAAAGAAGGATCGGTCAGGGAGGCTTCCGGTAAAAACGGCAGTTCCCGGACCATCCTTTTCTCCGATTCCGCATCCAGTTCATCCAGATCCACAAATTCCAGGCAATGCATAATACAGGCATCCACACAGGCAGGATTCCTCCCCTCGCTGCGAAGATCCGCGCACGAGGTACATTTGAGCGCAATTCCCCGCTTATGACTCAGAGAAGGCGCCCCATACGGACATACCCAGACACAGGTTGCACAGCCAATACACTTCTCATCATCATGGGCGACCGTCCCGTCCTCCCGGTAATGCATCGCTCCCGTCGGACAACCTTTCACACAGGCCGCATCCTTGCAATGGTTGCACGCTCCGGAATAATTTACGCAGAATGTTTTCCCGTCTTTCACCGTCTCATAAGTCACCACCCGGCGGAAAAACTGCCCCAGCTCCAGGTTGTTTTTGTCCTTGCAGGCCATCTGACAGGCATTACAGCCCACACACCTGGTCTGATCGAAAAGAAACCCCCAACGACTCATGACAAACCTCCCCTCCTTTTCCCTTCTGTTCCCTGTTTCCATGTTTCAAAAGGCCATGCAGTCGAATCGGACATTCCCTGCATGGTCTCTCATTCCTGTTGTTTCTGTTTTATATTTTATATGAAACATTTCGTTCTTTCAAGATACCAGGCAAATGACGGGTAACTAATAAATTTATTAGTATGCATTCTCTTTCAAACAAGTATCAGCAAAATCTGATAATACACGGTCATCAATACGCAGAATGCCAAGGAAAACGGGATCGTCTTCCTCACCAGTTCTCCCAGTGAAATATGGTAATAATCCGATGCCACCACCAGACACACATGCGTCGGCGAAATCTGGCTCGCGGCGTGTGTCACACACATCAGATAAACCATTAACGGCATACCGCCCGGAATCGCGGCGAACGCCAGCGGTGTTCCCATGGCGATCGCTCCGGTAGAGCCGCTGATCACCGTCGCGGCGAACATCAGCACCGCAAACACCAGATATGGCGGCAACGGCAGACCGGCCATCAGTTCCGGCAACTGTTCCAAGACACCGGTATAGGAAATAAATTCCTTTAAGACCAGAACCAGAAACGTGTTGCCCAGCATTTTCTTTTCAAAAGCGGAAAAAACCATCTGCTTCAACTCCGCAACTGTCACCCGATACACAACAATCGATGCGAGAATGACCAGAAAAACTGCAGAAACCACATCCAGCCCGAACCCCAGGATCAGCACAAGAATCAGCAGCAGCGACCACAGATGTTCAAACAGATGAACCACATCTTTTCCTCTCGACTGACTGAGCGGTGTACCCGGATCCTTTGGAATCTTCCGCAGATAAGCCACATACCCCAACAGTGCCAGCGTAAGCACCGGCACGATCATCCCAGGAAGAAAACTTGACAGTTCCACGCCGGATAAACTCATCATCAACAACACCGCCGTATAAGTCGGAAGTGCACTCTCCGGGATATGCCGGAACCAGGATGTAACAAATGCCTGCTCTCTGGGATTCAGATAGCCGTCCGTCGCGTCCCTGACGATATCTCCGCAGAGGATCATCGCCGCCGCGGATGGCAGCAATCCGATAAAGAGCGAGGCACCTGCCACATTCACGCGCCGGTTATGAAAGATCCCATTCAGATCCTGTTGTGCCAGACGAATCTGCTGACGTGCTTCCAGAATCCGTTGCAGAAAGGTGATCAGGTAGAACACCACCAGCACGGAAAAAGAGGACCATACGGTAATGACCCGCGAGGTACAGAACGCTGCGTCAGCAATCGGAATCCGAAACAATACCGCAATCGCCAGCAGTCCCCCCAGGATTGCCTGATACAACGGGCGGCGCAGCGCCAGAAGCGCAATAATTACCACAAACACCAATCCCAAATATAAGACCTCCATCGGTTCCACTTCCTCCTCTGTCCCTCTGATTTGCTGGATGTCATTTTATACTGATTGCTCATACTTTTCAAGATACAAGGCAAATTATAGGTAACTAATAAATTTATTAGTTGTCGGCCGCCGGTCCGACTCATCAGCTCCTGACCGATTAAAAAAACACAGGCGCCCAAATCCGAGCAAAAAGCAAAGATTTGAGCGTCTGTGTTTTGTAGAAAGGTTTGTCTGAATGCGCCTGCATTCAGGAATCATAACAATTGCCGTAGGGCAACCGAATGGATGCCGCACCACCCATCTTACATCAGCTTGCGGAACAACGCCTTAAAGTCCTCGATGGAAGCGTCTTTCGGATTGCCGGGGGCGCAGGCGTCCGCAGCGGCGGATTCTGCCAGGAAATCCAGATCCTCTTCTTTCAGCTTATCCAGCTTCGTGGGGATACCCACATCGATCGACAGCTGACGGACTGCGTCAATGGCGGCCTTTCGATAAGTCGCCTGATCCATACCTGCAGTATCCACGCCCATCGCCTCGGCGATATATTTGAACTTATCGCCCGTCGCATCGGCATTGAATTCCATCACGATCGGCAGCATCATCGCGCAGGCCACACCATGAGGAGTGTCATACACCGCGCCCAGCGTGTGCGCCATCGAGTGAGCGATACCCAGACCGACATTGGAAAACGCCATACCGGTAACGAACTGCCCCAACGCCATTCCTTCCCGACCTTCCTGCTCATTCTGCACCGCGGCACGCAGGTTTTTGGAAATCAGCCTGATCGCTTCCAGGTTCAGGCAATCCGCCAGTTCCCAGGCTGCTTTGGTCGTATACCCCTCAATCGCGTGAGTCAGGGCGTCCATACCCGTGGAAGCGGTCAGACCCTTCGGCATCGTAGACATCATATCCGGGTCAACAATGGCAATATCCGGAATGTCATTGACATCGACACAGACAAATTTACGCTTCTTCTCTACATCCGTAATGACGTAGTTGATCGTGGCCTCTGCGGCAGTACCGGCGGTCGTAGGAACCGCGATTGTATAGACGGTGCGATTCCTGGTCGGCGCCACGCCTTCCAGAGAACGGACATCGGCAAACTCCGGGTTATTGATGATGATTCCGATCGCTTTTCCGGTATCCATCGAAGAACCACCGCCAACCGTAATCATATAATCCGCGCCTGACTTTTTGTAAGCCTCTACGCCGGCAAGAACGTTCTCAATCGTAGGATTGGGCTTAATATCTGAATAAACCTCATAAGCCATCCCTGCCGCATCCAGCAGATCCGTGATCTTCTTCGTAACCTGGAACTTCACAAGATCCGGATCGGAAGCAATAAACGCCTTCTGAAAGCCCTTGCTCTGAATGATTCCCGGAATCTCCTGGATCGCTCCCTTGCCGTGATAAGAAATCCCATTCAATACAAAACGATTCACCATGATATAATCCTCTCTTTCATTTATTTTTCGTACAGAAACTTTTCCGGAAGGGTCACGCCGAAATCCACAGCCAGGTGCCGGAAATCATCTGGCTGAATTGTCTGGCGTTTTGTGCCGCCGGTTATCGACAGTACCTTTACCAGAATCTCCGCGGATTTCTCCACCGTATGCATCAGGCCAAAAGTCAGGTCAAAATCTTCACCAGAACAGAACATGCCATGATGCGCCCAGATCGCCACATCATACTGCTTCATCAGTTCCGACGTCGCTACGGCAATATCCCGTCCGCCGGGAACCATCCACGGCACCACGCCGATTCCGCTCGGAAATACCACCGGGCACTCGGTCGCCATCTCCCACAACTCACGGGTAAACGCCTCGTCTGTCAGCGGAAGCACAAAAGTCAGCGCAATCGTATTGGCCGGATGCGCATGATAAATCACACGATGTGCGCCATTGGTAGCGGCTTTTTTCACCTCATGGTTCATCAGATGCGACGGGAACTCACTGGTCGGTCTGCCTCCGTTTACCAGGCCCCAGCACACCCGGTACTTTTCGCCCGCTTCATCAATCTCACAGATGGCGCAGGAATCCTCCGGAGCGCGCATGACATTGCGCATATACTTTCCCGACCCGGTAGAAACAAAGAACTCACCGGCCAGCCCCGGCACGCTGGTGCCGATCTCCTTCCATTCCCCGTCAAACGAAAGATCCTCGCGAACCGCTTCTACCTCCTCCGCTTTCATCCGATAGGTGAGATTGCCGCCATTGCGTTCGTGCCAGCCCTGCTGCCAGCCATCGTCCGCCATGCGCATGAATCCCTTCATAAATTCTGCATCCAAAACCTTCATCTTATTCTCCTTCCCTGACATCTGCCCGATGTCGTAATTATTCCAGCCAGAATACCTGCGTCAGCAATGGCTGCGCGCCGGTCTCCGAATCCTTCTCCATTTCCAGGACATCCTTCATATACTCATCCCAGCGGGCGACGACCTCGCTTTGCGCCTGCACCCTGGCAGCATATTCAATGCCCTTCTCACATTCATAATAACCAAACAGTTCCTCTCCGGTCATCCAGATGCTGTAATGACGGATACCGGCGTCCTTCAGAACCTGTTTCATTTCCGGCCAGATCGCATCATGACGACGCTTATACTCCGCCTGTTTGCCCGGTATCACGCGTCCCTTCCACGCATACCGCTCCACCTTCTGCTCCTTCATTCCATGCACTCCTGTCCTGTTTTAAGCCGCCACGATCACAAACTCTCTGTCTGTGGGACGACATCTTTATCGGGTTACGATATCCACCGGAACATTAAATATTTTCGCAACCTTCAAAATGGTATCAATGTGACGTCCTGTCGCTGCCGCAAAGTGATGCGTCGGCCCACACTCGCTCCAGCGGGTTACAAACTCTCTCGCCCCGCAGGTAAAGCGGGTACGCATATTGGTATCGCCAAATGACAAAATCTTGCCTTCCTCGTTGACGCCCTCTGCCACGACAAACTTAAAGCTACCGTTGCCATCCTGCGTGATCGCCAGGTAAGTAACCGGCCCGGTATAAGGATAGAACTGGGTCAGATAGCCGCCTCCCGTCTTTCCGTGAAATACCTTCACAATCTTCATGGTAGGTTTTTTGTCGGAAATGTCCGCATCGCCGGACCCACTGTGGCCGATAATCGCAATGTCATCATTAAAATCCAGGGAATACATCTCGGCCAGCTGGCCGGTACCGGAGATGGTTTTAAGGATACTCATGGCCATGGCAACCTTCATATCGCCTTCTACCGCACAGGCCGTTCCCTGTTTGATTAACATCGAGAACGCGGGAATCAGCATGCTGTCCAGCACGCCGGCCTTCCCCTGCGCATACCCGTCATAGTGAGAAGCGATCAGGCCGAGTTTTTCCTCCTGCACCCATTTTTCAAAGGCTACCACATATCTGGCCATCTCCCAGACCTCTTCGATGCTGCCGCCGCCCTCGATATCAAAGGTGTCCAGAATCTCCTGTGCCTTTATGCGGATCACCTCCTCATCGTCGACATCATCGGCAATTGCCCACATCTTTTCCCAGTCGAACTGTTTTGTATACAGATGCATCCGCCGGTAAAGATTGGATTCGTCGATGTACAGGTCCATCATTCCCGGATAGGGGCGGCCAATCTGAGCGATATTGGTATCACGGAAACGCCGACGAACCTGCGCCGCCCGGCACCAGTCCTCGATCTCCGCCTGCACCAGGTCATCCCCGCCTTCTACCACGCCGGTAATCACCGCATGGCGCTTACCGAACCGTTCCAGATCTGCAACCATCTCTCCTACCGCGCCGCAGGCATACCCCTCGCCCAGCCAGGAGGCGATATCCGTATGATCATAATCCAGCGCCTTCAGCTTCTGGACATTGACCAGCACCACCGGAACATCCAGATCCTTCACCGCCGGCAGCATATTATAGGATGTCGCATAGGTGAGCAGCTGCAGAAAAACCAGATCGACATCTGCGCTGCGGAAACGATCTCCTGCTGCCTGGGACTGTTCCTTTGTCGTCACCAGACCGCCATCCACAATCTCCACGGTGTCCGGAATCGTTTTCTTAAACGCCTCATACTGCGCCTGAAATTCCGGCACCAGCGATGGAAACTGGGGCAGATAAGCGCCCAGCGCAATGGAAAAAACGCCAATCCTTGCTTTCGTGTTTACTAACATATTGTCACCCTCCATGTTTTAATTTACTGAATTCTCCGGATATCAAAGCTCTTTCGCACGGCATCCCGCGCTGCCTGCAGACTGTCAAATTCGCCTGCCCGGATCATCTGCACCAGAAGATTTCCGATTGCCGTGCCTTCCACCGGCCCCGCATAGACCGGAAGACCGGAAGCGTCGGCCGTCAGCTGGTTCAGATAATCGTCCTGACAGCCGCCGCCCACTATGTTGATACTGGTGTATGTCTTCCCGGTCAGCTTCTCCAGATCGCGGATGGCTTCGGCATAGCGGCGCGCCAGGCTGAGATAAACACACTGCATGATCTCGCCCACCGTCTCCGGAACTGCCTGGCCGCTCCTGGCGCAGGCATCCTTTACGGCCTGAATCATACTCTCCGGTGCCAGGAAACCGGCGTCATCCACATCCACCACCGAAGAGAAACCCTTCGCGGCCTTCGCGGCAGCAATCAGGTCCGGGAACGACCATTGTTTTTCAGCAGCAGTCCGCCCGGTCTTACCGGCGACATAATTGACGCCATTGAGCTCCCGGCGAATGGACTGGATCATCCACAGACCCATAATGTTCTTCAGATAACGGTACCGATACCAGGCGCCGCCTTCATTGGTAAAATTCTGTCTGCGGCTTTCTTCACTGGTGATTGGTGCCTCGTTCTCTACCCCCAGCAAGGACCAGGTACCGCTGGAAAGATACACCGCGTGATCATCCCTGGCCGGAACAGCCAGGAAAGCGGAACCCGTGTCATGGGTGGCCGGCAGAACAACCGTACAATCAAACCCGACCTGCGCCTGAATTTCCGGAGAGAAACTGCCTGCAACCGTCCCCGGCATGGAAAGCTCACCGAACCATTCCGTCGGAAATCCCAGCCTGGAAATCAGTTCATAATCCCACTCCTTCTGCCTGGCATTCACCAGATTGGTGCTGGTCGCATTGGTGTACTCCTGCTTTTTCACCCCGGTCAGCAGAAAATGGAAGTAATCCGGAATCATCAGAAAACTTTTTGCCCGTCCCAGCTGTTCCGGGTGTTCCTGCTTTTGCGCCGTAAGCTGATAAATCGTGTTGAAAACCTGTTTCTGAATACCGGTTCTGGCATACAGTTCCTCCGGAGAAAGGACAGACTCGACGATCCTGTCCATTCCCTCGGTACGGCTGTCCCGGTAGGCCACGGCATCGCCTGACACCTGATCCTTCTCGTCCAGGAGAACATAATCCACAGCCCAGGTATCGATGCCTGCGGTAGCAGGAATTTTTCCGATCTCCTTACAGGTTTTCAGGCCATTTAAGATACCGTTCCAGAGATTCTCCATATCCCAGCAGTCATGGCCGTCGCACCGCAGCTGTCGATTCTCGAAGCGATAGACCTCCTCCAGAACCAGTCTGCCATCCTTCACCTGTCCCAGAATATGCCGTCCGGACGAAGCGCCGATATCAATCGCGAGATAATAGTTATTCATCCTGTTTCACCTCTCTGCCTCGTTTTCACCTTTGATATTCTGATTATAAAATGGAATTTTCTATTTAAAAATGACAATTTTTGATCTTTCCACTGACATTATTTGTTTAATTGTATTCCGAATGAAAGGAAGAACAGAAAAAAATATGGTAAAAAGCACAAAAATCCATCTCACTCAGGCGCTATTGAGATGGATTTCATTCGTCATAAAGCCGGATTGCGCAGCTTCTGTCGTGCCTCTCCGGGATTCATGCCAAATTCCCGCTGAAACCGTTTATAAAAAAAGCTTTGATTTTCGTATCCCACAGAAACAGCAATCTCACTGATCGACTGATCCGTGTCACGCAGCCGCTTCATCACCTGTTCCATGCGCTGTCTGGCCTGTATTTCCTTAAAGGTGGTTCCCGTGTACTTTTTGATCAGCCGGCTGAGCGTAGAAGCGGAATAGCCGGTGCGAAACGCCAGTTCACTCAACGTCCCCGTCCGATACTCCTCCTGAATATACTGCTCCACTGCCAGGATCAGCATATTCGCGTCCGCACTGTCTGACGGAATCTGTACCTGTTCCGCCACATTCAGCAGATGCAGAAAAAGCAGCCCCATGGAAATGCTGAGAACCCGCTCCTCATTATGCTGTTTACACAGGATCGAATAGACAATATTTTCCGCCAGATTCTGAATACAAAGATCCTTCGACACCGGAAAATAAAGATATTGTGCGACACTTTCTTCGCGTTGCAGCACGTTTACCATAAATTCCGCCAGGATGTTTTCCTTGCCCACCATCTCCCTGACCTGTTCAAAGAAAGCGGGCATGATAATCAGATTGATGGCCAGGTCGTCCGCCCCACAGGGGAGAATTTCATGCTCTGTATGCTGATTCATAAACAACAGTTCTCCACTGCCCACAACCAGCTTTTTCCCTTCTACTCTATGGGTAATCGAACCGGACAGGACATAGAAAAATTCCACATAATTATGCTTATGCGGCGGAAAATAGACAAAACGGGTATGCTTCCTGGCCGTAATCAGCCGGTTTTCCGTCAACAGTTTTTCGTGCTCCACAATACTTTGCTGCGGCTGATCCGTATAAATCGACCACTGGATGTTTTTCCTGCCATCCAGGGCTTCTCTTTCTTCCGGTGTAATTCGTTTCAGCATACGGAATAATTCTGCGTTCATATCACTCCCCCTGGTTCACAAAACTCCCCGCATCACGATATAGTTCATATATAACATTGCTATGGTTCACTCTCTCACATTTTTTATGTTGAGTATATCATTTTTCTCAATTCTTCACAACCGCTCAATTTCATTGCGTTTTCAATTACATCAGTTCCAGTAAAAATGCGTCCATTGCCCAAATTGCAACGAACGCATTTTTACTATGAAAGTCCAAGAATCCAAGCCGCAAGGCGCAGGATGATTGGCAACTTTCATGTATGCAGCGGCGCTTAGCGAAGTCAAGCCGCAGGCGCAGACTGAGCTTAGCATAGCTGTTTACTATGAAAGTCCCGGACGGCGGCGGTATGGACTGCGTGCTTGCACGCGGAGACATACCGACATCGGACGGGCTAGGGAGTATGAGCAAGTAGCACAATAGTGCGAATTGCGAATACTCCCGGCAGCTGCGGGTGCGCGTAAGCGCGGAGCAGCTGACTTTCATGCGCAGTGGTGCCAACGCGGGGCATGGGAGTTTACTATGAAACTCAGCGAAGCAAAGCTGAGCGTTAAGTTTCATGTATACAGCGGCGCTTTACAATGAAAGCCCAAGAGTCTGAGCCATAGGCGATGGACGATTGGTTGCTTTCATGTATGCAAAGCAAGCGAAGTCAAGCCGCAGGCGCAGACTGAGCTTAGCATAGTCGTTCGCTTTATCTGTTTACAGGCGGATTCACCGCTTCCCTTTTACCGGTTTTTGTTGCGTTCCGCAAGGATCGCGACGTTCTCATCTACTTTCTTCTTATCCAGAGGATAGAGGAAGAACAAAGCCAGAGAAACCGCAATCAGACCGCATGCAGGCACCCAACAGGAAATGGTAAAAATACCATTGATCACAGCTTCATCAAAGGCGGTCTCGGCAGTATAACCGATCATGCTCAGCAGTCCGCCGATCATGCCGGCCGAAAACGCCTGTCCCAGCTTCCGGGCGAAGGAATAAACCGAATAGATCGTACCATCTTCCCGGATACCGTTCTTTACCTCTGCGTCATCGATGACGTCTGTAATCATTGCCCAGATCACCGTATTAAAGAATCCCAGGCTCCCGTATGCAAGCACATAGAACACAACATACATATACGCACTGGCCGGACGGACAAAGTAGCAGATGATATAAAACACCGCTCCACAGAAGCAGGCAACCGTGGACAACTCTTTTTTACCGACCCTGGCTGCCATTCTGGCCGCAAGGGGTGCGCAGATAAACAGAATCGCGAGACTGCTGGCCAGAGACCCTGCGGACTGCGCGGCCGCGTTGCCATAGTAGTTCGGATATACATAACCGGCAAGGCCCTGCATACCCAGCATAGCCAGCAGCAGGAGAATCGCCGCCGCAATAATGCCGATCAGCGAACGGTTGGTTACCAGGCTCTTTAACAATTTGCCGATTTCCAGTTTGGAAGTATTGGCAGGAACCTCCACACGCTCCCGTACCAGATTGAAGCACAGCATATAGCAGATAATCGCACAGATTGCAAACACGCCAGCCAGGATTGTCATACGACTCCCCGACAGAACCGTCTTACCGTCAACCACCACATACGCTACGATCGGAGTGCCGGTGCCAATTACCAGGCTGGCCAGGGTCGCGCCGATGCTGCGCCAGGTTGACAGCTGCGCACGGTCATCCGGGTCATTGGAAATCGCGGATGCCATCGAACCATACGGGATGTTGATCGACGTATAGAAGATGGATCCCCACAGGATGTAGGTCAGGAACATCCAGAACACCTTAAACCCATAGGGCATCCCGGCGAATCCTGACTGGTAGATCAGGAAGGAAGCGATCGCCACCGGGCCGCACATGCGCTTGATCCAGGGGCGGAACTTTCCATCCTTCGTCGGTTTGGAACGGTCTACGATCTGCCCCATGGTCACATCGGTAAACGCGTCGACGAAACGGGCAGCCATCATCAGCAGGCCAACCAATGCGGCGTCAATCCCCATTACATCCGTATAAAATTTCATCATGAAACTGGAGGACAGTATGAAGGTGAAATCATTCCCGAAATCACCAAACATATAGCCAATCTTATCAGACATCCCAAAAGGACGCACTGCTTTGTTCGTTGAAGTTTTCGCCATTGTTTTTCTCTCTTTCTTTTCTGTAAAATACAAATGCACATTTCCGGCCCGAGTCTGCGACCGCTCCGTTAATCTGCTTTATCAAATCGGATCAGCTGCGCGTTCAGGCTCTCAAGGAATCCTTCCGGCATCATGTTTCCGGTCATATCCATCATGTCCGTAGGGGTCATGGTCCTCATCATATCCCACATGCCTGTGCCTGGCTCAAGGATAAAATTGGTAGCCAGTTTCAGCGCCTTTGCGGTGATCTCCATGGCTTCCGGATTCTTTGCGATCTCCTCCAGCTTATCCCTGACACTGTATTTGCCCTCCGGGAATTCCATCTCCGCTTTCAGATCCAGATCCCCTGCCAGCTTAAACCAGTTGGCGACGCCTTCCGCCCTCTCATTGACTTCCGGCAGGACATAGATATCCGGTTCCTTCTCCACCTTCTCAATGGTCATGCTGTCTTTCAGGCCGCCTGCCTCTGCAACGATCGTGTTAAATCCTTCTTCCAGAGCCACATCAAAGACAAATACTTTTTCTGCTGCCTTTGCCTCCAGCAATTTTCCGTTCTGATACAGCGTAACCGAAGGCTGGTTCGAGTAAACGCGGATCTGAGTGGTCTCTCCGGTGCGCTGCGCATATCGTTTGCCACACAGATGAACCATCGGATCCCTGGTCCAGTAGGCCTGATAAATGTAATAGCTGTCCTTCTTCGTCTTGCGGTCTATCGTCATCAGGCCCTTGTTGTTCCGCCCGGCGACTCCGCCTTCATCACGGGCTGCACATCCGAAATCGAACATGTTCCATACATGGCTCGACCAGAGCCAGGGACGCTCATCCAGAACCTTTGCCATATGCTCGTGATACAGAGCCTGATATTCTTCGCTGTAATCCTTACAGGCGGGATTCGGCCCATGATAGGTGACGATTCCCTCGCAGCCATACTCGGACACGCCGACACAAAGATCCGGATGCTTTGCGTGGAACCTGTCAAACCAGGGGCCATTGTCTTCCATCCTGCCGCCATACCATCCGAAGTAATGATTATAGCTGATGACGTCCGTAATATGGTGCATCGGGCTCTCTACCGGCGTCATGGTGACATGCGCAATGGTGGTCAGACGAGTCGGATCCATTTTCTTACACAGAGCATTTAATTCTTTATGGTTTTCAACCAGCTGGTCCGAAATGCCGCCAATGAGGATTTCATTGGAAACACCCCAGAAGCAGATGGAAGGATGATTATAATTCTGTGCGATCAGCTCCTTCATCTGACTGATGCAGTTCTGATGCGCCGCCGGGTCTTCGTTCATCACGCTGATAAAAGGAATCTCCGCCCAGATCACAAATCCCATCTCATCACAGGCGTCATAAAAATCCTGCGAATGCTGATAATGCGCCAGGCGAATCGTGTTGGCGCCCAGCTCCTTGATCAGTTTTGCGTCAAGATAGTGGTCTTCTCTTGTCAGTGCATTGCCCTTGTAAAGCATATCCTGATGACGGCTCACCCCGCGCAGAGGGGTCTGAACGTCATTAATGATAAAACCCTTATCCGGGTCACAGGAAAAGCTGCGGACGCCAACCCGGGCGCTGACTTCATCATAAGCCTCATTTCTGCGCTGCAGAACCGCACTCACCGTATACAGATAAGGATTGTCAATATCCCATCTGGTAATATCCGGGACAAAAAACGTTACATCCGGGGTATCCGCCGGGCGGGAAGCCGAAGCAACTTCCTTCCCATCCGCGTCTTTCACCGTATACAGAACCGTGAAATTTTCATCCGCATGAACCACCCAGGATTTCAGATCAAAGGTTGCTCCGCCGCACGGACAGGGCTTCGGTGTTACCTGCAATCCTGAGGAACCATAATATTCCAGATCGAAATGAGTCTCCGGTACGCTGATCAGATTGACGCCGCGATACAGACCGCCATAAAAGGTAAAGTCCGCTGTCTGAGGATAGACGCTGCTCTTATCTTCATTGCTGCAGGCGACAACCAGAAGATTCTCCCCTTCTTCTCTGCACCGATCGGTAATATCCGCGCGAAAAGCGGAATATCCGCCTTCATGGTAGATCACCTCTTCGCCGTTGACGTACACGGTCGCCTGCTGTCCCGCAGCCAGGATCTCCACAAAGACGCGCCCTCCTTTCAACGGCTGACAAGGCGTTTCGAAGGATTTGGCATACCAGTATCGGCCTCGATCGTATTTCCCGTTTCCATCCTGACCGTCAATTGCGTTCCAGGTATGCGGCAAATTGATCCGCTGCCAGTCCGTCGGCAATTCCGTGGGCAACCCCACATCCTTCTGAATGAAACACCAGTCATCGTTGAGATTAATTATGTTGCGCATATCATTCCTCCTGTTGCTTTTATTTTTTATATTCTTTTCCCTTCTTATTTCAGGAAATTTTTATTGACATTTGACGAGTCATATTTTATGATTCTCTTTAAGAAACTACCGCATCAGAACTTGTCAATTTTCAATAATTGCCCGTGTACGCAAAGCCATTTTGTCAGCTCTTTTGCCGTGACCAAATTTGCATAATGTGTTCATTTTGTACAAAAAATTATGTTTTTATCTTTTTTTGTTTGGTTTAATTATAGTAATGATTTGAAAGTTTGACGATAGATTATTTTTAGTTATTTTTGCATTTTTCAGTTAAAAGAGATGAATTTCTATGGAAAAAACAACCCTGTTGATCACCTTTGCCCAACAACTCATGGAGCGCAACCACATTCCAGCCCATATGGTGCATCCACCCTGTAACGATCCCTCTTTATTAGACCAGGGTCTTCGAAAAACCATTTTAAATATGGATCATGTGACAGACGCGGTCAATCGAATGTTTGACCGGATCCAGCCACGAAACGTTTATTTCATTACAGACAATTTTGAATGCAATTATGTATTCTTTCGCTTTCCTGATTTGGATGAGCTGATGATCTGCGGCCCCGTCCTCACGGAACAGATCAATGCATCCAGGCTGACGGAAATCATGGAAAAGCTCCATATTCCAGAACCGCTTCATGAACCGATCCAGGATTATTACCACTCGCTGGCTTTTTTCCCTCTCCAGTCCTTTTGGTTCAGTTTTTTTACTCTTCTGGCAGAGAATATATTTGGCGAACATGGTTATGAAATCGTCTATGCAGATTTCAACGAACTGGGAGAATGGTATAAAAACTACAACGGCTGTTTTCGTATACCGGAAAAACCGTTTTTAAGCATTCAGCTGGTTGAAAACCGCTATCAACTGGAAGCAGGTATCATCAATGCCGTTATAAATGGGAACGAAAAGAAGGCTCTGGAAATGCATACGCAGTTGATTTCCAGTCTGATCCCCCCTCGTCTTACCAACTCGCTCCGGGATCACAAGGATTACTGCATTACCCTGAACACACTTCTTCGCAAAGCAGCCGAGGCTACCGGTGTTCATCCCATTCGTATTGATACATTTTCCAACCGGAATATACAGAATATTGAATGTCTTACAAGTGTGGAACAATGCCATAATCTCCGGATGAAAATGATTCAGGGCTATTGTCAGCTTGTCCGGACAAATGCCCTGAAAAACTACTCTTTGCTGACCCAAAAGGCCATTGTCTGCATCGATACCGATCTCAGTGCCGATCTGAGTCTGAAATCCCTGTCCGGGATCCTCTCTGTCAATGCCAGCTACCTTTCCTCTCTGTTCAAAAAGGAAGTCGGCGTGTCGCTGACAGATTATGTGAATAACAAAAGAATCCGGCACGCACAAAAGCTGCTGCTGATTACGGATATCCCCATCAAGGACATTGCACAGCAATGCGGCTTTTCCGATATTCACTATTTCAGCCGCCTTTTTAAACAGATTGCGGGTATGACTCCAAAGGTATACAGGGAAACCGCTACATATAACAATTTTCATTCTTTATCCAACAACAACTGGAATAACCACAGGCGTTGTTCCGATTAAAGCAACGTTCTGGCTGCACAGCAGAAGCAGTCGGGTGAAACAGGTTCCCCTCTGTCCATAAAACCGCCAAAAGGCAGACAGGCTCTTTCAAACGAGAGCCGTCTGCCTTTTTATAGTAAACGACAAATAAATTTGCCGTTTACTATAATCCCTCCGGGGGATGCGCACGATTTTTGCAAGGTAGATTCTGCGTTTACACGCAGCAAAAATCGGCGCAGGAAACGTCATAAGGAAAATAATTATGACGTTTCCTATATATTTTCATGATTCATGCCAGCCTTACCCATACCGGGATTCCACCACGCAATTAGTACTTCAATCCGAAGTTCAATTCATAGTAGTTGCCGACGGTGTCGCGGTAAGCATACGCCTTGCCGTTTTCATCCTTTAACTCCTCAGGCATATACCAGTCCTTGTCGTAACCGGGTACGTCGTTGGGACTGACGCAGACGCCGTCGCTGCTGACAGCCAGTACCGCATCGTTCCTCGGCAGGGTGATGGGCAGCCTGCCCACCGGATCGAACCGGCCAAAGATCACATCCAGAGTAGCGGATGGATAAGCATCAAACCCTGCGGTCAATGCGTCAGCATAACGCTCCACGTTGCCCACCATCCAGGCCAGCGGAAAGTTAATGTTGGCAATGACCTTGCCGCCGTTTGCGTGAACCGCTGCGGCGATAGCGGAGATGCGGTTCGCACCGGTCAGAGTCGTCTCCAGGTGAGTGGTGTCCAGAGGACAACTCTTCTCGTCCACATCGGGAACCACCTTGTTTTCACAGATGTCGATTTCCAGATAGCCGGGAGTGGCGCTGAAATAGTTGCCGGAGGAAGGACTGACCATCAGAATCGCGTAGTCTGCCTCGGCGGGGTCGTCGGTCATCGTACAGTCACCCAGCATCTCGCGCAGTGCAGCGGTAGCGGCGGCAGCATCGCCCTTAGCGAACGCCTCCACATAAAACTTTTTCCCGATCCGTTTCTCTGCGGTCAGGGGGAGCACATCCTGATTTTTCAACAGGACGACGCTCTTGCGGTGCGTCAGGGAAGCCTCGTCCCAGTCAGTCTGGTCGGACACCACCTTTACCGCATTCGCCGGATCCGCATAAGGATTCTCAAACATGCCCTGCTGGAATAATTCGGTCAGGGTACGGCTGACCGCACGATCCAGGCTTTCATCGGTCAGCACCAGGTCTTCTTTCCGGAACCCCTCCGGGACAGGATGCGTGTCATAATAGCCGTTGGTGGCACGCTCATAGGCCTCTCTTCCTGCTTCATTATCAAACAGTCCGCTGATAATATCCACGCCGGACTGAGTAACGGCATAGCCGATCCGTTCCGGAAGATCCAGAGCTTCCACACCCCAGCTCATATTGTGGACGATGCCGGTATCAGAGTTGATATAGCCGTCAAAGCCCATCTGTCCCCGGAGCACCTTGTCAATAAACACTTTGTTGTAGGCAAAGCCATACGGATTTAACTCAATGGGATCGCCATTCATATCGGTCTGAGGGGCGCTCTTGGCAGCCGCAGGCTTGGAATAGTAGGGCATGATAGAAGCAGCATGATACTTCACCGCAGGCTGGAAAGTGGGAATATGATACTTCTGCAAAGAGCCCTCTGTGGCATATACATTCCACTGTCCTGCAGCATAGTGGGGGTCGAAACCATTCTCACGGGCGCCGCCGCCAGGGAAATGTTTCACCGTCATGGAAACGCCGTCGGGAGTAACGCCATTTTCACTGCCCTGAATACCCGGGATCAGTCGTTCAAAGATGGCGGTGATCAGCTCCGGATCCTCGCCAAAGGTACCGAAAGTCCGCTGCCAGCGAGGGTCGGAGACCACGTCGGCCATGTACATATATCCCTTCTTCAGGCCACAGGCATTCCATTCCCTCCGGACGCAGTCGGCAAATTTATCAATGATATCCAGACTGTCGCCCCGGACAGCAGCGGTGATACCAAGGGTGCCGGGCCAGGTGGCAAAGATGCCAGAGGCGTCATTCATGCCAAACACCACTTCGCCATTCTCATTCCGGGAGTTGGAAGCCACGCTGACGGGAACAAAGTGGTCACACTGCTCCGCCACGGCATGGAGCTGATTCAGCCAGTCCGCCAGATCCTCCGGCGTGGCGTTGGCCCGCAGGATCAGGTGCCGGGAGAACCACTCCTTAATGAGAGTAGTCGTACCGGGCAGGTGCTGCTCGCCAAAGATGGTTTTTCCGTTCATTTCCGCATCGTCCAGCAGGCCGGATTCATCCGTAGAAAACCGATGATCGGGAACCGGGCATGGATACTTAGGCCCCATGCGCCAGTCGGAAATGAACAGCTGGGCGATCTTCTCGTCCACCGTCAGAGTCCTGACGTAGGCCGCGGCCCGCTCCGCCGGGGACAACCGCCAGTCGTTGACTGCTGTGACCTGGCCGGATCCGTCGATGTCCTTAAAGTACAGGCCATCCTGCTCCATGATATTCCGGGAGACGGTGCCGATGGTGGGACCGTTGGGGTTCTGATAGCGTTTGACCTGGTCGCTTGCTTTTGCCATAGTATGATTCCTCCTTTTGACGGCTACAGCCGTCGGGGTGTGCAGGTTGTTGAATTGCATAATTATATTAATCATACTACAAAAGCCACAAAGGCGACAAGGGTCTTTCTTTGTCAATTTGTGCATTTTCTTTGTTAACCGACGGCACAGATTTCTACCAGTCCCGAGTCATCGTCCGGATTCACACCCCGTTTCAAGTCCACCTCTCACTCGTGTTCCACGATCTCCGTCCAACCTTCATCAAATGAAGGATAATTTCCCTGGAATTCTTCAGTCATCCGAGCCATCCGTTCCTGTGATATGCCGGTTTCCGAATACCCGGAATCTCTATGCATGATATGGAGTTCTTTATTCTGAATTCCTGCCTCATAAGAAATATTTAAGAACCGTTCCCGGCTCTCTTTTGTCAGGTTGGAGGCCTCATAAATCACGGTGGAGCCACTTTTTAAGGCTGTCTTTACGCGCGCTTCCGCATATCAGAAGCACAAGATCTTCGCGGCACTCTCCGGCCTTTTCATACAGTTCTTTCCGGATATCGTCCGGGGCAATGATTGTGACCGTCTTCTCATAGCCTGGTATCGCCGGTAAAGCGTCTAACACACGTCTCCGATCCAGGATATATGCCATATCATGAATCATGCGATCCGAATCATAAAACTTTTCCGCAATGACCGGACGATATCCCCGCCGCACATATGACTCCTGTAACTCATACGCCTGAACTGTTTTACCGGATCCCGGAAGACCACACACCATGATAAATTTCTGGGATGCGGATTTTTTTACTTTATCCTTCCGAACAGTTTCCTTTTCGATCTGTGTTTCCTGATAAAACGAAATCGTTTTTCCCTGTTGGAATTCCCGGAAAAGTTCGCATTTGACAGCATAATTCAGGCTGATCATATCTGCTTTCCATTCCGGAAGCATGGCCTGCACATAAAATTCCTTCACTTCCTGCGGCGATGGAAGCAGGTCAACTTTTACGATATTACGGTTCTGTACCCGTTTTAAAAGCTTTTCCTCTTTTTCATAAAAACTGGTAATCTTTCTATCCAATATTCCCGCTCTGGTATATGGAATTCTGCGTTCTTCCGCGTAAAACATGCTGTTCCCGGAATCAAAAATGGGAGCCGGGCCGAGCAGCTCCATCGAATCCGGATTTCGCAGAACTCCGAAATTTAACAGGTGCTCATCGGTATTGCTGATAATGAAATCGGTCAGTGTCTGATAATCCATAAAGTCCTGCATCCTTCCACGATCAATTCCCTGTTTTGCACAAAGATCGATATAGGCATCGTACAATGCCATGTTATTCGGTATCTTACTGCTTTCCATGATCTCATAAGCAGAAACAAACTCTGCGTTTTCCGAAGTGAAGGCATTGCATTTGCAGGAAACAGAACGATCTTCTTCAATCGACGCATAATATTTTACATAAGGAATACCACTATCCTGCCGTTCATGAATGCGAGTCGCAAACACTTCATTCAGAGATTGCTGTCCAAAAAAACGGCTGCTCACTTTTACTAATACCGGATTCCCTGCATGGATCTCCCAGTATTTTTCCATCTGTCCGCCCAGTGATGCGTTTGGATCATAGGATGTGGCGTTATGATAAGGAATTTTACTGTCATGAAAAATCGCAAAATTTGTTAATTTTTCATCCTCATAAGATACATGAGCATGAAATGGACGAATCCAGTACGTATCCGATATGCTTAATGCAAGATTTTTTGCCAGAAAATTACCCGGTGTAAAACAACCGGCATTTTTTAAAATATCCTGCAAAGAAGCTCGGGACGCCGGTATCGCCCGCATTTCCCACCATTTTGCGATCTTTTTTAAATTGCTGTTTCCCAGGAACGGAGATAGACCATTTCCGGCGTCACGATAATCGGTAATCTTTCCTGTATTTTCATCATACAGAATACTGCCACATCTGTCATTCTTATGCATTAAGTCATATTGCATCATACCAACACCTCTGTTATGTAGACAGCAGAATCCGATCATTGTCAAGTTCCTTCCCGGCTCCAATCTTAAAGCGGGCGATCAGGTCTTCCACACTCATGCGGCTGCGTTCTTCGCCTCCCACATCCAGGACAATATTGCCATCGGCCATCATAAACGTCCGGTTGCCCAGTTCCAACGCCTGCTTCATATTGTGTGTAATCATCAGGCAGGTAATGTTCTCTCTGGCGACAATCTCCCGCGTCAGATCCAGAACCTTATCGGCCGTACCCAGGTCGAGAGCCGCGGTGTGTTCATCCAGCAGCAGAATCTTGGGCGTGACAAGCGTAGCCATCAACAGGGTCAGTGCCTGACGCTGGCCGCCGGAAAGCAATCCGACCGGCTGTTTCATGCGATCCTCCAGTCCCATACCCAGAAGCGACAGGCGCTCACGGAACAAATCCTTGTCCTTTTTGGAAATACGGGAAAACGGATGCGAGTTCTCCGAGGAACGCAGGAAGGCAAGTGCCAGATTTTCCTCAATCGTCATTCCCGGCGCCGTACCCTTCAACGGATCCTGAAACAGACGACCAATCACACGGCTGCGCCGATATTCCGGAACAAAGGTAATATCCAGTCCGTCCAGAAGAATCGCGCCATCATCGACATAGAAAGCACCCGCAATCGCGTTAAACAATGTGGATTTGCCTGCTCCATTGGAACCGATGATCGTTACAAAATCTCCGTCATCCAGGTGAAGGGACAGGTTGGAAACCGCCGTTTTGGCATTGATCGTGCCCGGATTGAAGGTTTTGGAAATCGAAACAAGATCAAGCATGATCAACGCACCTCCTTATCGGATGGGGATGTGTCTGCCGTAGTATTCTCAACGGAGCCGGCAGACTCTCCCGTCTCTGCCGGTTCGGCCGGATTTCCGGTATCGACAGGATGGGATATTGTTCTCGGCACGATTCTTCTCGGAGCAGCCATCTTGCGTTTCTGGAACTGCACCCATGCCCGTATGGTCGGGAAGGCAATCGCCAGCGCCACAATCACGGCAGTTACCAGCTTCAGCGCCTGTACCGGCATGATTTTCGTATACAGGACATAGGCATAAATGAAGCGATAAATAACAGAACCCAGGATAGCGGCAATGACTCCCCGGATCATCGACCGGCGGCCAAGCACCGTCTCACCGATGATCAGGCAGGCAAGCCCAATGACAACAATGCCGGTACCGGCGTTAATATCGGCCGTATTCTGATACTGACCAACCATGGCACCGGAGAGCGCAGTCAAAGCATTGGAAACGCACAAACCGACCGTGATGGTAAACGCAGGATTGATGGAAGACGCCCGCACCATGTCAATATTATCACCGGTCGCGCGGATGGAAAGTCCAAGCCTTGTGCCAAGGAAAAGCACAAGGAGGATTCCTGCTGCAATCGTGACGAAACCGGCCAGCAGAGCCTCATACCATTGACCGCCAATTCCCGTCGCATGGAAAATCGTAAAAATTGTCGCCGTCTTAAGCAGGCTGATATTGGAACTCCAGCCCATCGCCATCAGATTGATGGTATAGAGCCCCATATTGGTCACGATTCCGGCCAGAATAGATGGCACACCAAGACGCGTCTGCAAAAAAGCCGTCACAAACCCGGCGCAGACGCCGGCAAGCATCGCCGCCGGAATTGCCAGGAACGGATGACCCGCTGCGGCAAAGCTGACCGATACGGCCGTTCCAAGTACAAAACAGCCGTCCGTCGTCATGTCAGCGATATCGAGAATCCGGTAGCTCAGGAACAGCGCCAGGGGAACCAGCGCATAGAGGAACCCCAGTTCCAGAGCTGTTTGTGAAATATAAAACACGGGACACCTCCTCGTTTGCGAATCATTTAATCTTCTGTCGTAGTAACCTCAACCAGTTCGCCCATATCCGAATAAACCGAATAATCAATGTCCAACGCTTCTGCCGTCTCGGTATTTACCGTGATAATGCCGCCGTCCATCAGGTAATAATCCTCCAGATTATCCATGCCCTCGGTAATCGCGGTATATGCCAGATCCGCCGTTTTTGCGCCCAGATCGGTATAATTCACACCACAGGTAGCAAACGCACCATTCCGGACAAAAGAATCCGCTCCGGTATAGTGAGGAATACCGGCATCCTTGAGACTCTCATAGACTGCCAGCTCCGCAGCCATAATCACATTGTCGGTGGGTGTAAAGATTGCATCCACTCCATCAGCAATCAGAGCAGAAACTGCCGTAATCACCTCATCATTGGTATTGGCTGTCTGCTCGGTGTAGGCGATACCCGCCGCATCCAGATAAGTCTTGGCATCCGCGATTGGCGTAGCGGAATTGGCTTCGGATAACGAATAGAGCAGACCAACCGTCTGAATATCTCCGTCAACTGCCGTCATCATGTCAAGAATGAAACTGGTATTCAGTGCATCGCTGGTGCCAGTCACATAGCTGATACCAGTGAGATCAGCCGCCTCCGGATCAGAAATGGCCGCGTACACCACCGGCGTCTCCGTCTCCTCGGCACATACCGTCATGACCTGCGCCGCCAGCGTTGCCACCGGAATCACCGCATCCACGCCGTCCGCAATGGCCTGGTCGCCAATCTGCTTTAACGTCGTCTGGTCATTCTGACCGGAATATGTGGTGTAATGGATTGTGACATTCTTTTCCGCTGCAATCGCGTCCAGTTCTGCCTCAATCGCGTTTGTGATCTCATCCAGAGACGCGTGATCCAGCTGTTTGACAATTGCAATGTTATATTCCGCAGTATCCGTCGTATCTTCCTCCGCGGATGCGCTCTCTGCGCCCTCCGTGCTCTGGGATTCCGTCTCAGCCTCAGCAGCCGCTGTGGTTGCGGCAGTCGTAGAAGATGCAGTTGAGCAGGCGGTCAGAGAAGACGCCAGGACAGCAGCGGTACCAACAGCCAGGAATTGTTTCAGGTTCTTTTTCATTATAATCTCTCCTCTTTTCTTTGATTGATGGTGTTCGCAACGCGGATTACGTGGATGTTTTGGCAGTTTTCAAACCATGAAAAAGCAAAAAAATACTTCTGCCCCATCGTTACATGGGACAAAAGCATTCACTTCTGCGATACCACCCAAATTGATGCCTTCGAAAAAGACATCCGCTCACTACGCGTACCATCATACGCGCCCCGATGGATAACGGGTGGGTCCCGTCAGCCCCTGCTCAGGAATACCACGCTTGCGCATCTCCCGGATGCTCTCTTCCCAACAAATGCACCGGCACCGCCGCGTCAATCCCCGTTCAAAGCCGCCCTCAGAAGTCCATTCGCCGGTTATCCTGACGCCCCGATTCCACCATCCGGGGTTCTCTGCGGTCTGACCTTCGCCGGTTACTACTCTTCCTCACAGGTTTTTCTGTCAACACCAATTATAGGCGCAAAGGAGTGGATTTGTCAATAGCGAACCACCATCCTGTTTGATCAGCGATTTACACCATCTGTCCTCCCCATCATAAAAAATAAGTAGATTTTGTGAAAAAAGCAGAAATCCCTTATTGGTTCGTTGATCCTGTGTTATACTGCATGTGATCCGTTCCTCTTGCCTTGTGGTTGCATTGAACTGCCTGATATCCGCAAAGCAACGAGTACACCATTTTCTGAATCCAGGTGAAAAGTCCTCGGTTCAGCGCAACAGTTTTGTTGAGAAGGAGGAATACATGAAACTCAAAAAATTAATCAGTCTTTCACTGGCGGCAGTTCTCTTGGCCGGCTGTTCCAGCCAATCCGCTCAGACTCAGACGAGTACCGCCCAGACAACGGTAGCAGAAACAGAAAATATGGAAACAGAAACGGTAGAAGCAGAGAGCACCATGACCGCCCCTGCCAAAGCCGTTGCACGGCCTGGTGCAAACAGGGGAAACGATTCTGACGAAGCGAATGAACCTCCTGCACAGGGACACGAAGGACCAGACCGACGAAACGGTGGCGGTACGATTGACAAAAGCGGAGATGAAACGTTAAACACGCTTTTAGCAGAAACACAGGAAAAATTTACGCAGATTGACTACACCGATGAGGCAACAGGGAAATCCTTCGCCTACAATTTCTTTATCCCGGATGGATACGATGAATCTCAGGAATACCCGCTGGTTTTATTTATCACCGATTCCAGTGTTGTAGGAAAGGAAACGACCGCCGCTCTCACCCAGGGATACGGCGCTCTGGTCTGGGTTACCGACGAGGATCAGCAAAAACATCCTTCCTTCGTCATCGCCCCGGAATTCCCTGAAAACATCCTGGTCGGAGAAGGAACCGCCAGTGAATATGTGGACGCTCTCCTCAACCTTCTGGTCTCTGTGCAGGAGACCTACCAGATCGATGAAAACCGCATCTATATCACGGGACAGTCCATGGGCTGTATGACTGCGCTCTATCTGAACGGAACTTACCCGGATCTGTTCGCGGCCAGCCTTTATGTCGACGGGCAGTGGAGTACCGACATCCTGTCGCCGCTCGAGGAACAGACATTCTTCTATTTTGCCGCGGAAGGCGACGAGAGGGCATCAACCGGCATGCAGAATGTCATCGACATGTTTGACGCCGACGGCGTCAGCTACGGAAAAAACATCCTCAACGCAAAAGATTCTGAAGAAACGATTGCGCAAGGCGTCACTGACGTAATCGCACAGGGATATTCCGCTAACTTTGTCAGCTGGGAAAAGGGAAGCGTACTCCCCGATGACATGGAGGGCTTCGAAGGCAACGAACACATGTATTCCTTCGACCACCCATACAAAATCAGCGTGCTCAGGGACTGGCTGTTTGAACAGGTCAAATAATCACTGATACAACAACATAATATTTTCCGGAGCCACGCCCAGCACCTGTGGGGGATCCTGTGGTTTCGCTTCCTTTGCGAGCCGCCACCAGACCGGCTCGCAATTTTCATTTGCGCTCTCATAGCGAAATTTCTCAATCCACTCAAAGGGTTCTTCCGTCTCATCCACAAAAATTACCCTGCCGCGGTTGACCTCCACGTCCGGCCGGAAATGATGCGCCCGGATTCCGATCGCGCACAGATGATCCTCCACCGGGGTTGCCGTTGTGAATCGCATCCCCCAGCGTGGGACATAGACCTCGTACTCGCCGCTTTTTTCCGCCGCTTCAATATTCTTACAGCCGGTCAGCACCGCACCCTGACGGCTCCCCGGATCGGAAAACATCTTTTTCACACTGCCTTTTCCCAGCAGGTGCCCACTGTCCATGATTGCCACCTCGTCGCATAGCCGGTAAATCTCATCGCGGCTGTGGCTTACAAGAATGGCGTCCCCTCCAAACTCACGCAGAATCTGTTTCATCTCCGTCTCCAGCTGCAGCTTCAGATAGGCGTCCAGCGCACTGAACGGCTCGTCCAGCAAAAGAATCTCCGGCCCGTTTACCAGAATTCTCGCAAGCGCGGTACGCTGCTGCTGTCCGCCGGATAACTGCGACGGACGATGATCCTCCAGCCCGCTTAAAACCATCTGATCAATAATCTCCCGCAGCGCCCGCTCTCTCCTGTCCGCATCCTTTTCCCGGCAAAGGCCGCAGCGAATGTTCTGTTCCAGCGTCATATTGGGAAACAGGCCGTAGTTCTGGAACAGATAACCAACCCTGCGTTCCTGTGGCCGGAGATTGATATGTGCCTGGCTGTCAAACAGGACGCGCCCGTTCAGGACAATCCGCCCTTCATCCGGCCGCTCAATCCCCGCGATGCATTTGAGTGTCATCGATTTCCCACAGCCAGAAGCGCCAAGGAAACCAAGTACAGCCTCATTGGTCTCAAAGGAGGTATCCAGTTTGAAGCTTCCGAAATTTTTTCTGATTGAAACGGACAGACTCATTTTCCCCTCCTGCTCACACGTTTCTGCTTTGTCTCCAGCATATTCACCGCCAGAAGGACCACCGCCGAAATCGCCACATTAATCATCACCCAGCGAAACGCCCCTTCATTGTCATTCGTGCGCCAGAGCTGGTAAACCGTCGTTGAGATGGTCGCCGTCTTGCCTGGCGTATAACCAATCAGCATACTGGTCGCACCGTACTCCCCCAGCGCACGGGCAAAGGCCAGCACTGTACCCGCCAGGATCCCCTGCCGGCAGGCCGGCATACGGATCCTCCAGAAAATATAAGTATTGGACAGCCCCAGCGTTTGTCCGGAATACGCCAGCGTCTCATCAAAACTCTCAAACGCTCCCCGCGCCGTCCGGTACATGAGCGGAAACGCAACGACCGCGGCGGCCAGAATCCCACCGTACCAGGTCATCGTAAATTTGATCCCATATTCCGCCAGAAACATGCCAAGCGGACGACGCGCGCCAAATAAAATCAACAGGAAATAGCCGCACACAGTCGGCGGAAGCACCATCGGCAGCGTCAGCAGCACATCGAGAATTCCTTTTACCGCACTGGGCAGCCGCGCCGCATAATAAGCGAGAAAGATGCCGGAAAAGAAAACCAGCACACTGCTGATCGCCGCAATTCTCAGAGAATTCCAAAGCGGATACAGATCCATATCGTTCTCGTTCTCCTTTCCGCTAAATCTTTACTCCACCGGCGCAAATCCCACGCTCTCGAACACCGCCATCGCATCCGCTCCGGTCAGATACTCCAGAAACGCAGCCGCTGCATCCGGAGAAGCACTGACATTGAGTACGGCCGCCGGATAGATAACCTGACCACACATCTCAGCCGTCGCATAGTCGACCGGAGTGAGTCCCGCGCTGTAAGCATCTGTGCAGTAAACCACGCCGCAATCCACGCTTGCTTCCGTTACCTGCGTGGTCACTTCCTTGACATTGGTTCCATATGTAATCTTACCCGCACTGGCAAGCTCTTCTTCATCCAGACCATAGTACGCCAGAATCTTCTGCGTATACTGTCCCACCGGCACATCACTGTTGCCCATTGCAAGCAGGATATCGCTGTTTGCCAGCTTGTCCGCCAGGTCGTCAAAACTCTCCACGCCTCCCGGATTTCCCTCCGGCGTACACAATGTCACTCTGTTCTCCAGCAGATCAATCCGGGTTGCGCCGTCCACAAAATCCAGCCCTTCTGTATTGACGTCCGCACTCGCATCCTTATCCAGCTGATTCATCTGCTTCTGACCCGCAGAGATAAAAATATCGCAGTCCGCGCCTTCCTGAATCTGTGTCTTCAGCGTTCCCGACGAATCAAAATTGAACGTCAGCGTGACATTCGGGGCAACCTCTTTGTACAGATCTGCGATTTCCGTCAACGTCTCCGTCATGGACGCCGCCGCAAAAACGATCAGCTCCGTCTCCTCGCCCGCATCCGCAGCTTCGGTCTCCGTCTCCGCTTCTGTTTCTTCCGCCGCTTCGGTCTCAGACGCCTCCGTTTCTTCGGCTGCGACTTCCGTCGCTGCTTCCGTTGCCGCTTCTGTCGCCGCCGCAGTCGTCGCGGTCGACGAAGAACTTCCGCAAGCCGCCAGGCTCATTGTCGCCAGGGCTGCAACCAATGCCAGTGATACCTGTTTTTTCATAATAAAATTTCTCCTTTCCCCTTATACCGGGATGTAATCTATCTTCATACATGCGTGACACGACCACGAACCCATTTCCGCTTCCATTCTCTTTGCCAGAGTGTACGAAGAAAGCTGCCAATAACAGATCCCATCGTCGCCGCATGTACAAAAATCTTATTCTGTCAGGCTCCGGTTACTTCCGGGCACATTCTCCCTCTGTCCCCCGCAGGATCCCCAGCCCGTGGCCAAGACTCGGCAAAATGTATTCCAGCGCCTCCGTCACCGCCTTCGGACTTCCCGGAAGATTGACGATCAGCGTTTTTCCACGGATTCCGGATACCGCCCGGCTGAGCATCGCACGGGGCGTAATGGTCAGCGAATACGCACGAATCGCCTCCGCAATCCCATTTGCCATACGGTCACAGACCGCAACCGTCGCCTCCGGCGTAATATCTCTCGGTGAAAATCCGGTTCCTCCGGTCGTCATGATCACATCCACCTGCCGTTGATCGGCCAGTCTTTTCAGCTGAAGCTCCAGCGGCTGTCTCTCATCCGGCAGAATCATCGTCTCCTTCACATCGTAACCGGCCTCTGTGAGCAGGCGTACCACAGTCGGCCCACTCTCATCTTTGCGTTCCCCCGCCGCGCCCTTATCGCTCAGCGTGATCACCGCCGCCGTAAACGGCCTGTCCGCGGCCGGAGGAAGCATCTCCACCACATCTCCCCTGTGAATGGCTCCGCCCTTTACCACCTGCGCAAACACTCCCTCGCGCGGCATGATACAATCCCCCATCTTCTGATAGATCGGACAGTGGCTGTGACATTCCTTTCCGATCTGCGTCATCTCCAGCACCGCATCCCCGATGTAAAACCGCGTTCCCACCGGCAGTGTCCGAAAATCAAATCCCTCGACAATCAGATTTTCCCCAAAGGCTCCCGGCTCCACCTCCGCGCCCCTGGCGCGAAATTCCTCGATTTTTTCATAAGACAACAGGCTCACCTGCCGATGCCAGTTTCCTCCATGGGCGTCTCCTTCCAGTCCCCAGCCTTCTACAATCTGCGCCGTCTCCACCTCATACTTTTGTGTTCCCCGCACCTCGCTGATGCATATCGCGATAATACGTCCCATCTCATCCTCCGATTTTCGCCATCAACCTTCTCTCGGTCACGGCTTCTCTCTCTTCAAAGCAGTGCATATCCGGCTTTGCCTGAATTGCGCAAAGCAACGTCTCACGCACCTCGTCCCCCGATCCGTCCCGTAATGCGTGCCGGATGTCAAACGACCGTTCATAACAGAGACATGGTTTGACCTCTCCAACCGCTGTCATGCGAATCCGATTGCACCGGGTACAGAACTTTCCATGAATCGCGCTGATAAACCCGACGCCACCCTCAAAGCCCGGGATCCGCCAGTAAGTAGCCGGCCCATTTCCATGGACGGTCGCATCCGGCTCTATCTGCGGATATCGCTCCCGGATCCGCCTCATCAGGTCAACATTGGATACCATACCGCCGTTTGCCCCGTACCCGATCGGCATCAGTTCAATGAAACGGACATCCAACGCACGCTTCTCTGCCAGAAGCAGCAGTTTTTCCCATTCTCCATCGTTGATTCCACGCTGCAAAACCGTGTTAATCTTCACCCGCAGGCCAGACTCCAATGCGGCGTCGATGGAATCCCACACCCGGGTCAGCCGGTCAAATCCCGTAATCTGCCGAAATTTCTCCCGGTCAAGCGTATCCAGGCTGATATTGACTGCGTCCAGCCCTGCCACCAGAAGTTCCGGCAGATATTGCTTCAAAGCGACTCCATTGGTCGTCATGGTCACCTCGCACACGCCCGGAATTCGCCGGATCATCCTCACAAGCGCCGGGCAGCCAAGCCTGACTAACGGCTCACCGCCCGTAATCTTAAACCTGGTAATCCCAAGCCCGACCGCTTCCCGGCATACCCGCTCGATCTCCTCAAAGGTCAGAATATCCTGCATCGGCACGCACTGGATCCCCTCCGGCATGCAGTAGCGGCATCTCAAATTGCAGCGGTCGGTAATGGAAATCCGCATATAATTGATTTCTCTGCCAAACGCATCCTTCATGCCTGCTTCATGGCCTCCCAGTCTCCGCTTTTGCCGCCGGATTTTTTCAGCAGACGAATACCGTCCATCTGCATTCCCTTATCCACAGCCTTGCACATATCATAGATCGTAAGTAACGCAATCTGAACGCCCGTCAATGCCTCCATCTCCACACCAGTCTTCCCCACCGTCCGCACCCGGCAACGGGCTTCCACGGCAGCCTGTGCTTCGAGGAGTTCAAAATCGATCTCCACTTTTGTCAGCCGCAGAAGATGGCATAAGGGAATCAGTTCCGACGTTCGCTTCGCGCCCATAATACCGGCAATCCGTGCCACGCCGAGGACATCTCCTTTGCCAATCTCTCCCATTGCTACCTTTTCGTAGCATGCCCGGCTCATGGTGATTCTTCCACAGGCAAGCGCCTCCCGGATCGTCTCGCCTTTCTCAGTGACATCTACCATCACTGCATTCCCGTTCTGATCAAAATGAGTAAATTCGCTCATGGCTACATTCCCTTTCCAAATCCGCAGTTCGGAAACGTGCAGACCTTACAGTTCAGGCAGAAGCCTCCCTCTCCCAGCGACGCCAGCTCGTCCGCAGTCACCACATCGTCCGCCATGACACGCGGAAGAATCAGATCCAGGATCGTGCGCCGACTGTACATTGCGCAGCCAGGAACTCCCATGATTGCCACGGTCCGCGGATTCTCTCCTTCCTGAACCGTATAATAAGCCAGCAGGAACATCGCTCCTGGCAGAACCGGCAACCCGTAAGATACGATATTCGCCCCGGTATTCTTAATCGCAAGCGGCGTCCTGTCGTCCGGATCCACACTCATTCCACCCGTACAGAGCACGACGTCCGCCCCCGCTTCAATCAGACGCAGAATCGCGCCTGTCACCTTCTCATTGTCGTCATTCCAGATCTCATGCCCGATTACTTCGGAATCAAACTCTGCCACCTTCTCCCGGATCACCGGCGTAAAGGTATCCGCAATCCGTCCGGAATAGACTTCATTGCCTGTTGTGACAATTCCGACCTTCTTATGTACAAATGGCCGAATCGCAAGGATCGGCGCTCCGCCCGTGGCCTCCATCGCCGCCCGCCGGGCCGCTTCCATCTGATCCGCCTCAATCATCAACGGAATAATCCGCATACCCGCGAGTTTATCGCCCTTTCTTACCGTAACATTCCCGTGACGGGTCGCAATCATCATCCGCCCGAAGCGGTTCACCGCCTTCAGCCCTTCCCGGTTCACCTTAAACAGACCGTCACAGGCCGCCGTCAGTTCAATTTTGCCTTCCTTCACTCCCGAACGATTCATGTGCTCATCCCTGCACATCGTACACAGAATCTCGGCGGCATCATTTTCATGCAGGATTCCTTCTTCCTGCTCCCAGACGTACAGGCTTTCCTTGCCGACACTGAGAAGCACCGGGATATCCTCCTCCGTCACAATATGGCCCTTGCGGAACACGGCATCCTTGGTCACCCCCCGGATAATCTGTGTAATATCGTGGCAAAGCACCGTGCCAACCGCATCCTTCGTTTGTATCAGTTTCATCGTTCTCTCCCCCTGTCATAGGTATTCATCATAATGATTCCCGGTAAAACAAAAAGCTCCACTTCTTCCCCCTGCATCACCGGACCGCTCCCCGCAGGGATGTCCACCAGGCAATTGCTCCCCACTCCCGCCAGGAGCTGTCCGTTTCCCTGCATCTCCGGCACAAAGACATCGTTCCCCTTCAGAATTCCCCGCACCAGTCTGCGGCTCGGACTCGATTTGGGGAACGTGTTTCCCATCACGCCCCGGCTGCGTCCCAGCCGCATCCGGTTTCGTCCCTGCGCTTTCTTCTCATAAGCCGGATACAGAATCTCAAACATGGCAATCGCCGAATAGGGATTTCCCGACAGGCAAAGGATCGTCCGCTCCTTAAAGCTCGCCGCCATCGTCGGCATTCCCGGCTTAATGGAAAGCCCCCGGAACAGAACCGTCGCCCCCAGTCTCCGGATGACCTCCGGCAGACAATCCCGCCTTCCGACCGATACGCCACCTGTCGTCAGAATCAGATCCGCCACAACCGCCGCATTCCGGATTGCTTCTGCAATTTCTTCTTCCTCATCCGAAACCGTTACAGCCGAAACCACCTCGCATCCCAGTTCCGATAAGCGGCTCACAAAATACACCAGACTCGAATTATAAATCTTCCCTGCCGGTAGTTCTTCATCCACCGGAACAAGTTCATTCCCCGTCGTGATCACGGCTGCGCGAATCCGCTCACGGACACAGACTTCCCGCACACCCCCGGCTGCCGCTGCCGCCATTGTATATGGGTCTGCAGGGTTGCCCTTTTCTGCAAGAATCTCGCCCCGCCGAAAATCCTCTCCCGCCGGGCAGCAATTCTCTCCCGCTTTGCCACTCTCATAGAACGTCACTTCCTGTTCCCCGCAATCGGTCGCTTCCTGCGGAATGACCAGATCCGCGCCTTGCGGAATCGGCGCTCCCGTCATAATTCTCACAGTCTTGCCCCGCGAAAGTCTCTCCGGCAGCGAATCACCCGCGTATATCGTCCCCCTGACCGGCAGTCTCACCGGCCTGTCCCGGTTTGCAGACTCAACATCCGCCGCATGAAGTGCATAGCCATCCATCGCCGAACGCGGGAAAGGTGGCTGCATGGCCGCTGCAACAACGTCTTCCGCCAGTACATCTCCAAGGCAATCGGTTATTTTCTTTTTCTGAATTCCCAGCATAACCGAAGCTTCCATCAGCCTTGCCTGTGCTTCCTCGATCGAAACATTCATCCCTCTTCGGATCCTTCCCGCCTGATGCTGTTTTCCAGCAACCGGGCAATCTCATTCACATCATCCAGCCCAAACACCGGACACCCCGCGTCCGGCCATTCCTCCCGATCACTGACGATACAAAATGGCCGCTCCGTTTTCCAGTCAAACGCAGGAGGTTTTCCTGCCGCCTCCCGAAAGAGCAGAATTTTCCGGTAAGCGCCATGCTTATATCCCTCCGTCAGAATCAGATCCACACCACGAATCCTGTCGACCCATTCCTCCACATTCACCCGGTAATGATCCATCCGCACCGACTTTCGCTCCGAAGCCAGGATCACAGTATCCGCTCCCGCCTGAGTAAAACGAAAGCTGTCCTTTCCCGGCTGATCCATTTCAAAATCATGTGCATCGTGTTTGATCACCGCCAGACGAAACCCCCGCCTCTTCAGTTCTGCGATCAGCTTCTCAAGGAACGTCGTCTTCCCACTGCCAGAATACGCCACAACAGAAAACACAGGAATCTCTTCCCGTAGACAACTCACCGGATCCACTCGCTCACATACCGTCTCTACCTGGCTGTTTAACAGTCTCCGGTAGTCCTCCGGTGTATTGATGTTATCCAGTTTTGTCGCTCCATCAGTCAGCTTCCCGACTGGCACATAACACACCCGGAGCCTGTCGAGCAGATCCCGCACACGATACTGTCCGTTTTCTATCTGCTTTTCCACAAGCGGCAGGATTGACTTCCGGTATGCAGCGCATAGAGGATGCATCCTTCCCTTAACGTCAACCGGAACCACCGCATCAACCGGATCCACCAGGAAACTCAGTATCTCCTCCGCAAGCACCCGATCCGTCCGCGGTTGATCCACCGTCACCACAAAGAGTTGTTCCGTCTCACACCTTTCCAGAACCGCATGCAATCCGCCTAATGGACCACAGTGTGCATGGCGATCCACTACGGCAATCCCCTGGGTACCTTTATAAGTCCGGTCGGCCCCCATTGACAGATACAACGTACCGACCGAAGCCAATTCCTCCTCCAGACGCGTCAGGAAGCTTTCTCCCCTCCACCACAACCCCGCCTTATCCTGTCCCATGCGGCTGCTCTGTCCGCCGCAGAGAATCGCCACACTTCTCTTATTTTGCATAAAAAAATACCCTTCTCCTCATATTCCGGAAAAGAGTAACCAAAACAGACATCCACGATATCGTTCAACAATCGCAGATGCTCATCAACTTCTCCTTTCCAAACGTGGGAGGCACAGCCGTTTCCCGCCATACCCTGAGAAATCCAGACGGATTTCTGGCGAAATCCCCATGGCTCTTCTGAGAGCGTTAGGAAATATCGCTTCGGATCTGTTTATCATTATTTCACTATTATAGCCGTCAGCGCATACTCTGTCAAATGAAATTTCGAACAGAATGTTTCCATCGGCAACCGTTCACAGATATATTTAACGCCAGCAAAAACAGGTCCCCCTGTTTCCGTATCTGCAGATTTTCTCATTGACAAAGACCCGGTACATCATTATCATAGAATTGATAATATTAACGTATAGTGTTCATATGAACACTATCTGATGTGCTATCTTGTGAAAATTTTGGAGGTGGAAAATGAAATTTTATGCAGACACGCATGCGCATACACTGGTAAGCGGCCATGCGTACAGTACGATCCGGGAGATGGCGAAAGCCGCAAAGGCAAGAGGATTGCGGCTGCAGGCATTGACCGAACACGGACCAAAGATGCGCTGGTCCTGCGGTGTGTATTATTTTTTGAATTTAGATGTGATTCCACGAGAAATGGAAGGAGTCGAACTGCTGTTTGGAGTTGAACTCAATATCCTGAATCCGGAAGGAACAGTGGATCTTCCGGAAAAAGTATATGAAAAACTGGACATCGTGATTGCAAGTCTCCATGAGCAATGTTATTCGATGGAGCATTCCGAAAAAGAAAATACCACAGCTTATGTGAATGCGCTGAAAAATCCGCATATTCATATTCTCGGACATCCTGATGATGGAAAATTCCCGGTAGATTATGAGACGATTGTAAAAACAGCAAAGGAAACCGGGAAGCTATTGGAACTGAATAACGCCTCGCTCTCTCCGGCCAGTTTCCGCCTGAACGCCAGAAAAAACGCGCTGACAATATTGGATTTATGCAAACAGTATGAACAACCAATCACGACGGGGAGCGACGCTCATGTGGATACGGATGCCGGAAATTTTTGCTATATTGAGGAATTGGTAAATTACTGTAAATTTCCCGAAGAACTGATTTTAACTACGGATGCAGAGAAGATAAAAACATATTTAAAGAATATGAAAGCAAAAAACAGTAAAAATGCACAAAATAATGCAACAATTATTAGAGAAATTGCTGATTTTATGAAACAGTATTGACAGAAACATGGAAATGGTGTAGAGTGTTCATAAGAACATAACATGTTCAAATGAACAGAAAGGAGAAAGCCATGAAAACGTATAGAATTTTGGTAGCGTGTGGAAGCGGCATTGCAACCAGTACGGTAATCGCGAACAGAGTTAAAAACCTGTGTCAGGAAAACGGATATACCGTGACGGTAACGCAGGTTAAAATCACTGAGGTAGAAAGCAGAGCAAGGGATTACGATCTGATCGTTTCCAGTACCAGAGTACCAAGCAGTGTCACGACCCCGTCTGTGTTCGCGATCAATTATCTGACCGGAGTCAACGCTGCAGCGACAGACAAAAAGATACTGGAAATTATGGGAAGTCTTGAAAAGTAGAGTGCAAGGAGGACAGGAAATCATGGAATATATGAAAATGGCAGAAGGTCTTGATTTTTCTCGGGTCGTTCTCGGATTCTGGCGGCTGCTGGACTGGAATCTGACAACGGACGAGCTGATCCGCTATCTGGAGGAGTGCATGGACATCGGTATTACGACCATGGATCATGCGGATATCTACGGAAACTACACCGTGGAAGAGAAATTTGGCGAAGCAATCAAAAAAAGACCGGATCTGAGAAACCGGATGCAGATCGTTACAAAGTGCGGTATTGTCTATAAATCCGAGACTGCCAGAGTAAAGTATTATGATTACAGCGTGGAGCATATCAAAGGTCAGGTCGAGAAATCACTCCGATATATGGGAACAGACCATATCGACACGCTGCTTTTGCATCGTCCCAGTCCGTTTGCGGATCCGGCTGAGATCAGCCAGGCGTTCGATGAACTGTATAAAGAAGGCAAAGTGAGGACTTTTGGTGTTTCGAATTTCCTTCCGGATGAGTTCCGGTTATTGAAGTCATATCTGAATGTACCGCTGATTACCGATCAGGTTGAACTGTCCTGCCTGCGGATGGATAATCTGGAAAACGGCGTGATTAACATGTGCATGGAGGAGAGAATTCACCCGATGCTGTGGTCGCCGCTTGCAGGTGGCCGGATTTTCACTGGTGAGGGAGAGACGGAAAAGAATCTGCGGGAGACCCTGGAGATTATACGTGAAGAGATTGGTGCGGAAGACATTGACGAAGTTGCTTTCGCCTGGCTGTTCTCTCATCCGGCCGGATTGATTCCGATTACCGGTTCCGGTGAAATCAAGCTTGCGTCAAGACCAGTAAAAGCGCTGAAATATCGTCTGACTGCAGAAGAATGGTTCATGATCTGGACCGCGGTAAAGGGGCATAAAGTGCCGTAACAACAAATGGGATACGAGGGGGATTGCAAATGTTTATCATAAACTTTATTTTAAATTGCGGCGCAACGGTAATGCTGCCGATTATCATCTTTATATTGGGAATTATCATGCAGGCCGGAGTTTCGAAGTCTTTCAAGGCTGGCATTACCATTGGTATCGGCTTCACTGGTATCAACCTGGTGACGGGCCTGCTGTCAACCCAGCTGAGCCCGGTAGCTCAGCAGATGGCGGAACGCATGAATCTGAACATGGACATCATTGATATTGGCTGGCCGGCCATGTCCTCCATTACATGGGCATGGAGCGCAGCCGGCCTGATGATTCCGGTATGCCTTCTGGTCAACGTAGTGCTTCTGGCGCTAAACCTGACAAAGACGATGAACGTTGACATCTGGAACTACTGGCAGTTCGCGTTTGTCGGTGCTGCGGTTTCCGTGGTTACAGACAGCATTGTGATCGGTATTGTTGCCGGTGCGTTAATTTCCGCACTTGCCCTGGTTCTGGCAGATTTCACACAGCCGTACATAGAAAAGTACTTCGATATGCCAGGTATCTCGTTCCCGCATCTGACAGCCCTGGGCTGCCTGCCAATCGTGTATGTGATGATGTGGATTCTTGACCGTATTCCCGGGATCAATAAGGTAGAGATCGACGCAGACTGGCTGAGGAAGAAATTTGGTATCTTCGGCGAACCGATGATGATGGGATTGATTATCGGTATTATCCTGGCCATTCTTGCCGGTTCAGAACCGGAAGTTATCCTGCAGACTGGTATCGGTCTTGCCGCAGTTATGTATTTGATGCCAAAAATGGTTGCCTGCCTGATGGAAGGCCTGATGCCAATCTCTGAGGCAGCGCAGAACTTCATGAGCAAGCGGTTCGAAGGCAAAGAAGTTTACATCGGCCTGGATGCAGCAGTTTCTCTGGGTGAGCCGTCTGTTATCGCTGTTGGCCTGGTACTCGTGCCGATTACCCTGATTCTGGCTGTTATCATCCCGGGTAACCGTATCCTGCCGTTAGCGGATCTCGCCGTTATCCCGTACATTGTCTGTCTGTTTACGGCAATGTCCAAGAGAAACATTTTTCGCTCTCTGATTATTGGTACGGTCGTTATGGCCTGTGTGCTGCTGATGGCTTCTACCCTTGGCGAGATCGAAACACCGCTGGCAGTTGCTGCGGGCGTTACGATTCCGTCCGGAGCTACTTTGATTGGTAACCTTGACCGCGCAAACCTTCTGAGCTGGCTGTTTATCCAGGCAGGTCGACTGATTGGCGGCGCATTTTAAGCAGATGACGGTTAAGGCGTTGACTCCAGGGAGGAAAATTGACGCCATGTCCGTTAAATAAATAAATAAATCATAAGAAAAAAAGGAGAAAAATAATTATGACAAAGCAGGAATTTTTATCAATGAACGATCACTCTCTGTTAAAGCCCAATTTAACCAAAGCAGAAATCATGGATGGTCTGCAGTACGCAAAGGAAAATCACTGTGCATCGGTTTGCATCAACCCCTGCAATCTGGATATGGCAAAAGAGGTGCTGGAAGGTTCTGATGTAAAAATCGGTACCGTGATTGGTTTCCCGTCAGGCGCACACACCACCTTCACGAAGGTTGCAGAGGCCAAGGACGCTTACGCGAGAGGTGCGGTCGAGCTGGATATGGTTATTGATATCGGCGCACTGAAGAACGGCGAGTATGATGATGTTTATGAAGATATCAAGGCAGTTGTTGATGCGACTCCCGGTATTGTGAAGGTAATCCTTGAGACGGCGTTCCTGACCAAAGAAGAAATCGTCAAGGGATGCGAACTCGTTGAGAAGGCTGGCGCCGCATTTGTAAAGACATCTACCGGATTTGCTCCGGAGGGCGCGACGGTCGAGAACATCAAGCTGATGCGTGCAAGCGTATCCTCAAAAGTAAGGGTAAAGGCCGCAGGTGGAATCCATACCCGTGCGGATGTGGAAGCGCTGGTTGCCGCTGGTGCGGATCGAGTTGGCGTCAGCAGAACAAAAGCGATCGCGGCAGAATTTTAAGGAGCGTGAGTTTATGGCCGGTATTTCTATTCTGCTTGCGGGTGGGATGAAACAGGACAAGGCGGAGAAGGTAGTCCAGGCGCTGCAGAAGGCGCTGAAGGAGAGAAAAATCGACGCAAAAATTGATGCTGTCAATCTGTTTGAAGTTACTGATCTGTCTGGCTACGAAAAGGATCACGATGTGGTTGTCAATGTCAGTACCAAGAATCTCAGTACATCGCTGCCCGTCATTCAGGGACTGGGACTGATGTACCCCTGGATGGGAACGGACGAACTGTACAAGAAGATCAGCGAACTGGCTGGTTAAGACCGTTTGTCGGATTTTTTCAGACAGAGTTTGAAAAAAATCCGGAAACTTACCGCAATCTCAGGAGACGGCAGTGCCGCATCGGAAGATGGGTGTCTGCCGCCTCTTAATATTAAGATTTTAACAAATGAATCAGGAAGGAGAAGGGCAATATGGAACAGATTTTTTCAAAAGAGCTTATATGGCTGGATGAAGAATATGAGACACAAACGCAGTTTTTTGAGACAATGGGTGAACGTTTGTATGAAAAAGGTCTGGTAAAGAAGGAATTTAGTCAGGGTCTGATAAAAAGAGAGGCGGTATTCCCGACCGGATTGAAAACAGAAACGCATCAGATCGCGATTCCTCATACGGATGCGATTTATGTGGAAAAGACCAGTATATCTTTTGTCCGCCTGAAAAAACCGATTCGTTTTCTTCATATTGGAATGCCGGAGGTTGAAGTAGACGCAGAGATGGCATTTGTCCTCGGAATAAAAAATGTGGAGGGACAGGTTGAAGTACTTGCAACCCTTGCAAGACTGATTCAAAATTATGAGGGCATGGAACGGTTAAAGCAAATGGATTCACGAGAGGAAATCGCAGCGTATCTGAATGATTTTTTTGCAAAGGATATGAAAAATCAGTAACCAGTGGACAGACTTCAGGCGAGGAGTAAAAAATGCAGAAATTGGATATGAGTCTATTTCGTGGGGAGTGCATCTGTGGGAAATCACATCAGCTTGCCGTGGAGGAGATTTACCTGGAAGCAGGAGCGTTAAAAAGGCTTCCGGAAATATTAAAAAACGAACGATATGCAAAATATCATAAATTTGCAGTAATCTGCGATGAGAACACATACGAGGCTGCAGGACGGCAGGTTGAGAAAATGCTTGGCGGGATACCGGTTGTGCAATTGAAATCGGAAGGCCTTCATGCTGACGAAATCGGTGTGGGAAAAACAGCATGTGGACTGGACGGAGTGGGGGAAGTCGATTGCCTTCTGGCTGTAGGGTCCGGAACGATCCATGACCTGACGAGATATCTTGCCTATCAGAAAAGAATTCCATTTATCTCCATACCGACAGCAGCCAGCGTGGATGGCTTTGTGTCCACTACCGCGGCCATGTCATGGTATGGATTCAAAAACAGCATGCAGGCAGTCGCGCCAATTCTCGTCGTTGCAGACAGTAATATTCTTGCGGCAGCGCCCATGCGCCTGACTGCTTCCGGGGTTGGCGATCTTCTCGGAAAATACACAGCATTGGCAGACTGGCGGATCGCACATCTGCTGACTGGCGAATACATCTGTCAGCGAATCTGTGACATGGAATACACCGCGTTGGAGAATCTGAAGCAATCACTGGCCGGCCTTGAGCGAGGTGAAATTGATGCTTACGAAAAACTGATGTATGGTTTGCTTTTGTCTGGTCTGGCAATGCAGATGGCCAATCAGTCCCGCCCTGCTTCCGGTGCAGAGCATCAACTGGCTCATTTCTGGGAAATGGCTGTCATCCATGATCCTGTTGATGCGTATCATGGAGAAAAAGTAGGTGTCGGTCTTCTGCTCGTGAGCGACATCTACCATAAAGCGTTATCCTATTTAAAGAATGGCGATTTTAAAATCAGCAGCCATGTGGAAGTGGAAACCGGATTAATTGAAAAAGCGTTTGAAAATCCGGATTTGCGAACCCGGATCATGGAAACAAATACACCGAATCCACTGACGGCGATTGACCCTGCACGCCTGGAGGCGAAGACTGCATCAATTATTCAGCTGATCGAAACAATTCCGCCGCGTGAGGAACTTGAAGAACTGTTAAAAATTGTGCATGGAAAAATCAGCATAGAAAATATTGGGCTATCGTCAGCATTAAAAACTCCATCTGTGCAGCTGTCTCCATATATTAAAAATCGCCTTACCTTCGCAAGAATATTGAAATTTTACGATTTCTATGATATTGTAATCCAGTAAAGCAAAAATCCCCAGATTACGTTCAGGGGACAGAGGTGCATAGTTATGGATATGAATCGTAGAATGCTGGTACAGGTCAGTAAAATGTATTATGAGGATGACATGACGCAGCAACAAATTGCAGAACGGGTAAATGTATCCAGAATGAAGGTGTCCAGGCTGTTACAGAAGGCAAAAGATGAGGGGATTGTACATATAGCAATCAATTACGCAGGGATCTATCTGGAACTGGAAAAACGAATTTGCCAAAAGTATCAGCTAAAGGATGTGGTTATCGTGGATACCTCTCTTGGAGCTGCAGCAAAGGAACAGGTAGCAGCGGCGGCGGCATATTATCTGGAACTTTGCCTGAAAAAGGATGCAACTATCGCTGTAGGTTGGGGAACTACGATCCGTCAGATCCCGCAATATATTCATTCGATAAACAGCAGGAATCTCATTTTCTCCCCGATTATCGGCGGACACGGGCAAAGTGAACTGGATATGCATGCGACAATGATTGCGGCAAATTTTGCCAAAAAGACAGGAGGAAAATCACTTTCATTGAATGCCCCTGCTCTGGTTGCAGATAAAGGGGAAAAGAATATTTTAATCCGTGATGGACAGATTAAAGATGTGCTGGATTGTTCTGCAAACGCGGATTACGCGGTGTTCAGTCTGGGTAATCCAGTGGTTCAGGACAGCAGCATTAGCAAATCCGGCTATATTTCAGAAGACGATCTGGAAGATCTAAAGAAGGCGGGCGCAATCTGTGATGTAGTTTCACTCACTTTTTTAAACGAGGCTGCCGAGGTCTGTTGCAAAAATATTACTGATCGTTGCATCTCTATCAACCCATCACAGCTGAAAGCCATACCCGGAAAAATTTGCGTGGTAGAAAGTGAAGAAAAAAAGAAAACTACGAAAGCAGCATTAAAAGGCGGTTTTATCGACGTTCTGATTACAGATCTGGTAATAGCAGAATATCTGGATACGGAAATGGTTTGACGGTTCACGAATCCGGCGCTACATTAATTGCAAAATAACTTCAGATTCGATCGGGATCATACGCAAGGGGAATGAAATCGGAATATACGGTTTCATTCCCTTGTGTTTTCAACATAAATGGATATCCTCCAGAGCTGCGGCGACAGCATCACTATCCTTTCGGATTGTCGCTCTCAGCAAATCATCTGACCTCGCAAGAGCCTGATTCACTGCTTTCCAGTCCGTTTCCTTCACTGCGGTACGAAATGCTTCCGCAACCTCCAGGTTAGGGATATATCCTTCTTTCTCTGCCGCATCATATGCCACATACCCCAGATGAATCAGAAGCGTCAGCACATCATCCTCGCCTACATTAAGTTGGTTTCTACACTATATTTTATGAATCGTCAATAATTTTTTATATGACAATAACCGAAAAAAGGAACCACATTTCTGTGATTCCTTCAGAGGCGACAACCAGATTTGAACTGGTGATCAGGGTGTTGCAGACCCACGCCTTACCACTTGGCTATGTCGCCATATAAATAATAACGAGTGACCCCAACGAGATTTGAACTCGTGTTACCGCCGTGAAAGGGCGATGTCTTAACCGCTTGACCATGGGGCCTGAAAATAACTCCCCGAGTAGGACTTGAACCTACGACAGCGCGGTTAACAGCCGCGTGCTCTACCGACTGAGCTATCGAGGAATATAATATCATAGCTGGTTGCTCAGTCTGAGTATTGCATAAAGCAACCAATTTTGTACATACCTTCAAAACTGCATATTGAATTTCATCCGCTTCTTCCCTTACC
>JAJQCD010000033.1 GCA_021202925.1 Clostridiales bacterium | reverse complement strand
TTGGCATGTGTTTGATGGAGAAAGGGTTTGTTATGAAATCTATGGAAGAAAAATATATTGCTGAAATAGCAAACGCATTATCGGAGAAACATGCTGCAGTCATGGTGGGAGCTGGATTTTCAAAAAATGCGGACAAAATAAACGCCACTGATAACAAATTCATGGATTGGAATGAGCTGTCAGATTTATTTTATAAGAAGATATATGATGAGAGCCTTGACCTGGAAAAGAAATATATGAATTCGTTGCGATTGGCACAGGAAGTAGAGGCTGCGATGGGAAGACCTGCTGTGGAAAAAATTTTATGGCAGGCCATTCCTGATCTGGATTACGCTCCTTCCGAGGTACATGTCGACTTGATGAGTCTGCCCTGGAAGGATGTTTTTACGACGAATTATGATACTTTGCTGGAACGGGCAGCCGAGATGGTAACAAATCGAAGATATAATATTATTGTCAGTCAGGAGGATCTGGTCAACAGCAATGACGTGGGGAGAATTATAAAGCTTCATGGTTCTTTTCCTTCACACAGGCCTTTTATCATTACTGAGGAGGATTATCGTACATATCCGGCACAACAGGCAGCGATGGTGAATACTGTGCAGCAGGCATTACTGGAAAATTTGTTCTGCATGATTGGATTTTCATGTGAGGATCCGAATTTTGTTAAATGGGTTGGATGGATTGGAGATAATCTGGGCAAAAACAATGCGCAGAAAATATATATGGTATCGGTTACAAGTGTGTCGGAGCCGAAACAGCGATTACTGGCAGAACAAAATATTACAGTCATTGACCTGGAAGCATTATGGCCGGAGCGAACGCCTCGTGAGAAAATGAGTGAATTTTTTTCTGTGCTTCGAAAAAGTCTTTCGATTAATAAAACGAAGACAGAGTGGAATATTTCTTATGAAGAGGTTCCGTCTTTTGAAGCTTCGTATACCGAGTGGACGGGATTGCTGGAACGCTTTCGCAGGGAATATCCGGGATGGATATTCCTGCCGTGGAAAATGCAAAAGAAAATTCAGTATGTGCTTCACAATATTGAAATTCTGGTTGAGAAAAAATTGGCAGAATTATCTGAGACGGAACAGATTGCATTTATTTATGAATATCTGTATTTTCATGATGTCGTAGGACGTCCGGTACTACTGCAAAATGCCGTTTTGATTGATAAATTGATTACAGGGAAACAGCCGGAAAATGTCGATGATTGGAAGCTTCAGGGGATATACCTGCAGTTGCTTCGAGTATTCAGAGAGTCGGCTCAATGGGAACAATTCGAATGTTATCGCAGCCGGATCCGGGAAGCGTCTTTGAACTACGATGAATGCCAGCTTTTACGTGCAGAAGAATGTAGATGTGATTTGTTCCGTTTTCATGCAGAGGAACTGAAGCAGAAACTGGAACAGTGGACTTCAGCAGGAAGTGATGTCTACTGGCCGTTAATAAAAGCATATTTTTATGCAATAACCGGTGACAGAAAACGGGCAGACAGAATACTGATGGATAATCTGGTGTTGGTTAGAAAGCAATTGATGAAGGATGCGTCTAATCCCAGGTTGGTATCAATAGAAGAAAGTACGGTATCCTTGCTTAACTTTATTCGGCAAAGTGTATGGAGCAAGGATAGACAGCTGGAAAGCTGTGTCCATGAAGGAGATTTTTCCTGGTGGAACGAAAATGAGAAATATTGTCTGCATTTACAGACATCAAAGACATCAAAGAAACGAAGGGATGATCAGGAAGAACGATATAATTTTGACCTGTCTACTTCTCATATTATTCATCTCGGAAGCTCGACAGACGATCCGTTTACTGCATTGGAATATTGGCGGTTCCTTGAACAGACCGGACATTCGTTTCGCATAGGAATGGTGACGAATACAAATGGACTGGAGCATTCAGTAAGGCATTTGTACAAATATTATCCCCACTGGTGTCTGATGCAGCTTCTGATATCGCAGGAAGATAAGTACCTTGATTATCTTTATGGGCGGGTTCAGCTTGCTGGTATGTCGACAGATGATGTGGATCAATTGGTAAGGGAATACATGGAAGTATTTGCGGTGCTTATTGACCAGGTAGATGCGGATCATGTTTTGAGTCCGGAAACCATTTATGAACAGGCAGCGGGTGTCATGCCATCTGTTCTGGGAAGACTTTGCTATAAATGTTCGACTACTATGCTGGATCAGTTGCTGGAACAGTTGTTAGGGTTATGCATTAGCAACAGGCTGTATAATTTTAAAAAACTGAAGCATCTGTTTAAGGGGATTTTAGAAGCATATACAACGGAGGAGTTGGCCGACCGATTGTCGCGTTTGTTGGATTTCCCGATGAAAAGTAGCAGGTTGTATGATTATGAGGATCCGTTTTCTTATATGCGGATACTTCCGGAGAAACTTCCAATTGATTCAATTCTGTATCATAAGACAATGATGCAGATACGGGAAGCGTTGAAATCAGACAAGTCCGAGGAAAGGAATGGTGCTTCCAATCGGCTGACATATCTTGCGCAGCTTATTGAATTAAAAACGGAAGATAAGGAACTATTATATGAATTGTATCATGACGAAGGGGGCGTAAGGGATTATTATCTGTTATATAAGCTGCAGGAGTCAAAGACGGATAAGGATAAATATTTACAGAAAATTTTGACACTGACATTAGAGCAGATGCGACAGGATGCAAATTCGAAAGGTTTCTCGTCTCGGGGAGGGAACTACGAAGACCTGTTATCTGTGATGGATGCTATTGACTTTACTCGGCAGAATATTGAAGAGATTTTTCGTGTGATGGCAGATTTGCTAGCGACGTCTGCCAAGTGGAAAGGCATATATGATGCTACAAGGAGAATCCACGAATGTATTCAGATCGCTCAGGGAATATTAATATCCGTTTACCCGGGGAAAAGATTGAATTTAAGTCAGGAAGAAATAACAGCAATCAATGCATATATCCAGGAGGTGTCGAACATATATGAAAATGAGATTACGCTTCCGATAGCATATCGACTCCTTGTAGAGGATCATGTCGTAGGGGACGATTTGATAGAAAAAGCGTGGTTTTGTCAGGACAATGAGATGCTGCTTTTGTGCTCCTATGTATGGAGAGTGAGCCGACAGATAATGGAATTGCCGGAAACTTTAGAACTCAAAGATTTTTTATACGGGTTATCAGAGGTGTTCTGCTATCGATTGACGACGCAGTCGGATACAAATGTGGAACAACTCCTGGAGACAGTAGATATTCTAACAAAATATGATCATGTTTCTGACAATACTATGGTGTTGACTGACAGAAAATTGCAGACATTGATAAAGGAAACAGAAATATCAGAAAGAGATGAGGAGTCGATGGCACGCAGAAAGGTGAAATGTAGAGCAGGAGCCTGTACGTTGGCAAGTCATCTTTATGGTAAGAGGCAGGAGTTGCCCGGTGTGATGAAGTGGAAAACACTACATGAAAGTCCCGAAGAATTTATAGAAATCAGGAAGGTGAAATTTGAGCAACAGGAGGAATGAGAATGGAAACCTATTTAAATCCGGGCAACGATAGCTTTCAGACAATAAGAAACGGTATTTATGTAGACAAAACCGGACTGATTGATTATATCAATCACACGATTTCTACATCATCGAAGCTGACTTGTTTCAGCCGTCCCAGACGCTTTGGAAAATCGTTTGCTGCAAAGATGCTCTGCGCCTATTATGATAAAAGCTGTGATTCGAAAGTGTTATTTGCGGGGCTGGAAATCTCAAAAATGGATTCTTTTTCCGAACACCTGAACAAATATGATGTGATTTTTCTTGATATCACATGGTTTATTTCCACGGCAACGGATATTCGCCATGTTGTCTCCGATCTGCAAAGCAGTGTGATCCGGGAGCTACAGGCCGCTTTTCCTGGCGTTGCGGATTATGCGGAACCATCTCTGCCTCGAGTCCTTTCCGATATCTCAGATAAAACCGGGAAACGCTTTATTATTATTATCGATGAATGGGATGCATTGTTCCGCGAAGCAAAGCATGACGATGTGCTTCAAAAAGAATATATTCAGTTGCTGCGCGGACTGTTTAAAGGCGGGATCGCCACCGATCGGATGATTGCGGCAGCCTATATGACTGGCATTCTCCCGATTAAAAAATATGGCACGGAATCTGCGTTGACTGATTTTAATGAATTTTCTATGACCAATCCTTCCAGACTGGCTCGCTATGTCGGCTTTACACAGGAGGAAGTGCAAGGCCTTTGCCAGACCTTCCATATGGATTTTGAAACAATGCGCATCTGGTATGACGGATACTCGTTCAGCAGAGTTCAACATGTATACAGTCCCAATTCTGTGATAAAAGCATTGCAGAACGAGGAATATCAGAATTACTGGACCAGTTCCGAGACCTATGAATCATTGAAAAGCTATATCAGCATGAACCTGGATGGGTTAAAAGATGCTGTCATCGCCGTGCTGGGCGGCCAGCCGCAAAAAGTGGAAACACTTTATTTCCAAAACGATCTGACCAGTCTGACCAATAAAAATCACGTTCTCACTCTTCTGGTACATCTGGGATATCTGGCCTATGACCAGAAGGGAAAAACTGTCTCCATTCCCAACCTTGAGGTGGCCGACTCTTTTCGGCTTGCCGTTCAGGATTCCGGATGGGAGAAGATCGGCGAGGCTCTTGAAAACTCAGAAGATTTACTGGCTGCCACGATCCGGGGAGACTGTAACGCGGTTGAAAATGCTCTGGAGGAGATTCATTATGCTAAATCTTCCGTTCTGGAATATAACAACGAAAATTCACTGGCATGTGCGATTACCATCGCTTACTATACGGCTGAAAGGTTTTATGAGATATTCCGGGAGTTTCCCTCTGGTAAAGGTTTTGCAGATGTTGTATTTATCCCTCACAAGGATACAGACAAGCCTGCTATTCTCATTGAATTAAAATATAATAAATCCGCTGACGCAGCCATCCAGCAGATCAAGGATCGACGCTATGACGGCAAGCTCAGTGATTACGAGGGGAATCTTCTTCTCGTCGGGATCAATTATAATAAAGACAGCATTGCCAAAAAACACGAATGTGTCATTGAGTGGTTCCAAAAACGCTGAACACCGGGTAAGTGAGGATAGGAATGAATCGAATGATGGATGATCCGATGAAGGCCATTTGTCAAAAAGAGAGAGGTAGTGGGATAGAATGAGTGGCTGAAGGGGTTACAGATATTTGGAATTCAAGTAAGCGGGTTAGGAAAAGGCCGGGATTCTAGCGGATCTCGGTTTCCTGATATCAGATCATATTGTGGTCAGGAACCAATGTTCATTCGAAATGGAGCAGGAAGCAGGAGGAGAACTGGAATATGGGAATCTATTTGAATCCAGGCAATGAAGGATTTCAAACGATATTAAATGAAATTTATGTGGACAAAACAGGTTTAATTGATTTTGTGAATGGTACAATTAATACCCCCAGAAAACTTACATGTTTTAGCCGTCCGCGCCGCTTTGGAAAATCATTTGCAGCAAAAATGCTTTGTGCTTACTATGATAAGAGTTGTGACTCGCGCACTCTTTTTGAGAAACTTGAAATATCTGAGAGAAATTCATTTGATAGATATTTAAATAAGTTTGATGTGATATATCTTGACATCACTCGTTTTATATCAACTACAACATCCATAAAAGGAATTGTAGATGATATTCAAAGTAAAGTGATTAAAGAGCTTAGAGAAGAGTATCCTTCTTGTGTTGAAAAACAGGAAACCGTTTTAGCAGACGCGCTCTTTTCCGTTAGCGACAAGACAGGTAATAAATTCATTGTTATCATAGATGAATGTGATGCGATATTCAGAGAAGCAAAAAATGATGAAGTATTGCAGAAGGGATACATTCAGCTTCTGCGAGGGCTTTTTAAAGGTTGCCAGGTGCCAGTGGCACCTGTTAGGCAACGACCGGAGCGGAGCGGAGAAAGAACAGCAACTGACAAGACAATAGCAGCTGCATATATGACAGGAATTCTTCCCATTAAGAAATACGGTACAGAATCTGCATTGACGGATTTTAGAGAGTACTCAATGACAAGACCCGGAAGACTTGCTGAATATGTGGGGTTTACGGAAACTGAAGTAAGGCATCTTTGCGATGAATATCAAATGAGCTTTGCTGAAATGAGGTCCTGGTATGACGGATATTCGTTTAGCCGTATGAAACATGTTTACAGCCCTAATTCTGTGATAAATGCGTTGCAGGAAGAGGATATTTTGAACTACTGGACGCAGACGGAAACTTTTGAAAGTCTGAAAGAGTATATCGGAATGGACTTTGACGGCTTGAAGGATGCAATTGTAAAAATGCTTGGCGGAGAACGAGTAAGCGTCAGAATAAGCACCTTTCAGAATGATATAACGTCATTCAAAAATAAAAATGATGTGCTGACTCTGCTGATACATCTTGGTTATTTAGCCTATGATGCAATCAGGAGAGAGGTATATATTCCGAACTTTGAGGTCGCTGAGGCATTCGAGGATGCTGTCAGCGGAAAAGAATGGGGAGCGGTGGGAGAAGTGTTGTCTGATTCGGAGAGACTGCTTGATGCGACACTGGCAGAAGACGCGGAAGCGGTTACTAAAGCTTTGGAGCATATACACAGCTCGGTAACGTCAGTGTTGAATTATAATAATGAAGCCTCTCTTAGCTGTGCAATTACCATAGCGTATTATACAGCAAAGCGTTATTACAGCATTGTCAGGGAACTGCCTGCTGGCAAAGGATTCGCGGATCTTGTCTTTCTGCCACATAGGGGTACAGATAAGCCGGCAATGGTGATTGAACTTAAGTATGATAAGGATGCAGATACAGCAATTCGCCAGATACACGAAAATCGCTATGATGGTGATTTGAAGAAGTATTTTGGTAACCTGATTTTGGTGGGAATCAATTATGATAAGGATGTGAAGGGGGCAGATGCCAAAAAGCACACATGTGTGATTGAGAGGGTGTAAGAAAATGATAAACATACCATTTCCTATACTCTTCGGGCGCTGCAGGAATTGTGTTGGGCGATCTTTCCGGAATATCGAAGTTATGTCTGATTACCGGGTGCACCGATATGCACTCCATCCAGAGGACTAGGAGGTGTCAAAATGATTCTAATATATGCTTATATTGGAAAATACAAGAACTATGAGCAACAGGAAGTTACTTTTGACACCGCCTATTCCGTACATTTTGAGAAAGGTATCCTCAAAATCATGTACAACGGAATACCTGTTTATGATGATTTATTGCATTCTGGTAAGCCGGATAACCTTCATATTCTCGTCGGAAAAACCGGCTCCGGCAAAACAAATCTTCTGCAGTTGATTGGCTCAAAAAAGGAAACTCGAACAGAACGCAGGTGGAAAGGCGAACCGGATGCATATTTTCTCCTGTACAGCATTGGGCCGACTGAGTTTTTTCTGGAAATATGTAATGTAGACATGAAGCAATTCCCAATTGAGCATACGCCGGAAAATACTACTTTGCCTCTGAGTTTACGTGACAATGCTGTACGCATGGATACCTTAAGTACAGTGCGTTTTACTATTCCTGAGGTACTGGAGGTTGGAGAATCAACATCTGATTTTTCCATCGTGCAAGAATATGGCAGAAAGCCAATGGTAACTGAACGAGTACGTGATTTTGCCTCCATCATCAATTGTTATGATATCCATTCGTTTTTAAAGCCACCCTATGAAGACGAAAAAGAAACTTACGATGATTTTAAAAGCGACTGGATTGGCCGTATGATTGTACCTTATCACAGGACATCACTTTGGCAACTCTGTGAGTATATCCGTGATTATATCGCAAATGTAGAAAGTGGCTCTTTGAAACGTAAAGTTTCTTTTGTTTTATCTACGCATAACTATGCAGATAGCTATCCGATTAAGTTACCAAGTGCGATTGAAGAAGACTATTGGACTTTTTTCTCATTAGAGCAGGATCGACACATAGCTTCATTGGATCAGGGAGCTGCTGCCAGGCTGAAGAAAAGAAAAAAGCAGGTTGATAAATTAACTCAACTTTCGCCCAAGGATCTGTTTATACATGATTTATGGACAGACTACGCTATGTACCTTCGTAAATGGGTAGCCAGGATACAAAACTTCAATGCTGAAGAAACAATACCTGAAGATAGATTGGATTACTCTGGTAAATATGATGTTTATCAGGAATTTATAGATTATTATACAGAAAAAGAATACAAAGAGGATATTGACCCAACCATGCTTCCGGATGGAATTCATATGTCAATCGTGAAAAGATGCACCTGGCTGGCAGAGTATATTGATCGGGTTGATAGCGGAGATCCTCACGGTGTACTTTGGCAAATTATCGATGACATAAAGGATATAGGAAATTTCCTGAAACAGTTGGACGATAAATATTTTACGATAGATTCATGCACCATACCAGTGGTTGATATGGCGTTGCCTGAGTATGTTGATTTGTTCAATGATTTATTTGAACGGATGGAACAATATGTACCTGATGATGCGGGGATATTTACGGCACGACTATTGCCATATAGTTTTACTCATCTGAGCACAGGTGAGTTTCAATATGCGAAGGTATTGGGCGGCCTGGATCAAAATCTTAAAATTGCTTATTCTGACAACAGCAGAATGGACAGGATTATTTTGCTCGATGAACCGGAAGCGTATATGCATCCTGAATTGGCTCGTCAATTTATCAAGCGTATGTATGATATTGTGGCCAAATACGAAAATACCGGTACGATTCAAATAATTATTGGGACGCATTCTCCGTTTTTAGTTTCTGATGTGTGTTCGGAAAATATAACCCGCCTGACGATAGAGTCAGAAACGGGTAACGCTGAGGTGTTGCATAATTCCGAAAAAGAATATTTTGGCGCAAATCTTCATACGATTTTTGCGGATGGTTTTTTCCTTGACTATACAATTGGTGAGTATTCCCGTAATTGGTTACAAAAGAACCTGAATCGAGTGCGAGAATTAGAGCAAAAGAAAACACTCGCACTGGAAGAACAGCGATATATAGAGACGCTTAGGACATTTATGGAAAAAATAGGGGATCCCCTTATCCGGCGTGCTTTCGAAGTATGCATAGAAGCAATGGGAGGCAACCGATGATTCATATACCATTAGATGAAGACAAACTCGAGCCGGCAAAAACAGCTCACGCAAAAGCGATTATAAATTATGTGAAATCGAAGGGTGCCACATATCAGCAGAAGCTGTACAATAATATACGGAAACTCACACCAAATGCTCAAAATTTAGAAGATTTAAAACAAAAGGAAGACTGGAGTTGGCTGAGTGATTTTATTTTGGCAGATGTTTTGACACTTAAATCATGGGCTTCTGACAAAACTTTATTGCAGTTTGATGAGTTTAAAACGATATACAGCACAAAATTCTGTAATGGGGCAACTGTGTATGTGGATAGCCGAACAAATTATAATGCGTATGCCTTTTGCAGAAACCTGGATATCACTGTGTGTCCGTATTGCGATGAGGAATTTCTTGATATTCTGGAGAGCAATGGGAAAAAGACCGTTCGTACAATGGAAATTGATCATTTTTACCCAAAGTCCGAATACCCGGCTTTGGCAATGTGTTTTTTTAATCTCGTTCCAAGCGGACAAAACTGTAATGGCATCAAATTGAAGGAATTACTTGGCATGAACCCATACGAATCCAATATCGAAACGTGTACGCATCTATACCCTGATTTCCCAATAGGAATGAATATGGACAAAGTTAAGGTTTCTGACTGTACTATAAAATTTCACCCTATACAGGGGATGGTACAGAATGTGACCAAGCTTAGATTGGAAGAACGCTATGAAAGGCATAAAGGAATAGCACACAAGTATATTACAAATATGCAGTTTTACTCGAATGAAAAGATTGACGAATTGGTCAGTATGGGAATATTTTCATCTAAGGAAATGGCGTACCGTGATTTGTTTGACATTTCACTGCCAGACGATACCGATCAAAAACTGCTTACAAAACTTAGAAGAGATATCGTGGGTCAGTGATTTAATTCTGTGAAACGACATTATCAGATGTTAAATTCTGACAACTTTAATATGGTAAGCGTTTATATGAATTCGCGGGGCGTAAGGAAGTTGCTTTATACATCGGAAGTCTCCTCGTACTGAAGCCATTAAAAAAGTGTTTTGTCCTTTAAGAATGAAACGACTTTTGATATGACTGCAATTAGTGCGTATAAAGAACATGCAGGTAATTTGATTCCACTTGAAGATACAAAAGAAAAATTTTTAGGGTAACAGCAATCTACGGAGCTAATGCCAGTGGTAAGTCCAATCTATATTGCGGTTGATGCTTCACTAACGATGTGTGCGAAAACAACGAGCCTTGATAAATATAACGTAACTATTCAGTATCCCTCTGTTTCGCACGATTTTTGTGAAAAACAGCCTCCAGGCTTTTTCATCTGCCCAATTGGGTAGGTGTGAGAAGTCTGTTTTTGTATTAGATTCCATGAAACAACCCTGGGACCCGCGAAACAGACCTTGATTTGAGGAACTGTTCTGTGGTAAGCTATAGGCACGGCAGGTTTGTTATGCTTTGCAGTCTGAGGAGGTGAGCGGTGTGGAAAAGAAGCGGATGCCGATTGGCATAGAGGACTTTGCAAAATTACGAACGAATAATTTTTATTATGTAGATAAGTCCGGGATGATAAAAGAACTTTTAAGTAATTGGGGAGAGGTGAATCTTTTCACACGTCCGCGACGTTTTGGAAAAAGCATAAACATGAGTATGCTCAAGTACTTCTTTGAAATCGGTACTGATAAAAGCCTGTTTGACGGATTGGCAATTTCAAAAGAAACCAAGCTGTGTGAAAAATATATGGGGCAGTATCCCGTGATTTCCATTACATTGAAAGCTACGGAAGCCGGTAATTTTGAGACAAGTCGTAACTTAATTGCGATGGAAATTCGTGACGAAGCTGAAAAGATGAGCTTTCTGGCGGAAAGTGATAGGCTGACTGCGAGTGAAAAGAAAACTTATGACAGCCTTCTTCAGAGAGATATAGATGACGAAACATTATATAGAAGCCTGAAGACATTGTCAGGACTGCTTCAGAAGCACTATGGGAAAAAGGTTGTCATACTGATTGATGAATATGATGTTCCGCTGGCAAAAGCAAGTAAGCAAAATTATTACAAAGAAATGGTGTTGCTGATTCGAAATCTGTTCGAACAGGCACTTAAAACCAACTCCGCTCTGGAATTTGCGGTCCTAACAGGTTGTCTACCAAGGTACGCCTTCGGTGTGCGGGTATCCAAAGAGAGCATTTTCACGGGTCTCAACAATCCGAAAATGTACACCCTACTCGAAGCAGAGTGTGATGAGCAGTTTGGCTTTACGGATGAAGAAGTGCAGGAAATGCTTGCTTATTATAGTTTGGGTGAGTATTACGACATAACGAAAGAATGGTATGACGGATACAAAATTGGACGTGCCAACGTGTATAATCCCTGGGATGTTATTAACTGGTGCAATCAGCTATTGACCAATCCCAATAAAGTACCCAAGAGCTACTGGGCAAATTCCAGTGGTAATGAGGAGGTACAGAAATTCGTACAAAAGATGGGCAATGGGGTTACAAAGACCCAGATCGAAAGGCTGATTTCCGGAGAAACCGTCCAGAAAAAGATAGAAGAACAGCTCACATACGATACGATGTACGACAGCGTAGAGAACATGTGGAGTCTGCTGTATGCTACGGGTTATCTGACTCAGAGTGAAACTCCAGTCGGCAATCTGGTGCGGCTGACAATACCGAACACAGAGGTTCGCAGTATCTTCAGAGATTTTGTGCTAAAGCTGTTTGAAAGGGAAATCGCGCAGGATGGTGTGACAGTGTCAGCCTTTTGTGATGCCTTAAAGAGTGGCAATGCGCCAGAGACAGAGAAGTTATTCACAGCTTTTATGAAGAACACCATCAGTATCAGAGACACCGCCGTCAGGAAAGAGTTCAAAGAGAGCTTCTACCATGGCTTACTTCTGGGTATTCTTGGTTTTAAAGACGGCTGGAGTGTTGACTCGAACAGAGAATCCGGCGATGGATACTATGACATTGCAATCGAGATTGAGGATGAAGAAATTGGTATTGTCATTGAAGTGAAGTATGCAGAGAAGGCACAGTTTGAACAAGAGTGCAAAAAAGCGTTAAAGCAAATCAATGACAATGATTATACTGCAGAACTGAAGAACGATGGCATGCGCACCCTGTTGAAGTACGGGGTTGCCTGCTATAAGAGTCAGTGTAAGGTTGTTGTGGAACGGGAAGAACACGACCCGGAAGAAACCGACACATAAGACACAAAATCGGAATTATTATGAGATTTACCGCGAGGATGTCATTAATTATTGTGACGAGTTGAGATTTGATCCGGAAGCGCAGAAAACGGGTTGTGGAGCAGACAGGATGGATAAGATAGCGGTATTGATACCGTGCTACAATGAGGGCGAGACGGTGGAAAAGGTGGTGACGGACTGGAAGCGGGAGCTCCCGGAGGCCGTCATTTATGTATATGACAATAATTCGTCGGATGGCACGGCTGCGCTGGCGGAGAGGGCCGGCGCGGTGGTGCGCCATGAGTATCAGCAGGGCAAGGGAAATGTGATTCGCCGGATGTTCCGGGAGATTGATGCGGAGTGTTATATTATGGTGGACGGCGACGATACTTACCCGGCGGAATACGGGCGGCAGATGGCGGCTCTGGTGTTGGAGAAGAACATGCGGATTGAGAATGTGATCATCGAATACCGGGATCGACCGGAGGGCAGCGAGTCGAAACTGAATACCTATTCGGACGGGATGAAGGTGCTGCGGACGATCGGCCGGCTCTATAAGAATTATCGTCCGATGGGATTTTTCGGAGGTTTGTCTGCCGTGATGCTGTTGGTGGCGGCGGCCATGTTTATTCCGATTCTGATTAAGTTCTTTCGAACCGGTCTGGTTCCGAATTTCCCGACGCTGATTGTCAGTGGCTTTATCGCCCTGGCGGCGATTGTTTCGTTTTTTGTCGGACTGATTCTGGCGACGATTGTGGAGAAGGACCGGCAGGCGTTTGAGTTCCGCCTGGTGATGATTGAGGAGTTGAAAAAACAATTATTATGCAAATCGAAGGGAACCTCTCTGTTATTTCTTCAGAATGGTAAAGTTTGAATTGTATCAGTCCGGCTAAGAAATGTGTGGCCTTAACAGACCTGCCTTAGAGCAGGAAAAGGGCATGTTAATATGCAATCTGAAATAGAAAAGAGAAAACATATATGTTATTATCAATCATAGTTCCGTGTTATAATGAACAGGATGCTCTCCCGTTTTTCTATTCGGAAGCAACGAGGATAGTCAGAAGTATTGGCTGTGATTATGAGTACATTTTTGTGAATGATGGATCAAAAGATGGGACATTATATATATTGCGCCAATTGGCTGATCAGGATAAACATGTAACCTATTTGTCATTTTCCAGAAATTTTGGAAAAGAGGCAGCTATGTATGCCGGATTTTGCAATGCAAATGGTGACTATGTCGTGGTCATGGATGCGGACATGCAGGATCCGCCCGCGCTTCTTCCGCGGATGATAGAATTACTGGATCATAAAGAATATGACAGTGTGGCAACAAGGCGCGCGACCCGCACGGGTGAGTCGCCGATCAGAAGCTGGTTCGCCAGAAAATTTTATCAACTGATTAATCGTATATCGGATACAGAAATTGTTGACGGAGCCAGAGATTTCCGGTTGATGAAAAGAGAAATGGTGGATGCGATTGTCGAAATGTCAGAATACAATCGCTTCTCAAAGGGTATATTTGGGTGGATCGGATTCCGGACATACTGGCTTTCTTATGAGAATGTGGAACGAGTTGCAGGGAAAACAAAGTGGAGTTTCTGGAAATTGTTTCGGTATGCGATTGATGGGATCATTAACTTTTCACAGGTACCTTTGAGTGTTGCTTCCTGGGGTGGAGTGCTGATGACATTTGTCGCGTTTCTTTTAACTATCGCGATCGTAATCCGCAGACTTATTTTTGGAGATCCGGTAGCCGGATGGGCATCGACTATTTGCATAATAATTTTTATTGGTGGAATACAGCTGTTTTGTCTGGGGATCATGGGGCAGTATGTGGCTAAGACCTATATCGAGACGAAACATCGACCGCATTTTATTATAGCAGAGACGAACAAAAGGAATGTCAGGAAGATACAATAATTTGATATAATTCCTATGACAATAAATGTGAGTTTGGGGTTATTCGGAAATGAAGTGAACAGGGCAGAACCTGCAGAATTTCCAGAAACCTGCGAGAGTTTGCCAAACGAGACACCTGGGAGGGGGAGAAAATTACATTGATTACACGAATAGCTCAAATGGAATATGCAGAGAATTGCGTGTTCAGAACATATAAAACCTTAACGGAAAAATATCTTTGGTTCATTGTTATAAATTGGGCATTTGGAATAGCCGTTCATTTAATGTTAATCTCAAACAATCTGGTGAATTCTATGGATTCTCCGTGGCATTTTTCTTCATATTACGCACGTGGCTGGGAGATTTCAATTGGCCGATGGATGATTTGCATTTTGGATCAGATACGCTTTGGGATTGTTTCTTCAACTTTAAACTCTCTTGTGGCGTTATTTTTCTTTGCATGTGGAAGTGCCCTGATTGTAGATTGTTTTGAACTTCGAAGTCGCTTCAAAGCATGCTTAACGGGCATGTTGTTTATTGCTACGCCGTTGGTATGCGCAAGTCTGTCTTTTTGTTATACCTCAGTTGCCTACGGTTTTGCGTATTTTCTTTCTGCTCTTTCGGCTTACTTTGCTATAAAAACAGATCATGTTATGACTGCGATATTGTCAGGTGGCATTTTTCTGGCATTCTCCCTGGCAACCTATCAGGCGTATCTTAGTGTCACGTGTATTGTTTTACTCATATATTTCATACAAATGCTTTATCAAAATAATAGTATTCATGTTGTACAAAAAGCAATTATAAAATCTGTCGGCACGGTCCTTTCGGGCTGTATCCTTTATAAAATTTCCATCACGGTCTTTTGTGCCGTGTTAGGTGTAGAACTTTTCTCTTACAAAAACAGCGGTTTTTCATTATCCGGGATTTTCCTCAACTTACAGCAGCAACTGATAATAGCGTACAAAGAATTTTTTGAGTTTTATTTTACCGGTAATATACAGCAAATGCCTTCCTGCTTACAATGGATATATATTCTGGCCTTCCTGATGATTGGATGCGTGTTTATATATAAGACCATTGCAATTTTCAAGCGAAATGTTATGTATGGGGTGTTGTCTGTCCTGGCTGTTTGTATAATCCCCATGGCATGCAATATGATACTTTTGCTCATTAATGCTGGTAACACGATTCTGATGACTTGTGGCATGGCGCTTCTGTTTCCGCTTTCTTTGTGCTTAACAGAAAATGTTGTATCATATAAATTAGTGAAATTAAGTTTTACGTTGTGTCTGGTGGGACTGTTATGGATAGATGTATGTATCGTAAACAATGATCAGATTGCCATGCTGGAAGGGCGAACTTCGGTTGTTGCGATTGCAAATAACATTGTTACGGATCTGACAGATTTGGGGTATTTCGATTCAGATTTACAGGAAGTGGCAATTGTTGGAATGCCGGCTGAAAGTCGAATGTTTACTGCCACAATTGCCTGGGAGTCTGCAAATGAATATGCAAAGTTTGGACTGTATTGGCCGATTGCCCGGGATGAAAATGTCTTGAATTCCTGGAACGGTGTTTTGCAGGAATATTGTGGCGTAACATTAAATTTTTGCCCCAGCAGTTCATATGCAGATTTGGTTGAAACTTTAGAGATTGATGAAATGTCATGTTACCCGGCAGAAGGATCGATATCTGTGATAGATGACATATTAGTCGTCAAGGTGTCTGAGTGTTATTAGACATTTATGTGATTACGGGGATGGAGCCTGGCATACGGGAGTGATTCGACCGGCGATATGGCAAAGGATAGACGGTAAACAGGTGACGAAGGAGTACGGATATGCTGACGAGGACAAATATCAGGAATGCGGCGACAAATACGACGGTCTACAGCCGGGGGCTGCAGCTTTATCAGGGCGGCCGCATTTCTTCTTTTCAGGTGGAAGAAACCGACGGGGAAGAGGAAAAGGAGCGGAATATTGAGGCGACGGTGAAGGGCAGCGGACGCAATGTGTATGGTGTGGAGATGACGCATAATCTGGAGTCGGACCGGGTGAATGGAATCTACTGTGAGTGTCCGGCTTTCCGTAAGTACAGTGGTCTCTGCAAGCATTGTGTGGCGGTACTTCTCCATTACATTGAGTGGGATAAGATGCAGGGAACGGCTCTGGGGGCGATGCTTCGCGCCGGGGCACAGCAGAAGATGGGTCCCGGGCGTCCGGCCCGGGGGAGAGCGAAGTCGCAGGCGCTCACGACGCCGGGCTTAAAGGCGCTGCTGGAAAAACGGCAGGAGAAAGGGACGCTTGCGATTACGAGTGGGGAGCAGCTGGGGACGGTCCGACTGGTTCCCTATTTTCATTTCAATGCGAGTGGCGCGACGCTGGAGTTTCGGATCGGTGCGGGCAGCATGTATATTCTGAAGGACGTGGTTTCGTTTTTGGGAGCGATGGAGAAGGAGGAGACGGTTTCCTATGGAAAGAAGCTCTCCTTTCTTCATTGCCGGGAGATGTTTGATCCGGAGTCGTTAGTCTGGGTCGATTTTATCCGCGAGTGGCTGTGGAATCATTACAGTAGCTATCTGAAAGCCGTGGGTTACCAGATGCCTTCCAAATTGCGGAATATCAGTCTGACTGCGACGGAGACGGAACAGTTTATGGAGCTGGTGAAGGACGGTTCTTTTTTTGGCGCAAAAGACAACGATGAGTATACGGAGTGGCGGATCACGCAGGAACCGTTAAAAAGAAAACTGTGGCTGAACGGGAAAGCGGACGGTGTGGAGCTTAAGCTGGAACCGGTTTTCGGACTGAAAGGGAATCGGTATGATTATTATTTCCTGGAGGGCAGGGTCTATCCGCTGTCCAGGGAGAGCCTGGCGCCGGTGAGCGACTTTATGGAATGGATGCGCAGTATTCCGGATCGGCGGGCGTTTATTCAGAAGGAGGATGTGCCGCTCTTTTGCCGGCAGCTGCTTCCGGCTCTGGAGAAACAGTTCGTCTGTGAACGAAAAAAATTTGACGAGGCGGATTATGGTCTGGCGCAGGCGGCTTTTTCTTTTTATCTGGATGCGCCCAATCGGGAGATGGTGACCTGTCGGCCCCTGGTGCGGTACGGAGAGTGGGAGTATCCTCTGTTTGACGAGAAGAAGGACGTGGGGAGACGGGATCAGCTGAAGGAGACGGAGGTCAGACAGCTGGTGTCGTCATTTTGTGATGCCTACGATGAGAAGACGCAGGCAATGGCGGCGGTCGGAGACGATGCCATCTACGAGTTCCTGACAGAAGCTCCCACCAGACTGCAGATGGTGGGAGAGGTCTATATCTCGGAGGCACTGAAGCGTCTCCAGGTTTCGCCGACGCCAAAGGTTTCGGTGGGCATTTCCGTATCCGGTGATCTGCTTGAACTGCGGATGACAGCCGGAGATATGTCGAGGGCGGAACTGCTGGAGATTCTGTCGCGATACAACAGAAAGAAAAAGTTCTATCGCCTGAAAAACGGGGATTTTGTCGATATTTCCGGCGTGGATGTGGGGGCGCTGGCAGAACTGCGGGAAGGACTGAATCTGACGGATGCACAGATGAAGCGGGAGAGCGTGGAATTGCCGCGTTACCGGGCGCTTTATCTGGACAGCGAGCTGCGGGAGCATGGCGGGATGAGTGTGTCCCGCAACCGGGAATTCCGGGCGTTGGTGCGCAACATGAAGACGGTGGAGGATAATGATTTCGAAATTCCACCGTTGCTGGATCCGATCCTCAGGGAGTATCAGAAGGTGGGATTTCTGTGGATCAAGACCCTGAAACACAATGGTTTCGGTGGAATTCTGGCGGATGATATGGGGCTGGGAAAGACGCTGCAGGTGATTGCGTTTCTGGCCTCGGAAGCGCCGTCGATGGCGTTGATTGTCTCACCGGCTTCGCTGGTTTACAACTGGAACAGTGAGTTTGCCCGTTTTGCGCCGGAACTGCCGGTGACCATGGTGGTCGGGACGGCGGCGAAGCGCCGGGAACTGATCGAGGGCGCGCAAAAGGGTGACATTCTTCTGACTTCGTATGATCTGCTCAAACGGGATCTTGCGCATTACGAGCGGCTGCGGTTTGATACGGAGGTGATCGACGAGGCACAGTTTATCAAGAATCACGGTACGCAGGCGGCAAAAGCGGTGAAGCAGGTGCAGGCCGGATTCAGGCTGGCGTTAACGGGAACGCCGGTGGAAAACCGGCTGAGTGAACTCTGGAGTATTTTTGATTACCTGATGCCGGGATTCCTGTATGCATATCCGCAGTTCCGGGATGAAATCGAGGAGCCGATCGTGTCGAGACAGAGTGAGACGGCGACGAAACGGCTGCGGAAAATGATCCGGCCGTTTGTTCTGCGTCGCCTGAAAAAGGATGTTCTTACGGATCTGCCGCCGAAGATCGAACGGGATTTCTACGCGAAGATGGAAGGAGAACAGCAGAAGCTGTATGACGCGCATGTGAAGCGGCTGCAGATTCTGCTGGATGGACAGACGGATGAAGAGTTTAAGACCTCGAAGATTCAGATGCTCGCGGAGTTGACCCGTTTGCGTCAGCTTTGCTGTGATCCGGCGCTTGTCTTTGAGGATTACAGGGGAGAGTCGGCAAAGCTGGAGATGTGTCTGGAGCTGGTTCGGAACGCGGTGGGGAGCGGGCATAAGATTCTGCTGTTTTCGCAGTTTACGACGATGCTGGCACGGATTGAAGAACGGCTGGATGCGGAGAAGATTTCGTACTATGCGCTGACGGGCAGCACGAAGAAAGAGGAACGGATCCGCCTGGTTGAGGATTTCAACCGGGATGATACATCGGTGTTCTGTATCTCGCTGAAAGCGGGCGGAACGGGGCTTAATCTGACGGCGGCGGACATTGTGATTCATTATGATCCCTGGTGGAATCTTGCCGTGCAGAACCAGGCGACCGACCGGGCGCACCGGATCGGGCAGGAGCAGGTTGTGACCGTATATAAACTGCTGACAAAGGGGACAATAGAAGAAAACATTACGAAGATTCAGGAACGGAAGACGGAGCTGGCAGAGGAGATTCTGGGCGGCGAGGGATTGAAGAGCGCGACCTTCAGCCGCGAGGAGTTGATGGAACTGCTGCGAAACTGATTGCTGTCAAATCGTAAATAGGATATAATGATACCAGGAATTAGAACGGAGGGGACAATTGTGGATAAGACGTTGTATGATTTGATGGACTGGGCGGGGATTGAGGAGATTGTTTATTCCGAGGCGGCGAACCCGGAACGCCTTCTTGGCCCGCATGTGACGAAGGATGGACTGCTGGTTCAGGCGTTTATTCCGGAAGCGGCTACAGTCACGGTGCGAATGGTTGGAAACGGGAAAAAGTATCCGATGGAAAAGCAGGATGAGGCGGGCTTTTTTGCCGTACTGGTGCCGCGTAAGTCGGTGACGGATTATCTGCTGCTGGTCACATATGAGTCGGGAGAGACCGAGGAGATCCGTGACCCGTATGCGTATGGAACGCAGTATACGGAATCGGAATTAAAGAAGTTTGAGGCGGGGATTTTTTACGACGTATACAAAAAGATGGGCGCGCATTCGATGACGATTGGCGGCGTGAAGGGCGTATATTTTTCTGTCTGGGCGCCATGCGCGATGCGTGTCAGTGTGGTTGGAGATTTTAATCACTGGGACGGCAGACGTCACCAGATGAAGCGGATCGGAGATTCGGGCGTGTTTGAACTGTTCCTTCCCGGTCTGGAAGCGGGAACCGTCTACAAGTATGAGATTAAGACGCGCAAAGGCGAACCGATGCTGAAGGCGGATCCGTATGGAAGCTATGCGGAGCTGCGGCCGAATACGGCGTCGATTGTCTGGGAGAGCCAGTATGTCTGGGAGGACGCGGCATGGCTGGCACAGCGGGAGAAGACGGATACGAAGAAGAAGCCGGTTTCCATCTATGAGGTGCATCTGGGCTCCTGGATTCGTAAGCCGTTGGAGACGCTGGAGGATGGGACACCGGTGGTCGGTTCGGAATTCTACAATTACCGGGAGATCGCACCGAGGCTGGCGGAATATGTGAAGGAAATGGGGTATACCCATGTGGAACTGATGCCGGTCATGGAGCATCCGCTGGATGGTTCCTGGGGCTATCAGGTGACCGGATACTATGCGCCCACGAGCCGCTATGGGACGCCGGATGATTTCCGGTATTTTATGGATTACATGCATGGCCAGGGGATTGGCGTGATCCTCGACTGGGTGCCGGCGCATTTCCCACGGGATTTGCAGGGGCTGGCCTGTTTTGACGGAAGCTGCGTCTATGAGCATGCGGACCCGAGGCAGGGGTCGTACCCGCACTGGGGGACGCTGATTTACAATTACGGACGGCCGCAGGTGACGAACTTCCTGATTGCGAATGCGCTGTACTGGGCGAAGGAGTTCCATGCAGACGGGATCCGCATGGATGCGGTGGCGTCCATGCTGTATCTGGATTATGGAAAGAATGACGGCGAGTGGGTCGCGAACATGTACGGCGGCCATGAGAATCTGGAGGCCGTAGAGTTCTTAAAGCATTTAAACAGTCAGTTTAAGAAACAGGCGAAGGGCGTGATGGTCATCGCGGAGGAGTCGACGGCGTGGCCGGAGATCACGGGCGATGTAAAGAAGAATGGCCTGGGCTTTGATTACAAGTGGAACATGGGCTGGATGAATGATTTTACCGGTTATATGAAGACGGATCCGTTCTTCCGGAATTATCATTATGGGGAGCTGACCTTCTCCATGCTGTATGCGTACAGCGAGGATTTCATTCTGGTATTCTCGCATGACGAGGTCGTCCATGGCAAGGCGTCCATGCTCTGCAAGATGCCGGGGGCGGATTATGAGGCGAAGGCGAACAATCTTCGTGCGGCATACGGGTTTATGTATGGGCATCCGGGGAAGAAGCTTCTCTTCATGGGACAGGAGTTCGCGCAGGTCGCCGAGTGGAATGAGAATGTGTCGCTGCCGTGGGAGATTCTGGAGTATCCGGTTCACAAAAAGACGCAGGATTATGTGAAGGCGCTGAACCGATTCTACCAGAGCCATCCGGCGCTCTACGAACAGGACTATGTACCGGACGGATTTGAGTGGATTGACTGTTCGTCGAGTCAGGAAAATATTGTGGTGTTCCTGCGCAGAACGAAGAAGAAGGAGGAGACGCTGCTCTTTGTATGCAATTTCGCGCCGGTGGAACATGAGAAGTACCAGGTCGGCGTGCCGTTCTATGGCAAATACAAGGAAGTGCTGAACAGTGACGCGGTTGAATTCGGCGGTGGTGGAAAGGGCAATCCGCGCGTAAAGACCAGTAAGCGCGAGGAGTGCAATGAGCGGACGTTTTCAATCGTCATCGATGTGCCGCCGATGTCTGCGCTTATCTTTACCTGCACACCGGCGGTTGAGCCGAAAGCGGTGAAGAAGACGGAGACGGCGCCGGATGGGAAGAAGGTTCCGGCCCTGAAGGACACCTCAAAGAAAATGCCTGTGGTGAAGGATACCGCAAAGAAGGTGCCGGCAGTAAAAGATACTTCAAAGAAGGTTCCCGCGGTAAAGGATTCTGCGAAGAAAGTACCGGCGGTGAAGAAATGACAAGCGTGACGTATCTTCATCACAGTGGGTTTCTGGTGGCAACGGAGCACGGACAGCTCCTGTTTGACTGGTGGAACACGGCGGTTCCGGCGTTGGATCCAGAGAAAGATCTGGTGGTCTTTGTCAGCCATCGCCATCCGGATCATTTTGATCCGGCGATCTGGAAGCTGGCGGCGGTACATCCGCATGTTTTTTATGTGCTGTCCGATGATATCTGGCAGAATCGGGTTCCGGATGAGCATCGGGGACGGGTGGAATTTGTCGATCCCGGCAGCGTGCTGGAGCTTGCGGAATGCGGCGGGATGAAGGTTACTGCATTCCGCTCGACCGATGAAGGCGTTGCCTTTCTGGTCGAGGTCGACGGGAAGGTGATTTATCATGCAGGGGATCTGAATGACTGGCAGTGGAAGGGAGAGCCGGATCCCTGGAATCCGGATATTCATGCCGCTTATGGGAAGGAACTGGAACAGATTCGCGGGAAGGGACTTCGCCCGGATCTGGCGATGCTTGTGCTGGACGGGCGGCAGGAGGAACTGTATTCCCTGGGTATCGACGAATTTATGCGGACAGTCGGTGCAAAGATGGTGTTTCCCATGCATTTCTGGGATGATTTTGATCTGATTCGTCGGTTTAAGGTTCTGCCCTGTACGGAAGATTACCGGGAGAAGATTGTAGAAATTCAGGAGAAAGGCCAGGTATTTCTATGCCCGTAGATCTGGCTTCGGAATCCCGTGCTTTTGCGGGCAGAAAAAATGAGATGGAGAACGCGCGCCGGTCGGATGCCAGCGCGCGTTTGGATGAAGCGGAGAAGCGGGATGACCATGATTTGCGGTAGAAAAGGAGAACGACGAGATGATTTATATTCGAAACGGACGGGTCATTGACCCGAAGACCGGTACCGATGGCGTGATGGACGTCGTTGTGGATGGAGGAACGATCATTGATATGGGAACCGGGCTGGAGGCGAAGTATCTCTCCGGGTCCGGCGCAGAGAAGGGGACAGACGCTTCGTCCGGCGTTTCCGTGATCGATGCGTCCGGGCAGATCGTGGCGCCGGGGCTGATTGACGTCCATGTGCATTTTCGTGATCCGGGTTTTACCTATAAGGAGGACATTCAGACCGGAGCCAGGGCTGCTGCCGCCGGAGGATTTACGACGGTTGTGCTGATGGCGAACACCAGGCCTGCCGTGGACAATGTGGAAACGCTGGAATATGTGATTGGCGAGGGAAAGAAGACGGCGATCCATGTCCTGACCTGTGCGAATATCTCCGTCGGCATGAAGGGGCAGGAACTGGTTGATATGGAATTGCTGAAGGCGCATGGGGCGGCTGGCTTCACGGATGACGGGATTCCGCTGATGAATGCCGGACTGGTCAGACAGGCGATGGAGGAAGCGGTTCGTCTGAATCTGCCGCTCAGTTTTCATGAAGAGGACCGGACGCTGATTGCAGACAATGGCATCAACCAGGGCGCGGTATCGGATGCGCTTGGCATCGGCGGATCGCCCGCGATGGCAGAGGATGTTCTGGTGGCGCGGGACTGCATGCTGGCGCTGCACACCGGCGCGGTCGTTGATATTCAGCATATCAGCTCCGGCACGTCGGTGCGGATGGTGGAATTTGCAAAGCATCTGGGTGCTCCGGTTGTGGCGGAGGTGACGCCGCATCATTTTTCGCTGGATGAGACGGCGGTGCTGCAACACGGGACGCTGGCAAAAATGAATCCGCCGCTGCGGACAGCGGCGGATCGGGAGGAGATTCTCCGGGGATTGCGGGAAGGAATCATCGATATCATAGCCACGGATCATGCGCCTCACAGCGCGGAGGAGAAGGCCCGTCCGCTCACGCAGGCACCGAGCGGAATCATCGGACTGGAGACGTCGCTCGCGCTGGGTGTCACGAATCTGGTGCGGCCTGGTGTCCTCACCATGAAGCAGCTGCTCGAGAAGATGACGATCAACCCGGCGACGCTCTATCACCTGGAGGAGAGGAAGGGCTGGATCGGGGTCGGAGCAGACGCGGATCTGGTCATTTTCGATCCTGATGCGATCTGGACGGTCGAAACGTTCCGGTCGAAAGCGTCCAATTCGCCGTTTATCGGAGAATCGCTCTACGGAAGGGTGACCCATACCATCTGTGGGGGAGAGATTGTGTATCAGGGGTAAGAAGTCAGTTGATTGTAATGTCAGAAACCGGGTCTGCCGCGGAGTCCGTCTCTGTGTCAGATCCGGTTTCTTCGGTGACGCGGACGGCATCCTGGGAACTGGCTTCTGTTTCGGTATCTTCAATACCGCCTTCCAGTGTTTCCACCCCATTTTCCGTGTGGGAAGTGAAATTGGCCTGGACTTCATTGCCGGCCATATCCTGCGCGTAGACATGGAGCCCGTCCGGATCCATCTCAAAAGAAAGCATGTTGGCGCTGCGATCGACGGTCAGAGGCGTCAGTGTCTCGCCCAGAGAGTTCACGGCGTAGATGGAGTCAAAGTTAACGCCGGACTGACTGTCTGCAATCGACAGGTAGATGACGCCGTCATTGATCGCGGGATCGCCGTCGAAGGTCGGCGGAGTCTCATCGAGGACATTGACATGATCGTAGATCTTGGTCTGCATGCCGTTTAAATTGACAACGGTGGCTTCAATGGAGCCATTGGTAGTAACAACTGCCGTATAGGTACGGCCGTCCTTTTCCAGTTCAACCGCTTCGCCATTGAGCGTCATGGTGACGGATTTCGTCGGAAAGTGCGACTGGAGATCCATGGTGACAGTCGTGGAAAGGTAATCGTCCGTATCGGCAACCTCCATCTGAAATTCCGGCGCAGTGGTCACACAGTAGAAGACGAGTGCGTTGAAAATAAGAAAAGGCAGCACATAGAACAACAGGATGTGCGGCAATTCACTTTTTTTCTTTTTGCGGTAACGGCTGGATGAGCGGGCCGTGGGCCGTTGTGTCTGTTCGATCATAATATCTTCCTCCGGGCGCGAAAGCGCCATAAGTTTCGTATTCCTTTCGTTGCAGGCTGTATTCGCTTCCGGCGCTATGCACTATGGTGCGGGGAATGCAGGCTGCTTCCTGATTTTCTGCACATAAGCATAGCAGAAAACCGTTCGCTTGACAAGGAAAGTTTTTCTTACTGTTTTTCTTGTCGCATCCTTTGCGCTGTGTTATACTGGAGACAGGGTGGTGCGGAAAGATGCCGTCCTGAATCGATACGGTAACGGAACAGACTCGATTGCCCGGAATGGGCAGAGGAATCGCGAAGGGGCGGACAGGTATGATACAGGAAGCAGCGGCATTTGCGGCGAAGGCACATGAAGGGATGACGCGAAAGGGGAACAGCATTCCCTATATTTATCATCCGATGGAGGTTGCGTTGATTGTGGCGCAGCTGACGGACGATGAGGAGGTGATCGCGGCCGCGTATCTGCACGATGTGCTGGAGGATACACCGACGAAGGCGGAGGATATCGAGCGTGCGTTCGGTAGCCGGGTGCGTGCCCTGGTGGAGGCGGAGACCGAGGATAAGTCCAGAGGCTGGCGGGAACGGAAGCAGGCGACGATCTGCCATCTGAAGACAGCCGACCGGGAGATGAAGATTCTGGCGCTGGGAGATAAGCTGAGCAACATGCGCTCGACGGCACGGGATTATCTGGTGATCGGAGATGCGGTCTGGGATCGGTTCCATGAGAAACACAAGGAAGGTCATCGCTGGTATCTGGAGGGAATTCTGGACGGGCTTCGGGATCTGCAGGAGACGATGGCTTATCAGGAACTGCAGTCGCTGTATCGTCTGGTATATGCCGGAGCATCACAACGGACCGAGTGAGAAAGAGAGGACAGGAAGAGATGTATACAGAGAACAGGAATGTTCGGCCAGAGGATCTGGGCGGCGGCGTGAGCCGGAAGATTTTGTCTTACAGTAAGAATCTGATGACGGTGGAGCTGCATTTCCCGAAGGGCGGGATTGGCGCACCGCATTCCCATCCTCATGAGCAGATCGGATATATCGTCTCTGGGAAGCTGGTATACCATGAGGAAGGAGAGGCGGATCAGGTACTGGGTACCGGCGATACATACTATGTGAAGCCAGATGCCGTTCACGGGATTGATGTGCTGGAGGATACCGTTTTGCTGGACATTTTCACGCCGATGCGGGAAGATTTTATAAAGTGATGATACCAGGAGTAAAAGGTCAGGAATCGATTGGCTCTCTGTGCGGAAAGCAATTTCTGCATAGAGGGCCTTTTTTTCGCATAGTCTGAAACGATAAGGCGGCGCGTGCCGGGCAGGCCGTGCATTGCGGGCGGGAGCAGATTATGAGGGAAAAACCGGAGGAGTGGTATCGGAGTCGGGCGGAGGATGTCTGTCGGTATTTCGACGTGGGCGCCAGGGGACTTTCGGAGTCGGAAGCGGCGAGACGGCTTGGCGAGTCCGGTGAAAATGCGTTGCGGGAGCGGCCGCCGAAGAAGGCGTGGCAGGTTTTCGCGGAGCAGTTTGAGGATTTGCTGGTGGTGATCCTTCTGGCGGCGGCCCTGTTTTCGGCGTTGTCAGGCGACGTGGAGAGTATGGGAGTGATTGTGGCGGTTCTGATGATGAACGCCATTCTCGGGACGGTGCAGCACGAGAAAGCACGCAGATCGCTCGAGAGTCTGCGGGCGATGTCCGCACCGGTGGCACGGGTGCTCCGGGATGGGGTGGTGCGGGAACTTCCGGCCAGACAGCTCGTTCCCGGGGATATGGTGTTGCTGGAAGCGGGCGCGATGGCGCCTGCCGATGGCCGCATTGTGGAATGCCAGGGGCTGCGGGTGGACGAGAGTATGCTGACAGGAGAATCCATGGAGACGGAGAAGTCAGCGGAGGTATTTTCAGGGCAGGGGCCGGTCGCTGTGGGCGACCGGAGAAATATGATCTTTTCCGGCTCCCGTATCCGTGCGGGGCGAGGTCGCTTCGTCGTGACGGCTACCGGTATGGATACCGAGATCGGAACCATTGCGGCGCTGATGAACGAAACCGGGGAAAGGAAAACGCCCCTCGAGGCCAGTCTGGATGCGTTTGGCGGAAAGCTGGCGCTTTTGATTCTCCTGGTCTGCGCGCTGGTGTTTGCCCTGAGTCTGTACCGGGGAATGGCGGTTCTGGATGCGCTGATGTTTGCCGTAGCGCTGGCGGTCGCCGCAATCCCGGAGGCGCTCGGCTCGATCGTCACGATTGTGCAGGCGATGGGGACACGACAGATGGCGAGGGAGCATGCGATCATCAAGGACCTGAAGGCAGTAGAAAGTCTGGGATGCGTTTCTGTGATCTGCTCCGACAAGACCGGCACGTTGACACAGAACCGAATGCGTGCCGGTGTGGTGTATGCGGATGGGAGAGAAATGGAAGCGGGAGAACTGGATTTGTTACATCCGGTCCACCGGATGCTGCTTTATGACGCGGTTCTCTGCGGCAATGCGCTTCTTTCGCAACAGGCAGGGGAAGAACATGGCGATCCGGTCGAACGGGCTTTGCTGGAACTGGGAATTTCTGCCGGGGTAGACGTAAGGAAACTGTGGGCGCAGATGCCCCGCAGGCGGGAATTCCCATTTGATTCCGGACGGAAAATGATGAGTACGGTTCATCTGGCAGAGGGGCGTAAGCTCCTGTTTGCCAAGGGTGCGCCAGATGTGCTGCTGGCACGGTCGAACGAGGTGTTGACTGTGGGCGGCGTCCGGGAAATGAACGAGGGGACCCGGCAGCGGCTGGAACGGGAGTGTGTCGGACTTGCGTCGCGGGGATTTCGTGTGATCGGACTCGCATACCGGGAAATGGCAGGAAGCACGGAGATGGAGACGCAGGCAGAAACGGACCTGACCTTTCTGGGGCTGGTGGCGATGATGGATCCGCCACGGCCGGAATCCCGGGCAGCGATCCTGGCGGCCCGCCGGGCAGGCATTCGCACGATTATGATCACTGGTGATCATCGGATCACGGCGCTGGCTGTGGCAGAGAAGATCGGCCTGCTTGAATCCGGAAAAGGCAAGGCTGCCCGGATGGCGGTGACGGGGGCAGAGCTGGACGCGATGGACGAGCGAAGACTCGGAGAACTTCTGGAGCGTATCGTCGTATATGCCAGGGTAACGCCGGAACACAAGATCCGGATTGTTGATGCCTGGCAGAAGCGCGGCCATATTGTTGCAATGACCGGCGATGGGGTAAACGACGCACCGGCACTCAAACAGGCGGATATCGGTGTGGCGATGGGCCGGTCCGGAACAGATGTGGCACGGGATGCGGCTTCCATGATTCTGGCGGATGATAATTTTGCAACGATCATCCGGGCTGTATCAAATGGGAGAAATGTCTACCGGAATATCCAGAATGCCATTCAGTTCCTGCTGTCCGGAAATATGGCAGGAATTTTATGTGTGCTTTGCACCTCGCTTTTGTCGTTGCCCCTGCCGTTTGCTCCGGTGCACCTGCTGTTCATCAATCTTCTGACCGATTCGCTTCTGGCAATCGCCATCGGTATGGAGCCGCCGGAGGACGATTTGCTGCGCCGACCACCCCGTGATCCGGCGGAAGGAATCCTGACCCGGCGTCTGACCGGGAAAATATTGCTGCAGGGAATATTGATCGCCGGAGGGACGATGGCCGCCTATTTTGCCGGGCTGCGCACGGGTAATGCCGGAACTGCCAGCACTATGGCCTTTGCAACCTTAACACTGGCGCGTCTGCTGCACGGGTTTAACTGCCGCAGCGAACGTTCCATTGTGGAACTGGGGCCGGGCAGCAATGTCTGGAGCGTGATGGCCTTTGCGGCCGGAGTTTTGCTGTTGGGAGCGGTTCTGTCTGTGCCGGGACTGCAGGTGCTGCTCGCGGCAGCTGACCTGACGCCTGCTCAGATTGCCATGATTGGGATCGGGGCGCTTCTTCCGACACTTCTGATTCAGGCGGGAAAGGTGGCAGGAGGAGCCGGTTGCCCGCAGTAGAAAAAGATGGAGAAAAAAATTCAGAAATAAACAAAAAAGTATTGACAGGGGCAGGAAGTTATGATATCTTAATATCAGTAATCATTACTGATATTGATTACAACAAAAATAAAAGTTGCGGATAATAATTATACATGATGAAAAGGAGAATTGAGTCTATGAAGAAATGGGTTTGTACTGTATGCGGTTATGTTCATGAGGGAGACACCCCGCCGGAGTCCTGTCCGGTATGTAAGGTTCCGGCATCGAAGTTCAAGGAGCAGAGCGAAGAGAAGGTCTGGGCAGCAGAGCATGTGGTTGGCGTAGCGAAGGGCGTGCCGGAGGACATCATCAAGGATCTGAGAGCGAATTTCGAGGGAGAGTGCTCTGAGGTTGGCATGTATCTGGCGATGGCGCGTGTGGCTCACCGGGAGGGATATCCGGAGATCGGCCTTTACTGGGAGAAGGCAGCCTATGAAGAGGCAGAGCATGCGGCGAAGTTTGCAGAACTGCTGGGCGAAGTGGTGACGGATTCCACGAAGAAGAACCTGGAGCTGCGGGTTGACGCAGAGTTTGGCGCGACCGAGGGCAAGATGGATCTGGCGAAGCGTGCAAAGGCACTGAACCTGGATGCGATTCATGACACCGTGCATGAGATGGCCCGTGACGAGGCCAGACATGGCAAGGCATTCGAAGGACTGCTGAAGAGATACTTCGGCTAAGAGAATTAGGAGACTCCCCGTAAGGGGAGTCGAGACAGAAGCGGCAGAGTGTAAAAGCTCTGCCGCTTCTGTGCGTCATAACACATAACAAATAAAAAAGGGGATGCCGGTGGCAGCCCGCCAGGACATCATAGCATAGCAGGGAACTGTCAGTGACAGTTCCCTGCTATGTGGATGACTCAGGTATCGGATGGATGAGCCATCGGGTTTGCGAGACAGTCGACGCAGGTTCCATAGAAGATCAGCGTATGGCTGTCGATGTGACAGTCGGTGCAGGCCTGTGCCTGCTCGTCAAGGTTGTCGACTGGCGGCAGGGGCAGGTCACTGACGCAGCCGCAGGTCTGGCATACAAAATGGTAATGCGGGCTTGTGTCTGCGTCAAAATGGTCCTTGCCGTCCCCACAGGTCAGCTTCTGAATCTCTCCGAGTTCGACCAGCAGATTCAGGTTGCGGTAGACCGTGCCAAGACTGATGTTGGGATATTCTTCACGGATGCCAGCATAGAGCGTGTCCGCAGTCGGGTGATCCTTCCGGTTCAGCAGAAAAGTCAGGATGGATTCACGTTGTCGGCTGTGTTTGATTGTTCTCATATTGCACACCTCACCAATAATAATAACGATTACTATATTTATAATATAGCGAAAAGTGTGCAAAAAGTCAAGGATTATATGGTCTTTCTGGCAATCCGGATGAATTCTTTCGTTGCCTGCGACATATAATGACCTTTGTGGTAGCCGATTGCCAGGGTGCCGTGAGCCTTTGCGTGATCCAGAGAATAGAAGTTCAGGCCTAAGCGATTGCTTATTTTGTCCTGGGAATCCGAGTGGCCGGAGATAAACATCCGCGGGTAAAAGGTAATTCCCATTCCCTTGATGGCGAGTGCCAGAACCGTCTCGATGTTCTCTGTCTCCAGAATGATGTCCGGCGAGAATTCGGCCTCTTCGAACATCTCATCTGCAATGGTGCGGACGCGGTTACCCTTGTTGATCATCAGGAAAGGGCAGTCCTTCAGCAGTTTCAGATCAACATGGGCGCTGAGCTGGGACCTGATCTCTTCGAGTCTTCCGGGAAACGCGCGTTCCAGGACATGATCGGGAACAGCGAGCAGAATTTCTTCTTCGCAGATGGGGACGGTCTCTATATTTTCCGCGCGGATGGGGAGCAGGTCGATGATCAGATCAACATCTCCGTGGATCAGGTCGTTTGCCAGCTCCGAGGAATTGCCTTCGGCCAGTTTCAGGTCGATGTGCGGAAAGCGCTCCTTATAGACAGGAAGAATTTCCGACAGAATGACCCGGCCGCGGGTGTGGGAGAGGCCGATGGTGAGCTGGCCGATGGAGAAATCTTTGATGTCGGCGAGTTCCCGGTAGGTTTCGTCCCGCAGATCCAGAAGCTGCCTGGCTCGGTCCCGCAGGGACTGTCCTGCGTAAGTCAGGGTCAGGGGGGTCGTGCGGTTGAACAACTCAATATCAAACTCTTTCTCCATGTTGGCAATATGGTTGCTCAGGGATTGCTGGGAAATAAACAGTTTCTTTGCCGCGCGGGTAAAGTTCAGCTCCTCCGCCGCGACAAGAAAATATTCCAGGTTCAGAAAGTTGATCATTGCTGCAGGCCTCCGTTATCCAGAAGATTGGCCAGATAGGGAATGTATTCGGCGGCCTTCTCCATGGAGGAGTTTACGACCAGTTCTTCCGGAAAATCAATTTCGCGAAGCAGGGCGTGGGCGCGGCTGTGTTCCGCCACATCCTCGGCGCAGTGCGCGTCGCTGTCAAGGATGATGCTCACCTGGTAGCGGCGGCAGAGTTCGAGCATGGTGATGTAATTGGCCCGGGAATTGACCCGGTGGGAACGCGGATGGAGCGAGCTGGCGTTGAATTCCAGCAGCACATGCGCTTCTTTTGCTGCGCAGACCAGCGTCTCGAAATCGACAGGGACGCGTCCGTCATCCGGATGGCCGATGATGTGAACGTCCGGATTTTTCATGGCGGCAAGATAGGCGGCCGTGTTCTGGGCTGTGGAGCCGACCTCGTAGCATTGCTCGTGGATGCTCGCGATCGCAAAATCCAGCCTTTTGCGGTACTCGGGTTCAAGATCAATCGTTCCATCGTAATCGATGATATTGAGCTCGCAGCCCATCATGAGATTGACGCCGAAAAGGACTCTGGGGATCACTCGGAAATTCCTGAAATAAAATGGATGACATGCGCCCGGCACCATGGGGGCGTGGTCGGTTATGCCAAGGAGCTGTACCTTTTTATCTGCCGCCGCATGTACCATCTCATAGAGCGTGTTGTAGGCGTGCCCACTGGCGATTGTGTGTGTGTGAAGATCCATAATATCTTCCATGATAAACCTGCCTCTTTTCCTGACATAGTATAACCGTTCCGGAGGCGTATCTGCTTCATCAGGTGAGACGAAAATCTGCTGTCCGAACGGTTGCGGGAATTATTCTCACTATATCACACTTTTCTGTAGAAAACTATAGAAAAAAGAAAGAAAATGTGGTAAAGTCAACATAGCCGCCGGTGTGATTCCGGCGATTGTGTAAAAGGAAGGAGCTTATAATCATGAGTGAGGAAGTTAAGGAGACGATGGATGATTTCGCCAGGGAACTGGAGGCATCATACAAGGAATTTGACGAGCGCCGCAGCAACTATCAGGAGCAGGAAGGCCCGGACGCGGAGAAGTGGAAAGAACTGACTCAGATGATGGAGGATAAGGCTGTTGTCAACGTGAAGGTAAAAGAGGCAGTCAAGGGCGGTCTGGTGGCTTATGTCGATGAGATTCAGGGCTTTATCCCGGCCTCTCATGTGTCTACCCATTATGTGGAGAAGCTGGAGGACTGTGTCGGACAGCACCTGGACGTGACGCCGATTACGGTGGATCCGGAGAAGAAGAAGCTGGTTCTTTCTGCGCGGAATGTTCTGAAAGAGAAGGAGGCGAAGGAGAAGGAAGAGAAGATGGCCGCAGTCAAGGTCGGCGCGGTTGTCAAAGGCAAGGTGGATTCGATTAAAGATTATGGCGCGTTTATTGAACTGGACGGCGGTCTGAGCGGCCTGCTGCATGTGTCCCAGATCAGCAGCCAGCGAGTGAAGTCGCCGGCAGCGGTGCTGAAGGAAGGACAGGAAGTAACGGTCAAGATTATTGCGCTGAAGGAAGGCAAGATCAGCCTGAGTATGAAGGCTCTCGAGGCAAATGGGGACGCCCGGGAGACGGAAGTATTTGATTATAAGGAGACAGGCAAGGCGACGACGAACCTTGGTGCGCTCCTGAAAGGCATTAAGCTGTAATACCGTTTTTGCGGTCCGCAGCTTGAGGCCTGATTGATGGAAGTTAGGAGGGATAAGGCAATATGGATATCCCAAAATCGTATGGCCAGTTGGACCGCTGGAACTCAGTCATGTTTTTATATGAGTCGGCGTTAAAAGAGATTAATACTAAAATTGAAATTCTGGACGGGGAGTTTGTCCATGTCTATGGACGTACCCCGATCGAACATATCAAATCCAGGATCAAGACGCCGGAGAGTATCGTCAAGAAACTCAAGGGCGACGGCCTGGATGTGACGATCGAGAATATGGTGGAGAAGCTCAGCGATATCGCGGGCATCCGAATCATCTGCTCGTTCACCCAGGACATCTATACCATTGCAGATATGATTGCACGGCAGAAGGACATAACGGTTCTGTATGTGAAGGATTTCATTAAGAATCCAAAGCCGAACGGATACAAGAGTTATCACATGGTAGTGACGATTCCGGTCTATATGACGGACGGACCGGTAGAGACGAAGGTGGAGATTCAGATCCGGACGGTTGCAATGGATTTCTGGGCCAGCCTGGAACATAAGATCGCTTACAAATTTGAGGGGAACGCACCGGAGAATCTGCAGGCGGAGCTGAAATCCTGCGCTGATATTGTGGATATGCTGGACGCAAAGATGTTTTCCCTGAATCAGCAGATCGCTACGCTGGGAGAACAGGAGACATAGAGGGGAATGCAGGGGGCAGCCGGTTGTCAGAAGCTGCCCTTTGTGTTGCCTGTATATCTGTATATATGGAAGGAACGGTTACAGGCAGGCTCCATGGTTTGCCGGAGTTGTCTGGTTTTACCGGGGAGGACAGGAAAGATGAGAGTGGTATTGCAGGTGGTATCCCACGCACAGGTTACGGTTGACAAAGAGACGGTCGGTGCAATCGGAAAGGGATTTCTGATTCTGCTTGGAGTCGCGGAGACGGATGATGAGGCGGCTGTGGAGCGGATGGCGGATAAGATTGGCAAACTGCGGATTTTTCCGGATGAAAATGGAAAGACCAATCTCTCTCTCGCGGACGTGGGAGGCGAGATGCTGGTGATCAGTCAGTTTACGCTGTATGCGGATTGCCATAAGGGAAATCGCCCGAGTTTTGTTAAGGCCGGGAATCCGGAGAAGGCAGAGCGGTTGTATGAATATTTTGTGGAGCGCTGCAGAAGATATGCGCCGAAGGTGGAGCATGGCCGGTTTGGGGCTCATATGGAGGTCGAACTTCTGAATGAGGGCCCGTTTACGCTGATGCTGGAGGGCGACGGTCAGGGAATCCGTGGTTAGGGGATATACGAGGAGGAAAGAATCATGAGTGAAGAGAAATCGGAAGGAAAGCGGTTAGAGGAGCGTCTGACCTGGAAGTTCCCGCATATTGGGAAGGCGGCGCCGGAGCAGATCGAAGAGGCAGCGGTGTTTTGCGAAGGATATAAGGCGTTCCTTGACCGTGGCAAGACAGAGCGGGAATGTGTGGCGCAGATCGTGGAGATGGCCCGCGCAGCCGGATATCAGGAGTTTGACCCGTCGAAAAAATACCGGCCGGGCGAGAAGGTATATGTAAGGAATCGGGGCAAGTCGGTGCTCCTGACAACTTTCGGGACGAAGCCGGTTCGGGAAGGCGTGCGGATCAATGGCGCACATATCGATTCCCCGCGCCTCGATCTGAAGCCGAATCCGCTCTATGAGAAGAATGAGATTGCGTATTTTAAGACGCATTATTACGGCGGCATCCGGAAATATCAGTGGGGAACCGTTCCGCTTGCGATGCACGGTGTAGTGGTGAAAAAGAACGGAGAGAAGATCACGATCTGTGTTGGCGAGGAAGCGGGAGATCCGGTATTCTGTATCAGCGACCTGCTGCCGCATCTGGCCGCGAAACAAAACGAGCGGAGACTGAGCGAGGGGCTGAAGGGGGAAGAACTGAATATTATTGTTGGTTCTCTGCCGTTCGTGGACGACAAGGTCAAGGAACCCGTCAAGCTGATGGCCCTGAAGCTGCTGAATGAGAAATATGGAATCACGGAGGCGGATTTTTTCCGCGCCGAGATCGAGATGGTGCCCGCGCAGAAGGCAGTCGATGTGGGGCTGGATCGCAGCATGATCGGTGCTTACGGGCAGGATGACCGGGTATGTGCGTATACCGCGCTGATGGCGGAATTCGATGCAAAGGAACCGGCCTATACGACCGTAACGGTTCTGACGGACAAGGAGGAAATTGGTTCGGAAGGGAACACGGGCATGGTTTCGGATTACCTGAAGAATCACATCGAGTATCTGGCACAGATGGAATATACGGATCCGAAGGAAGTCTTTCATCATTCCATGTGCCTCTCGGCGGACGTCAATGCGGCCTTTGATCCGACCTTTTCGGATGTGTTTGAAGCGAACAACAGCAGTTACCTGAATAAGGGCTGTGTCCTGACCAAATACACCGGCGCCCGCGGGAAGTCCGGCTCGAACGACGCGAGTGCGGAGACCATGGCGGCATTTATTGCCATTATGGAGGAGAACGGCGTCTACTGGCAGAGCGGCGAACTGGGGGCGGTTGATCTGGGCGGCGGCGGAACGATTGCGAAGTTCATTACCAGGCTGGATATCGATGTGGTTGATCTGGGTGTTCCGGTGCTTTCCATGCATGCGCCGTTTGAGATTACGGCAAAGCTGGACGTCTACCATACATATAAGGCGTTTCAGGCGTTTTACCGCTGATTGTTCCGGCGCCCGGATGACTGGACGGATTTTCCGGGCGGAAACTCTTTTTAAATGACCGTTGGTGTGATATAAATATAAGAGTACGTCTGCATGATGGCGTAACTTTTATGGGAGGATAAGAAAAGAGAATTAAGATGAGAAGACAGATTATAAACGCAGTCCTGTGCGGCATGGCGCTGACCCTGTTCGCCGCGGGATGTTCGAAAAAGGAAGAAACACAGGAGACGACGGCAGCAGAAGCGGCCGAGGAGGTCATTACCGATCTGGGCGAGGTGACGAAGCTCGGCGAGTACCTGGGCGTGGAAGTGACGAAGCTGTCCACGGAGGTGACGGAGGAAGAACTGGAGACCCGGATTCAGAGTATCCTGGACGCCAATCCGGAATATCTCGAGATCACCGACCGGGCGGCGAAGAATGGCGATGTCGTGAACATTGATTATGTAGGGATGAAGGATGGCGTAGCCTTTGACGGTGGGACAGCGGAAGGATACGACCTGGAGCTGGGCTCCGGCAGCTTCATCGACGGCTTTGAGGATGGCCTGATTGGCGCGAACGTGGGCGAGGAACGGAGTCTGAATCTCACATTCCCGGAAGATTACATGAATGCGGACCTGGCCGGACAGGCAGTGGTCTTTGACGTAACGGTCAACGCCATCAAGGAGAAGAAGGATGCGGTTCTGGATGCGGATTTTGTCAGTCGCGTGTCGGACTATACGACGGTAGAGGAATTCCGTGAGGGGACGAAAAGCGACCTGACAGAGCAGAAAGAGACGCAGGCGGAACAGCAGCTTCAGAACGATGCGTTTCAGATCGTGCTTGATGCTTCGGAATTCACACTGAATGAAGATGCGGTGGAGCAGACTTACCAGAATCAGCTGAGTTATTATCAGAGCATGTCGGAGGCGTACGGCCTGACGATGGAGTCGCTGGCGGGAATTTATGGTATGACGGAAGAAGAATTTCAGGAGCAGCTGCGGGCGGCGGCTGAGAATTCCATTCGCCAGGAATTGCTGGTGAGCGAGATCACTGCACAGGAGGGGCTGACGGTTACGGACGAAGACCGGGCGTCTCTGGCGGAGATGTATGGCACGGATGTCGAGACGTTGCAGAGCACATATGGCGACGAGGCAGTCGATGCGAGTGCGTTGCTTTACAAAGTAGTGGATCTGATTGTGGATAACGCGGTGATTCAAGAGGAGTAAGGATGGAACTGCGGAACAGAAATCGTTCAGATGATAAGCAGATGGACCGGGCTGATCGGGCAGGAGAAGGATATTGCCTGCCGGTCAGCCTGGTTGGAGCGGGACCGGGCGATGCCGGCTTGCTCACCAGAAAGGGACTGGAGCGGATCCGGAGAGCGGATGTCGTGATTTACGACAATCTGATTTCCGGGTCTATTTTGAATGAGGCGCGGCTGGACGCGGAGCTGGTCTATGTAGGCAAGAGGGAAGGAATGCACGCCATGTCGCAGGAAGCGATCAACGGACTGTTGGTGCGTTATGCCCTGGCCGGAAAAGCAGTCGTCCGTTTAAAGGGCGGGGATCCGTTTGTCTTTGGGCGTGGCGGGGAAGAGGCGCTGGCGCTGGCGCAGCATGGCATTCCATATGAGATTGTACCAGGGGTTTCATCGGCATACAGTGTACCGGCGTATGCAGGGATTCCGGTGACGCACCGGGGATTCGCGTCATCCTTTCATGTGATTACCGGGCATGAGGGAGGCGGTAAGGCGAAAGGAATGGTGGATTACGGTGCGCTGGCCCGGTGTGAGGGCACGCTGGTCTTTCTGATGGGACTGAGACGTCTGGGAGAGATTGCGGATCGCCTGATTGCGGAGGGGAAGGATCCGGCCACTCCGGCGGCGGTGGTTGAAAACGGGACGACGTCCCGGCAACGGGTACTCCGTTCTGACCTCGGGCATGTTGCCGAAGATGCCGCTACGAAGGGAATGCAGACCCCGGCGATCACGGTTGTCGGACCGGTGGCGGCGCTGCATGAGGGGCTGAACTGGTTCGGCAAAGGGGCGCTTGCCGGGACGCGGGTGCTTGCAACCGGTACCCGGTCTTTCTGCCGGGAACTGGAGAAGAAATTGCAGTCGGCCGGTGCAGAGACGGTAACGGTCAGTCTGATTGAAAGCCGGCCGCTCTGGACGGAGCAGATGCGGGATGTATTTGCTCATCTGGAACGATACCAGTGGATGGTCTTTACCAGCGGCAACGGTGTGGAGCTTTTCTTTACGGCAATGAAACGGCAGGGGATGGACCTGCGACGGCTCATGCATCTGAAATTCGCGGCCATCGGCCAAAAGACGGCAGAGGTGCTGGCAGCGCACGGATTTCAGTGCGATTTTGTGCCGGAGTCGTTTTCGAGTGCCGATCTGGCGCGTGAGTGGATTCCGACTCTTGCCGGGGACGAGCGGGTGGTTCTGATGCGGGCAAAGGAGGGCTCGCCGGTGCTGCCGGAGAAGCTTCGTGAGGCAGGCATTTCCTTTACCGATGTTTCCCTCTATGAGACGTGGGTGGATGAGCGCAGGCGGGAGGAAGTGAACCGCCTGATCGGGCAGGTGGATTATGTGACGGTCGCGAGCGCTTCGGCGGTACGGGCGCTTGCTTCGATGCTGGACTCGTCGCAGAAGATGACGGCAAAGCTGATTTCCATCGGTCCGTCTACGACGAAAGCCGCCCGTGAGGCGGGATTATCAGTCTGCGGGGAAGCTACAGAATACACGGCTGAGGGGATATGTGCGGCGATACTTGCGGATGCGGAAGCGGCGCATGAGCCATGTGCGGGTGGCCACGGTTATTTTCCTTTGTTCGTTGATCTGACCGGAAAGAAGATCCGGATCGTAGGCGCGGGAAGCATAGCATCCCGGCGCGCGGCTGTCCTGGCTGATTTCGGTGCGGAAATCCTGGTGACGGCGCCTGAGGGCACGCAAGAAATGGAGAATCTGGATGCGGACGGAAGGATTTGCTGGATGCGGCGGCCGTTTGAGACAGAGGATCTGGACGACGTGGACCTGGTTCTGGCAGCGACAGATGACGCCGGTCTGAATGTGGAGATTGTCCGGCAGTGCCGGGAACGGGGAATCCCGGTGAATGACGCCGGTGAGAAGGAACAATGTGATTTTTACTTCCCCGCGATTGCAAGGAAGAAAGATGTGGTGATCGGGGTTACGGCGTCCGGAACAGATCATCGGCTGGTGCGGCGGTTGACCGCGAATCTGCGGGAGTGGTTGCGGGAGAAGCCGGGAAGCGGGGATTGATCAGACAGGAAACACTTTAATAAGTGAAAGAATGGTTCTGGATTCTTGCAAGTTTTTGCGGATTCTGTTAAAATATTGTGGCGTCTGCCGTGAGGACGGCAGGCGCCATCTGAGTGTAATATAGTTATCTGGAAAAGAGGAAAGAACCATGGAAAAACTGAATAAGATGGGGACGATGCCAATGCCGAAGCTGGTCTTCGACATGTCCTGGCCGATGATGGTCTCGCTGCTGGTGCAGTCCCTTTACAACATTGTGGACAGCATTTTCGTTGCCCGGCTGAGTGAGAACGCGCTGACTGCCACTTCGCTGGCATTTCCGGTGCAGCTTCTGATGATTGCGTTCTCGGTTGGAACAAGCGTTGGCATCAATGCGGTTCTGTCGCAGAGCATCGGAGCGCAGAGGAAAGAGGAAATTAAGCTGATCGCAACGACGGGAGTGCTTCTGTCTCTGGTGGGAACGCTGGTCTTTATGGTGCTGGGATTGGGATTCAGCAGTCAGATTGTCGGCCTGTTTACCAAAGATGAGGTACTTGGCGGCCTTTGCCAGCAATATCTGTCTGTCTGCATGACGTTCTGTGTCGGTACTTTTATTGGAACAATGTTCCAGCGTTTCCTGCAGGCGACCGGCGATACGTTCAGCAGCATGATTACGCTGGTGGCCGGCGCCTTGACGAATATTGTCCTGGATCCGATCATGATTTTCGGATTGCTTGGATTCCCGGCAATGGGCATTGTCGGTGCCGCGATCGCGACGGTAATCGGTCAGTGGGTGACTGCTTTCCTGGCGGTCTGGCTGAACATAACAAAGAATCCGACGGTGAAGCTGAAAATTCAGGGTTATCATCTGGACGCAGGAATTCTGATGAAGATTTTCAAGGTTGGCTTGCCGACCATCATCATGGAGGCGCTTGGCAGCATCATGGTGATTGCGATGAATATGATCCTGCTGCCGTTTTCGAGTACGGCAGTTGCGTTCTTCGGCGTCTATTACAAGCTGCAGAATTTCCTGTTCCTGCCGACGAAGGGGCTGGGGCAGGCGGCAATCCCGATTGCCGGGTTCAGCTGTGGTTCAAAGAACCGCAAGCGGGTGGAAGAACTGATGCGGGTGGTGATTCCGGCGGCGACTGTGATCGCGGTGGTGGCTTCGATCATCTTTCTGGCTATCCCGGAACCGCTATTATCCCTGTTCTCTGCAAGCGAGGAAATGCTGGCGTTGGGCGTACCGGCATTGCGCATCATTGCGCCGACCTTTGTCTTCGCGTCGGTGACAACGGTGCTGGGCTATATCGTATCCGGGCTCGGCAATGGAATGATCAATATGCTTGGCACGGCGATCCGCCAGTTTATTGTGCTGATTCCGTGTGCATACTTCCTGGCTCAGACCGGCGGGATCGGTTCCGTCTGGTATGCCCTGTGGATTTCCGAGATCGGCGCCTGCGTATACGCGGTTTTTCATGCGCGGTCTGTGCTGAAAGCGGTGTGGAAAGAGATGGAGAAATAGGGGACGGAGAGCAGCGGGATGCTGCTCTTTTTCTATGCAGGGAAGAACAAATCCTCCGCAGTCAGAAGCGTAACACCTTCCCTCTGTGCCCGTTCGCGAACCGGCTCGGTAAAACCGCTCCGGCTGATAAACAGGTAATGTTTTTTCGTAACATTCGGGAAGGCTCCGGATGCCGTCAGCAGATCGTCGTATTCTTCCATGGGCATAGGCCGACTGGTAAATTTGCATTCACAGAAAATCGCTTCGGTTTTCTTTTTGTTCAGTGCCAGCAGGTCAATATCATCCTGTGCTTTGATGGCTGGATTATTGCCCCACCATTTACCGAGATGCGCCGGGATGAATGGCAGCTTCCGGAGCTTCGCCTGTCGGATCAGATATTGTCTGCAGATATCTTCAAAAGCCAGTCCCATGAAATCGGAAAGATCGTTCATGATTTCTTCTGCCGCCTCTGCCGATCCGAGCAGATCATAGTAGCTTTTGTTTGGGAAAATATAATGGTACCAGAAACGATAAAAATTGTCGGTCAGCGTATAAATTGTCTTTTTACTCGTCTCCGGTTCGCCGCATGGAACCCTTTTTTCTATCAGACGAATGGTCTGCAGCGTTGCGATATATTTGCTGCATTTGCTTTTATCTTCATGGATACAGTCGGCAATTTCTGTTACTTTGTTGCAGCCTCGCGCAATGGCCTCCAGAATGCTGTTGTATACGTTGAGTTCCCGTAATTCCATTCGCAGAAGCATCATGGGCTCATCATTTAAAAAAGCGCCGTTGTTCAGAATCTTTGTTTCCAGGTTTTCGCGGATGGAACATTGGGAAGAGAAATCGATGAGATAACGTGGAATTCCGCCAAGTATCCCATATGTGATCAGCTTTTCCTCTGTCGAATATTCAGGGAAAAATCTGGCGCTGTCCAGATAGTCGAACGGCAATACTTCCATGGAGAACGTCGCGCGGCCATACAGCGGGCTTTCATATCCCATGATGTCATTGACCATAAAGCTTACACTGGACCCGCATAAAATGAGGAAGAGGTTGAGTTCCTTCCAATGATGGTCGATTTCATGCTGGAGCATACTTTTAATAGAAGGATTTGGCCCGGCCATAAATGGAAATTCATCAATGATCAGGACGGTTTTTCCTTCGGTCGATTTTCTGGTGATATAGGAGAAAGCGTCTTCCCAGGAAGGAAAGGACGCGATAAACGATCCATCGAAATGGAGCTGTATGGTTCTGGAAAAATCATGCAGATTCAGACTGTCATTTTTTTCCTGAGCAGAATAGAAAATGACATCCTGTTCGCGGGAAAATTCCTGAAGGATGGTGGTTTTTCCGACGCGCCTTCTCCCATACATGACCAGAAATTCAAACGTGTTATTGGCATTCAGCCTTCTAATCTGATCCAGTTCTGCTTCTCTTCCAATCATCGCTATACCTCCTAGTATACTTACGAGTAGTATACTCTGGATTCCCCATTTTTTCAAGGGCGTTTTCCGGGCTCAAAGAGTTCTCAGCAACCGCAATGGCCGGGCCTGGCCGGACTTTACCGGCGGCGTGGGGAACTTTTCCTTGAAATCACATGTAAGAAATGATATAGTGATTGGTGCGTAATAGTTGTAAGGTTCGGGAATCGGAACGGCCCGGCGTTCCCTGAATGGAGCGTGGCCGCATACACGATGAATAAGGAGCAGACTGTTTGATGTCAGAGGATACAGAGTATGCCATCCAGGTAGAGGATGTCAGCAAGATTTATAAATTATACGAGAAGCCCATCGACCGCCTGAAGGAGTCGCTGAGCCTGACGCACCGAAATTATCATCGGGATTTTTTTGCTTTGAATGACATTTCGTTTCGGGTAAAGAAGGGTGAGACGGTGGGGATCATCGGCACAAACGGGTCGGGCAAGTCGACGATTCTGAAGATCATCACGGGCGTTCTGACGCCGACGAGCGGAACGGTGCGGGTGACGGGCGTGATTTCGGCGCTCCTGGAGCTGGGAGCGGGATTCAATATGGACTATACGGGTATCGAAAATGTCTATATGAACGGGACGATGATGGGGTTTTCCAGGAAACAGATGGATGAAAAGCTGCCGGATATTCTGGAGTTTGCGGATATCGGGGATTTTGTGTATCAGCCGGTGAAGACCTATTCGAGTGGTATGTTTGTGCGGCTGGCGTTCGCGCTGGCGATCAATGTCGATCCGGAGATTCTGATCGTGGACGAGGCGCTTTCCGTGGGCGATGTGTTTTTTCAGTCGAAGTGTTATCGGAGGATGGAGGAGATTCGCCGGAACGGGACGACGATCCTGATGGTGACGCACGACATGGGAAGCGTAATCAAATATTGTGACCGGGTGATCCTGCTGAATAAGGGGAATTTTGTCACCGAGGGCGCGCCGGGAAAGATGGTCGATCTGTACAAGAAGATTCTGGCGAATCAGCTGGATGCGCTCGAAGAGGAACTGGAGGAGATGAATGATTTCTCCGGGGGAATGCTGGAAGCGGGTGGCGCGGCAGAAGGAGCAGACCGGGCAGAGAAAAGCGGCGCAGGAAAAGGAACCGCGTCTGCAGGAAAGCGTTCGCATAGCGGGCTGATGCGGGATCATATTACGATCAATCCCAGTCGGACCGAGTATGGCAATGGCAAAGCGGAGATTTACGATCTGGGACTGTTTGATGAGCGGGGAAATCTGACAAACCTGTTGCTGAAGGGCGAGTATTTTGAGATTCGTGAGAAGATTCGTTTCTTTGAACCGATCGAGGCGCCGATTTTCACTTATACGATCAAGGATAAGAAGGGGACGGATCTGAGCGGGACGAATACCATGTTTGAAGGCGTGGACATTCGTCCGGTGAAAAACGGCGATGAATATGAAGTGACTTTCCGCCAGAAGATGACGCTGCAGGGCGGCGAATATCTGCTTTCCATGAGCTGCACAGGATTTGAACAGGGAGAGCATACGGTGTATCACCGCCTGTATGATGTGGCGAATATTACGGTGATTTCAAACAAGAATACCGTGGGCGTTTATGATATGGAATCCGAAGTCCATGTGACAAGGAAGGACAGCGAAGATGAGAAGAATTGACGAGGAAATACAGGCGCTCTTAAAGGAGCATCATGGTGATATCAAAGAGATTCTGACGGGAAATGAGCGGCTGGACCTTCTTTACGCCCTTTCCGGACAGCGGGAAACGTTACTGGAATGGTATGATTTCAATCCGGAGGGGACGCTTTTGCAGGTGGGGGCGGACTACGGCGCGATGACCGGTCTCTTTCGTACCTGCGTGAAACAGGTGACGGTGCTCGACGAGGAGGAGAGCACCCTTGAGACGGTGCGGATGCGCAATCCGGGAGCGGCGAATATCCGCTATGAGAGGGGAAGCCTGCGGGAATATCGGGACCGGGCCGGAGATAAACGTTATGATTATGTGGTCTTTGCCGGGACGCTGTTTGCGCCGTATCGGGAAAACATTGAGGCGGCGAAGGCGCTCTTAAAGGACAGCGGTGTGCTGATTGTGGCGGCGGCGAACGCCCTTGGTATGAAGTATTTTGCGGGCAGCCGTGAGGAGGAAAACGCACTGACCAAAAAGCAGCTTTCGGAGCTTCTGGAGGAGAAGGAATCCGGGCGGATGCGGATGCGTTTCTATTATCCCATGCCGGATTACCGGACGCCGACCGGGATCTATTCAGACTTTTACCTGCCCAAAAAGGGAGACCTGACCCGCGTGACGCCGGCTTACGATTATCCGCCGTATCACATGATGGATATGGGGGAGAAGTTTGACGCGGTGTGTGAGGCAGAGCTGTTTGATCAGTATGCGAATTCGTATCTGGTCTTCTGGAGCAGGGACAGTCGACAGATTCGCGGAAGCGATATCCGGATCTATATCAAATACAACAAAACCCGTCGTGAGGAATTTCAGATCCGCACCTGCATCTGTGAGCGGATGGTGCCGGAACAGCTGGTCCGGGAGGTGCGTGAAGGGGGAAAGGTTGAGCGGATTCAGGAGGTTCTGCAGCGTGCGGATGACGCGGCGGATGAGCGCAGCGTAACGCCGAGGATGACCTGGATGCGGTATGTGGAAAAAGCGGCGCTGAGTCTGGACGGTTCCGCGCATATTTCTTCGTTTCGGGAGAAATATGAGAAACTGATGGAGCAGCACCGGATGCTGAAGGCGGTGCTGCCGACCTATCGGAATGACCGGAATGCTGTATATTTCCAGTATCTGGTCGGGGAGACCATGGCCGAGCGGCTGGGGGCGCAGATTGTGGACGGCGAGTTGCCGTTACCTGCGCTCACAGAGGCAATGGATCAGATTTATGATATCAATGCGCATTGCCGGAGTGCATTCCTGCGGACGGATGCGTTCATGGAAGTATTCGGTGCGGATCTGGAGGAGAGCGAACTGGCTCTCTTAGACCAGGATACCGCCTGTGCGGTTTCCAATATCGACGCATTGTTTGAAAATATGATCCTCACGGATGGAGGAATCTACTGTCTGGATTATGAGTGGGTTTTCCTGTTCCCGGTGCCGGAGCACTATGTGAAATACCGCATTCTGTATTATTTCTACGAGCAGTATGCGAGTGTGCTGAATCGGACGGATTTGCCGTCGATGCTGGATGCTTTTGATATTACGCCGGAGATGGCGGCCATCTGTCAGAAGATGGAGAGCAATTTCCAGAATTACGTTCACGGAGAGAATCAGCAGCTCTATCTGGGCAATTATATGGTCTATTCGCGTGGCATCCGGGAAATTCGTCAGACAGAGAGCGACCTCTCTCGTGCGCGGGAGCGGATTGAGCAGATGAAGATTCACAGCCGGGAGAAGGATGTGGAGATTCGTAAGATCACGGAGATTCAGCGCCTGACGAACAACCATGTGACGAACCTGGAGACGATGATCCGCGATCTGCGCCATGAAATTGATGAGATGGGGAAGACGCTGACCTATCTGAACAGCCATGAGGCGATTCTGTCGAAGTGTCGGCGCAGGCTGGGGGATAAATTCAATGAGAAATATCCACGCGGCTCGGTGCAGCGCAAGAAGCTGCAGTATCAGAAGGAATATCTGCTTCATCCGCTCCGTTCGAGGAAGCTGTATGGGACGCCGGAAGGGAAGAATCTGCGGGATGGGGATTTCTGCATCGGGGATATTTACCGGGAGCATGGAAAGCTGCATATGGAGAAGGCAGAGAACCCGACGGTATCCATTGTGATTCCGGTTTACAATCAGATTGCCTATACGTATGCGTGTCTGCTCTCGATTCTGGAGCATACAAAAGACGTTTCCTATGAGGTCATCATCGCCGATGATGTGTCGACGGATGGGACGGAGCGGCTGTCTGATTTCGCGGAGGGACTGGTGATCTGTCGCAACAGCACCAATCAGGGCTTTCTTCGCAACTGTAACAATGCGGCGCGGCATGCGAAGGGCCGCTATGTGATGTTTCTGAATAACGATACTCAGGTGACGGAGGGATGGCTGAGTTCGCTGGTAAACCTGATTGAGTCGGACCCGACGATCGGCATGGTGGGTTCGAAGCTGGTTTATCCGGACGGGCGTCTGCAGGAAGCGGGCGGAATCATCTGGAGTGATGGTTCCGGCTGGAATTACGGGCGGCTGGATGATCCGGACAAGCCGGAGTACAATTATGTGAAGGATGTGGACTATATCTCCGGCGCGGCGATCCTGCTTTCGACCGCATTGTGGAAGCAGATCGGCGGTTTTGACACCCGGTTTGCTCCGGCGTACTGTGAGGATTCCGATCTGGCGTTTGCGGTGCGGAAAGCGGGGCTGCGGGTAGTGTATCAGCCTTTGTCAAAAGTAATTCATTTTGAGGGCATTTCCAACGGGACCGATGTGCAGGGGACCGGGCTCAAGCGTTACCAGGTGGTGAACGCGAAAAAACTGAGAGAAAAGTGGGCGGAGGAGCTGAAACTCCAATGCGAGAATACCGGCAATCCGGATCCGTTCCGGGCGCGGGAGCGTAGCATGGGAAAGAAGATCATTCTGGTGGTGGATCATTATGTGCCGACCTATGACCGGGATGCAGGGTCGAAGACGACGTTCCAGTACCTGAAAATGTTCCTGAAAAAGGGCTATCAGGTGAAGTTTCTCGGAGACAATTTCATGCATGAGGAACCGTATACGACGACGCTTGAACAGATGGGGATCGAGGTCCTCTATGGGCCGGAATACCAGACGAAGATCTGGGAGTGGCTGCGTAACCACGGGGATGATATCGCGGTGGCGTACCTGAACCGGCCGCACATCGCGTCGAAATACATTGATTATATTCTGGACAATACCGACACGAAGGTGATCTATTACGGGCATGATCTGCATTTCCTGCGGGAAAGCCGGGAGTATCAGATTACCGGAGACCCGAAGATCCGGGAAGACGCGGAATACTGGAAATCTGTAGAACTGACGCTGATGAGCAAGGCGGCGGTTTCCTACTATCCGTCGTATGTGGAGCGGGATGCGATCCGGGAGATCGACCCGACCATCAACGTGAAGGATATCACGGCATATGTATACGATGAGTTCCGGGATGATATCAATGAGGATTTCGCAAAGCGGGAAGGTCTGCTGTTTGTCGGTGGCTTTGCGCATCCGCCGAATGCGGATGCGGTGCTGTGGTTTGCGCAGGAGATTTATCCGCGGATCCGGCAGCGCTTTGAGGCGGACGGACAGACTCCGCCGGATTTTCTTGTTGTCGGGTCGCGGGTGACGGATGAGATCCGGGCGCTGCAGCAGCCGGGCAACGGGATTGTCATTCGCGGGTTTGTCACGGAGGAAGAACTGGCGCAGTTGTACGCGACGTGCCGGATCGTCGTGGTGCCGTTGCGATACGGCGCAGGCGTGAAAGGAAAGGTCGTAGAAGCGCTTTACAATGGAGCACCGATTATCACCACGTCGGTCGGTGCCGAGGGAATTCCGCAGGTGGAAGACGTCCTGCTTGTGGAGGACGGGGCGGAGCGCTTTGCGGAGGCGGTCGTTGCGCTCTATCAGGATACGGACGCCTGCCGCAAGCTGTGTCGGAAGACGCAGTCCTACATTCGCCGGCATTTCAGCGTAGATGCGGCCTGGCGGATGATTGAGGAGGATTTTGCGTAGACGATTGAATTATTACAATTTTGTGATAACGGTAGCGTCCGGAAAACAAAAATGATATACTGAACAGGAGATTGGATTGATGCAGGCGATTTTACTGGCGGGGGGTCTGGGTACGCGCCTTCGGAGCGTTGTAAACGACCGTCCGAAGCCGATGGCGTTCATCGAAGGAAGACCGTTCATGGAGTATGTGGTTCATGAACTGGCGAATGCGGGGATTACGGATCTGATCTTCGCGGTTGGTTACCGGGGCGAGATGGTAGAGGACTATTTCGGAGACGGCAGCGGGTTTGCCGCTCCGGACGGAACGTCCCTGCGTGTGCGTTATGCCTGGGAGAAGGAGCTTCTGGGGACAGCCGGCGCGATTCGCAACGCGGGTCGTTTCATCACGGAGGATGCGTTTTTTGTGCTGAACGCGGATACGTTTTATCGGATTGATTACAGTCGGCTGGCGCAGATACAGAGGGAGAAGGCGCTCGATCTGGCGCTGGTTCTGCGCCGGGTGCCGGACATCACACGCTACGGCGAGGCGACGCTTGCCGAGGGGATTCTGACCGGTTTCAATGAGAAGACCGAGGAAGCGCGGCCGGGGACGATCAACGGCGGTATTTATTATATGAAGCGGGAGCTGCTGGATGAGATTCCGGAGGGGAAGGTCTCTCTGGAGAATCAGATGATTCCGCAGGGGCTGACGGGCGGGAAATGGCTGGGCGGGTTTGTCCATGACGGATATTTTATTGATATTGGCATCCCGGAAGCCTATTATCAGTTTATTGCGGATGTGAAGAAAGGAGTCGTCACATGGTGATTCGGGGACGGGCTCCGCTGCGTGTCAGCTTTGGCGGCGGCGGTACGGATGTTGCGCCGTTCTGTGAGAGACAGGGCGGGGCGATCATCGGAAGCACGATCAATAAGTATGCGTACTGCTCGATCGTGCCGAGGGAGGACGACCAGATCATCGTCCATTCACTGGATTATGACATGACGATCAAATACAATACCAGTGAGAATTTTGTCTACGATGGCAAACTCGACCTGGTGAAGGCGGCCATGCGGGCCATGGATATCCGACAGGGCTGTGAGGTTTTCCTGCAGTGCGACGCGCCGCCCGGCTCCGGTCTGGGGACGTCTTCGACGGTGATGGTGTCGTTGCTGGTCGCCATGGCGCGCTGGAAGGGCGTGGAGATGGACGGTTACCGTCTCGCGGATCTGGCTTACGAGGTGGAACGAGAGGACTTAAAGATTGACGGCGGATACCAGGATCAGTATGCGGCGACCTTTGGCGGCTTCAACTTCATCGAGTTTCACGGGCGCAACAACGTCGTGGTGAATCCGCTGCGGATTCGCAAGGACATTTATCATGAATTGCAGTACAACCTGCTGCTCTGTTATACGGGTAAGGTGCATGTGTCGGCGAACATCATCAGGGATCAGGTAAAGAATTATGAGGTGAAGGACAGCTTCGAGGCAATGTGCGAGGTGAAGGCGCTTGCTTATGCGATGAAGGATGAACTTCTGAAGGGCAACTTAAACAGCTTCGGCCGCCTTCTGAATTATGGCTGGGAGAGTAAGAAGCGGATGAGCAGCAAGATTACAAATCCGCAGGTCGATCAGCTGTACGAGGAGGCGATGAAAGCCGGAGCGTTGGGCGGTAAGCTTCTGGGCGCGGGCGGCGGCGGATATCTTCTCGTGTACTGTCCGTACAATGTGAAGCATCAGGTGGCGGCGCGGCTGGAGGCGTTAGGCGGCCAGCTGACAGACTGGGTATTTGAACTTCGCGGCGCACAGTCCTGGATTGTGAATGAGGATCGCTGGGATTATAAGAATATAAAGGTACAGTTGCCGGAAGGCGATTATGTGTTCCCGGTATGACGGATGAGACAGGAGAAGAAGCATGGATAAGGTGATTTTCCTGGATCGGGACGGGACATTGAATGAAGAAGTGAATTATCTGCACCGGATCGAGGATCTGGTGCTGCTTGCGGGGGTGCCGGAGGCACTGAGACGGTTTCGGGAACATGGGTTCCGACTGGTCGTCGTGACCAATCAGGCCGGGATTGCCCGCGGTTATTACCGGGAAGCGGATGTAGATGTGCTGCACCGCCATATGAATGAGATCCTGACGCCGCTTGGGGCCGGGATTGACGCGTTTTATTTCTGTCCGCACCATCCGCAGCATGGAATTGGCGTATATCGGACGGTCTGTCATTGTCGGAAGCCGGATACCGGCATGTTTGAGCGGGCGGAGGAACGGTTTGCGGTAGACAAGTCCCGTTCCTGGATGATCGGAGACAAGCTCCTTGACCTTCAGGCCGGGCGCAATTATGGCGTGCGCACCGCGCTGGTCGGTACCGGGTACGGCGCCGGAGAGCGGGAACAGGCGGAAGGATGGTATGATATTTACGCAGACACGCTGGAAGAAGCCGCGCGTGTGATTACAGATATGGATAAGTGACTGGAGGAATTATGACATTATCGGAAAAGGAATGGTCGATTCTGGATGAGCTGATCGAACGGTATCCGAGGCTCGCGCCAGTTCGTGCGCAGATTCAGAAGGCCTTTGAGGTCCTTGTGGAATCTTATTCTCACGGGGGCAAGCTCCTGATTGCCGGAAATGGCGGCAGCTGCGCGGACGCACAGCATATCGTGGGCGAGCTGATGAAAAGCTTCAAAAAGAGGCACCCATTGCCGTCGGAACTGAAAACCGCGATGATGGAACTGGATCCGGAAGAAGGGGAGACGCTGGCGGAGAGCCTGGAGTGCGGTCTGCCCGCGATTGCGGTAACCGGCCATGTATGCCTGACGACGGCATTTGCCAACGATGTCAATGCGGATATGACCTACGCGCAGCAGGTGAACGGCTATGGTGAGAAGGGCGACGTCTTCCTGGGGATTACCACCTCAGGAAATGCGAAGAATGTGGATTATGCCGTGACGGTGGCAAAGGCGAAGGGACTGACGGTGATCGGGCTGACCGGAAAAGACGGCGGGCGGCTCGGACGACGGGCAGATGTGCCGATCATTGTGCCGGAGACGGAGACCTATCGGATTCAGGAGTTCCATCTGCCGATTTACCATGCGTTGTGTCTGATGCTGGAGGAACATTTTTTCTGATCGTGTGGACGGTCTGCATCGAATGTCGGGATCAGGCGGGGGGATCGGAATCGAATACCATGCCGGAAATGGAGCTGCCATATGAGAAAACATACCTTTGCGGTCTGCGCTTATGGGGATTCGCCTTATCTGGAGGCGTGTGTCCGTTCTCTGAAACGTCAGTCGCTGCCAACGAAGATTATTCTCTGTACCTCGACGCCGAGCCGGTATATCCGGGCGGTGGCGGAGGTGTATTCTCTTCCGCTGTTTGTTCGCGAGGGGCCGTCCAATATCCGGGACGACTGGAATTTTGCTTACGAGAAGGCGGGGAACGGTCTGGTGACAATCGCGCATCAGGATGACTGTTATCACAGGGATTACGCGCGGACGGTCCAGGAATGCTGGAAGAACTATCCGGATACGACGGTATTCTCCACAGACTGTGTGATCATAAAGGGGAATACCATTCAAAAGCAGGGGCTGATCCATCTGGTGAAATGTCTGCTGCGGCTGCCGCTTCGTCTGCGTCGCCTGGCAGATCGGACGTTTGTGAAGCGTGCGGCGCTGTGCTTCGGCAATCCGGTGATCTGTCCGTCCTGTACCTATGATAAGGATGCGCTGGGGACGCCGTTGTTTGATTCTCCGTATTCGTTTGCGCTGGACTGGGATACGATGTGGCAGCTGGCGGCCCGGCCCGGGCGTTTTATCTGTGAGGAGAGACCGCTTTTGCGCTATCGGATTCACGACGGGGCGACAACAAAGGCCTGCATCGAGAATCGCAGCCGGGCGGCGGATGAGACGGCGATGTATGGGAAGATCTGGCCGAAGCCGGTGGTGCGGCTGCTGATGTTCTTTTATAAGGGCGCGTATGCGGCCTATGGGGGAGAACAGAAAAAGTCCGGCGCCTGACGGCTGTCGGGGAAGGTTCAGAGACTCAGCGGAATACGGGGAGATTTGACAAGATGGAAAAACAGATGGATCGGGAAAAGAGGGCGCAGGGGGAATCTCTGGGTTATAACTGGTTCCGGCATGCGGTAGAATGGCGGACGGAACTGCTGGTGTTTGTCATGCTGGCTGTGTTTGCTTTTTTCGTCAATCGGGATATGGAGATGAAAGGCCTGTATATGGACGATCTGTACCAGTGGTACAGCTTCCATTCGGAGGATTTTCTGCAGGCGATCTTTACTCCGGGAGGGACGCGCTGCCGCTTCCTTTACAATCTGGCAGCGTATGTGGAGATGGCGCTGTTCGGACCGAATGTGAACTGGTATGTGCCGTTTAACACGATGCTGAATGCGCTGATTGCCTATACGATTTACCGGATGGCGCATCGGTTCAGCCGCTCCCCCTTTATGGGCGCGGTCTGCGGACTGGTGTATCTGATGTCGCGGATGGCGTATTATCAGATCGGACAGGCGCTGGGGCTGATGGAATCCATGGCGCTGTGGCTGGCATTGATGATTCTTTATCTTCTGTATGAGTATCTGAATGAGACGGATGAAAAGAATGGGCGACGGTTTCTGATTGCGTCGGGGCTTTATTTCGCGGTCTGTTTCGTCCATGAGCGCTATATGGTGCTGCTGCCGTTGTTTTTCGTGACGCTTCTGTTTGGGAAATGCAGGGACATCCGCCTGTGGGCGGCGCCGACCGCGAGTTTCGGTGCGGTGCAGCTGATCCGTTTCCTGGTGATCGGCAGCGTCTCTCCGGCCGGGACAGGCGGAACGAACGTGGCGGATACGATTTCCGTCTCCGGGGTGGTGAAGTTTGCGCTCAGCCAGATCGCATATCTGTTTGGCATCAACGCGGGGCCGGAGCATTTAAACGGTCAGAACTGGCGGGAAGCGCCGGTGTGGGTGATGATCCTGATCGCATTTGCCGACCTGATGCTGGTGGTGTTTGTGATCACCTTTCTGGCGCGTCAGATTCGCATTCGGCGCGGCCGGATTCTGCACCTGAAGACGGCGGCCCTGTTTATTCTGTTTATCGGGGCCTGTATCGCCTGTTCGAGTGTGACGATCCGCGTGGAGATGCGCTGGGTGTATGTCTCATATGCGGCGGCGCTTCTGTTCCTTTCCTGGATGTACGGTGTGCTGACCGAGGGGACGATGGAGAAAGGAAATGTCGTCAAGGCAGTTCCGTTTCTGGTGATGTTTGCGGTTTATGCGGTCTGCATGCTGCCGGTAGAGAATTATTATCGGGGGCTGTACCCGAATCTCTATTACTGGACGGATCAGGAACGTTACAATTCCCTGGCGGAAGAGACCTTCGGCCAGTATGGCGTGGGGATATTCGGGAAGACAATTTTTGTCATCGGCGATGCGTTTGAGATGGAAGAGTTCACGGAAGAGAACTTTTTCAAGGTGTTCGACCGGCTGGAACGCGAGGACAGTACGAAGGTCGTGCATATTGACGATATCCGGGATATCGGGCTGATTGATCCGGAGCAGATGCTGGTCATTCAGGAGGATCCGGAGAACAATCGGTTCCAGGATGTGACTTACACCGTGAAGAGGTTCAAATGCCGCCCGCTCTACGGATTTTATGACGACGGCTGGCTGGATGAGAAGTCGGCGGTGCAGGTGATGGCAGGAAGCACGGGAGTCATCAATCTGGCCTTTCACTATCCGCGGGATCTGCGGGAGGATCAGTGGCTGACCGTCTATGTCAATGACGAACCATACGAATACATTCATTTTACGGAAAATACCATGAGTCTGTCGGTCCCGGTCGATCCGTATGAACCGGTGACCTTCCGGTTTGAGACGAATTTTTATGTGCCGAACGCGCTGGAGGTGCGGGGAGACACGAACCTTGCGGTGCTTCTGACCATGCAGGCAGACTGAGACAGAGCAGGACGATGACTGCGCGGACGAATCTGAGGCGGCGCGGTCAGACGAACAGAGATACGGAAAGGATTGTTTTATGAAGGTAGTGATCCTGGCGGGCGGACTGGGAACGCGCATCAGCGAATACAGCCACCTGATGCCGAAGCCGATGATTGAGATTGGCGGCAAGCCGATTCTGTGGCACATCATGAAATACTATTCGGAGTTTGGGTTCCATGAGTTCATCATCTGCCTGGGCTATAAACAGTATGTAGTGAAGGAGTTTTTTGCGGATTATTTTCTGCATATGTCGGACGTGACGTTCGATCTGGCGAACAACCGGATGGAGGTTCACAAGAATCATACGGAGCCGTGGCGGGTGACGCTTGTGGACACCGGTCTGAATACCATGACCGGTGGGCGGGTGAAGCGGATTCACCCGTATGTCGGGGACGAGCCGTTCATGCTGACCTACGGAGACGGGGTCTGCACGGTGGATCTGTGCGCACTGGAGAGGTTCCACCGAAGCCACGGGAAGGTGGCGACGATTACGACGGTTAATATCGGGCAGCAGAAGGGCGTGCTGGATATCGGGGAGGATCATGTGGTGCATTCGTTCCGCGAGAAGTCAGACCGGGACGGCGCTCTGATCAATGGCGGGTTTATGATGATGAACCCGGAGATTTTTGATTATCTGGAAGACGATACTACTGTGTTCGAGCAGGGACCGATGCAGCGGCTGGCCGCAGAGGGACAGCTGATGTCCTTCTATCACGATGGATTCTGGCAGTGCATGGATACGCAGAGAGAAATGAAGAAGCTGGAGGAGCTGTGGCAGTCGGGGCACGCTCCCTGGAAGATTTGGAGCTAGATGACGATGTATAATTTGGAGACATGTAAATCTTTCTATGAAGGGAAACGGGTTCTGGTGACGGGACATACAGGCTTTAAGGGAAGCTGGCTCTGCCGGATTCTGGAACTGGCCGGGGCGCAGGTGACCGGGTATGCCCTGGATCCTCCGACGGACCCTTCTCTGTTTCGGATTGCGCGAATTGCCGATGAAATGGAGTCTGTCACAGGGGATGTGAGAGATCTGGAACGGCTGCAGGAGGTGTGTGCACGGACGCGCCCGGAGATCGTGCTGCATCTGGCGGCGCAGCCGATTGTGCGGGATTCCTACAAGGATCCGGTTCTGACTTATGGGACGAATGTCATGGGTACGGTGCATATGCTGGAGTGTGTGCGGACGACGGACAGTGTGCGTTCTTTCCTGAATGTGACGACCGACAAGGTCTACGAGAACCGGGAATGGGAGTATGGTTATCGGGAAAATGATCCATTAGACGGGTATGATCCCTATTCGAACAGCAAATCCTGTTCGGAGCTGGTCACGCACGGTTACCAGAAGTCTTTTTTTGGTGACGGGCGCTGTGCGATATCGACCGCGCGTGCGGGCAATGTGATCGGCGGCGGTGATTTTGCGAATGACCGCATCATTCCGGACTGTGTGCGGGCAGTTGCGGCCGGGCAGCCGATTGCGGTACGCAATCCATATTCCACGCGGCCGTTTCAGCATGTGATGGAACCGCTGTTTGCGTATCTGATGATTGCACAGAAACAATATGAGAATATCGAATATCAGGGATATTACAATGTAGGCCCGGACGATTGCGACTGCGTCACGACCGGAGAACTGGTAACTTTGTTCTGTGAACTGTGGAATGAGGGCGCCGGGGCGAGGGCTTCGTGGGAAAGCCGTCATGACGGCGGCCCGCACGAGGCGAATTTCCTGAAGCTGGACTGTTCGAAGATCAAGCATGTATTCGGATGGCAGCCGAAGCTGCGGATTCGCGAGGCGCTGGCGCTGACGGTGGAGTGGTCGCGGGCGTATCTGGATGGTGTGGACGGAAATGCGATTCTGGACGCGCAGATTCGCGGCTTTTAAGGAAAGTGGCCGGAGTGGGATGCTTCGCTTGTATGGATGGCAATGGAGCACATTTGTGGAATGAGGAGTGAAATCAGAATGGAAAAATCACAGGAGCAGGCGCGCCGGGAGATTCTGGATCTGGTAGCGGATTACTGCGAGACCTGGCATATCAGAAACAAAAAGCCGTATGAGGAGGGAGACCGGATTCCTTACGCATCCCGTGTGTATGACGCGGCGGAGATGGTGAATCTGGTGGACAGTGCGCTGGAATTCTGGCTGACCTCTGGGCGGTATACGGAGGAATTTGAGCAGAAGCTGGCGGCGTATCTCGGCGTACGTTTCTGTTCGCTGGTGAATTCCGGTTCCTCGGCAAATCTCTGCGCGTTTATGGCGCTGACTTCGCCGCTTCTGGGCGAGCGGCAGATTCGTCGTGGCGACGAGGTGATCACTGTGGCGGCCGGATTTCCGACGACGGTGACGCCGATCATCAATTACGGCGCGGTGCCGGTCTTCGTGGATGTGACGATTCCACAATATAATATCGATGTGACGAAGCTGGAAGCGGCTTATTCGGAGCGGACGAAGGCGGTGATGCTGGCCCACACGCTGGGAAATCCGTTTGATCTTGCCGCAGTGAAGGCTTTCTGTGACCGCCATGGCCTGTGGCTGGTGGAGGACAACTGCGACGCCCTGGGCTCGCTTTACTGCATGGACGGCGTGGAACGCTTCACGGGCACGATTGGGGACATCGGCACGTCGAGCTTCTACCCGCCGCATCATATGACAATGGGAGAAGGCGGCGCGGTGTACACAGACAATCCGCTTTTACACCGGATCATCCGCTCGATGCGGGACTGGGGGCGCGACTGCGTCTGTCCGTCCGGGGTGGACAACCGGTGCGGCCATCGGTTTGACCGCCAATATGGAGAACTGCCCCTGGGCTACGACCACAAGTATGTATACTCGCATTTTGGATATAATCTGAAGGCGACCGACCTGCAGGCTGCGATCGGATGTGCACAGCTGGACAAATTTCCATCCTTTGTGAAACGCAGACGGCATAATTTCGGGCGGCTGTATGCGGGACTCGCGGGGACGGAGGAGTGGTTGATTCTGCCCGAAGCCTGCGAGGGATCGACGCCAAGCTGGTTCGGCTTCCTGCTTACATGCAGAGAAGGAATTGACCGGGGAGCGGTCGTGCGTCGGATTGAGGAAAAGGGCGTCCAGACGCGGATGCTGTTTGCCGGGAATCTCACGAAGCATCCCTGCTTTGACGAAATGCGGGCGAGCGGCGAGGGCTACCGTGTGATCGGTGATCTGGCGGTGACGGACCGGATCATGAGGGACACCTTCTGGGTCGGCGTCTATCCGGGAATGACGGATGAGATGATTGATTATATGGCGCGGACGATTACTGAGACGGTGCAGGGGCAGGCCGTGTGAGCGGACGAACCGTGATCCGGCAGAGAATGAAGATGGACGGCATGGCAGGAGACTGGCCGGGCATGATACACAAAAAAGCGGGAGGCAACCGTATGGACTATGGCCTGACAAAGGTTCACGAGGCGAATCTGAAAATTCTGAAAGAAATCGACCGGATCTGCAGAAAATATCAGCTCCGGTATATGCTGGATGCGGGAACGCTTCTGGGGGCTGTGCGCCATCAGGGCTTCATTCCCTGGGACGACGACGCGGATGTGGCGTTCCTCAGGCAGGATTACGACGCGTTTCTGAAAGTGGCGAAACGGGAACTGCCGGACACGATGGAACTGGTGATGCCGTGGAGTTACCGGGACGGAAAGGCGTTCTTCGATTTTACGGCACGGATTATCTACAAAAACAGCCGCACGCATGAAGATTCGGAGGAGATGAATTACTATGGCGGAAAGCTGAATCATCTCTGGGTCGACCTGTTCACGATCGATGAACTGCCGGCCAGTCGGCTGGCGGCACAGTGGACGTTGCTTTTGCACAAGATCGTCTATGGATTGTCGATGGGTCATCGTTATCGCTTGGATTTTAAGAAATATGGTCTCTTTTATAAGCTGGCGGTCGGCGGACTGTCGCTTGTCGGACGCCTGATTCCAATGAAGACATTGTTTGCGCTGCAGCATGCGGTCGCGGTCAAGGATGGAAAGGGCAAGAGCCCGCTTCTGTATTACAGCAATTATCAGCCGGATTATCTGTATGTGACGCTCCGCAAGGAATGGTGCGACGATATCACCGACCTGAAATTCTGTGACACGAAGCTGATGGCCTCCCGGCACTGGCATGATGTGCTGACGTGGATTTACGGGGATTACATGACGTTGCCCCCGAAGGAGAAACGGGTGCCGTCTCATTCCACGATCGAGATTGAGGTGGATGGAAGAACATGAACAGATTACTTTCCGTGGTGGTGTCTGTCTATAACGAGGAGCAGGCACTTCCACTGTTTTATGAGACGACAAAACCAATTCTGGAAGGGCTGGCAGCGGCGGGCTGGGATTATGAACTCCTGTTTGTGAATGACGGCAGTTCCGATGAAAGCCTGATGATTCTGGAAAACCTGGCAGCGGAGAATCCGAAGGTGAAGGTGCTGGGGTTTTCGCGCAATTTCGGTCATGAGGCGGCAATGATTGCCGGAATCGATTACGCGGTGGGAGACGGGATTGTCTGCATGGACGCCGATCTGCAGCATCCGCCGGAATGTCTGGCGGTGATCGCGCAGAAGCTGGATGAGGGCTATGGCGTGATCAGTATGGTGCGGACGAAAAACCGTTCGGCCGGGCTGGTCAAGAACATTACCTCGGCCGGATTTTACACACTGATCAACATCCTGTCGGATGTCACGTTCGAACCAAATGCGTCCGACTTTTTCGCCGTCTCGGCGCAGGCGGCCGCGGTGCTGCGGCAAAGTTACCGGGAGAAGGTTCGTTTCCTGCGCGGCTATGTGCAGAGTCTCGGATTCCGTAAGACAACGATTGAATACGAGGCGCATGACCGGGTGGCGGGACATAGCAAATACAGCATTCGCAAGCTGTTCACGTTTTCCGTCAATACGATTCTGTGCTTCTCCAACCTGCCCTTAAAGCTGGGGATGTTCGCCGGGGTTTTCGCGGCGCTTCTGGGCGTGGCGGTGATGATCTATACCCTCTGCACCCGTCAGGGAGCGCCGGGCGGGTACGCGACGATCGTGATCCTGAATTGTTTCATGTTCGCGGTCCTGTTTGTCATCGTGGGCATCATGGGAGAGTATATCGCGATTTTGTTCCTGGAACTGAAAGACCGCCCGATCTATATCGTTGATGTGGAGAGAAATCTGGCGGCGCCGCCTGTGCGCGGCGACATGCCGACCAAGGAATGAGGAACGCCGCCTCCTGGTTCTGAGCGGATGGCAGACGGCATATATCTGAATAAACAGGCGACGGAGAATGGGCATGCGAAGATGGGGAATCCGGGCGCGGGCGGCGCTTCTGTTTGGGATTCTGCTCCTGGATGGCGGATTGCTCGGAGCGGCGGCCGGTGTGGCTGTCCGGCCGGGACAAAGCGGATCGGTTCAGGCGTCGGGGAGAGAGAACCGGACGGAGTCGGACGACGCATCCCCGACGGCAGAGCAGCTCTCTTATAAACCGGTTGCGCTGACCTTCGATGACGGGCCGGATCCCGAGTGGACGCCGATGCTTCTGGACGGCCTGGCAGAGCGCGGCGTTGCGGTCACCTTTTTCCTGATGGGACAGCACATCGAAGGAAATGAAGACTTGGTGGCACGGATGCAGAAGGAAGGACATCTGATCGGCAACCACAGCTACAGCCACATTCAGCTGACGAAGGAGGGAGAAGAAGCGGTTCTGGAAGCAGTAGAGCGGACGCAGGCGCTGGTGGAAGAAATCACCGGCAAACGACCGCAGTATCTGCGGCCGCCTTACGGAGACTGGAATGAGTCGCTGGAGGAGCAGTCAGACCTGAATACGGTGCTGTGGACCGTGGATTCGCTGGACTGGAAGCTTCGCAACACGTTGAAAATCGTCAGACATGTCATTGCGGATACGGAACCGGGTGATATTATTCTGATGCATGACATATTCAAAACCTCGGTCGAGGCTGCCCTTTCGATCATTGACGAACTTCAGAATGAAGGCTATACGTTTGTGACGGTCGATGAGCTGCGGATTGACTGACCGAAAAAGCCGCAAAAAAACGCTTTCTTTTTTCAGAAAAAGGTCATATAATAGGAAACATAGAAAACATCAAAACCATTCTGTATCTCATATGAAGTGAAAAGCATTGTTGAAATGAGAACATAATTACATCAGAAGATAATTGGAATATCTATGCCGTGAGCAACGGGTTCATCGAACCTTAATTCATATTAATCCAGCGTAGAAAACAGAGAAGGAAATGGAGAAAAATAAATATGCGAGAAAAATTACAGACTTTGTCTCTGGCGCAGCTGAAAGAAATGGCAAAAGCCCAGAAGATCAAAGGCGCTTCCACTATGCGGAAAGCGGAACTGATCAATGTGCTCTGTAAGATTGCCGAACAGGAGGACATTCTGAAAACCGCTGTCGCGCCGCCGAGATACCGGAATGCGGAGCCGCAGGAGAGTGAGCGTGTGGTGACAGCAGCGGACACACAGGAAATACGGACAGAGGGTCAGACCGGAGATATGGAAGAGAGGCGGACAGAGAGAAATTATTCCGCCGCGAACAGCCGCCAGGAAGGCATTTCGACGGAGAACGGACAGCCGGAGCGGGTGAGCAGCATGAATTCTTCGGCGGGGACATCTTACAGCCGTTCGGACAATTATTCCTATAACAATCGCCAGGATACAAACGGCGGCGCGCCTTCCTACAATCGGTACAACAATTACGGGAATCGCATGGACAGTAACAATGGCGGTTATGTCCGCCGTGACAATAGCGGATCGTACAATCGAAATGATAACAATTCGGGGTCTTCATATAATCGGAACGACAACAATAACGGAACCTACAACCGCAATGACAACAACCGGCCGGATTACCGCCAGAACAGCACTCCATACCGGCCACGCACCCCGCGCGTACCGGAGGCGCTTTCCGCGCAGGAAGTAGCGGAGCTGGACAGTGGGCAGGAGGCGAATGGCATTCTGGAAGTGATGCCAGACGGATTCGGCTTTATTCGCGGGGAGAATTTCCTTCCGGGGGACAATGACGTCTATGTTGCGCCATCCCAGATTCGCCGGTTTAACCTGAAGACCGGTGATATCATCGTGGGAAACCGCAGAGTGAAGTCTGCTGCGGAGAAGTTTGCCGCGTTGCTCTATATCCGCAGCGTGAACGGCTATCCGATCAGCGTGGTTGAGAAACGGCCGAATTTTGAAGATCTGACGCCGATTTTTCCGAAGCAGCGTCTGCATATGGAGAGCATCGGGCGCAGCTCGGCCGCAATGCGTATTGTCGATCTGCTGACGCCAATCGGAAAGGGACAGCGTGGTCTGATTGTCTCGCCGCCGAAGGCCGGCAAGACGACACTGCTCAAGCAGATTGCTCAGGCAATCACGGTCAACCATCCGGATATGCATATGATTATTCTGCTGATCGATGAGCGGCCGGAGGAAGTGACGGATATGAGAGAGTCGGTCACCGGGGACAATGTAGAGGTCATTTATTCGACCTTTGACGAACTGCCGGAGCGGCACAAGAGAGTGTCGGAGATGGTCATTGAGCGGGCCAGAAGACTGGTTGAACATGGCCGTGACGTGATCATCCTTCTTGACAGCATCACCCGGCTGGCGCGGGCCTACAATCTGGTCGTTCCGCCGAGCGGGCGAACGTTGTCGGGCGGCCTGGATCCGGCTGCGCTTCATATGCCGAAGCGGTTCTTCGGCGCGGCGCGCAACATTCGCGAGGGCGGAAGCCTGACGATCCTTGCGACAGGTCTGGTGGAGACCGGCAGCCGCATGGACGATGTGATTTACGAGGAATTTAAGGGGACCGGCAACATGGAACTGGTGCTTGACCGCAAGCTGTCCGAGAAACGGATCTTCCCGGCGATTGACATTCTGAAGTCCAGTACACGTCGCGATGACCTGCTTCTGTCACAGGAGGAGGCCGAGGCGGTGGAGATTGTCCGGCGCGCAACCAGTGTGCAGAAGCCGGAGGAGGCCGTGGAGCGAATCCTCGATCTTTTTGCGAAAACAAAGACGAATAAAGAGCTGATTGAAAACATCAAGAAAACCAGGTTTTTCTAAATAAAATGGCAATTTTGGTCTTGCCAAGCACTCGCTTTTCTGCTATACTGAATAAGCTGTGTAGACGTGACGTGATTTTAACGGTACGAGCGAGACCGTTAGACGATCACAGATAGCATATAATGGATCATGAATCAGGAAAGGGAAGAGGTGCAAACCATGAGAGAGGGAATTCATCCGGCTTATTACCAGGCCAAAGTGACCTGCAACTGTGGCAATGAGTTCGTGACCGGTTCGACGAAGAAGGAGATTCACGTGGAAGTCTGTTCCAAGTGCCATTCTTTCTACACCGGCCAGCAGAAGGCAGCGCAGGCGCGCGGACGTATCGATAAGTTCAACAGAAAGTATGGCCTGAACGCCTAGTTCTGGAGAGAGACGAAATGAGGTTGAGACAGAAGTGGCGACACTTTGTCTCAACCTTTTCCTTTATCTGCCACAGTATATGCAGGAGGCTGCCGGTGGCAGGTTCTGTAGTGAAGGAGATTGTTGCACATGAAATATTCCGGTATCGGCGGCCAGGCCGTGATCGAAGGAATTATGATGAAGAACGGAGACGATTACGCGACGGCTGTCCGGCGGCCGGACGGCGTGATCGAGGTAAAGAAGGATACCTACGTCAGCATGACGGAGAAGGTGAAGTTCTTTGCCCTGCCCTTTGTCCGTGGGGTGTTCAGTTTCGCGGACTCCATGATTCTGGGAATGCGTACACTTACGTTTTCCGCCGGTTTTTTTGAGGATGATGAGGATTCGGAGCCGGGGCGGCTGGAATTATGGCTGGATAAGACCTTCGGGGAGAATGTAGAGAAGGTACTGATGGGATTTGTCATGGTGTTTTCCGTGGTGGCGGCAGTGGTCATTTTCATGCTTTTGCCGCTCTTGATCGCGAACGCGTGTAAGCGGGTGATTCATTCGGAGACAGCGATGGCGATTCTCGAGGGATTCATCCGCATTGCGATTTTTGTCGCCTATATCAAGGTGATTTCGCGGATGGAGGACATCCAGAGGACGTTCCGTTATCATGGGGCGGAACACAAGTGCATCAACTGCATTGAGCATGGGATGACGCTGACGGTGGACCATGTGCGGGAGAACTCCCGCTTTCACAAGCGCTGTGGAACGAGCTTCCTGATTCTGGTGATGGTGATCAGCATTTTATTTTTCATGGTGATCCGGGTGGATCATGTGTGGCTGCGGATGCTGAGCCGGATTGTGTTGATTCCGGTGATCGCGGGCGTGTCCTATGAGTGTCTGCGGATTGCCGGACGCTGCGACAACGCGGTTGTGGATCTGCTCAGCAAGCCGGGCTTCTGGATGCAGGGGCTGACGACGGCGGAGCCGGATGACTCGATGATCGAGGTGGCGATCGCGGCGGTGAACGCCGTGTTTGACTGGAAAGCGTATCTGCGGGAGAATTTCCCGGATACGGTGATTGATGAGAACGAACCGGTAGTGGAAAACCCGAGTGTGATCGTCGAGAGCGGAGCAGACAGCCCGGCGCCGTCGGGTGCGGAGCAGTCATGAAGCTCGGAGAACTGTTACGGGAAGGAGTCGCCAGGCTGGGAGAGACCGGGGTTCCGGATGCGGAGAATGACGCGAAGCTGCTTCTCTTTGCGGCCTTTCGGATGGATCTGACGCATTTCCTTCTGGATCGCGGCCGGGAGCTCTCAGGGGAAGAACCGGATGCGTCATGCGTAGCGTGCTATCGGGCGATGATTGCAAAGAGACGCGGGCGGATTCCACTGCAACAGATTCTTGGCAGTCAGACCTTCATGGGTCTTGAGTTTGAGGTGAATGAACAGGTGCTGATTCCGCGCCAGGATACGGAGACACTGGTGGAACGGGTGCTGGAGGAACAGCAGGAGCGTGGGCTGCGGCTGCTTGATCTGTGTACGGGTTCCGGCTGTATTGCGGTCAGCCTGGCGGTGCTGGGTGGGTATCGGTATGTTGCCGGAACAGATGTCTCAGCGGCGGCGCTGGCGACGGCGCGGCGCAATGCGGCCCGGCTGGCAGCCGGATGCGCAGGGAGGATCGAATTCTTCTGCGGGGATCTGTTTGAGGCCGTACCTGCCGGAATGGCTGCTTTTGATGTGATCACGGCGAATCCGCCGTATATTCCGACGGAGGCGATCGCGACGCTGGAGCCGGAGGTGCGCGACCACGAACCGTTGCTGGCGCTCGATGGCAGCGCGGACGGGCTGGTCTTCTATCGACGGATTGCCCGGGAGCTGGGACGTTATCTCGCGCCGGGAGGCAGTATCTATCTGGAAATCGGCTGGGATCAGGCGGATGCGGTGTGTGCGCTGCTTGAGTATTGTGGCCTGGAAGCGGTTCGGGTGGTAAAGGACCTGCCCGGAAAGGATCGAGTGGTTTGCGGGAGGAAACAATGTTTGATCGATTAGACGATATTCTCATTCATTTTGAGGAGATTATGAATGCACTGAACGAGCCGAATGTGGCGGATGACCCGGCTCGTTTTCGTAAACTGATGAAGGAACAGGCGGATCTGACGCCGTTAGTGGAGACATATCGCGCTTACAGGAAAGCGAAGCAGGATATCGAAGACAGCCTGCTGCTTCTGGATGAGGAAAGTGACGAGGAGATGCGGGAGCTGGCGAAGGAAGAACTGGCCGACGCGAAGAAACGGGTGGAGGATCTCGAACGGGAACTGAAGGTGCTGCTGTTGCCAAAGGATCCGAACGATGACAAGAATATCATCCTCGAAATCCGCGCCGGTGCGGGCGGCGAAGAGGCGGCGCTGTTTGCGGCGGAGCTCTACCGGATGTATGTGAATTACGCGGAGAGCCAGCGCTGGAAGGTGGAAATCATTTCGCTGAATGAAAGTGGAATCGGCGGCTTTAAGGAAGTGCAGGCGATGGTGACCGGCAAGGGCGCATACTCGAAGTTAAAATATGAGAGCGGCGTGCATCGTGTACAGCGTGTGCCGGAGACGGAGTCCGGCGGCCGGATTCATACATCGACGGCGACTGTGGCGGTGATGCCGGAAGCGGAAGAGGTCGATGTGCAGATTGATATGAACGACTGCAGGATCGACGTGATGCGCGCGTCCGGTAACGGCGGTCAGTGTGTCAATACGACAGACTCCGCCGTGCGGCTGACGCATATGCCGACAGGCATTGTTATCTACAGCCAGACAGAGAAGTCGCAGCTGCAGAACAAGGAGAAAGCGTTCCGTCTGCTTCGTTCCAAACTGTATGATCTGGAACTGGAGAAGAAGCAGAATGCGGAGGCGGCAGAGCGACGCAGCCAGATTGGCACGGGCGACCGTTCTGAGAAGATTCGCACCTACAATTTTCCGCAGGGACGGGTGACGGACCACCGGATCGGACTGACGTTGTACCGGCTGGAAAAGATTATGGACGGCGACATTCAGGAGATTATTGACGCGTGTATTGCGGCGGATCAGGCGGCAAAGCTGGCGAAGATGAACGAGATGTAAAATAAGGAAAGCAGCCAGGATCGGGGCTGGCCGGGTCAGCCTGTTCGGACGGGAGGAAGCAGAATGGATGGGAAGAAAAAACATGGTCTGTTTCGGATACGAAATCTGATTCTTCTGATTTTGCTGATCGTGACGGCTGTGAGCGGTGCCGAGGTCGTGCGGGAACGGATGGAACTGCGTCGTCAGAGGGAATTACAGGAGAGTCTGGAAGCGCTTGCGCAGGCGACGACGGCAGAGATCACCATCGAAACAGAGCCGGAGACGGAGACAGAGCCGGAGGAGACGGCGTACGTCTCCCCGATTGATTTTGACGCGTTGCTGGCGGAGAATCCGGACACGGTGGGCTGGATCCGGGTGCCGGATACGAGGATCGATTATCCGATCGTGCAGGCAGACGATAACAGCAGATACCTGCATACGGATTTCAACGGGGCAGACAGCGTGTATGGCACGATATTTCTGGATTGTGACAGTGATTCCGACCTGCGGGGATGGAACAGTCCGCTTTACGGACATCACATGAAAGACGGATCGATGTTCAAGGATGTGGTGAAGTTCAAGGAAAAGGATTTTTTCAACGAACATCGTTATTTTGAGATCTATACACCGGAACAGACGATTCGACTGCAGACCGTCGCGTGTTATTATACCGGTTCGGACGGGATTGTGCGCAAGACACAGTTCGAGTCGCAGGAAGCGTTTGACGAGTGGGTGCAGGAACGGCTGAAGCCGTGCGGCTTTGCTGATATTCCGGATGTTTCTGTGGATTCCATGTATGTGCTGGTGACATGCAGCTATGAGAAGGACGACGCCAGGACGCTTCTGTTCGCGGTCGAGGTCGATGAGGAAGGAAACGTTGTGGAAGCGACCGGGAGAAATGTTCCCTGAGAGTTCCGCAACAGAAATACGAATCAAAGAGGAGAAATGATATGAAAGGGATTATTCTGGCGGGAGGTTCCGGTACGCGCCTGTACCCGCTGACCAAGGTGACATCGAAGCAGTTACTTCCGATTTATGATAAGCCGATGATTTATTATCCGCTTTCCGTGCTGATGAATGCGGGAATTCGCGATATTCTCATCATTTCCACGCCGACGGACACGCCCAGATTCCAGGAGCTTCTGGGAGACGGCAATCACTTTGGCATCCATCTGGAATATGCGGTGCAGCCCAGCCCGGATGGCCTGGCGCAGGCATTTATCATCGGGGCAGATTTCATCGGCAGTGATTCTGTGGCGATGGTGCTTGGCGACAATATTTTCCAGGGACACGGGCTGAAAAAGCGTCTTCGCGCGGCGGCAGCCAAGACCTCCGGCGCGACGGTGTTCGGTTATTATGTGGATGATCCGGAACGCTTCGGCATCGTAGAATTTGACGAGGCCGGCAAGGCGATTTCCATCGAGGAGAAGCCTGCACATCCGAAGTCAAATTACTGTGTAACGGGTCTGTATTTTTATGATAACCGGGTCGTGGAGTATGCGAAGAACCTGAAACCGTCGGCCCGCGGCGAGCTGGAGATTACGGATCTGAACCGCATTTACCTGGAGAATGGCGAACTGGACGTCATTCTGCTTGGACAGGGCTTTACCTGGCTGGATACGGGGACGCATGAATCTCTGGTGGAGGCGACCAACTTTGTGAAGACGGTGGAGAGCCACCAGCACCGCAAGATTGCCTGCCTGGAAGAGATCGGCTATAACAATGGCTGGATTTCCAGGGAGGACGTCATGAAAGCATACGAAGAGCTGAAGAAGAATCAGTACGGTCAGTATCTGAAGGACGTGCTGGATGGGAAATATGTGGATAAAATTCACGAACAGTTCTGAGACCGGATACATAGACTGGAGAAAGGATGGGAAAGATCATGAATATTATTGTGACCGGCGGCGCCGGATTCATCGGCAGCAATTTTATATTCCATATGCTGGAGGCGCATCCGGATGACCGGATCATCTGCCTGGATAAACTGACCTATGCGGGAAATCTTTCCACGCTGGCGCCGGTGATGGATCATCCGCAGTTCCGTTTTGTGAAGGCGGATATCTGCGACCGGGATGCCGTGTACCGGCTGTTCGAGGAAGAGCATCCGGATATGGTTGTGAATTTTGCGGCGGAAAGCCATGTGGATCGCTCGATTGAGGATCCGGGTATCTTTTTGCAGACCAATATCATTGGCACGGCGACGCTGATGGACGCCTGCCGCAAGTATGGCATCACCCGTTATCATCAGGTGTCGACCGATGAGGTGTACGGCGACCTGCCCCTGGACCGGCCGGATCTCTTTTTTACCGAGGAGACGCCGATTCACACGAGCAGCCCGTATTCGAGCTCCAAGGCGGCCGCTGACCTGCTGGTACTGGCTTACCATCGGACGTACGGCCTGCCGGTGACGATCAGCCGCTGTTCGAACAATTATGGGCCGTATCATTTCCCGGAAAAGCTGATTCCGCTGATGATCGCGAATGCGCTGAATGACAAACCGCTTCCGGTCTATGGGGAAGGTCTGAACGTCCGCGACTGGCTCTATGTGGAAGATCATTGCCGTGCGATTGATCGGATTATCCATCAGGGACGGGTCGGTGAGGTTTATAACGTGGGCGGTCACAATGAGATGAGAAACATTGACATTGTGAAGCTGATCTGTCAGGAGCTGGGCAAGCCGGAGAGCCTGATCACGCATGTGGCGGACCGCAAGGGCCATGACATGCGTTATGCGATTGACCCCACGAAGATCTACAGAGAACTTGGCTGGCTTCCGGAGACCAAATTCGCGGACGGCATCCGCAAAACGATCCGCTGGTACCTAGAGAACCGGGAATGGTGGGAGACGATCATTTCCGGAGAGTATCAGAACTATTACGAGAAGATGTACGGAAACCGTGGGCAGGCGTGAGCGGGAGGAAACGAAATGAGGATATTTGTGACGGGCGTGGGCGGTCAGCTCGGCCATGACGTGATGAATGAACTGGCCAGGCGCGGTCAGGATGGCGTCGGCTCCGATATTCAGCCGCTTTACAGCGGCGTGACGGACGGTTCGGCCGTGACGACGGCGCCCTATGTGCAGTTAGACATCACGGATGCGGATGCAGTGGAGCATGTGCTCACGGAGGCGCATCCGGACGCAGTCATCCACTGCGCCGCCTGGACGGCCGTAGATGCGGCGGAGGATGCGGATCAGGTGGAAAAGGTTCGTGCGATCAATGCGGGCGGCACGAGGAATATCGCTGCGGTCTGCAAGGCGCTGGACTGCAAGATGATCTACATCAGTACCGATTATGTATTTGACGGTCAGGGTACGGAGCCCTGGCAGCCGGACTGCCGGGATTACCGGCCGCTTAACGTCTATGGACAGACCAAGCTGGAAGGCGAACTGGCGGTTTCGGAACTGCTGGAAAAATACTTTATTGTCCGCATTGCCTGGGTTTTTGGCCGCAACGGGAAGAATTTCATCCGCACGATGCTGAACCTGGGAAAGACGCACGATACGATTCGCGTGGTCAACGATCAGATCGGTACGCCGACGTATACCTATGATCTGGCGCGCCTGCTGGCCGATATGGTTGAGACGGAGAAATATGGCTATTATCACGCGACAAATGAAGGCGGTTATATCAGCTGGTATGATTTCACAAAGGAAATCTTCCGGCAGGCAGGGTATGCGACGAACGTGATTCCGGTGACGACTGCGGAATACGGCCTGAGCAAAGCAGCCCGCCCGTTCAACAGCCGCCTGGATAAGAGCAAGCTGAGAGCGGCCGGTTTTGCGCCGCTGCCGACGTGGCAGGATGCGCTCGCGCGGTATCTGAACGAGTTGAATGGAGAATGAGCATGGGAAAATATTTTGGAACGGACGGATTCCGCGGGGAAGCCAATGTCAATCTGACCGTGGAGCACGCCTATCGCGTGGGTCGTTTCCTGGGATGGTATTACAGAAAGAACGAGACCGCGACGCCGGAGAACCCGGAGGGACGCTGCCGGGTGGCGATTGGCAAGGATACCCGGCGCAGCAGTTATATGTTTGAATATGCGCTGGCAGCCGGACTGACGGCGTCCGGGGCGGATGCGTATTTGCTCCACGTCACAACGACGCCCAGCGTGTCCTATGTCGTCCGCACGGAGGGCTTCGACTGCGGCATTATGATTTCCGCCAGCCATAACCCTTATTATGACAATGGAATCAAAGTCATCAATGGCAGAGGGGAAAAGCTGGAGGAAGAGGTTGTCACTGAGATTGAGCGGTATCTGGACGGTGAGGCAGGGGAGCTTCCTTTCGCGCAGAGAGACCGGATCGGCCGTACCGTCGATTTCGCCGCGGGACGCAACCGCTATATCGGTTACCTGATTTCCATTGCGACCCGTTCCTTCAAGGGGAAGAAGGTTGCGCTTGACTGTTCGAACGGAAGCGCTTCGGCGATCGCCAAGAATGTGTTCGACGCGCTGGGCGCGCAGACCTTTGTGATCCACAACAATCCCAATGGGCTGAATATCAACCTGGACTGCGGTTCGACGCATATCGAGGTGCTGAAGTCCTATGTGAAAGAGACCGGGTGCGACGTCGGCTTCGCTTATGACGGAGACGCGGACCGCTGCATTGCCGTGGACGAGAACGGCAATGAAGTAAACGGTGATTTGATTCTTTATATCTGCGGAAAGTACATGAAGGAGACGGGCGCACTGTTTAACAATACGGTTGTGACCACGGTGATGTCCAATTTCGGACTGTACCGGGCGTTTGACCGCGAGGGCATCTCTTACGAGAAGACAGCCGTGGGCGACAAATATGTCTATGAAAATATGGCGCGCAATGGCAACTGCCTGGGAGGAGAGCAGTCCGGGCATATCATTTTCAGCAAGCATGCTACGACCGGCGACGGCATTCTGACCTCCCTGAAGGTAATGGAAGTGATGCTGGAGAAGAAGGAGACGCTGGGCAAGCTGGCGTCGGAAGTGGAGATTTATCCACAGGTTCTGAAAAATGTCCGTGTTCGCGACAAGCAGGCCGCGCAGGACGATCCTCTGGTGCAGGCAGAGGCGCAGAAGGTTGCTGCGATGCTGGGAAGCGACGGTCGTCTGCTGCTGCGTCAGTCCGGTACGGAACCGGTCGTGCGTGTCATGGTGGAAGCGGAGACAGAGGAACTCTGTGAGAAATACGTCGATCAGGTGATAGCCGTCATGAAGGCACAGGGACATGTCCTGTTGTAATGGCCGGTTTTGTAATGGCCTGAAATGAACCTTGCATATTGGCTCAAAATGTGGTAAACTAGAATAACGTTGCGGCAGAGAGGCCGGAGATACACCGGGTGCAGTCTGCATCCGGTGTAGTCTTTTTTTGCTCCGGAGCCGCTTCGCAATCTGAAGTAAAGGAATGATGCAGAGATGGGGCTGAACCCAAACGCGTGACGATTTTTATCGTCAAAAATTACGGCGTGGTTTACCGACTGCGCAGCCTGAAGCGGCGCATGTAAGAGAGACAGATATTCACAGGACAGAGAGAACGGGCAGGGTTTCAGAAATGTCCAGGCTGACAATCAGGCTGATTTACGATTATTACTTGTAATGATTCAGGAGGAGAAAACCATGTTAAATTATCAAAAATACAAAAAAAATCCGGTGGTCGATTATCCGGAGCGAGAGTGGCCGAACCGCGAGATCACAAAGGCGCCGGTCTGGTGCAGTGTGGATCTGCGTGATGGCAACCAGGCGCTGGTGGAGCCGATGGTTGTGGAGGAGAAGGTTGAATTCTTCAACATGCTGGTGAATCTGGGATTCAAGGAGATCGAGATCGGTTTCCCGTCCGCCTCCCAGATTGAGTATGATTTCCTCAGACAGCTGGTAGAGCGGAAGATGATTCCGGATGACGTCCGGGTTCAGGTGCTGGTGCAGTGTCGGGAGCATCTGATCAAGCGTACATTTGAGTCCATTCAGGGAATCAAGAAGGTAGTCGTCCACATTTACAATTCTACTTCTACCTTGCAGCGTGACGTCGTGTTTCACGCGAGCAAAGATGAAGTGAAGCAGATCGCCATCGATGGCACCAATCTGGTGAAGAAGTATATGAAGGATTATGACGGAGATCTGATGCTGGAGTATTCTCCGGAGAGCTTCACCGGTACGGAACTGGATTATGCGCTGGAGGTCTGTACGGCCGTGCAGGACACCTGGGGCGACGCGACGCCGGGCAAGCCGATTATTTTCAATCTGCCGTCGACGGTGGAGATGACGACGCCGAATGTCTATGCCGATCAGATTGAGTGGATGAGCAAGCATTTTAAGAACAGAGAGAATATTATCCTGAGCGTGCATCCGCACAACGACCGGGGAACCGGCGTGGCGGCGACAGAGCTGGCGCTGCTTGCCGGAGCGGACCGTGTCGAAGGAACCCTGTTCGGCAACGGTGAGCGCACCGGTAATGTGGACATCCTGACGCTGGCTTATAATATGTTCTCTCAGGGTGTGGATCCGGAGCTGAACATCGAGAACGTCCGTGAGATCGCGGAGGTGTATGAGCGTTGTACGAAGATGGGCATTGATGAGCGCCATCCGTATGCGGGTAAGCTGGTATTTACTGCTTTCTCCGGTTCTCATCAGGATGCGATCAACAAGGGCATGCAGGCGCTGCATGAGCGGAATGGACAGTATTGGGAGGTTCCCTATCTTCCGATTGATCCGTCTGATATCGGACGGGTATACGAGCCGATTGTCCGCATCAACAGCCAGTCGGGTAAGGGCGGCGTGGCCTTTGTCATGGATACCTTCTATGGTTTCCGCCTGCCGAAGGGCATGCACAAGGAATTCGCCGACGTGATTCAGAAGATTTCCGAGAAGCAGGGTGAGGTCGCTCCGGAGCAGATCATGCAGGAGTTCCGCAACTGTTATCTGGACAAGAAGGAGCCGATGCATTTCCGCAGACTCCAGATCAGCGATATGGAGACGGATCCGGGCGAATATGCGACCGTAGCGAAGGTCACTTATACGGATCATGGCATCGAGAAGACCTTCGAGGGCGTGGGCAACGGACCGATTGACGCGGTCCAGCGCGGCATGGAAGATGCTTTTGGCATCCAGATCAAGGTTCTGGATTACAGCGAGCATGCACTCAGCACGGGTTCCGGCGCACAGGCGGCATCCTACATTTATCTGATGGATCAGGATACCGGCCGGGCGACCTATGGCGTGGGCATCAGTTCGAATATCACCCGGGCGTCCGTGAGAGGTATTTTCAGTGCAGTGAACCGAATCTTTTATTCATAATTGAGACAGCAATCAGTGAAGTCGCCTCATCCGTTTGACGGATGGGGCGATACTGGTGTATACTAGAACCAGCAGGAGTCAGCCAGGAGGCGGGATCGGAGGTGAGGACATTGAAGAACAAAAAGATGCCGATTGGCATTGATGATTTTGAGGAAATGATCACACAGGATTTTTACTATGTTGACAAAACAGGTATGATAAAAGAGCTTCTGGAAAATTGGGGAAAGGTGAATCTTTTTACACGTCCACGTCGATTTGGAAAAAGTCTCAACATGAGTATGCTTCAGCGATTTTTTGAAATTGGAGCAGACAGGAATCTGTTTGAAGGTCTCGTTATTTCAAATGAAGAAAAGCTCTGTAAGGAATACATGGGGCAGTATCCGGTGGTATCGATCAGTCTGAAAACCGCTCAGTCGGATAGATTTGAACAGGCAAGGAACCAGTTGTGTTCTATTATAGGCGAAGAGGCATTGCGATTCCGTTTTCTGCTGGACAGCGACAGGTTGAATATCGATGATAAAAGACTATATGGACAATTGATCCAGTTTGACAATTCCGGACAGGGGAGTTTTGTGATGTCGGAGACTGTGTTGACAAGAAGCCTGAAAAATTTATCCATGCTGCTCCAAAAGCATTACGGAAAAAAGGTGATTATTCTTATTGATGAGTATGATGTACCGCTTGCAAAGGCAAATGAACATTGTTATTACGGGCAAATGATAAACACAATCCGTACGATGTTTGATTCTGCCCTTAAGGGAAACGAAAACCTGTATTTTGCAGTATTGACCGGCTGCCTTCGCGTGTCAAAGGAAAGTATTTTCACAGGGCTTAATAATCCGAAGCTGTATACACTGCTTGACGCGGAATGTGATGAGTATTTTGGCTTCACCGATGAAGAAGTTCGGGAAATGCTGGCAACGTATGGGTTGTCCAAATATTATGAGGTGACAAAAGAATGGTATGATGGGTATCAGATTGCTCACACGAACGTTTATAACCCCTGGGATGTAATAAACTGGTGTAATCATCTTCTGACAAATCCAGATAAAACCCCAAAGAGTTATTGGGCAAATTCCAGTGGAAATGAGGAATTACGAAGATTTATCCGACGCCTTGGAGACGGGGTGACGAAAGGACAGCTTGAGCGATTGATTTCCGGACAGACGGTTCAGAAGAAGATTGAGGAACAACTTACCTATGACAGTATGTATGATTCCATTGAAAATATGTGGAGCTTGTTGTTTGCGACAGGATATCTGACACAGAGTGGAACACCATCAGGAAACATGGTAAGACTAACGATTCCTAACACGGAAGTCCGCATGATTTTTAGCGATTTTATTCTGAATTTGTTTGAAAATGAGGTGGCTAAGGATGGTGCACTGGTGGTCGAGTTCTGTCGGTCGTTAAAAGATGGTGACTCTGAAAATGTGGAACGGCTTTTCACAAAATTCATGGAGAAGACCATCAGCATTCGGGATACGGCAGTAAGGAAATCATTCAAAGAAAGCTTTTATCATGGGATGCTGCTTGGCATCCTGAGTTTTAAGAGTGACTGGTCGGTTGATTCGAATCGGGAATCGGGAACCGGGTACTATGATATTGCAATCGAAATTGAAGCTGAGTCAATCGGAATCATCATAGAAGTAAAATATGCAGAGAATGAGAATTTTGATGCGGCATGCAGGGAGGCAATGAATCAGATTGACCATAATGATTACGAAGCGGAACTAAGAGAAGATGAGATGCAGACAATATTAAAGTATGGAATTGCGTGCTGCAGAAAAAAATGTCGGGTTGTTATGAAGAAAGTGGTTATGCAATAGCAGGTATAGCTTGGCAGGTTCCTGTGGATGGACTTCCGGCTGTTGATCAGTTTTTGATAGAAGCGGTTATTAAGGAAAGGGGCAACGCCCAAAAAGCGTTGCCCCTTTCCTTACCAGTCGACGATTTTATCGATCAGCTCCTGCTGCTCTGTGCTGGTTTTGCGCAGATAGATGCGCGTGGTTTCGATGCTGTCGTGCCCCATCAGGTCGGCCAGGAGAGCGATGTCATTGTACCGCTCCAGGAAGCTTTTGGCGAAGCGATGGCGGAAGGAATGCGGGTGAAGAACCGCTTCATCCAGCCCATATCGTTTCCCGTGAAATTTCAGCCGTTCTGAGACGCCGCGTTCGGAGAGCGGTTTCCCACTCCGGTTCAGGAAGAGATAGCCGCTGTCTCTTCCGATTTCCTTCATCCATTGCAGGGCTTCTCTGCGCAGAGAAGCAGGGAAATAGATGCGACGCAGCTTCCCACCCTTGGAATAGAGGTCAAAGTGACCTTTTTCTACATGTTCTGCCTTGATCTTAACCAGTTCGCTGACCCGGACGCCGGTGGCAGTCAGAAAGCGGACGACAAAGTACCAGAGCATCTCATTGTCCCGTTTGAGGCAATTCTTAAAGAAAAGATAGTCCGCCTCACTGATGACGTTCTCTACGAATGGTTTCTGCTGGTATTTGATCGACGTCAGCTTCAGCTTTTCCATCTTCTGGCTTTCCAGGTAACAGTTGATTCCGCGGATGCGCAGGTTAACGGTCTGCGGTTGATAGTGGTCGATCAGAAACGTCTTGTAATCGCGCAGATTTTTGCGGTTGACCGTTGTATATCTGCTTTTGAATTGTTTTTCGGAATAAAGATAGGAGCGGATGGTATGCGGCGCCAGTCCGATCTCGTTCATATAAACTTCAAATGCCTGTTCCATAGTGTCGTTCCCCTTGTCTTTCCATACGATTCATTCATACGAGCCAGGATTGGCAGGTCGAATGAGTTCACATAAAAGACATAGTATGTCTAAAATTTTGCCAAAATGTTGCGAATCTATTAAGCAAACGAAAAAAAGATGAATATGATATTAAAATAAATTAAATATTCTGACAAAAAATGACAAGATAAACAGATATCAGAACAATGCACATGAATCGGAATCAGAAAAATGGTTGAATTCACTTGACAATGTTCTCATACTCACCCCAAAATGTTCCGCGATGATGCGGAGAAACTGCAAGACCGGGTTGCCCCGGCCCTGCAGACTTGTTTGAAATTCTGGATTATTCGGTATTGATTCAATCAGCTACGAGAACCGTAGTCAATTTCACCGTTGGAATCATAATCCCAGTTCTTCCAGTTGTCCAGATAGTAAGGATCATCATCCTCATATCCGTCATCCGGAGTCAGTTCCTTCTCGTTGGTGTACAGCTTGATCTCATAATTATCTACATAATAGTACCAGTCGTCGCCATCCTTGGCAGCGGTCTTATTCTTCTGAATGGTACCGCTGGAGTTTACGAGATAAAAACCTTCGCCATAAAGAATGACATAACGGGTGGTATCATCGTCATCGTTCCGGAAGGAACCGGTTGCGAAATCTCCTGCATTGCCATTTCTCATATCGCTGTTGTCATATCTGGTTACCGTTACATTCTCTGCATTGATATCAACCAGACTCTTGTCATTGTTGCCGACAACAGAAACCGGACGATACTTGTCATCGCTGTCCGCCTTGATCTTGACGCCAGCTTTGTAGATGTACTTGTCATCATCGATACCGGTCACGCCGCGACCCTTGGTATCGGAACCACCGGATTTGCTGAAGTAGAAGTTGTAGCTGTCGCCATCCAAGGTGATCGTCGTGGAACCGGTCTTCATCGCACCGTCGGTGTCCTCGTTGTCGCTGTCACCGAAGTAATACAGGGTATAACCCTCTGCAAGCAGATCATCATATTCACCGTCCAGCAGATCATCGAGTTCGTCTGCATCGATGCCGTCATCTTCAACAGCAGTGATCTCACCCTGTTCGTTCACCTGAATCAGAACCAGGCCGCTCAGCATGGAAGAAGCACCTTCATCTCCGTTATCCGGCTGGAAGCCATAATACTTACCCTTAATCTTCTTGATGATGCCGCTGTACAGCTCGCCATCGCTGTCCGCATAGTACCAGTTCTCATCTTCATCGTCTGCGTCGGTCTCATCGAAGCCGTCGCCATCGGTGAAGTCCGTATCGAAGGTGTTGTCCTCGTTCGGCGGGATAACCTTGAACCAGCCCTTGGTCATACGGGCACCATCCTCCGGGC
>JAJQCD010000002.1 GCA_021202925.1 Clostridiales bacterium | reverse complement strand
ACCGTACGTCCGGTGCAACGGGAGGGGCGAGGCATTAGCCTCCCTCTACCCTATTTTTGTTTACCACAACATATGAAAGAAGTTGCCAGTGGCAAGTCTCGTAGTTACCTGATAAAATATCTACCCAATATTGCATGCATGTGTTATAATAAGAAAACCGGGTAATGCAGCAGGTCGATTACGGAAACTGTCTTAATTGAGCGTTCGATCACGTAAGATAATCATTTATAAGACATTTGCATCAATGCAGGAAATCAGTTGCCCGGAGGAAAAGAAACGAGTATAATTAAGATAGTTTCCTTGCAGCAATGATAAGGAGGATACATGGGCAGCAAGGATTATCTTACGAATGATGAAGTCCCGCTATTCAGCGAAGTGCTTCTGTCAGGTGAAGAGGATTCCAGTTCCAGATCCCATCTTCCGATCGAAGACCGGGTGATGAAAGAGGTATCGCAGTTTTTCGGACAGGAGCTGATGCCCCGCCTGGGAGTGAAGGAGAAAGTGGTCGGCGTGGCGCCTACCGAGACCGTTCATCTGGAGATGAAGAATCAACTGGCAGATTTCATGTTTGAGATGGAAGACAAGTCCTGGCGTCATCTGGAGTTTGAGTCCGACCGGGTAAATCGGGAGGATCTGGTTCGCTTTCGCGCATCCGAAGCGCTGACCAGCCATATTTACGGTGTGGATGTGGTGACCAGTGTGGTATGTACGGCTGAGACGGAGACACCAGTGAAGGAACTCCATACGGGAATCAACACATATCAGATTCATTACATCCACATGAAGGATTTTGACGCGGATGAGAGACTCCGGCGAGCCGAGGTCCTGCAGGGGACAGCGGGTCTGGAGCGTGCGGATCTGGTTGAGATTCTGTTGACTCCCCTGATGGCAGGGGAAAGCGAGATCAAAGAACGCATCCGAAGGACTCTTCGGATTCTGCGAAAGGAGTGGGAGCGCCTGGGAGAAGAGGACTATCGGAGAATGAGTTCGATTCTATACGCGCTTGCAACGAAGTTTCTGAAGGAAGACGATCTGAATGAGATGAAGGAGGAATTTGGCATGACGATATTGGGACAGATGCTGTATGACGACGGCAGGAAAGCCGGCCTGGAAGAAGGAAAGGTAGAGGGAAGAGCAGAAGGAAAAGCAGAAGGAAAAGCAGAGGGTGCAGAGATGAACCTGATTCGTAATATCTGCAGTCTGATGGAAACCATGAAGTTGTCTGCCGAGCAGGCGATGGAGGCATTGCAGGTGCCGAAAGCAGAGTGGGGGAAGTATTCGAAGCTGTTGTAATCCGCGGAAATAGTGACATGAATTCTCTGAGAAATGCGAAGAGAAGGCTTTGGCAAGAGGTATAGAGTTGCTGCTCCCGTAATGGAAAGAAAACAGGGTGGGAGAAAATTTGAATTTGATTTTCTCTCATCCTGTTTTTTGTTGTGTCATAGTAAAAATACCTCCCTGCCCTGTAGGGGGGAGGGAAGATCTTTAGATAAAAGCATGAACTCCTGTGCTATAGTAAATGTAGGTCTGCAAACCACAAATATTTAGCACAGGAGGTCCAAAGAATGGACAATAATAGTTTAGCCCATACAAAATGGGAATGCAAGTACCATATTGTTTTTGCACCAAAATATCGCAGACAGGTGATATATAAAGATATCAAAGCAGATGTCGGTTAAATATTGGGAAGTTTGTGCAGGAGAAAAGGAATCGAAATTATCGAGGCGGAGTGCATGCCGGATCATGTTCATATGCTGGTACGGATTCCACCCAAATATTCGCTATCAGAGATCGTCGGATACCTGAAGGGAAAAAGTTCACTGATGATATTCGAGAAGCATACAAATTTAAAGTATAAATATGGGAATCGGCATTTTTGGTGTCGTGGCTATTATGTCGATACGGTAGGAAAGAATACAGCTGCAATCAAAAAGCATATTCAAAATCAGATCAAGGAGGATTTGGAATATGATCAGATGTCGTTAGTAGAGTATATCGACCCGTTTACGGGTGAGCCGGTGAAGAAGAACAAGAATAAACCACTTGGAGTGGTAGTAGGGAATCAAAGCAAACCAGCAAGCCCCTTTAGGGGCTACGCCGGAGAAGGGAAGCATGGAACAAGCCCCTTTAGGGGCAGCTGTGAATGTGTTGCGCAGAACAGCTGAGATCCTGTTACCTCCCTGAATAGGGGGTATGGAAAACCAAACCAAAGGAATGCGATAGGAATTTAAATGGGTAACAGGAAGCCCGATACGCTCATAGTATCGAAGAAACCGCTAACCACGGTGGAGGGAAAGAGCGTACATTTCGCAACTCCGGGTAGGGCTGAATCATGCAGACAAGGGAGAGCTGAAAACATGGTAGAAGGAATGCCCGGAATACAATATAACATCGCGAAAGTGAATAGGACGGACAGGAGAGTCCAGAATCTTGCGTCACACATCGGCGTAACTATGCTGAGGGATATTCATCAGACAATGGATAAGAACAAAAATTGCAAAAGTGCCGAATGAAAATCGAAAAAATCCCGTTCATAGAAGGGGGACGGATTGGAGGGAGTTCGTGAAAATGTTTGAATATTAGAGAATAACTTTTAATTCATATTAGATAAAATCGGCAAATCAAAGATATTTTGACTTGGCGGAATTTAGTCTTGCAAGAAACATTATAAGCGGGAATTTGCTTTAGTAAAGCAGAAAGTAGATTTCCGTTTGAGCAAAGAGTTGTGTGGTTGAAAATCTTAAATAAAATACCCAGCGCAAATCAATAATAAGCAGAAAAATGAGAAAATATCTCAAAATGCAGTTGATTTTATATGGAAATTTGCATATAATAATTGGTGAAGGAGGATGTAAGACATGTTGATTCAATTCAGATTCAAAAACTATAAATCATTCCGTGACGATACGATCCTGGATCTTTCTGCGACCTCGATTTCTGAGCATTCGGATAGAGTGATTTCTGCCGGGTATGAGAAGCTATTACCGATAGCGGCTATATTTGGAGCAAATGCGAGTGGAAAATCTAATATTATAGAAGCATTCCGCTTTATGATGACTTATGTATTGGAGTCATTTTCCTATGGTGGCGATCCAAATGATAAAAAAGCAAAAAAACAGAAAATCAAGAAAACACCATTCCTGTTTGATGGTTCCGGTAAAAATGAAGAATCGTTGTTTGAAGTTTATTATATAGACACCGAAGAACACGGATACAGGAGTTACAATTATGGTTTTACCCTTGGTGAAGATGGTGTGATAGAGGAATGGTTGAATTATAAAGCAAAATCTGCAAGAAAGTATAAACAGATATTTTACCGCAGTGCAGAGGAGTTAGATCTTTCCGGCATTCCGGAAAAAAGCCGGGAAAATTTAAAGATTGCGCTGGAGAAAGAAACTCTGCTGGTTTCACTGGGGGCAAAGTTAAAAGTGGAAAAACTGAAGGCAGTAAGAGATTGGTTTTACAGTGCAAATATTGCTGACTTTGGAAATCCTTATGAGAATGCGTTCTTGTCTTCTGTTATTCCAGACGGATTTGCAGATGATAAGGCGGTACAAGACAATGTTATCACATATTTTGCATCTTTTGATCCATCTATTATTGGTTTCCAGGTGGAAAAGAGCAAAGGGGAAGGTGAAGAAGGAAAATATGTAAAAATCAATGCGGTGCATCGTGTGAAGGGCGGAGAAACTGCATCGATACCGTTGGAAGAAGAATCCAACGGAACGCTAAAGATGTTTGCCCTGTATCCGGTCGTGCAGGATGCATTGGAAGGAGGAGGCGTTCTGTTTGTTGATGAGCTAAATGCAAGGCTCCATCCTCTGCTGGTCAGAACATTTCTGATTACATTTTTGAATCCGGAAATCAATAAGAACCATGCTCAGCTGGTCTTTACAACACATGACTCCTGGCAGCTTTCAACAAATTTGCTACGGCGCGATGAAATCTGGTTTACAGAGAAAGATACGGATGGGGTCACAACGCTGTATTCTCTGGCTGATTTTGTGGATGCTGATGGGGTGAAAATTCGAAAGGATGAGAGCTATGAGAAGAATTATCTGCTGGGAAAATATGGCGCCATACCGACTTTGAAGTGTTTTGATATGTTCGGGGAGGTAAAAAATGGCTAGAGTAGAGCGAAATGGCCAACGAAAGAAGCGGGAGAATTTTCGTAAAAGAGTTCCTGATCTGGGATATTACTTTATAGTGACGGACACAGACGCGACAGAGGGAAACTATATCCGTGGACTCAGGGACTCTTTACCCAATGAATTGCAGGGACGTATTGTGCTTAAAGTTACAAAGGCAAAGACGGAAAAACTGGTTGATGCCTGCATGGAGCAGGCGTCACTGGAACCGCAATATGGCGAACCCTGGATCATTTTTGACCGAGATGAAGTGGTAAATTTCAATAAGATCATAGCAGACGCAAAAACGCAGGGAGTAAATGCCGGATGGTCTAATCCTTACATTGAGATTTGGTTTGATGCATATTTTGGCAGAATGCATAGTTATCAGGATTCTGTTCAGTGTTGCAGAGGATTTGCAGCAATTTATGAAAAAAAGACTGGGAACGAATATCGGAAGGCAAACAAAAATATCTACGCTATCCTGAATCAGTATGGCAACGAGGCATCTGCTATTACGATTGCGGAAAACAGGCTACAGGAACATGTCAGAAATGGCGTAAATATACCATCAGAAATGTGTCCATGTACGACAGTGTATAAACTGGTGGAAGAGATCAGGAAAAAAACTGAAACTGCAATAGATGAAAAAAATTGATAAAAGACGGCAAATAAATGGGTTGTTGACTTCTTAAAATAACCATAACAGATGCCGAGCATGATATTTCCATGCGAGAGGTATATGGCTTAGATAAAACATTATGCGAGTAAACTCGCATAAGATGATTTCCACTTTCCGGACATCTGATTTCCGGAAAGTGCGATTTCATCGCACAAGAATACTCAAAGCACTATGGGGATATCTGTAGATCATGAAAAAAGCGTTGGGGACAGGTGCTATACACATTGTCCTGACTTTGAGAAGCAGGATTGCCTTAAGCTTAAGAAGCCGCCTTATGTCTACAATGGTTGTGATATCCGCCAGGGATGCAAACTAAAACGCCATCTTTATGAAGCAAAGTTCGCTCAGGCCGAATACGAGGCAGTACGCAGTGAAAGCCGTCAGGGCTTTGCGATCATCAGACTGAGTTGCGGCGTATTGATAAGATCATCTCTCCGCTTGTGAAACAGGGGCAGTCCATCTATCAGATCTGTGTAAACAATGCCGATCTGATCATGCTGAATGAAAAAAACTGTCTATTACGGCTTTTTAATAATTAATTTTACTTGTTAAAATAGCTTCCTGTATAATGATATACGGTTCAACTGGCCGTTGCACATTCAGTCTCATATCCTGTCATTAATGGTATAAAGGAATTGGAGTTGTCTTTATGGTGACAATCAGCCTGTGTATGATTGTGAAGAATGAGGAGAACGTGCTGAAACGAGTGCTGGGGCAGATGAAGGGAATCGTGGACGAAATCATCGTTGTAGACACAGGATCGACAGACCGGACGAAGGCGGTTGCGGCGGAGTATGCCGATCAGGTGTATGATTTTATCTGGCGGGATGATTTTGCGGCCGCGAGGAACTTTGCATGTGGGAAAGCGACGATGGATTACTGGATGTGGCTGGATGCCGATGATGTGATCACAGATGCAGAGCGAGAGAAGCTTTTTCGCCTGAAACAGGAACTGGATACATCGGCAGATGTCGTGATGATGCGTTATCAGACGGGATTTGATGAGACGGGGCGGGTGACCTTCTCTTACTGGCGGGAACGGCTTTTAAAAAACCATGCGGGATTCCGATGGGAAGGACGTGTCCATGAAGCAGTTACGCCGAAGGGAAATATTGTGTATTCCAATATTTCGGTTGAGCATCGGAAAGTGGGAGCCGGAGATCCGGATCGGAATCTACGTATTTACGAGACGATGATACGAGAGGGAGAACCACTGGATCCACGGGCACAGTATTATTACGGGCGCGAGTTGTTTTATCACGAGAGGAACGGGGACGCGGAGTGTGTCTTCAGGAATTTTCTGAGAGAACCACGCGGGTGGTCGGAGAATAAAATTGAAGCCTGTATTCTTCTTGCCAGATGTCTGGAACGGATGGGAAGAAATGAAGAACGGGAGAAGGCGATTTTCGCCAGTTTTTCGTATGATGTGCCACGCGCAGAGGCCTGTTGTGAGATCGGACGCTGCCGGATGGAACAGGAACGGTACCCTGAGGCGGCCTGGTGGTATCAGCGTGCGTTGGAGTCGGAAAGGGGAGGTGAAGGAGGCGGGTTTTCAGCAGAAGGTTTTTATGGATTTATTCCGGCGATTCAGCTGTGTGTCTGTTATGACCGGATGGGAGACAGGGAGCAGGCATTGCATTATCATCGGCTTTCAGCGAAGTACCGGCCGGATTCGCCGACAGTTACGCAGAATGAGAGATATTTTCTGATGACCGGTCTTGAGGGGGACGTATGAGCATGACTGTTGACAGGCATGGACACAAGGACGGGATTTTTCTCATATAGTGGATTATAAGCGATGATTCAGGAGGAAAATCCGATGATGTGTAACAATTCAAATATGTATGGTTGGGGCGGTTGCCGTTTTGGCTGGAATGACGGCGGCTGGCCTGACAATGGTGGAAATCCGGGTGGTGGCGCAACCGGAGCGACTGGTCCAATGGGGCCGCAGGGCATTCCCGGACCGGCTGGCGTAACTGGTCCGACGGGAGCCACCGGTCCAACGGGAGCGACGGGAGCAATGGGGCCACAGGGATACGTCGGCCCGACGGGGGCGACAGGACCGCAGGGCGTACAGGGACTCCAGGGTGTGCAGGGGAACGCAGGTGCGACAGGAGCCACCGGCCCAACCGGCCCAACGGGAGCGACTGGTATTACCGGCCCGGCTGGCCCGACGGGGGCAACCGGAGAAGCAGGGGCAGCAGGTGTGACAGGTCCAACGGGAGCCACCGGCCCAACCGGCCCGACAGGTGCAACAGGAGCCACCGGCCCAACCGGCCCGACAGGTGCAACAGGAGCCACCGGCCCGACCGGTCCGACAGGAGCAACTGGACCGACCGGTCCAACCGGCGCAGATGCGGCAGTAACCGCGGCGGCCGCAGTGGCAGATGCCGCGACAGCGGATGATGTGCTGACACAGTTTAACACATTGCTGGCAAATCTGCGGGCGGCGGGATTACTCGCGGGGTAAGCTGTAAATGTGTTCCGACTGCGGAGCTGACTTCACCAGCCAGAGGCAGATACGCCTGGCCGGCAACCAAAAAAGCGGGAAGGAGAAATTTCCTTCCTGCTTTTTGGTTCACATAATGAAACGTTTAATTTTGCCGGTTAAAAATGTTTTCGTCAAGCAATCCCATCATCTTGGATACAATGGTTGTGCCGGTCAGGTCTCCCACGTTGTTCGCACAGGTTGCGAACGGATCGAGGGTCGGCCAGACGGCTGCCAGGATCGGAATCAGCGTCAGTCCTGCGTCTCCGATCAGGGTGCTGATGATGATCGTCGACATGACAATGCCAGCACCTTTGACACCGGCCGCTCCGATCGAGAGCATCAGGCTGATAAACATGAACTGCAGCACACGACCGGGCGTCAGCTCCAGATGGAAGAGGTTGCAGGCGAACACGCAGATGGTGCTGAACTGAATTGCCGCGCCGTCCATGTTACAGGTGTTTCCAAGCGGGAGCGTGAAGCCGTATACCTGCTCGTCGGCGCCGATCCGGTTCTTGGCTACATCGATGGAGACCGGAAGTGTCGCCGCAGAGGAAGTCGTCGTAAACGCGACCAGCATGGAAGCGGAAATGTTTTTAAAGAAGGTGATCACGCTCAGTTTTCCGATCAGCTTGATGACCAGCGGGTAGAATACCAGCATGAAGATCACGATTGTCACATCGATGGTAGCGATGAATACCAGCACCTCTTTCATCATTGCGCCGGAGATTTTCGATACCATAGTTGCCATCAGGGAGAAGATACCAATCGGTGAAATGGCAATCACATAACTGGTGATTTTGAGCATCACTGCGTTGCCCTCCTCAATGAAGCGTGTGATATGTGCGGCCTTATCGCCCAGAGCCAGCAGAGCTACACCGAGGAAGAGACAGAATACGATAATCTGCAGCATGTTCGCATTAGCCATGGCATCGACAATGTTTGTCGGGAACCAGGAAACGACGTTGTCGATAAAGTTAAACTGGGCAGATTCTGCGGCTTCGCCGGCCATTGCGGAAAAATCCGTGACGTCCCGACCCGGCTGGGTAATCATGACCGCAGTCACGCCAAAGACGGCTGCCGCTGCAGTGGAGCAGATGTAATAGACGACAATCCGTCCGCCTACGGAGCGAAGCTGTTTTCCATCGCTCATCTGACAGATACCGTTGGTAATACTGAAAAATACCAGTGGCACAATCAACATCTTTAATAAATTCAGGTAGATGTCTCCGATCGGGGAAACTGCGTCCGCTGCGGATGGGGATACGAAGCCCAGCGCAAGTCCGAGAACAAGACCTACGATAATCTGCAGCCACATGGGAGCACTCAGTATTTTCTTCATAAAGCTACCTCCTTGCGATAATATACAGATATCTGACATGAAATATCTGTTAATTTAAGCGTATTTCATTGTATCATGAGGAATTATGAATGAAAAATTCATAGTTTCTATATATAATATTTATATTTGTTTTATAATTGCACGTTCAAAATGGCGAAGATCGGATGCAGGAATGTGCGGATATCCTTTTGGGGAGTCTGGCAGAAAAATGGCATTGAAAACAGCTGGAGAATACAGAAATATAAATAAAATTATTGAATAATTACAAAAGAAAAAATCGATTTTTATTATTTGAGTGTGTCTGATATAATGAGTCCAGAAGCAACAGACAGATTTCTGAACATAGTACAGGAGGGAATTCGTATGGATTACACACCGGCAAAAAGAATGGACAATCTGCCTTTTTCGGGAATTCGTGCGGTAATGGAGAAGGCGACCAAAATGCAGCAGGCGGGTGAGGATATCATTCATCTGGAGATCGGACGTCCGGATTTTGATACGCCTGAGAAGATCAAGAAGGCGGCAGCAGAGAGCCTGGAAGCGGGCCATGTATTTTACACATCAAACTATGGCACGCCGCAATTGCGTCAGGCAATCGCGGAGCATGAGAAGAAGATCAATGGGATCGATTACGAGGCGGAAAATGTGCTGGTGACGGTGGGCGCCGGTGAGGCAACCTTTGACGCCATGGAAGCCTTGCTTGAGCCGGGAGATGAGATCCTGGTTCCGAATCCAATCTGGATGAATTATCTGCATGTTCCGGCTTTCATCGGTGCGGTACCGGTTACTTATACGCTGAAAGAGGAAAATGATTTTCAGATTGATTTTGAGGAGTTCGAGAGCAAGATCACGGATAAGACGAAGATGATTGCGGTCATCGATCCGAGCAATCCGACCGGTGCGGTTTTCTCTGAGGAGACGATGAAGCGCCTGGCAGAGATCGCAATCCGCAACAATCTGTATGTGCTGTCGGATGAGATCTATGAGCAGCTGGTGTATGATGGCAAGAAGCATGTCAGCATTGCCTCGATTCCGGGAATGAAAGAGCGGACCATTAAGATCAGCGGCTTTTCCAAGGCTTATTCCATGACCGGCTGGCGTCTCGGTTATATGTGTGCGCCGAAGGAAGTGATTGCTGCGGCTGTCCGTGTACATCAGTATTCGATCACCTGTGCGTCCTCGTTTGTTCAGGATGCGGCGGTGACGGCACTGAAGGAATGCGCGGATGAAGTGGAAACGATGCGCCTGGAATATGAGAGACGGAAAAATTATATGGTAAAGACGCTGAATGAAATTGACGGCGTCAGCTGCAAGAATCCAAATGGTGCGTTTTACATCTTCGTTAATATCAAGAGCTTTGGCAAGTCATCCATGGAGATGGCGGAGTATCTGCTGGAAGAGGCAAAGATCGCTCTGGTTCCGGGTTCTACCTTTGGCACGGAAGGCGAGGGATATCTGCGAATTTCCTATGCGACCGCATATGACCAGCTGGTAGAAGCCTGCGCGAGAATCAAGGCCGCGCTTGCGAAATTATCAAATTGAAAACTGAGAAAAGAGGAATGAATCATGGCAGCAGGATGCAGAATCAGAAGAAATTTTAAGAGACCGGACAGAGAACTGGTGGAGATGTTCCGTGACATTCCGGTAGCGAACCTGGATGACAATATGGGAAGAATCGCGGCAGTGGATTCCTGCATTTATCCGTTGAATCCGAACGCACGCCTTCTTGGCACTGCTTTCACGGTCAACGCTCCGGCAGGAGATAACCTTCTGTTCCACAAGGCGCTGGATATGGCGCAGCCGGGTGATGTCATCGTTCTGGCGAATAAGGGGAGCATGAGCCGTTCCCTGTGCGGAGAGATCATGAGCAGCTACGCGAGGAGCAGAGGAATCGCGGGAATCATCATCGACGGATGTGTGCGTGACAGTTATACGCTGAGTCATATGGATTTCCCGGTCTATGCGAAGGGCGTGACGCCGAATGGCCCGTATAAGAATGGCCCGGGTGAGATGAACTTCCCGGTATCCTTCGCGGGTATTGTCATCAATCCAGGCGATATCATTGTCGGCGATTACGATGGACTGCTTGTGATTCGGCCGGATGAGCACACGGCGGAACTGGCGGAGAAGGCGAAGAAGTACCACGCAGGAGAAGAGAAGCAGCTGGAAGGAATCCTGACCAGAGGGGAATGGCCGCGCCCATGGGTCGATGAGCTGCTGGAGAAGGTTGGTTTTGAGTTTGTAGATTAAAACTCACAGGCGGCAGAATGAAACAGAAGATGTTTACACAATCGAAAGGCCGATGAGAATCGGCCTTCCTTTGCCTTTTTTCGCGATATAGGATATACTTGACAGTAAAAAGCGGATTGCGGGGGTAACGGGAATGAACATTGCGGAAATCGAGACATTTCTGATGATTGTTAAGACCAGGAACATCACGAAGACTGCGGAGAATCTGTTCCTGTCGCAGCCGACGGTGAGCCATCGGCTGCGGGCGCTGGAGGATGAGCTGCAGATTCGGCTGGTGACCAGAAAGAAAGGCTATAAGTCGATTGAACTGACCGCGAAGGGAGAGGAGTTTGTGCCGATCGCGGAGCGCTGGATCGCTCTCTGGCGGGAGATGCAGATGCTGCAGCACGGGCAGGAACGCCGGTTTCTGACGATTGGTTCGACCGATACAGTGAATCTGACGATTTTGTCCGGGCTGTACCGGGAACTCAGGCAGGATGAGACCAATCTCGATCTGAACCTGCGGACACATCAGTCCTACGAGATCTATGACCTGCTGGAAAAACACGATATTGATATTGGATTCGTGTATCACCGGCTGAAATACCGGAATATTGTGGCGAGGCCAATTCTGAAGGAGCGGATGTATCTGATCCAGCCGGCGGAAGGGGCGATCGAGAAAAAAAGCGTCAATACAGAGGAGCTGGATCCGAAAAAGGAACTGTATCTCGGATGGGATAACAATTTTCAGATCTGGCATGAACAGTGGATGGGAAAGTTCCAGCGGCCGATCATCCAGGTGGACAGCTTTGGCCTGATTATGCATTTTTTGTCGTCGGAGAAGCTGTGGATGATAGCCCCGATATCCATTGTCAAGGCAGTGCAGGCCAGCCTGCCGGTTTATGTCAGTGAGATCGCAAACCGTGTTCAGCCACCGGAGCGCACCACATTTGAGATCCGACATAAAAATCCCAATGTGGCTACGTTGAGAGAGGTGGAGCGTTTTGAGGAGAAGCTGGATGGGTATCTGATGAAATGCAACTGGAATTTGACGTAAAATTCATTCAATTTATCAATATTTTAAATACAAATCATTCATTTTTTGTATGAGTTCAAGCGTGTTATAATCCATTTATCAGAAAGAATGAGGAAAGGAGAAGGATATGACTGCAGATGGCGTAAAGTTTCAGATTGCAAGCGACCGCGCGGTATCTGTCGTGTTTGGCGACGAGATCAGCCTGGAAGTGAACACGAAAGTAAAAATGCTGGCGCAGGAGCTGGAGAAAAATCCGGTCAGGGGGGTGACGGAGTATCTGTCCGCATATGCGTCGTTGATGGTTCATTATGACCCGCTGGTGATCCGCTTTGGAGAGCTGAAGGAAGCGTTGACGGAGCGAATCGGCCAGATGACGGATGTTTCGGAAGGAACTCAGATCATAAAAGAGATTCCGGTTCTGTATGGGGGAGAACTGGGACCGGATCTGGAGTACTGCGCGCAGCTGGAACACATCACAGAGGATGAATTGATCCGTCGTCATTCGGGGCATGATTACTATGTGTATATGCTGGGATTTGCGCCGGGGCATCCGTATATGGCGCGGTTTGAGGAACCGTTTGGATTCAAACGCAGGAGCGAGCCGCGCGTCAGCATTCCGGCCCGTTCGATCGTGGTGCAGCTCAATCTGTCGGATGTGATTCCGTTTGAACAGCCCTGTGGCTGGAATATCATCGGTTCCACTCCATTGGAATTGTATGATGGCTCGAAGGAAAATCCGTTCCTGTTTGCCGCAGGCGACTGGGTGAAATATGTGCCGGTGACGGAGAAGGAATACCGGCAGATTCGCGAACAGGTGGAGCAGGGCACTTACCGGCTGAAAAGCTATGCGAGACAGGGGGTGTGAGAATGGGAATCGTGGTTGAAAACGGTGGATTTCTGACATCGGTTCAGGATGAAGGACGTTACGGATATCAGAAGTATGGAATGAGTCCTTCGGGCGCCATGGATCAGCGTTCTCTTTACTGGGCGAACATTCTGGTGGGGAATCCCAAAGGAGAGGGGACGCTGGAGACCTGTTTCATGGGCTTAAGAATCCGCTTCACGGAGGCGAATTTTATCGCGATTACAGGCGGAGATCTGACGCCACGGATCAACGGGGTGGATGTTCCCATGTACCAGGCGATCCGGGCGAACGCGGGAGATGAGCTGTCCTTTGAGGGAATGAAAAATGGCGCCCGGGCGTATGTGGCGTTTGCCGGCGGGCTGGATATTCCGGTTGTGATGGGAAGTAAGTCGACGGCAATGCGCTACCAGATCGGCGGCTATGAAGGGCGCAAGCTCCAGAAGGGGGACGAGATCGGTTTTGCCCATCCACAGACGGAGCTTCCGAATCTGTCTCTCAGGCGGGCGTCGAAGGAAGTCTTTCCGAAAAAAGAGGCTGTGCTGCGGGTGGTTCTGGGACCGCAGGAGGATTGCTTTACGGATCGGGGTATCAAACACTTTTTCTGGTATCCGAAGACGATCACAAATGAGTTTGACCGGATGGGATGCCGCCTGGAATGTGAACCGGTCGAGCATAACGGGGATGGAAATATCATCAGCGACGGGATTGCGTTTGGATCCATTCAGATTCCGCCGAACGGGAAACCAATCATTATGCTGGCGGATCGGCAGACAGTGGGCGGTTATACGAAGATTGGTTCTGTGGCAAGCGTAGATCTGCCGCTGCTGACGCAGAGCATGCCGGGTATGCAGGTGCGGTTTGTGCAGATCAGTCTGGAACTTGCACAGGATCTGTATGCGCGCCAGATGAAACGCATTGAAACATTTGAAAAGACAGTGAATGGGCTGTCGTAAAGAAGGAGGCTGGAAAGATGAAGATTGTAGTGTTGGACGGATATACGGAGAATCCGGGGGATATCAGCTGGGTGCCGCTGGAAGCGCTGGGAGATGTGACGGTCTATGACCGTACATCCTACACGGAGTCCCCGCTGATTGCGGAGCGAATCGGAGATGCGCAGATTGCCGTCATCAACAAGACGCCGATTTCGAGGGAAACCATGGATCGGTGCCCGAATCTGCAGGCAATCGCGGTACTGGCGACCGGATACAATGTTGTGGATTATGGATATGCGAAGGAAAAGGGGATCCCGGTGATGAATGTGCCGGTATATGGGACGGACAACGTCAGCCAGTACGCAGTCGGTCTGTTGCTGGAAATCTGTTCTCATATCGGTTACCATGACGCTTCCGTGAAAAAGGGAGACTGGCAGAGCAATGTGGACTGGTGCTACTGGCATTATCCGCTGATCGAGGTCTCTGGGAAGACGGCCGGAATCATCGGACTGGGGCGGATCGGCGTCAACACCGGAAAGATTCTGAAGGCGATGAACATGAACGTGATCGCCTATGATTCGTATCCGTCTGAGGCAGGACGGCAGGTAGCAGAGTATGTGGAACTGGATGAGCTGCTTGAAAAGTCCGATTTTATTTTCCTTCACTGTCCGCTGTTCCCGTCGACGGAAGGAATCATCAACCGGGATAATATTGCGAAGATGAAGGATGGCGTCGTAATTGTCAACAACAGCCGCGGGCAGCTGGTCGTCGAGCAGGATCTGGCGGATGCCCTGAACAGCGGAAAGGTTGCGGCGGCGGCATTGGATGTCGTTTCGACGGAACCGATCCGGGCGGACAATCCGCTGCTGAGTGCGAAAAACTGCATCATTACGCCTCACATTTCATGGGCAACGAAGGATGCCCGGCAGCGGATCATGAATACGACTGCCGAGAACATCCGGGCATTTATGGATGGGGCAGCTACAAATGTCGTGAACCAGTAAATGACCGCTTTGGCGGCATAAAAAGAAAGCGAGGAAAGGATAATGTACCAGATTGATTTGAACAGCGATATGGGCGAAAGCTTCGGCGCATACAAGCTGGGCGGGGACGAGGAACTGATCAAGTATGTGACATCGACCAACGTGGCGTGTGGGTTCCATGCGGGCGATCCGATGGTCATGGACAAGGTCGTGACGATGGCGGCAGAACGCGGCGTAGCCGTCGGTGCGCATCCAGGCTATCCGGATCTGATGGGATTCGGGCGCAGGAAGATGGTGCTCGATCCGAAGGAAACAAAGAACTACATGAAGTATCAGATCGGGGCGCTGATGGGCTTCACACAGAGCCGGGGACTGAAGCTGCAGCATGTGGCGCCGCACGGAGCGCTCGGCAACCTTTGCCAGTATGACAGAGAGACTTCGCGGGCGATCTGCGAGGCAGTTTACGAGATCGATCCGTCGATCATGATTTTCTACTGCGCAGGCGCCGTCCTCGGTGAGGAGGCAGAAAAAATCGGGCTGAAAGCAGCTTCCGAAATTTTTGTTGACCGTGCATATATGGACGATCTGTCTCTGGTTCCGCGGAAGATGGAAGGATCCATGATCACAGACGAGGAGTTTGCGATTGAGCGCTGCATCCGCATGGTGAAAGAAGGAAAGGTAAAGGCACTTTCCGGAAAAGAACTGGAAATCAAGGGCGATACGCTCTGTGTACACGGAGACGGTCCGAAGGCATTCGCCTTTGTGAAGCGGATTACCGACGCGTTCCGGCAGGAAGGCATTGAGATCCGGAATTTCCAGTAACGTGACCGGCAGCTGATCCGGACGGCTGGATGGGGAGACGGCATAGGGGGCTGCCGTCCGGAACAGAGGTTGTTACTAAATCAGGAAAAAGGAGAAGGAAGATGAAAGAGAAAAAAGAAATGTCGATTGTCAAGAAAATGATGATCTCGCTGATCGGCGGTCTGGTAGTCGGTATCGGCTGCCTGTTTTTGAGAGAAAGTCTGATCAGCAGTGGGAGCGAAGGCGTCTGGAACACCATCAATATGCTGTTATTCCAGGACATCACGGTGGCGGCTGGTGTGCATGCGCTCGGTCTGTTCTACATCATTGGTCAGGGCTTCATGAAGGGACTTCAGATGGCGGTCGTTCCGCTGATTCTGGTATCGCTGAGTCTGGCGATGTGCAGCATTTCCAATTCAGCCAAGCTGGGACGCATCGCGGGCAAGAGTATTCTTGGCTTTGTCGGTTTCTATGTATGCGGCGCGTTCCTTGCCTGTGTCGTGGCGACGCTGGTAAAAAACGCGGGTTTGTTTAATGTCACACTGCCGAGCGACCTGGCAGAAGCGTCGACGATTGAGGCGTTCAACCCGATTGCAGTTGTTCTGAACGCGATTCCGTCTAATATTGTCAGTGCGTGCAGCACCAACAACAGCGTTTTGTCGGTTGTCGTCGTGTCCATTATCATCGGACTCTGTCTGAATCAGCTGGGAGAGAAGGGCGCGGCTCTGAAGGCAGTTCTGCAGAGCGGAAATGAAGTCATTCAGCTTTTCCTGAATTTCTGGATTAACAAAGTAGGTCCGTTTGGTATTTTCTGCCTGATTGCGAGAACCTTTGCCATTTACGGAGTCGAATATCTGCTTCCGGTGGCGGCATATGTTGTATCGGCCATGCTGACACTGCTTCTTCTGTGCGTTACGATTTACCCGATTGGTATTATGCTGACGACAGGCCTGAATCCGATGAAGTTCCTGCAGAAGATTGCCAAGGTCGGTATCTTCGGATTCTCAACGAACTCCTCCGCGGCCTGCCTGCCGCTCAACACCTCGACCAATCTGAATGAACTTGGATGTTCCGAGGAGATTACAAGCTTTGTATTGCCGACCGGTATGACCATCAATATGAATGGAACGACCGTCATGCATATGTTTGCAGTCACCTTTATCGCGACTGCGGCCGGGATCAATGTGACGCCGGCAAACATGGCAGTTATGGCTTTCCTGTCCATCTGTGCCGCGATGGGTACGCCGGCGATTCCGGTAGCGGGCACCACCATGATCTTCACCGTTCTTTCCGGTATGGGCTGGACAAGCGACCTGTGCCTGATCGGTTATGCGCTGGTTCTGGCAATCAACCGTCCGGTTGAGATGGCTTTGCTGCCGCTGAACGTCATCGGTGATGCGGCGGTCAATGTGATTGTCAACGCGAAGGAAGGCATGCTGGATAAGGACGTGTACAACAGCTGATTGATCACTTGCGTGGGAGGTTGTCATGGATACGAAACAGCTGATTACGTTTATCACATTTTCAGAGGAAAAATCCTATCTGCGGGCATCGATGAAGCTGAATTATGCGGCGTCGACACTGTCGGAGCACATCCTTGCCCTGGAAAATGAGCTGGGAGTGAAGCTGGTGGAGAGCCGGGGGAAACGCACCGCGCTGACCAAGGGCGGCGAGAAATTCCTGGTTTATGCCAGAAAAATGATGGATCTTTACAATACGGCCTGTAAGGATATGTCCTCGATGAATGGCATTAAGGGAAATCTGCGTGTGATGACAGTGGAATCGCTGGGATTGTACAGCATGGCAACGGTTTTTGCAAAATTTATGACAAAATTCCCGGATGTTACCCTGTCGATTAACATTGGAAATTGCAATGTGATTTATGACAGGCTCCGCAACGATGAGATCGATGTGGCGTATCTGTATGATATGGAGCCTGTGGAGCAGGATGATATCGAAACCTGTGTGTTATTTCGGGAACCGCTTTGTTTTGCGGTTTCTCCGAAGCATGTTCTGGCGCGAAAGGATACGATCTCGCCGAAGGATTTTCAGCATCAGGTGTTTATTCTCGTGCAGAAAGACTGTTATTATTATGATCGCTTTGAGAAAATGCTGGAGGAAAATCAGGTCGTTTTGCGCAATAAGATACAGCTGGACAGTGGCAGCCTGATCAAAAAATACGTCTCCTCCGGTTATGGAATCAGCCTGCTTCCGTACAGCGTTGTGCGGGAGGATGTGGAGGCCGGAACCCTGAAAATCCTGAACTGGACAGGGGAACCATGGGAGGCCTGTGCACAGATTCTGACCCTGAAAAAAGAATGGATTATGCCGTCGATTCCGGCTCTGATTCAGGTGTCAAAGGATCTGGCAGCGGGGATTCATTAAGCGGATTTTCACCAGGCTTTTACGGATTTTTCCGTGATGCTTTTCGGTATTTCCGTAATCACTCCTTTGTGAAAATGGTATACTCAGTATATCAAAACAAAGGAGTGATTTTTTATGAGCGAGAAGAAATATAATCCTTATGATAACATGCTGGCCGTACTGAAGCAGTCCGCCGAGATGCTGGGACTGAAGTATGAAGACTACGCAACACTCTGCTATCCGGAGCGTGAACTGATCGTGTCCATTCCGGTTAAGATGGATAACGGAGAGATGAAGGTGTTTGAGGGCTATCGTGTGCAGCACAACAGCTCCAGAGGACCTTACAAGGGCGGTATTCGTTTCCATCAGGACAGCAACCTGGATGAGGCGAAGGCACTGGCGGCATGGATGTCCTTCAAGTGTGCGGTCGTGAACATCCCCTATGGCGGAGCAAAAGGCTGTATCAAGGTCGATCCGAGGGAGCTTTCCAGAGACGAGCTGATTCGTCTGACCAGACGTTACACGATGCGGATTCTTCCGCTGATCGGACCGGATCAGGATATCCCGGCGCCGGACGTCAATACGAACGGTGAGGTCATGGGCTGGATTATGGATACCTACAGCATGTTCAAGGGTCACAGCGTACCCGGCGTTGTCACCGGCAAGCCGATCGAGATTGGCGGTTCCATCGGCAGAACCGAGGCGACCGGCCGTGGCGTTACCATCGTGACCTATGAGTATCTGAAGCATGCCGGTCTGGATGCAGACAAGATGACCTATGCGATTCAGGGCATGGGCAATGTAGGCGGAACCGCAGCGAAGATCCTCTATGAGTCCGGCAAGAAGGTGATTGCGGTCAGCGACTGGTCCGGAGCAGTCTATAAGGAAGATGGCCTGAATATTGATGAGATTGCGGCCTTCCTGGCTGACAAAAAGAATTGCCTGAAGAATTATCAGGCAGACGGTGTTTCCCATATCACGAATGACGAACTGCTGACCTGCAAATGCGATGTGCTGATTCCGGCTGCTCTGGAGAACCAGATTACTGCGGACAATGCGGAACGGATCCAGGCAAGGGTAATCATCGAGGCGGCCAACGGCCCGACCAGCGTAGAGGCAGACGAGATCCTCAATCGCAGAGGAATCCCGGTCGTGCCGGATATTCTGGCAAATGCCGGCGGCGTGGTCGTATCCTATTTTGAGTGGGTGCAGAACATTCAGAGCATGGCATGGGATCTGGACGAAGTGAACCGGACGCTTGAGAAGATTATGCTGAAGGCTTACAATGACGTGGAAACCATGGCAAAGGACAAGAACAGCTCCATGCGTATGGGCGCGTACATGGTGGCGATCAACCGGATCTGCACGGCAGGTCGGCTGCGCGGCGGCCCGATCTCCATGGCGTAAGCAGGACGGGGATTGTTGGTTTTAATCATAAGAAACAAAAAGGCGGAAATCGTTTTTCTGATATCAACGAGACGATTTCCGCCTTTTTCGTTTTGCCTGTTGCAATTACAGATGTTCTCTGAAAAATTTCTGCAGTTCTCTGTATACGTTCTCCTCATCATTTCCGATGATTTTTACAGTCACTTCATCTCCGTATGTTACATCTAATGACAGGACTGACATCATCCGTTTCATGGAGACATTTTTCCCGTTCTTCTCAAGAAAGACATCCGATTCCACATCGGAAAGGAGACTGGAGAGAAGAGAAACCGGGCGGGCATGGAGCCCAAGAACGTTGGTTATTTTATAATGAAATTCCTTCATATGATGCTCCCTGTATTGACGTCACAGTTGCTGCCCGTTTGTACGAATCACATTCTGATACCAGTAAAAGGAATCCTTGCGCAGACGGCGGCACTCCTTTGGATCATCATCTGTCCGGTCAACATAGACGAAGCCATAACGCTTCTTTACGCCGTTGCTGGTGGACAGAAGGTCAATGGCGGACCAGGGGCAGTAGGCGAGAACTTCTACGCCGGCGTCCATGGCCTTACCCATGGCTTCGATGTGCGCTTTCAGGTAGGCAATGCGGTAGTCGTCGTGAACCTGTCCGTCCTCTGTCAGCGTGTCAAAGGCGCCAAGACCGTTTTCTGTGATCATAAGTGGTTTGTTGTAGCGCCCGTAAAGATCTCGCAGCAGATATTCCAGGCCGGTTGGATCGATAGACCAATCCCAGTCACTGGTTTCGAGATTCGGATTTTTACACATTTCATAGAAGCCGGGATGTGTCTCAAATCCGGAAATATCTCCTTTTTTCCCGGAATAATTGACTCCGCTGTAACGGATTTCCTTTCCATCTCCTTCCGGACAGCTCTTAGCACAGTCACTGTAGTAATAGTTCAGGGCGAGGAAGTCGGAGGTTCCCTCTTTGATTAACTCCATGTCACCGGGCTGGATTTCCGGCGCAAGTCCGTGCTTTTCGAGATATCGCATGGCGGATTTTGTATAGAAACCCTTAAAGTAAATATCCAGATAATAGGCGTTGCGCAGATCATGGGCATTCAGGGCGGCCATGGCGTCTGCTGCCTTTGAAGTCAGCGGATATACCGGGGCATAGCCGAGAGCAGCGCCGACAAGTCCGCCGGGCACGAGCTCATGAACCAGCTTGCAGGCGATCGCATGAGCCAGATTCATGTGATGGTTGATCTGATAACGAAGCTGATTGTTTGTCCGGTACTCCTCCGGAATGTAGCATTTTGCGGTCCAGTACTGGACGATGATACTCTGCTCGTTGATCGTCGTCCAGTATTTCACTTTATCCCGGAACTCATTGATAATATACCGGGCATAATATTCAAAATCTGTGACGACTTGGCGGTTCAGCCATCCGCCATATTTTTCTACCAGTGCCCATGGCAAATCATAATGATACAGTGTAACAATCGGTTCGATCTGATTGGCAAGCAGTTCATCAATCAGATTGCGGTAGAACTGAATGCCTTTTTCGTTTACCGCTCCGATGCCATCCGGAAATACGCGCGACCATGCGATGGAGAAACGGTAAGCCTTAAAGCCCATTTCTTTCATCAGCGCTACGTCTTCCTTGTAATGGTGGTAATGATCGCTGGCAATTTCGGCGGTGGCAAATCCACGGGTGGTATAGTTCTCCTGATTGATGATGTCCTGTTGGGAGGCTTTTTTGCCGTCTTCATAAGCGGCTCCTTCTACCTGATATGCGCTGGTGGAGGCACCCCACAGGAAATCATTTGGAAACAAATGGCTCATCTTTTCACCCCCTTGTTTTCTGATCAATAATTTTCAGAATATCGATCAGTTCCCTGGCCAGCTTCACTTCGGAATTGATGGTCATGATGGTGTCCTGTGCGTGAGCGAAAATCAGTGAATGCGGATAGCTGTCTCCGCCCGCTTCACGCTGGATTACCTCCGTCTGTGAACGGTGCGCCTCAGTGATTTTTTCGTCGGCATCCTGCATGCAGAGGTTGGCCTGCTCAAAGTCAAATTTTTTTGCATGGGCAAGCGCTTCGTAGATTTTCAGGCGGGCGTCTCCCGCGTGCATGATAATCTGGATTGCGACCCGGACCAGTTCTGCCTGCTTTTCTTCCATTTGTTCTGTTTTTTCAGCCATAATAGATTCCTCCAGTCTTTCAATATGCGCTTTCTTCCTGAATTTTCTGTTTCTCGTATACCTTGAAGAATGGATACCAGATGACGAGATAAATCACGAAAAGGAGTGCCCACCAGAGCAATGCCCGGATATCTTCCGTGATCATGACGCTGCAGATGGGAGCGGGAATCTGTCCGACCTGAATCATTTTCGAGGGAATGTTCAGAAGTCCGGTACTCATTAATGTCCACACATACAGCGGACCGACCAGTGCGTTGATCCATGCGGGGATCATAAGCAACGGATTGAAGACAACCGGGGCGCCGAACATGATCGGTTCGTTGATGTTGAAAATGGACGGAGCGATAAATACGCGGCCCAGAGTCTTTAACTGGCTGGATTTGGAGAAGCACATTAATACGTTCAGTCCCAGTGTGCAGCAGACGCCGCCCATGGTGACAAAGGCCAGTGTGTAGAAGGATTCGCTTGTGACAATATAGGAAGCGGATTGTCCGGCGGCAACAGCGTCAATATTTGCCTGGATCGCTGTCATGAAAATCGGTGTCGTGATCGCATTCCAGAGCCAGGTGGAGATTCCCATGGTGTAGAAGAAGGCGATGACAAAGGAAATCAGCATGAAGCCGGGCAGCGTCTGGCCGACGTTGACAAGCGGCATAAAGATACTGAGAATCAGTTCCAGCAGATTCAGGTTCAGATGGACAACCAGGATCATCGTGATGCCAAGAGTAATCACATTCGGAATCAGGACGTTGATCCAGCCGGTTACGAAATCCGGTACACTGCTGTCTTTCAGAAAACGGAGATTCCCCCAGAGGTGAAATACCAGACCGACGAACAAACCGACAATAATGCCGACTGCAATTCCGGTGGCGCCGATGTTACCCATGAATGCAGACAGGCTGTCGGCACTTTCGCCCATGGGTGTGGCGACCAGAAACAGTACACAGACAGAGGTCAGGCCACCGTTGATGACATATTCCGGATGATTGAGCTTCTCCATGCATTGGTTCCCCATGGTGAAGGCTACGATCAGAGTGATGATGCCAAAGCTGTAGTTCGAGATGGGGGACAGGTCCGGCAGCATCGGAACGAATGAGACGATGACATTGTAAAAGAAAATCAGGGATCCGGTTAAAATGTATGGGATAATTTTCTGCATACAGGATGCAATGGCAGAGAGCCACGGGTTCGCGAAAATCTCTTTCATTTTTGGCGCGAACGAGTCGCTTAACCAGTTCATGAACGCATTCATATGTTTACTCCTTTGCGTTTTGATAAATGATGACGGGTTATCGGTTTACTCTTATTTTCGGTATTCTTCCACAGTTTTCTGCGCCAGTGCGATCAGCCGGGCGCCGTCTAACTGTGCATAGATATCCTGAGGAATCAGGATAACCGGCACACCGTGTTCGTTCCCCATGGTCCGGTAGTGATCCAGTTCCACCGCGTAGTGGGGTCCAAGCATCAGAATGTCGATCGAATTCATGTAATCGGCGACTTCCGAGTGGCTTCTGGCCTCCACGCTCACGGACAGCTTCTGCTTTTTCGCGACCTTGCGTGCGTTGCTTGCCAGAAAACCGCTGGACATACCTGCGCCACAGCATAGCATAATTTTTAAAGTATCCATAAGTATCCTCCTTCATGCCCTTTCCGGGCGGTTCTTTGATAGTTGACATTATCGCAGATGCGATGGGATTCTTCAACTTTACTTTTGCACCGTTGGGGGCAAAAATATACTTGTTCAAATATAAGGGTTTATATTATAATGGATATGTGGATTGACAGATGAAAAAGCGGAGGAGGTCGTATGTATGGGGCGTAAGCAGGATGAACTTCTGAAATACCTGTCGGGGCAGACCGGATCTTTGAGCAGCGCGGCGCTTGCCAATGCACTGAAGATTTCGCCCCGCACGGTAAAGACCTATGTCCGTGATATCAATCAGGAGTATGGGAAAAAGATTATTTTGTCTTCTCGAAGCGGATATGAAATAAATCGTACACTGAATCGAACTCCGTCCACGAGGGAGACTGACCGGATTCCTCAGACAGCGGAGGAACGTGCTTTCTATATTATCCGACAGCTGATTTTAAATCATACGTCAAGTCTGGATCTGTTTGATTTGTGTGAGTATCTTTGCATCAGTTATTCTACGGTGAAATCGGTTATTTCTATGATGAACCGGATGTTTGCTTCCTACCAGGTAAAATTTGTGTGCGAAAACGATTCTGTTCGGATTGTTGCGGAAGAGATCAATAAGCGAAGGCTGATCAGTTACGTCATCAATGAAGAATCACAGGACAGCTTTGTTGACATAAAGCAACTTCAGAAATGCTTTCCCCGGATTGATGTGAGAGAATTGCGAGAACTGATTGCTGAGACCGTTCGAAAGCACAGCTTTTACCTGAATGATTTTGCGGCAGTAAACTTCCTTCTGCATATTCTGATTATTGTTGACCGCGAGTTATCCGGGAATTCGCTGACTCCGGACCACCTGATTTCTGGGCCGGATAATGCGCTGGAATATGAAATTATGGAAGAATTGTGTGGCAGTCTGGAGAAACGTTTTGAAATCCGGTTAAATGAGCCGGAACGGTCAGAGATTTATACGATTTTTAAGGCAAACGCGAACTATTCGATTCCAACTTCGCGAAAAGAACTGGAACGCATCATCGAACCGGAGATTCTGGAACTGACAAATGATTATGTAAATGAAATCAACAGCCTTTATCTGATTGATCTGAGCGATCCTGCTTTTACGACAGCGTTTTCACTGCATCTGAAGAATCTGCTTTTCCGGGCAAGACAGGGGCGCTGTATGGCAAACCCGATGACGGAATCTATCCGTCTGAACAATCCGATTATCTATGATATTGCCATTTATCTGGGACTGGATCTGGCAGAACGCTGCCGTGTCAAAATCCCGGAGGACGAGATGGCCTTTTTCGCGATGCATATTGGCGCAGAACTGGAACGGCAGAACGCGAACCGTTCGAAGATTCCCTGCGCCTTATTGTGTCCGGATTATCGGGATCTGAGTGCGGATCTTTCCAATCGTCTGCTTCTGAATTTCGGGGGACAGATTAATCTGGTATGTATTACCAATACGGAGGATGCGCTTGCAGATGTGTCGTTTTCCATTCTTTTTACGACGATAGATGTTCATCGTACCTGTGCCTGTCGTGTGGTGAAAATTTCTCCGTTTCATTTAAGCGCACAGTATCCATTGATCGAGGATGCAATTGTGGATGAGCAGAACTGGCATAAGAACCATATTCTGAAGAAAAACTTCAGATTTTTCTTTGAAGAAGAGCTCTTTCTCGCCAATCCGCCTATGGAGACCCGAGACCAGGTTATTACCCGGCTTTGTGACTGTCTGTTGACAAAATCTTATGTAGATTCCGGTTTTGAGGAGCATGTTTATCGACGGGAGGATGCGGCTTCCACTGCGTTTGGACATATTGCAATTCCGCATTCAGCCAGTATGGACGCGATCAAGACCTGCGTGGCTGTCGCTATTTCCAGAAAAGGTTTCCGCTGGGGCGCGAATACAGTTCATCTTGTGCTGTTGCTTGCAATCAATAAGGCAGACAAGAAGACGTTTCGGGAGTTATATGAATCTCTGATTACACTTTTTTGCGAAGACAGTATGATTCAGGAGATTCGGGGATGCGATTCGTTTAAAGATTTCAAATCGTTTATTTATAATCACATTGATGAGTGAGGGTTGGAAAAACATAAAAGAAAATGGCCAATGTGGTATGGAAGCAGGAGCGGATATATGAAGTGATTTCATGTATCCGCTCCTGCTTTGCTATCGTATATGGAAACCGCTGGCAATAGTGGTTTCCGTATTTTATCTTATGTATATGCCTGTGACTACGCCATATTCTGAAGGATACCAGAATGGTTGGTCACAACCGCTTTCAGGACATCAACGTCTGCCTGAATCGCATCAATCTGATTGACAACCGGATTGATATCGCCGATAGGTAGACAGATAGCAGTCTTCGATGTTCTGAAGACGGGGCAGGATGTCATTTTCCATCCGGATGTTGATGCTGCGGATGTCTGCCCGGATGCTGATCAGTTCTCTGCTGACATCCGTTCTGAGAAGAACGATTTCATTTCTGACATCAGAAAGATCGTTCTGAATGGCTCCCAGCTTTCTGTCAAGCAGATTGGAGATGCCAAGTAACAGGTCGTCTTCTGTCTGAGACATATACAGTTCCCCCTTTCGATTTCATAGAATCAGTTTAACACAATGGATGGCATGAAGTCCAATCGTTTTTTCGTATCGTTGTCGAATGGACTCTGATGAACAGAATATGTGTCGAACGACAGAAACAGACCAGATTCACGGATTTTTTTCTCCTTTCGCATATGAATACAGGTTATGGAGTTCTTGCGCGAATTCTCCCGGCAGGTTCGGATCAATCGTGCAGATGACCTCCCGGCAGGAATCGATGGCGTTCCTGGCGCGATCCCAGGTGCTTTTGTCGATCCGGCTGAAAGGTCTGACGGCGATCACTTCGCTCGCCAGTGCTTTTGCCGCCGGGTAGTCGCGGTCATTTTCCCAGAGAATTCCGGTGGCAAAGGGGATTTGCTGTCGTTGCAGACGCCGGTAGACGGGGGTGCCTGTGCCGTTCCCGGCGATGACGAATACTTCCGGAACGCCGTGTGCCGACCGCAGTTCGGGACTGCCGGATTGTGTGTCATAGGAACCCTCTGTAATGTCGTAAAGCGAGGCAATGTACTGGTCTGTGAAGATTTCTTCCGGTGTGCCAAACCGGTCAATTGCGTCGCCCTTTACGCAGGCGACCTGGTCGGAAATCCGTTCGGCGAGATCAAGCTCGTGTAATGAGAGGATGACTGTCAGATTCTGTTTGCGGGACAGATCCTGAAGGATGGAGAGAAATTCCAGCTTATAGCGGATATCCAGAAAGGAGGTGGGTTCGTCGAGTACCAGGATATCCGGCTCCTGGCAGATGGCCCGTGCAAGCATGACCCGTTGCCGTTGGCCGTCACTGATTTTCATGAAATCCCGTCCGGCGAGATCCAGGATCCGGATCTGCTGCATGGATGTCTGCACGATACGTCTGTCATCCTCGGAAAGGACGCCGAAAGCGCCTGTATAGGGATAGCGCCCGGTCGCGACGACTTCTTCGCATGTCATGAGTTCGGTTCGCACCCGCTCGGTCAGGACGATGGACATCTTCTGTGCCAGTTCCTTTGCGCTCATGGAACTGATATCAGAACCGTCCAGATACACGGTTCCGGCGATCGGGGCAAGCTGGCGGATGATGCTTTTGAGAATCGTCGTTTTTCCGGCTCCATTGGGACCGATCAGGGTCAGAATTTCTCCGCGCTTCAGCTGAATACGGATATCCCGGATCAGAGGAACTCCGTCGTAGCCGACCGTGAATCCTCTGGTATAAAAATAATATTCTTCCATCTGTTGTCTCCTGACCTGTTTAAAAGATTTCTTCTACCTTATCTAACCACAGGGTTTGCGATTTTGTCAATGTGTTTGCAGTAGATTCGGGAACCGGTATTTTTCATTGTGAAACGATTGCCTTGATGGAAACGAATATGAATGTCACATTGAAAATCACGGGAAGAAAGGCTATAATGAAATTGTTGCTGATATGATATTATTTGCTTTCAGGAGGGGTTGGTTATGAATCACAGAACAGAAATTCTTGATCTGCGCACGGCGCTTGCGGTGCTGCGTGAGACGCCGGGGCAGCTTATTGAGATCAGCGTTGAGGTAGATCCGGCAGCGGAATTATCTGGTGTTTATCGCTATGTGGGGGCGGGCGGCACGGTCATGCGCCCGACACAGGTGGATGGTCCGGCGATGATTTTCCATAACATCAAGGGACATCCGGGTGCGAGCGTCGCGATCGGCGTACTGGCGAGCCGTGCGCGGGTTGCCAGTCTGTTCGGCTGTAAGAAGGAAGAACTGGGGCATCTGGTTCAGCGTTGCGCGGTCAATCCGATTCAGCCGGTTGTTGTTGCAGGATCGGCGCCGTGTCAGGAGGTCGTGCATCTGGCGACAGATCCGGATTTTGACCTGTACCGGCTGATTCCTGCACCGACGAATACGCCGGTAGATGCGGGACCATACATTACGCTTGGCATGTGCTATGCGACGCATCCGGATACGGGGCTGTCAGATGTAACGATCCATCGCATGTGCATTCAGGGGAAGGATGAATTGTCAATTTTTCTGCAACCGGGCAGCCGGCATATTGGTGCGATGGCGGAGCGGGCGACCGAACTGGGGCAGCCGTTGCCGATTTCCGTATCGATCGGGGTGGATCCGGCGATTGAGGTAACAAGCTGCTTTGAGCCGCCGACAACGCCGCTTGGCTTCAATGAACTTTCGATTGCCGGCGCACTGCGGGAACGCCCGGTGGAACTGATTCCCTGTGTTTCGATCCGGGAAAAGGCGATTGCCAATGCCGAGTATGTGATTGAGGGTGAGATCATTCCGGGGGTGAAGGTGGTCGAGGATCAGAATAGCCATACTGGCTTTGCGATGCCGGAGTTCCCTGGGTATAACGGACCGGCGAGCCATGAGTGTTGGCTGCTTAAGGTGAAGGCAGTGACGCATCACAGGAACCCGATTATGCAGACCTGCATCGGCCCGTCGGAGGAGCATGTCAATATGGCCGGGATACCGACCGAAGCGAGTATCCTGGGGATGATCGACAAGGCTTTGCCGGGTAAGGTGCTCAATTGCTATGCGCATCGCGCAGGCGGAGGAAAGTATATGGCGGTGCTGCAGTGCAGGAAGACGGTGCATACGGATGAGGGCAAGCAGCGTCAGGCAGCATTGCTGGCATTTTCGGCGTTCCCGGAATTAAAGCATGTTATTCTGGTGGATGAGGACGTAGATATTTTCGATACAAACGATGTACTTTGGGCAATGAATACCCGGTTCCAGGGAGATGCGGATATCGTAACGATTCCGGGAGTGCGTTGCCATCCGCTGGATCCAAGTTCGAACCCGGCGTATACCGGCTCTATTCGTGATATCGGCATCAGCTGCAAGACTATTTTTGACTGTACGGTGCCTTTCGAGATGAAGGATCGTTTCCGCCGTGCGCCTTTCCTTGAGGTGGATTATGAAAGGTGGCTGCATGGCTGAGCGTCTGATCGTCGGGGTCAGCGGCGCGTCCGGTGCGCCGCTGGCAGTAGAACTGTTGCGGAATCTTCACGAAAACCATCCGCAGATCGAAGTTCACCTGATTATTACGAAGAGCGGGGAAATGACTCTGCTGCATGAGACCGGCATGACGGTGGAAGAACTGCGGACATTTGCCGCGGTTTTTCACCGGAATGACGAGATCGGTGCGTCTGTTGCAAGCGGCTCCTTTGAGACAAAGGGGATGGTCGTTGTGCCTTGCAGCATGAAGACGGTGGCCGGAATCGTCTCGGGATACAGCGACAATCTGTTGCTTCGTGCGGCGGACGTCTGCCTGAAGGAGAGGCGCAGACTGGTTCTGGCCGCAAGAGAGACGCCGCTCTCTACCCTCCATTTGCGCAATCTCTGCGAAGCGAGCCGGCTGGGGGCTGTGATTCTGCCTCCCATGCAGACCTATTATCATCATCCGCTTACCGTGGCGGATATGACGCGCAGCACGGTGAACCGGCTGCTGGCGCAGTTTGAGCTTGGCACAGAGGATGACGAGTGGAAAGGCATGTGACGGAGAACGGATATGACAGGGACACAGATACCAAACAGCAGGGAACAGATCGTGATGCGGGAGCTGTTTGGGGAGATGCTGACCGCCCGGATGACAGATTTCCCACAGGGGACACAGGTCACTGTTTGCGGGGGAACGTTGCCGCATATTGGTTCCGTCAGCGTTGTTTCTCCGGACGGCAGGGTGACGACGACGGAATTTCCCGGACACCGGGATGGCGTCATTTCGGCAAAATGGGCGGGTGTGCTTGCTGCCTGTGGGCGAAGCCCGGCTGTGGTTGTGGCGGGGATTCATTATGATCAGATCAGCAAAGCACAGATTGGCCGGATTGTCGAAGTGACGGATGAAATGCTGAGAGAACTGCTGGAAACTGTTGACGGTTCAGGACGGACGGGCGTTTTCCCGGCGGATCAGGATGTGGATCACGATCGGTGCGCCGAAGATGGACGTGACGGTGCTGATGCCAAGTTCGGTCGGAGCGAACAGGACACGCGCGAGCAGGTCGCAGGCCAGACAGAAGATCGCTCCGCCCAGGAAACAGGCGGGAATCATCCGCAGCGGATTTGCTGTTCGGAACAGTCCCTTTATGAGGTGGGGGACGGCGATTCCAACGAAGGAGACTGGCCCGGCAAAGGCGGTGACGCAGGCGGATAAGACGCTGGAAAGAACGACGAGAAGCGCCCGGAAGAGGGGAACATGGACTCCCATATTCCGGGCGTAGGCTTCGCCCATCTGCCATGCGCCGATGGGTTTGGACAGGAGAAGGACGCAGAAGAAGGCGGCGAAAATCACGACCGTCATCACTGCCACATTCTCCCAGCTGATGCCGGAGAAACTGCCTTTTGACCAGTTGTGGAGGTTGACAATATCCGAGTCGTCCGCGAACGTGACGATGAGGTCCGTGATGGCAGAACAGATGTAACCAATCATAACGCCGCTGACAATCAGCATGGAGATGCGGTCGACGACGCGGGAGATCAGAAGCACAAAGCCCATGGAAATCATGGCTCCGGCGAAGGCGGCGACGATCATCATCACGGAATGGATGGGGATGGATGCGCGTAAGGCGGCAACCATCATCCCTGCCACGGCCAGCTTGGCGCCGGAGGAGATTCCGAGGATGAACGGGCCGGCAATGGGATTGTGAAAATAGGTCTGAAGAAGATAACCGGACAGGGACAGCCCGCCGCCGAGGATGGCCGCCGCCAGCGTACGGGGCAGCCGGATCTGAAGAATGATGTCGGCGGAGACGGGATTGGCCGGTCGCCTGGACAGAATGTCAAGCACCTCATGGGGAGAAATCTGCACGCTGCCGGCGCACACGTTGATGATCAGCAGGATGACCGCCAGCGCGGTCAGGAGAAAGAAATACAGGCCGGTTTGATTTTGTCGCATATGTTACTCCTGAATTATTTGCTTACCGGATAAAGATACGTCATATTGGCGTCGTCCCCGGTCAGCATCCGGTGAATATCGGAGATGATCGTTCCCAGTTCCATCGAGGACTGATACAGGTTTCTGGTGGTACAATAGACATGCCCGTCTTTTACCGCCTTCATATTTTCCAGAAGGGAATGTTTCCTCAGCAGGTCATCCATACAGGTTAGTTCCCCGTCAATTGTACCGTTATAAATGATATAGTCCGCGTCTCTGGCTGCAGAATAAAATTCTTCTATCTGCATGGAAACCGTAGAGGAAGCAGTGCCGTCATCGGCGCCGAGATCGGAAAAAATGTAGCTTCCACCGGCGAGTGCGATCATCTTCGGCAGATAATCGGAAGCCTTGCGGACATTGACGGCGCCGTTCGTCGTGATATAGAAAAAGGCAACTGTTTTTCCCGCTGCTCCGTCCGGATCGACTGCCGCGAGCGCTTCCGTCTGTGAGAGGAACGCTGCTTCGGCGGCGGCTTCCTTTCCGGTCAGAAGACCGTACAACCGGACCCATTCTGTGCGGCCGAGTGGCTCTGTCTCATAGCTGGAATGATCGACGATCACAGGGATACCGAGACGTTCCAGCTGTTCTTTTACTTCCGGCGTGTGATAGATCATGGTATTTTCAATCGCAAGGTCACACTGCCCGGCGAGAATCCGTTCATAGTCAGGGGCGGAATATTTTCCGGCGTAAAGGATGTCGCCATTCTGCATGGCAGTTTTCGCCGCATCGATATACCATCCGTCTGCGTCCAGTGCGGAGAAACGAATGCTGTCCAGGGCGTCGGCGGACACGAACATGTCCATAACGGCTGATGCGGCCAGGTAAATGTGATTGAGCGGCTGTGCGAGGACGACAATGTCTTCCGGCAGGTCGGCCGGAGTATGCATTCCCTCCGGCACCACCAGAAAACGGCCGTCGCCGGTTATGGTAATGAGTGAGTAGCCGCCCTCGTAGTAGTCGACCGAAAACTGTGTGGCGTAAATCCGTTCCATGCTGCCGGTGTAAATCAGCTCATCGCTGATGGTAACATTCTGTCTGGCGCTGTTCGGAGCGTGTCCGCAGGCGGCAAGACAGATGGCACACAGGATTACGGCGAAAAAGAAGACCGGAATATGCGCCGTCCTGAGACAGTTATTCTGGTTGCCCGTCCTGCTTTTCATTCTGTACGATTCCTTTCCTTTTTCGAATTATACAATAACCATACGATGACGCATACGGCCAGGACTGCCGTGGCTACTGTGCGGATCCTATGCGGACGGTTCTGTGCGGTTGACCGGGAAACGGCCAGACTGGCAGATTCGAACGTGAGAGTATATGCGACTTCATGCGGGACACTCATGGCGGTCGTGTCCGCAATCACAGCCATCGGCGCATCCAGTACAGTGACCGGGATCTCAAAGACAGAATTGCCGTCCGTGTTGACCGGCAGAAATTGCTCTTCGCCGATTCGCATGTAATCATAGTGGGAACTGCTCCATTCGATGCGTGCGTAAGCGAGGCCGTCCGTCACGGTCAGCGTGGTCGGGGAGGTCACGCTGGCCCGTCCGCTGCCGCCGGCAAGCGAAACGGCGATTGTGTAATCGCCGTCTTCTATTCCGATGGAAGCCGGTTCACCGCCTGCCGCTTTCGCGTAAACGGGAAAGGCAGGGCGAACCAGCAGAATGAGAACACAGACCATCGGAATCAGCGGAACGAAGCGGCGGATGGTTCGAAAACCGGCAGGTCGGTTCATAATGGAACGAAGCGGATTCTTATTCAAGGGGCTGCGGGTTGGAAACGCGCACGGAGTGGTCATACCAGACGCCTTTCCCCCCGATCAGCGCCAGGTCAAATTCCTCATTCAGTGCCGGTACCGGGACGTCAAAGCCATTTACCTCCTCGGTGATTCCGTCGCTGTAGGTGACGGTGTCCGTCGTCGGTTCGAGCAGCTTAGCGCCTTCTTCTTGCGCATCTGCGGCAAGACCGGGATACAGATTGACAATATTTTTGGACGTCAGCGAGATATGGATGCTCATCTGGCCATCGGCAACCGTCAGCGTTCCCTTGCCGTCACAGGCCTCATTGACATGGAACATGCTGCTGTCTGTTGAAAATTCCGCTGCGTAAACGCCATCCTCCAGCGTGTCGACCGTTTCTCCGGTTTCCAGCCAGGCAACAGCTTCTCCCATCACAGTTCCGGTATGCGCCACGTAAAGAGCCTGAATGGCCTCAATGCGGCCAAGTCCTTCGATCTGTGTGTCGATGCGCTCAAAATGACCGGACGCAGTAAACATGCTCAGCCAGGAATCTTCATCCTCACCGGCCATGTCATTGTTCGCGTGATCTCCCGCCACGACCATGAGGGGACGAAGGACAACCTTCGTGTAACCGGCCTCCGCTACTGCATCGATGACAGCTTCACAGGCGGTCTCCTCCGGCTCGCCCTCTACGGTCCCGATAAAGACATTGTCATAGCCAAGCTCGGCCATCTGTGTCTGCATCTGGCTGTAGGAGACCTTTGCCGTGTGGGAGGTGCCGTGTCCCATGAAGACGAAGGCGACGCCATCCTCCGCAGCGGCATCCAGGCTGTCATAACCGGCTTCGGCGACCGCTTCCGCGGTGACTGCCACGGCAACGGCTTCCTTATCTTCATTGATGATGGTTGCGTCGGAGCCGACTTCTCCGAGGAGCGGTTCCGCTACTTTTAGCGTCTCAAACTGATCCTGATAATCCTGCAGGGAATCCATCAGCTCGTCGTATTCGGCGCCGTGCATCAGGTGGGTCGGCTGGACGACCAGGTTCTTCACTCCGTTTGCGACCGCGCGGTCCAGCGCCTGCTGCACATTGTCGATGCATTCGCCGTCGCGTGCCTGAATATGATTGATGATGATCTGCGCCGTGAAGGCTCTTCGCACCGCCCAGTCCGGCCAGGCCCTGGCCAGAGCGTCTTCAATGCCCTTGATATCGGTCGAGCGGCTGTCATTAAAGGAGGTGCCAAAGCTGACGACCAGCAGCTCATTTTCGCCGATTTCGTCCTGGTTGCGTGCGTCATCCTCCGCTGCGTCGCCGGTGTCTCTGCCGAAGTAATCGGGATCTGCGTTCTCGCCTTCGACCAGCTCTTTCTGCTCATCCGTGAGCGCGTCCCATGCGGCCTTTGCTTCTGCACACTGCGCGTCGGTGTCTTCGGTGCGTTTCTGGACGTAGATCGCGTCGATCAGAGCGGCGACGGCGTCAGCGGCCGCCTGGTCGGAATCCGTGTCGCTCTGAGCGGATGTGTCCGGAGCTTCGGTCTCCTCTGCGGCGGCTTCCGTGAGTGTTGCGGTCTCCTCCGCAGTGGTGGCGGATGCGTCGCTGCTTCCGCATCCGGTCATCAGCGTTCCGGCGGCTGCGGCCGCGCAGATCAGGTACGTGAGTTTCTTTTTCATGTGTTTTTCCTCTCTTTTTCTTCCTGCCCTTCCTGGCAGGGAAATGAAAATGCCCCATTCATCGGTGGAATGAGGGCATCGGTAAGAGGACGCAAGGATGGTCTGAAAAACCAATCCGACAGGGGTATAACAGAAAAAGGGCATACTATTCCCCTGTATCAGTCTGCGACCAGTTACTCGTGGCCCGGGGGAGTTCCCCCGAATGCTGAAAAAGCAGGCAGGTCTCCTGGCTTACGGATCCTCGCAGGACAGCTGCCTTCCCGATTGCTCAGTGACATATGACAGCCGCGTGGCAGCTAGCGCATCTCTTCCCGCTCTGTGCTGTCCGCGTTGGTCTGTTGCTGCCTGCTCCCCGATTACAGTGACGAGTTCGCACAGGATTTCCACCTGTTTCCCTTTTCACCGGACCCGGCTTGCGCCTGCCCGGCACCTGCTCCCATTAACCATATCACAGACATTTCCATTTTGCAATGCACAAAGAGCCCGTTTTGTTGATGAATCCTCTGTTACGGGGCTTGACTTTCCGATTTTGCGGGAGTATGATAAGGAAGAGTTGCGGCGGACAGATACATGCCGTCGCGGCGACAAACCTCATCTCGCACAAAGCGTAGAAGCGGACAAACGGATTTGCGGGGACGTCACAGAGAGGATCGCACAGGGCTGGAAGCGATCTGGCGGAGAACCGGAATCTTACCACCGCGGAGCGCAGAGGCGAACCTCTGCCGGGCGACGACCCGTTACCAACGGATACGAGTGGCGCGCAACGCGCGCAATTCGGGTGGAACCGTGGAGCAATCGCTTCACCCCGATAAGAGTTGTTCGGGGTGGGGCGTTTTTTATGTGGCGCAGAGTGAAGACCGCCTGCGCACAGAAATGAAATCAGGAGGATGTCAACCATGAAGATTGTTTACAAGGACGGCACAGTGGCCGAGTGCCCGCAGGAAGAAGAGCTGCATGTCCTGCGTCATACGGCGGCGCATGTGATGGCGCAGGCGATTAAGCGTCTCCATCCGCAGGCGGATTTCGCGTATGGCCCGGCGACGGAGAATGGCTTCTATTACGATGTGGATCTGGGCGATGAGAAGCTGGGCGATGAAGACCTGGCGGCCATCGAGAAAGAGATGAAAAAGATCACAAAGGAGAATCTGGCGGTGAAGCCGTTCATTCTCTCGCGTCCGGAGGCGATTGCCCTGATGGAGGAACGGGGCGAGAAGTATAAGGTAGAGCACATTGGCGATCTGGCCGAGGATGCAGTAATCAGCTTCTATCAGCAGGGCGAGTATATTGATATGTGCGTGGGCCCGCACCTGACCTACACGAAGGCGCTGAAAGCGTTTAAGATTACGCAGCAGTCCGGCGCTTACTGGAAGAATGACAAAGAGAACAAGATGCTGACCCGTATCAACGGCGTGGCCTTCCACAACCAGGAGGAACTGGATGCCTGGGAGAAACAGCAGGAAGAGGCGCGTGCGCGTGACCATCGCAAAATCGGCAAGGAGATGCGCCTGTTTATGACGGATGATCTGATCGGCAAAGGTCTGCCGATGTTCCTGCCCAGAGGGTATATCGTCTGGCAGGAGTTAGAGGATTATATCAAGGCAAAGGAACGGAAGCTGGGCTATCAGCACGTGATGACGCCCTGTGTTGGTACGGTAAACCTGTACAGGACGTCCGGCCACTGGGATCATTATAAGGAAAATATGTTCCCGGCGATGGAGGTCGAGGGAGAGAATTTTGTCCTTCGCCCGATGAACTGTCCGCACCATATGATGATTTACGCGAACCGTCCGCATTCCTACCGGCAGCTGCCGATCCGGATCGGCGAGATTGCGCATGATTTCCGCTTCGAGTCGAGCGGGACGCTGAAAGGAATTGAGCGAGGCCGCCATTTCTGTCAGAATGATGCGCACCTTTTTGTGACGCCGGAGCAGATCAAGGATGAGGTCGCGGCGGTGTGCGATCTGATTTTTGACGTGTATCGGGATTTTGGTATTACGGATTACCGGTGTGTGCTTTCCCTTCGCGATCCGGCGGATAAGAAGAAGTATCACGATGACGATGAAATGTGGGATAAGGCAGAGAATGCGCTGCGCGAGGTGCTGAAGGAACTGGGCATTCAGTTCACAGAGGAGATCGGCGAGGCGGCTTTCTACGGACCGAAGCTCGATGTCAACGTAAAACCGGCGGTGGGCGCGGAGTATACGCTCTCGACCTGTCAGCTTGATTTCTGCCTGCCTGCCAAGTTTGAATTGACCTATGTGGACCGGGATGGCAGCGAGAAGACGCCGGTCGTGATCCACCGGGCGATCCTGGGTTCTCTCGACCGTTTTATGGCGTATCTGATTGAGGAGACGAAGGGCCGCTTCCCGACCTGGCTGGCTCCGGTTCAGGTGAAGGTCCTTCCGGTCAGCGAGAAGACGCTGGAGTATGCGAATCAGGTTACGGATAAGCTGAAGGATGCGGGCTTCCGTGTTGTGCTGGATGACCGCAACGAAAAAATCGGTTACAAGATCCGTGAGGCACAGCAGGTTGACCGTGTGCCATATATGCTGGTACTGGGCGCGAAGGAAGCGGAGGCCGGAAATATCAACGTCCGTGACCGTAACGGCGGAACGTCGGAAGCGGAACTGGAAGCGTTCATTGAGATGGTGAAAGAGGAGATCCGGACGAGAAAGAACGGATAATGAGAAAAGCAGGGGGTGCCGCGTGACAGACGCGACGCCCCCTGTTGGGCAAAAAATCAAGAAAATCCGGTGAGAAACTGCTTGCCATCTGAACGTTTTGTGCTATAGTAAAGAGGAACGTTATTTCGTCGGGAAAACGTATCCGTTTCACAGTATATTATATCTCAGGCCACAGGAGCAGGAGAGTGCCGACCACTGGCTGGCGGCAACTTTCAGGAGACTGTGTTCTTTTTCTCTGTTCGGATCCGGATGCGATCACCGACTGTTCACTTTCCCCAAACTAAATATCGAGAGGCAGGGGACACATGGGTTCCATGGAGGGATTCTGCGCCGTCTCATCGAAAAAAGGAGAGAAAAATGAATAAGAGTAACTCGAAGAAGACACTGTTTATGGTGGAACTGGCGCTGATGGTGGCGATCATCTTTGTGATGGCGTTCACCCCGCTCGGCTATTTCCGCACGCCAGGACTGTCCATTACGTTCCTGACGGTGCCGGTGGCAGTGGGCGCGATTGTCCTGGGTCCGAAGGGCGGCGCGGTCTGCGGCCTGGCGTTTGGAATCACGAGCCTGATGCAGTGTTTTGGCGGCAGCGCGTTTGGCACGATGCTGTTTAGCATCAGCCCGGCCGGGACAGTATTTCTGTGCATTGTTCCGCGGATTCTGGAGGGTTTTCTGTGCGGTCTGGTTTTCCTGGCTTTGCGGGGGAGATTTAAGAATGGGGCCTATATGGCGGCAAGCCTGGCCTGTCCGCTTCTGAATACGCTGCTGTACATGTCGAGTCTGGTGGTGATTTTTTACAATACGGATTACATTCAGGGGTTCGTACAGGCACTGGGGGTTTCCAATCCGTTCCTGTTCGTGATTGCCTTTGTGGGAGCGCAGGGCGTGATCGAGGCGATTACCTGTTTCATTCTGGCCGGCGCGGTATCGAGGGCGCTTGGCGCGGCGGGGATTGTCGCTGTACCGCAGATCGTAAGATGAAGATATAGGAAACGTTACAAATCAGGTAAGGGAGGGCGTCGGCTGTGTGCGGGCGTCCTTTTTCCACATAAAGGGAGGATAGCGAAAGTGAATCAGATAAAGGAAATACCGATTCGCGGAATTACGGATTTCCGGATCGGGAATGTGCAGAATAAAGAAGCGGGAACCGGAGTGACGGCGGTGATTTTTGAGAAGGGCGCCCGTGTGGGTGTGGATGTCAGCGGCGGCGGTCCGGCGTCCCGCGAGACGCCGCTCGCGTCTGCCCTGACGGCAGATAACCCGGTGAATGCGATCGTGTTTTCCGGCGGCTCCGCTTACGGGCTGGCGGCGTCCGATGGCGTGATGGGCTGGCTGGAGGAGCGGGGAATTGGTTACGATACCGGATATGCAAAGGTTCCGCTCGTCTGTCAGTCCTGTATCTATGACCTGGGTTACCGGCGTGCGGACGTGCGGCCGGATGCGGCGATGGGCTATGCGGCCTGCGAGGCGTCGCTTCGAAACGAGCCGGTCTGCGGAAGTGTGGGAGCGGGATGCGGAGCGACAGTGGGAAAGATCTGCGGGATCGCGCGCGCTTCCAAAGCCGGACTGGGACTGTATGCCGCGTCGCTGGGAAAACTCTGGGTGGCGGCGATTGTGGTGGTCAATGCACTGGGCGATATTTACGATCCGGAGAATGGGCGGCAGGTCGCCGGGCTTCGGTCGGAGAATGGGGCAGGATTCGCGGATTCGCGGCAGCAGCTTTACCGGATCAGTGAACCGCAGGATCTGTTTGCGCAGGCTGCTTCGAAAGCGGAGTCGGACTGCGGAGCAAGGCCCGGGGGTAACACGACGATTGGCGCCGTTATCACGAACGCCGAATTTTCCAAAGGGGAAATGAGTAAGGTTGCGTCGATGACGAGGAACGCATATGCACGCTGCATCCGGCCGGTGGGAACCATGGCGGACGGCGATACGATCTATGCGGCTTCGGTCGGAGGCGTAACGGCAGATATCAATGTCGTCGGCGTACTGGCTGCCGATGTGATGGCACGGGCGATTCTGCGCGCGGTGGAAACCGCAGAAGAAACGTAACCGTACGGAATTTAGTGGCGGCAGGCCGGAGTTATGGAAGCGTGTCAGTGCGTCCGCATAAGGGTTGGCGTGCAGCATCCGATCGGGCGCCGAGGATGGCGGTTAATACTGCGCCACCGATGCAGCGCGCCTTATCGGAGATGGTGAAACAATTCTCGTATTCGTGTTCCCGTGGGTCGATATCGGCGATTTTGAATCCCTTTGTGACCGGATAGCCGTCCCGGATCAGGCCGCGGAGCAGTCCGGTGAAGGGGGCGATGACCGGGGATTCTTCTCCTTTTTCATCAAGGATGACGGCGATGGCTTGTCCTTCCCGGACGATATCGCCAATTTCCGAGCGGGTATGCAGGATGCCGGCCTGATTTGCGTGAATCACACGGTCTGCGGCGTGACCGGCGATCATGCCGGGGATGCCGGTATCGGGTATGGCGGAGCCGTGTTCGATGATGCGGCCGAGCCGGTGGCCCCGCATGGTTTCAATCACCACGTCACAGTCTTCATCGGCCGTAAATCCGGGGCCTAGGGCGACGACGCATGGGGCCATGTCCCGGCGCGTTCCGAGATTTCGTTTCGCCAGAATCGCGTCGACCAGGGCGATCAGGCGGAAGCCATGATACTCCGGGGTGGATTTCCCTTCCTGTTTAAAATGCCGCAGGATCCGGGCATCTTCATCGACCAGCATCACAAGGCGATCCCGGGTGAGCAGACGGAATGCGTCTGCTTCATCCCGGGCGAGAATACAGTCCATGTCTTCCACCCGGCTTTGTCCCTGGTGTACGGCTTCGGAGAAGGCGACCGTGCACCGGATAGCGGACGGATGGTTTGTTTCCAGTGTAAGAACGGCGAACCCGGCTTTGCGGAGAGTCCATATGGTTCCGGAGGCCAGATCGCCGCCGCCCCGCACAATAATCAGATCTCTGCTCACAGGACGATCACCGCCTTTTCTTCCGGATCCCGGATCTCACCAATCACGGCACAGTCCTGCCCAAGAGTCCGGAGATCGGACGCGCAACGGGCGGCGTCTTCTTCTGGCAGACAGACCAGGAGTCCGCCGGACGTCTGGGCGTCGAAGAGGATCTCTTCATGCCAGAATTCACAGCCGCGGAATTCGACCCGGTCTCCGACATGATTCCGATTGCGTTGAGCCGCTGCGGTGAGATAGAATTCCTCAACATATTCCGGCACTTCCGGAATACAGGGAATCCGGTCCTTCCAGATGTATGCGGTGTGAGTATGAGAGTGTTTTCGCGTAGAGATGGCCGCGTCCTTGTCATCTGCTGCCGTGGATTCCATCGTTTCGCCGACTGTCGCTGCCGGTGCGTTCAGCATCTTGCACAGGTGGGCAAGGAGTCCGAAGCCGGTCACATCGGTACAGGCATGCACTTCATGGCTGCGGATGATATCTGCGGCATATTTGTTGAGTGTCGTCATCACCCGGATGGCCGTATCAATGGCATGCGCAGATGCTTCACCAACCCGCATGGCCGTGCAGACGATTCCGGAGCCAAGCGGTTTGGTGAGGAGAAGTGCGTCGCCGGTCCGGCATCCCGTGTTGGTGAAAATGCGGTCCGGGTGAATCCGCCCTGTGACAGAGAGCCCGTATTTGACGTCCGTATCCTGGATGGAGTGGCCGCCGCAGAGACTGGCCCCGGCTTCCTGTACTTTTTCCGCGCCGCCCTGCAGGATTCGTCCCAAGATGTTCAGATCCCAGTCCTGCGGGAAGCACACGATGTTGAGTGCGGTAATCGGTTCGCCGCCCATGGCATAGACATCGGATAAGGCGTTTGCGGCCGCAATCTGTCCGAACAGATACGGATCCTCTACCATGGGGGGAAAGAAGTCCAGCGTCTGGACAATGGCGGTATCCTTGCTCAGACGGTAGACGGCCGCGTCGTCGGATGACTCGAATCCGACCAGGAGATTCGGATTCCGCTGCCCTTTCGGGATGCGCGAGAGTACCCGTTCCAGGACGCCGGGGCCGAGCTTGGCCGTGCAGCCACCGCCTTTGCAAAATACGATATCTTTCAAGTGAGCTCCCTTCTTTCTCCATTCATTCTTTCTTCTGTTTGGAATCTTACCGGCATTTTATCATAAATCTTCTCGAAGGAAAAGTAATATCAGGGAACCGATTAAGAAAACAGGGACTGCTGTTACAGTGCGAAAGCCGCATACCGCACCGTATGACCGGTCATGCGATATCAGTTAGTCCTGGGTAATAAAAAATGAAAAAAATCTAAATTTTTTATCATATGGGTTATTGACAGCTAACCAAAGATAGCGTATACTAACTGAGAACGGACAGTTAGTTTATCCTTACTACATATTCTTATAATATAAAGAGAAGAGATGATATGAGATGATGCCATTAACAATGTTGTCAACCGGCGAAGCGATGAAGATTCATAAGGTAAGCGGCAGTGAAGAGGTCAGACGGTTTCTGGAGAACCTGGGATTTGTTGCGGGGACGCCGGTCACTGTTGTGTCTTCGATCGGGGGCAATGTAATTGTGAATATTAAGGACTCCAGAGTTGCAATCAACGAGGACATGGCACGGCATATTATGGTAGCATGATTTGCTGGCTGGAATGAGAAGCAGCCGTGTGAAGTCAGGCCGGAGCCACCCTGGATCCGGTTTTTGTTTTCGCGGTCAAAGTTTAGAAAGGAGACGCAGTGATGACATTAGGAGATGCAGAAGTGGGAAGCACTGTTACCGTAACGAAGATTACAGGTGATAGCGCCTACAAGCGCCGTATCATGGATATGGGCATCACGAAGGGAAGCGAATTATATATCAGGAAGGTAGCCCCCCTCGGTGATCCGGTCGAGATTACGGTCAGAGGCTATGAACTCTCCGTCAGGAAGAACGACGCGCAGTGTGTGGAAGTAAAGTAGGGAAGAGGAAGCATGAGAGGAAAGCATGCTCACGGAGGTAAAAAATGGCGATAAAAATTGCACTTGCCGGCAATCCGAACTGTGGTAAGACGACCATGTTCAACGCATTGACCGGCGCGAACCAGTACGTTGGCAACTGGCCCGGCGTTACAGTAGAGAAAAAAGAAGGAAAACTGAAATCCAAAGGGAAGCATGACGATGTGATTGTGACGGACCTTCCCGGTATCTATTCTCTGTCTCCTTATACACTGGAGGAAGTAGTAAGCCGCGATTACATTCTGAAGGAAGATCCGGATGTGATCGTTGATCTGGTGGATGCGACGAACATTGAGCGGAACCTGTATCTGACCACACAGCTGATCGAGACGGGCGTACCGGTTGTGATTGCGCTGAACATGGCGGACCTGCTGGAGAAGCGTGGGATCCGGATTGATACGGAGCGTCTGTCGATGGTGTTGAACTGCCCGATTATCGAGACTTCTGCGCTGAAGCAGACCGGTCTTGACAAGCTGATTGACGAGGCGGTTGCCGTTGCGAAGAAGAGCGAACACGATCTTCCACAGGAGATTTTTTCTAAAGAAATGGAGAAGGCGATTGCCGATGTATCGGCGCTTCTTCCGGATTCCATCACGGCCGACGAGAAGAGATGGTACGCGGTGAAATTCCTGGAGAACGACAGCAAGGTGGTTGCCGGAACCTCTCTTTCCGCATCTGCTGCAGCGGAGATTGAGAAGATTCGCGGAGCGATCGAGAAGAAGCACGACGATGATATGGAGAGCATCGTCACGGATGAGCGCTATCAGTTCATTCAGAAGATTGTCGCGACAACGGTGAAGAAGGGCAAGAACGCAATGACGACCTCGGATAAGATCGATCAGATCGTGACCAACCGTATCCTTGGTATCCCGATCTTTATCGCGGTCATGTTTGTTGTCTATTACATATCGGTAACGACAGTGGGAACGTTTGTCACGGACTGGACGAATGACGTCTTTGTCGTGGCGATTCAGGACGCGGTCGGCGGCTTCCTGGAAGGCGTCGGGGCAAGCGATCTGATGCTGAGCCTGGTGGTCGACGGCGTCATCGGCGGCGTGGGCGCTGTGCTTGGATTCGTCCCGCAGATGGCAATTCTGTTTCTGTTCCTGTCTCTGCTGGAGGATTGCGGATACATGGTGCGTATCGCATTTGTCATGGACCGTGTGTTCCGTCATTTCGGACTGTCGGGCAAGAGTTTTATCCCGCTGCTGATTTCGTCCGGCTGCGGTATCCCCGGAATCATGGCATCAAAGACGATCGAGCAGGATAATGACCGGCGCCTGACGATAATGACGGCAACGTTTATCCCCTGCGGCGCGAAGCTGCTGGTTATCGCCATGCTGGGCGGCGTGATGGCCGGTTATGCGACCGGAAGCTATGAGGCGGGCGGCCTGATCGCTCCGGCGATGTACTTTGTCGGCATCGCGGCGGTACTGGTGGCAGCAATTATCCTCAAGAAGACCAGACCATTCTCCGGCAAGCCGGCTCCGTTTGTCATGGAGCTGCCGCAGTATCATATTCCGTCTGCAAGGACCGTGCTGCTGCATGTGTGGGAGAGACTGAAGGGCTTCATTATCAAAGCTGGTACGATCCTTTTCCTGGCCTGTGTTGTGATGTGGTTCTTGGCAAGCTTCGGATTTGTGGACGGCGCTTTCGGTATGGTGGAAGAGAGCGCAGACAGTCTGCTGGCCGTGATTGGCGGAGTGATTGCACCGATCTTTGCACCGCTTGGTTTCGGCAACTGGCAGGCATGCGCGGCGGCTCTGTCCGGGTTCTCCGCAAAGGAAGGCATCGTTTCCACGATGGGCGTCCTTGCGAATCTGGCTGAGGAAGCCGCTGAGGACGAGGTATCGGTTGCGGCTGCGGTTGGTACCTGGTTCCCGACTACGATTTCCGCACTGAGCTTCCTGATCTTCAATCTGCTGGATTCTCCGTGCCTGGCTGCGATTGCAACCATGTCACAGCAGCTGCAGTCCAGAAAGTGGTTCTGGTTTGCAATTCTGTTCCAGAACATCTTCGCTTACATGGTGACGCTGTGCGTGTATCAGATTGGTTCGGTTCTCATGGGCGGCGCGTTCGGAGCAGGAACCGTGGCAGGAATTGTTGTACTGGCAGTTTTGCTCTTCCTGTTGTTCCGGCCGGATCCCTATAAGGATCAGAAGACTTATTCGAAGAGATCCGTGCAGTCTGCGTCATAAGATAAGTAGATTGGATGAGCCGGATGCCGGGTGGCATCTGGCTCTGTTTACCTTAGAAAAAGGAGCGCGTGATGATTGATGTTGTCCTTGGATTGCTGATTGCCGCATATTGCGGATACGTCATCTACCGGGAGTTTCGGACGGCACGGGCTGGCGGTTGTACCGGGTGCGCCGGCGGCTGTGGAAGTTCCGCTCACTGTTCCGGCGGCTGCACTTCCTGCTCCGGCTGCGGCGCCGGAGGGAATTCGTCCGGGACGCGCAAAAGCGGTTCCGTGCAGGTGCGAACAAAGACGAAAGGAAACAGGTGAGATGGGAAATTCGACAGGTTCCATGTTCTACATGGTGGCCGCGGTGATCGCGATTTATGTGGTCGGCATGCTTTGCTTCGAGCTGTACCGCTTCATCAAAAAGCAGCGCGAGAAACGCGCGGATGAAAGATTCCGGGACGGGAAATAAAGGCCGGATATTCCGAAGATGGTGTGTCGCGGGACAAGTATATAAACATGTACGACGTGAAGGAAAAAAGAGGGAGATGACAGTATGGCCGATGGGATTATTTTACTGGTTGTGGTGGTCATTCTGGTGTTTGCGGTGAAGGGTTCCATCAAACATCTGAGAGGGGAGAGCCCGTGCTGCGGAGGCGGCAGCTCGGAATTGCCGCCGGAAGAGAAAAAACTCGACGGCCCCGTGCTGGGGAAAAAGACCATTCAGATTCGCGGGATGTCATGCGAGCACTGCGTGAATCGTGTGACGAAGGCACTCAATCAGGTCGAGGGAGCGGCGGCAAAGGTCAGCCTGAGAGGAAAGAAAGCCGTGGTGTCCTATGACAGAGAGATTGATGATGCTGCGCTCAGAAAAGCGGTGGAGGATGCCGGGTATGAAGTGGTGTCCATTGCGTAAACCGTTTTTGCCCGATCGGGAATCAACCCAGGAGCCGGAGAGGCGAAATCCTACATCTCCGGCTCCTGAGTTTGTTTACAGGTCGAAATATTCTTCCAGGAACAGGGCGGCGCCGTCTTCCTCGTTGGTCCGGGCGGTGAAATCCGCTTCTGCTTTTACATCGTCCTCCGCATTCCCCATGGCGACAGAGACGCCGGCCATCCGGAGCATCGGAATATCGTTCTGATTGTCACCAATGGCGATCACCTGAGACACAGGGATGCCGAGCCGCTCACAGAGCGTCTGCACGCCGTTCCCTTTGGTGGCATGAACCGAGTTGAACTCCATGGTCAGCCAGCCAGCCCGTGCCATGGTGACAGAGGTAGCCGGGCTGCCCGCCTGCTCAATCCTGCGGTAAGCGGCTTCATCGGGGAGGAAGATGCCGATCTTGTCAATCGTAAGAGCGTCGCGTCTCAGGAATGTTTCCAGATCCTCGGGGAGACTGGGCTGGAATGTGAAGCCGGGATAGAGCTGATCCATTCCGATCTCCGTCCAGTTTCCGGAGTGCCAGATCCCACAGTTGGAAAAAATATACAGAAACAGTGGTTCCTGTGTGACAAAAGTGATGATTGTCCGCGCGTCCGCCAGGGGAACCGGGAAATCGTAAAGATGCGTTCCGCCGGGGAGTTCCAGAACATTGGCGCCATTCGCGCAGACGCCATAACGGATCCCGGGCAGTGCCAGCAGTTCCCCGGGCAGCACTTCAAAATTGCGACCGCTGGCGGGAACGACGGTAATTCCCTTTTCGATCAGCCTGCGTATGACGGAGATGGTATAAGGGGAAATGGAGCTGTCTTTGCGTAACAGCGTACCGTCCATATCCAGGGCGGCAAGTCGGATTGTGGGGTGAGACATGAAAGATTCCTCGCTTTCGGGATTTTTCTGTTGTATATTATTTCGCGTCAACGACGACGCATCGTTTTTGATGAAATGCGATTCCATAATGATAAATGGTTTCGATACCGGAATCGCTGAAATATTCATCGTAAAGAGTGCTCAGGATTTGCTGTACTCCTTCCAGGGCTTTGAGCCTCAACCGTTCAAAGCTGTCTGCATACTTCACCTCAATAATATGGCCACATTGTCTGAAGCGATCGATCAGGATGATATCCGCCCGTCCATTCCCGGCTTCACGATTTGATTTGACCAGCCATCCGCTTCTGCCACGCAGCATGCCAAGAAGGAGACCATGGTAAAAGGTTTCCTTCATTTCGTTCGAATTGCCGCCATCCATAAAACTGATGGAGTCAATCAGGCAGACATTGATACAGGTTTCTATGTCGGCAATTCTGTGTGCATCAAAAGCCTGAAACAGAGGTTTGAGGCCACCTTCAATTTTTGTAAAAAACCAGTTTTTGATCTGGCGGTCAAAGAGACCCCGAATTTCCCGGTTGGGGATAACCAGCTGGCAGGATCCATCTTTGTTGATTCCGCGGTAAGTCAGATATCCGGTTGTGAGCAGGACACTCCACAGATTGTCAATGCTCCGGTCAATATCGGCGTAGGTCAGTTCGGTTTGAATATTTTTATTGACGCTCTTGCCTTCCGACAATTCTTCCAATTCTGCTTTTGTGGTATCATCTGCTATCTCAACAAAGCGCAGGATCAGATCGTTGCTGCTCGAATTTGCCCAGAAATTCCGGGGAACGTGGTTTTCACTGCGGCGCAGCTGGTCGCACCAATTCGTGACGTCCCACGGGCAGTAAACATTCTGCCTGCCAAATCGGTAGCCATCGTACCATTCTCTGGTAGTCTCGTAATGCGAATCCATTCCATAATAATGGAGCATTTGGCGGACATCTGCGTCTGTAAACCCGAACCATTCGTCATATTGGTCGTCTATGATCGAATGCACCTTGGGATTATTAAAGCCGGTGAAAATACTTTCCTTTGCGATTCTCAGACATCCGGTCACTACGGCAAACTGCATATTTGCATTGGTTTTCATGCCGTTGCTGAAAAAACGGCTGAAAAATCCGGACATCTCATCGTAACAGCCGTTTGCTTCTGCTTTTTGCAGCGGGACATCGTATTCGTCAATCAGGATAATAACTTTTTTCTCAAAATGTTTGTAAAGAAGCCGGGATATCAGATGAAGGCTGCTCTCGAGGTTCCCTTTTCCTTCGCTTAGCTGCATCATATTTTTTTTATCCCGGGCATTCAGCTTTTGACTGTCCTGAAGATAATCAAAACGTTCCGCTTCGGTTTGGATCAGATCCCACATTTGATCGATGGTATCCCTGTAATTCAGACCGGAAACGTCTTTCAGTGACAGAGAAATCACCGGATATTGTCCCATATGTTTCTCACACAATGCCGTTTCCTTTGCAATTGCCAGACCGTCAAAAATGTGTTTGTCAGTTCCAACTTCAAAGAAGGATTTCAGCATGCTCATGTTCAGGCTTTTTCCAAAACGCCGTGGTCTGGTAAAAAGGTTGACTTCGCCCCAGTTTTCCAACAGTTCTTTGATCAGGCCGGTTTTGTCGACGTAATAAAAATTCTCAGAACGCAGTTTTTCAAAATCTTCAATTCCGACAGGCGGTCTTTTTACGGTCATGCAATCATCTCCATTCATGCGGACAGTTTAACACAGAGCAACGCGTAAATCAAGCTTACCGGATCAGCCGCAGCCGTTTTCCCAGCGTCAGAATCCGCATGCCGAACGGCATCTCCGGCAGTTCGTCTTCGTTTACCGTACCTGTGAGCAGGGTCAGGACAGCGTAAACCAGCATGGCGATGGGCACGCTGACCATGAGGCCGATCTGGTAATAGCGGGTTGCGACAGTGACAGCCTGATAGACGACGAGTGCGACCGCGCCCATTACTGCGGAGCAGAACAGTGGCAGCAGGAACGTGGTTTTTACTTCCTGTCGATATCCCTGTGCGTGCCCGATCGCGATCCAGTTCAGGACACAGACGATCAGGGCAAAGGTGACATTGCCGATGACGAGGCCGTAGACGCTCCAGTTCAATGGTCCGAGCATCAGGTACAGAAGCCCGATGTGAATGACCAGTGAAACGGCAGAGTGTGAGACCGACTTGCGCATCAGGTCGATGCCCTGGAGTACAGCGTTTGTGACCGTAGACAGGGAGAAAAAGATCACGGCAGGCGCGCCGATCCGCATCAGGTTTGCGGTAAGTGTGCGGCTGTCTCCGAAGATCAGCCGCATAATCGGTGAGGCCAGGACGCCCATGCCGACGGCGCAGGGAATGGCGATCAGCATATTGAACTTCACGGTCAGGCGGATCTTGTGACAGACCTCGTCCCTGCGCCCGCTTACTTTGGAACGGACGATGCTTGGGATCATGGAAGTTCCGAGAGAGTTCGCGATGGCTACCGGTACGTTGCTCAGAAGACGGTATTTGCTGCTGTAGATGCCGAGCAGCGTCGCGCGTTCCTTCTCTTCGAGTCCCTTCGCGCCCATGAGCGTGCCGAACATGGCATTGTCCACGGTGCCGCTCAGTTGGTAGACAAACTGGCTGAGGACGATCGGGATCAGCGTCAGAAAGAGCGCTGTGTAGGTGATCTTCCAGCTGTCTACGGCTGCCGTCTGGGGGCGGGCAAACTGCTCACGGTGCGTGCCGCGATAGCGCAGCATGAGAAGAATCAGGAAGAAAAATGCGGAAACCGCGCCCATAAAGGTGCCGAGTGTTCCACCGGCGGCTCCGTAGGAACCGACATTTTCCCGACTGGCAAACCAGTTCATAAAGGCCCAGGAAGCGGCGATGCTGACGACGGCGTTGACGATCTGCTCGATGACCTGGGAGACGGAGGTTGGCACCATATTGCCCAGCCCCTGGAAATAGCCGCGAATCACCCCCATGATGGAAAAAACGAGGATGGTCGGCGCCATGACCTTCAGCGGCAGGGCACTGTTCAGGCTGTTGAAGACCACTGCCGTGATCCAGTCTGCGCCAAAGAGCAGGATTAACGTCATCAGACCGCCCGCCACCGCGCCAAAGGTAAATGCGCTTCGCAGGACCCGCCTGGCGTCCTGGTAGCGTTCCTGCACCCGCTTTGCGGCAATCAGCTTGGAGACGGCCATCGGCAGGCTGTAGGAGGACAGGATCAGGCCGATGTTGTAAATTTCATAGGCGGTAGCGTAATAACCATTTCCGTCTCCGCCCAGGATCCGCGTCATCGGAATCCGGTAGAGCAGGCCGATGAAACGGACGATGATACCGGCCGCGGCCAGGATGCTGCCCTGAACCAGAAAATCTCCCGCCGTCGGCCGGGATGACGGTTTCTTTTTATCTTCATTCATGTTGAAACAATCTCCTCATCGGTAACTTTCATGTATGCAAAGCAGCCAGAGACGCAGATCTGCTCTGTATGCCCTTCGGGCAGAAGCTGGCATAGCTGTTTTGTATTCAGTGTGTCCGGTATTGCGAAAAATATGGGGATGATGCAGGAGGACACGTTCCTACATGGTTAAAATTTATATTTTTTGATGATGATCTGCAGCGACTGCCTCCCCCTGTATTCGTTGATATCCGGGTAGTAGATGACGTCGATTTGCCGTCGGTCGCCCATCTCATCAAGAAAACGGTCTCCTTCGGTGAACAAAAGTCCATCCATGGACAGTCCATGTTCTGTGAGGAGGGTGAGTTTTACTGCGTTCCGGTTCTTTCCAAGTACACGGACGTTTCGAATCAAAAGGCCTTTCTGTGCGAACTGCGGCTTTTCGTTGCCCTGGCCAAAGGGTTCCAGCTGTGCGAATTCGTGAACCAGGTTTTCGGATATGTATTCCAGCGGCATCGCCGCGTCGATCCAGATTTTCGGAATAAAATCCTCTGGCTTCAGATCGGCCTGCTCATTCAGCCGTCGGCGGAACTCATCGATATCCTTTTCACGCAGAGAGAAACCGGCCGCCATCGGGTGACCACCGAATTTCAGCAACAGATCCTGTACGCCGCACAGGCCGCGGTACATATGATAGGCCTCGATGGAGCGGGCGGATCCTTTGACGCAGTCCTCGCTTCGGGTCAGGATCAGGGTGGGGCGGTTCCACGCTTCCCGCACCCGACCGGCAATGATACCGGCGAGGGATTCGTGGCAGTCCGGCAGAAAGATCACCAGCACCCGGTCGTCGGCGTAGCGTTCCTCCGCCAGTGCCAGCGCCTGCTCGACGCCATTGGCCGTCATGGATTTGCGTTCCTCATTGAGTTCGCGCAGATCCTCCGCCAGGCTGGAGGCCTGTGTCTCATCCCGGCACAGCAGCAGTTCAAGTGCCAGCTTCGCAGTCTGGAGTCTGCCGCTGGCGTTCAGGCAGGGGCCAATCACAAATCCGATGTGGTAAGCGGAGAGACTGTGAATGTCCAGGCCGCAGGCAGCGACCAGTGCTTTCAGCCCGATGCTTCTTGTCTGCGGCATGCGTCGCAGCCCCCATTTGACAAAAATCCGGTTCTCGTCCTTCAGGGGCATGACGTCGCCGACGGTGGCGATGGCGGCGAATTCCAGCATGTCTTCGCATTCCGGCATGGGGATTCCACTGTGTTCATAAAGCACCTGGATCAGCTTATATGCCACCACACCGCCACAGATTTCCGGAAAGGGGTAATCACAGTCGTCGCGTTTCGGGTTGACCACGGCATCGGCGCAGGGGAGCACCTGTTGTCCTTCTTCGTTTCGGCGTACTTCGTGGTGATCGGTGACCACCACAGTCATGTCCAGCTCCTTCGCCAGTGCGATTTGCTCAAGCGCTGCAATGCCATTGTCGCAGGTCACGATGGTATCGATTCCGTCTGCGGCTGCCTTGCGGATGATTGCTTCATTGATGCCGTATCCGTCCCGTATCCGTTCCGGAATCTGGTAATCCACCCGCCCTCCACAGCGGGATATTCCCTGATACAGCAGATAAGTCGAACAGACACCGTCGATATCGTAATCGCCGACGATGCGGATCGGCACTCCGGCGTCTATCGCGTCCTTTATGATGGAGGCGGCCTGCTCAATGTCCTTCAGCAGATGCGGATCATAGAGATCCCGCAGTGTTCCGTTCAGATATTTTTCGATTGCCGCCTCGCTCACGACGTCGCGGTTGCGGATGATCCGTGCGGTCACCGGACTGATGTGGAAACGGGTGGCTATGGCGGAGAAATCGGCACGCTTCGTCTGCAGCATCCAGATCGCATCGTGGGCTTTTCGGTCATTCATGTTGTGTGCTCCTTTGGGTTCCTGTTAAGGGAGAGGGATTGTTCCGTTACAGGAAACGTTTAATTGTTTCTTTATCCATCAAGGCGCTTTCCAGTATTCGGCTCAAAACGGATGTATAGCCTTTTCCCAATGATCGGGCTGTTTTTAAAGCTTGTGGTGATAAGCGTAGCGTGACAGTTTGTTTTTTCCGTTCCGCTTGTCTGATATTCGCAATTCGGGAGAACTGCAATAACTCTTCCTCTGAAAGTTCAGGGCAGTCCTCATCGGGCGTGACAGGTCTTTTCATTGCGTCTTCAAGTATTTTGATCTGTTCAGCAGTTGGCTCCTTTGTAATATCAATAGTTGTTGTCAGCATTGTAATAGGCCTCCTTTTCCCGTATTTGGGTTCTAATTTCGGTAAACAAATCAATCCGTGAAACGGGAAGTTATCAGTTGTTGTATATTATAAAGCTGCGCAACACAATTTGCAACACATTTATCAACTACGTGTGCAAGCGAAATAAAATTAGCACTCGCCACTTGACAGTGCTAACAACATGTGTTATAGTGCTGATGGAACAAAAAACACACAGACGAATGGAGGCGAGTGTGCATGAATATTAATAAATTTACCCAGAAATCGATGGAAGCGGTGCAGAACTGTGAGAAGCTGGCATATGAATACGGCAATCAGCAGATCGAGCAGGAGCATCTGTTTTACAGCCTTCTGACGATAGAGGACAGTCTGATCCTGAAGCTGCTGGAGAAGATGGGCATCACGAAGGAGCAGATCACGAATGAGGCGGAGCAGAAACTCGCCGGGTTGCCGAAGGTGAGCGGCGGGCAGGTCTACATCAGCAACGATCTGAACAAGGTTCTGATCCATGCGGAGGATGAGTCGAAGGCGATGGGCGACGAGTATGTATCCGTCGAGCATCTTTTCCTTGCCATGCTGAAGCATGCGGATCGGACGATGAAGGAGCTGTTCCGGCAGTATGGAATCCACCGGGATGCCTTTTTGCAGGCGCTCTCGACGGTGAGAGGAAATCAGCGTGTGGTCAGTGACAATCCGGAGGCGACCTACGATACGCTGCAAAAATATGGGCAGGACCTAGTGGAACGGGCGCGGGAGCAGAAGCTCGACCCGGTAATCGGCCGTGACAGTGAGATTCGTCATGTAATTCAGATTCTGTCGAGAAAGACGAAGAACAACCCGGTGCTGATTGGTGAGCCGGGTGTCGGCAAGACGGCGGTCGTCGAAGGGCTGGCACAGCGGATTGTCCGCGGCGATGTGCCGGAAGGGCTGAAGGAGCGGAAGCTGTTTGCCCTGGATATGGGTGCGCTGATCGCGGGCGCGAAGTACCGCGGCGAGTTCGAGGAACGGCTGAAGGCCGTGCTCGAAGAAGTGAAGAAGAGCGACGGGCAGATCATCCTCTTTATCGATGAGCTGCACACGATTGTCGGAGCCGGTAAGACCGAAGGCAGCATGGACGCGGGCAATCTGTTGAAGCCCATGCTGGCGCGTGGCGAGCTGCACTGCATCGGCGCGACGACGCTGGATGAGTACCGGAAATACATCGAGAAGGATGCGGCATTGGAACGGCGGTTCCAGCCGGTCATGGTGGATCAGCCGACCGTAGAGGACACGATTTCCATTCTGCGTGGGGTGAAGGATCGCTATGAGGTCTTCCACAGCGTGAAGATCACCGATTCTGCGCTGGTGGCAGCTGCGGTTCTCTCTGACCGCTATATTACAGACCGGTTTTTGCCGGATAAGGCGATCGATCTGGTTGATGAGGCCTGCGCCCTGATTAAGACGGAGATGGATTCGATGCCGACCGAGCTGGATGAGCTTTCACGCAAGATTATGCAGATGGAGATCGAGGAAACTGCGCTTAAAAAGGAGACGGATCACTTGAGCCAGGAACGTCTGGCCGATCTGCAGAAGAACCTGGCTGAGCTTCATGATGAGTTCGCGTCGAAGAAGGCCCAGTGGGAGAATGAGAAATCCTCCGTCGACCGGTTGTCGCAGCTACGTGAGGAGATCGAGACCTGCCACCGGGAGATCGAGCAGGCACAGCAGAAATATGACCTGAGCAAGGCGGCCGAACTTCAGTATGGGAAGCTGCCGCAGCTTAAGAAGGAACTGGAAGCGGAAGAAGAGAAGGTGAAGAACCAGGATCTGAGCCTGGTGCATGAGAGCGTCACCGAGGACGAGATCGCTCGTATCATTTCCCGCTGGACCGGCATTCCGGTCAGCAAGCTGAATGAGAGCGAACGCAGTAAAATCCTCAATCTGGACAACACTCTGCATCAGCGTGTTGTCGGACAGGACGAAGGCGTCGAAAAAGTGACGGAGGCGATCCTGCGGTCGAAGGCCGGAATCAAGGATCCGACGAAACCGATCGGTTCGTTCCTGTTTCTGGGACCCACCGGCGTCGGCAAGACCGAATTGGCGAAAGCATTGGCTGAGGCGCTGTTCGATGATGAGAACAACCTGGTGCGGATCGATATGAGTGAATACATGGAGAAACATTCCGTGTCGCGTCTGATCGGAGCGCCGCCCGGTTACGTCGGTTACGATGAGGGCGGGCAGCTGACGGAGGCCGTTCGCAGGAAGCCATACTCGGTCGTGCTGTTTGATGAGGTGGAGAAGGCGCATCCGGATGTGTTTAATGTCCTGCTGCAGGTGCTGGATGACGGCCGGATCACCGATTCGACCGGAAAGACGGTCGATTTCAAGAACACGATCCTGATTATGACCTCCAACATTGGTTCCCAGTATCTGCTGGAGGGAATCGACGAGGACGGCGCAATCCGTCCGGACGCCGAGGCAATGGTCATGAACGATCTGCACGCGCATTTCCGTCCGGAATTCCTCAACCGTCTGGATGAGACAATCCTGTTTAAGCCACTGACGAAGGACAACATCAGTCACATCGTGGACCTGATGGTTGCTGACGTCAACCGCCGGTTGGCAGACAAGGAACTGACAATAGAACTGACCTTGCCGGCAAAGGATTTCATCACCGAACACGGCTACGATCCGGCTTACGGCGCACGTCCGCTGCGCCGGTATCTGCAGAAGAATGTGGAGACACTGGCGGCACGGATCATCCTGCAGGGAAATATTCACGAAGGACAGACCATTGTCATCGATACTGCAGAGAACGGAGAACGATTAATCGCATATGTGGAATGATCTCCGACCATGGAGACAGGGCGGGGCTGCGAAAGCAGCCCCTTTTTCCGTTGGAAAACGTTGCGAAATAACGAGCAAACGTTTATAATGGAACGGTAACAATCCAGGACGGCGGGAGAGCAGATGAGCAAATCTGTGTCAAGCTGGCTTGTAAACAAATTTGCTCATCTGCTCTCCCATCGGATGGATATCCGATGCTTGTGCGGCCGCAGGCCGCACAAGAGCCGCCGTCCGTATGATGACCAGTGAGAACGGCGGGAGATCACACACGAAAGAACGGAGGCACTTTTTTATGGACAATCACAAGACATCGGTGGTGAAGGACGGTTTTGCGGAGACGGCTTCATCCATCGTCAGCGGCACGATCAGCGTATTCATGCTGCTTCTGGCGGTGGTATTTCCCCTGATTTATCATAATTCTTATATTGATATTCTGGAGACCAAGTATCAGTGCTATTATCTCATTGTGGTGGTACTCCTGGCGGTGCTGCTGGTGATCGGCCTGGTGCTTGTGTTTGTTGACTGGAAGGAATTTCAGGGCGAGCATGCAGCCGCACTGCTTTCCCGTCTGAAACCGTCGAACTGGAAGGAGACCTTCTGCGCGGCGGACGTGGCGGTACTTTTGTTCTGGGTCTTTGCCCTGATCTCGACGCTGCAGTCTGATTATCGGTATGAATCCTTCTGGGGAAATGAAGGACGCTACTCGGGTTTGTTCCTGCTGACTCTGTATATCGCTGCGTATTTTATCATCAGCCGTTTCTGGCGGGTTCAGGGCTGGATTCTTCAGGCGCTGGTTGTCAGTGGCCTGGTCATGTGCGTGATCGGAATCACGGATTATTTTCAGATGGATATTCTGAATTTCCGCGGTCGGATCCGGGCCGATCAGTCGACACTCTTCACCTCGACTGTGGGCAATATCAATACCTACACGGCTTATGTCGGTATCATGATGGGCTTTGAGACCGCGTTGTTTGCGGGGGAGACTGACTGGAAACAAATGCTCTGGTATTATGTCAATATGACGGTCTGCTTTTTCGCCATCATCATGGGTTGCAGTGAGAATGCCTATCTGGCGCTCGGTGCTCTGTTTGCTTTCCTTCCATTCTGGCTGTTTCGAACCAGAAGAGGGGTGCTGCGCTACCTGATTATCTTTTCGACCTTCGCCTCAGCCATTCAGTGTATTGACTGGATCAATCAGGCATTTGCGGATGTGGTGGTCGGCCTGGACAGCGTGTTCCGGATGCTCACCGGTTTCGGCGGCCTGCTGCCGGTGGTGCTTTTGTTGTGGGTGGCGACGTTCGCTTTCTGGTGGTTTTGCTGCAGGCAGGATCAGGCAGAGCAGGAGACTGGCGTCTGGCCGGTTCGCGGCTGGGCAGCGTTTGTGATCGTGTGCGCGGCGGCTCTCCTTTTCATGCTGGTCGATGCGAATGCGTTTGGCGGCGGGGATCGCTATGGCGCCCTGCGCGAATATCTGGTGTTTAACGACAGCTGGGGAACCGACCGTGGCTACATCTGGAGAAAATCGATGGAGCTCTACCGGGAGTTCCCGCTGTACCACAAGCTCTTCGGGCATGGGCCAGATACCTTTGGCATCCTGACGACCTATAACATCCGTACCGAGATGATCGAGCAGACCAACCGCATCTACGACAATGCGCACAATGCTTATCTGCAGTATCTGGTGACGCTTGGCGTTGCCGGCGTCTTGGCCTATGTGGCTTTTCATGTGACAGCCTTGTGGCGGATGATGAAAAATCGTTTAAAGAATCCGTATGTGATCGCCTGCCTGTTTGTAGTACTTTGTTACGATTCCCAGGCGCTTGTCAATCTGGATCTGCCGATTGCGACGCCGATCATGTGGTTCCTGCTCTCCGTGGGCATGGCATATGCCGGAAAAGGAAAGGCTGCGGGGCATTCGGATGATGAGGAATGATGGGGAATTTTTCCGTTTTTAATAAATTATTAATGGATTCCCAATGGTTTTTGGCTGGCCTGACATTGCGAAATTCAGGCACAGATGTTAAAATAAACGAAAACAGTCCCGGGTAACTGCAGATCCGATAAGGAAGCTGCTGCCCGGAATCGTTATGGCATTTATGGTTTCAGAAGGATAGGGAGAGAAGATCGTCCGGATTCGCAGCCCGGACGATATATCATTATGGAAAATACACCGAACAGAAAACAGTTCGAGCAGTACAAGCGGATTGTGAAATTCCTGGGATCGGCGGCGATCGTTTTGCTTGAACTTGTCATCTACTATTATGTATGGATGAATTATTACAACCGGAATATGCAGGAAGCCTTCTGGAGACGGGGCAACTGGCTGATTATGGGCGAGTATCTGCTACTGTCTCTGCTGCTTCACCGGATGTATGGCGGACTGAAGGTTGGCATTTATAAATACTGGACGCTGGTCTATTCTCATATGATTACGATCATCGGAGTGAACGCGTTTTCCTATGTGCAGGTCGTCCTTTTCGACAAGCGGATGCACAATCCGACGGCGCTGCTCGTGATGACGCTGATTGATTTTCTGCTCGTCCTGTTGTGGGCGCTGATTTTTCAGAAAGTGTACGCGACCATGTTCCCGAAACGGAAGCTGGTGCTGGTATACGGGCGCAATTCGATGTTTCATCTGATGAATCGCATTGACACGCGGGAGGACAAGTATGAGATCGCCGTTCAGATGTCAATTGACGAAGGCATTGAACGGATTGTGAAGCGGGCGGAATCTTACGACGGCGTGATCATCGGCGATCTCCCGTCCCGCTGCCGCAACCAGCTGATGAAGCTCTGCTATGCGAAGAACATTCGCAGCTACACCCTGCCGAAGATCAGCGACATTCTTCTGCGGACGTCCGTGGAACTGAATATTTTTGATTCTCCGTTGTATCTGTCCCGCAACATCGGCGGACTTCCACTGGATCAGGCTTTTTTTAAGCGACTGGAGGATATTCTTTTTTCGGCGGTGATGCTGGTGGTGACCAGTCCGTTCTTTTTGATGATCGCCTTGTTAATCAAGGCAACCGATCACGGTCCGGTCTTTTATACCCAGAAGCGCCTGACGAAGGATGGAGCGGTGTTCGATATTTACAAATTCCGGACGATGGTGGTAGACGCGGAGAAACTGTCCGGCCCGGTGAAGGCGGGAGAGAAAGATCCCCGGATTCTGCCGGTGGGACACTTCCTGCGTGCGACCCGTCTGGATGAGCTGCCTCAGCTGCTCAACATCCTGAAGGGCGAGATGAGCCTGGTCGGTCCCCGTCCGGAACGCCCGGAGCTTGCGAAGATCATCACGAAGAACATTCCGGAATTCGAGTATCGCCTGAAGGTGAAAGCCGGACTGACCGGATATGCGCAGGTGTACGGCAGATACTGTACGACCAGCTATGACAAGCTGAAACTGGATCTGACGTACATAAGGAACTACTCATTTTTCCTGGATCTGAAGCTGATCTTTATGACGCCCAAGGTTCTGTTTATGAAGGAATCGACGGACGGTTTTGAGGATGGGAAATGGGAAGATCCGGCCCTGATCGTGAAGACGGAGAAGAAATGATGGAGAAACTACTGACGATTGTCGTGCCGTCCTACAACGCAGAGAAATACCTGCGCAACTGCCTGGATTCGCTGTGCGTAGAGGAAGTGCTGCCCAGGCTGGATATCCTGGTAATCGACGACGGTTCGACCGATTCCACCGCCGGGATTGCCAGCGAATATGCGGCCTGTTATCCGGCGAGCGTGCGCGTGATTTCGAAGGAGAACGGCGGACACGGATCGGGTATCAACCGGGGCATCCGCGAAGCGCGGGGGAAATATTTCAAAGTGGTCGATTCCGATGACTGGGTCGATCCGAAGGCGTTGACCCGGCTGGTGCGGGCGCTGGAAACGCAGGCTGCAGACATCGTCTGGTCCGGTTTCCTCTGGGCGTATGACCGGGGCGAGGACGATCGATCGCAGTTTGCGACCAAAGCGGAGATTCCGGTTCCCTTCAAGGGAGTCGAATACGGGAAGATCTACCGCTTCGACGACCTTGCAGATCACCTGTATATCAAGATGCACAACCTGACAATTCGGACGAAGATTCTGCAGGAGCATGCGATTACGGTCGATGAACATTGCTTTTACGTGGACACGGAATATATCATTTATCCGATTCCCTATGTGGAGACGATTTCTTTCATCCGCGACTTTGTCTATCATTACCGCATCGGCAGCGCGGGGCAGAGCGTCGGACTCGAGAAGATGCAGCGCAACGAGAGTCATTATCGGATCGTGATTCGTTCCTGTCTGCGCTTTTACGGGAAACTGGGCAGCCATATTCCCTGTACGGAAGCGAAACGGCGTTACATCGCCGGTATCATCGCCCGGGCAGTTGCGGGGCGCTGCAAGATCCTGCTGAGCCTGCCCGCATCGGCGGATGGCCGACGCCGCATGGCATCCTTCGACCGAAAGCTGAAGGAAGCGTACCCGGAGGTCTATCGGGCCAACATCAACCTGGCCGTTAAGGGCCTGCGCCTGACGGCATACCGCATCTGGCCGGTTGTGAGCGCGATGGTAAAGTGGAAATATCAATAAAACAGATAAGAGGAACTGACATATGAACGTGTGGAGAATTCGCATCAATCTTTTTCTGAAGTACAAGGACTTGTTGCGGGAACTGGTTATCCGGGATATCAAGCTGAAATACCGGCGCAGCGTACTCGGTTATCTCTGGAGTATTCTGAACCCATTGTTTATCATGATTATTATGACGATCGTATTTTCGATGATGTTCAGGCGCAACATTGAAAACTATCCGGTCTATCTGTTTACCGGTCGGATGCTTTTTGAATTTACAACTGGATCGACGCGACAGGCCATGAATTCTGTGACAGGTAATGCAGCGTTGATTAAAAAAACATATGTACCCAAGTATATTTTTACATTAGCGAAGGTGACCAGTGCGATGGTTGATCTGATTTTCAATCTCGGTGCGTTGCTGATCGTTATCATAGCGACCAGAGCGAGAGTATCCTGGACATTTCTGCTGTTTCCATTGGTGATTGTCCAGATTTATATATTCAGCTGTGGACTGGGATTTTTCCTGGCAACATACAATGTATTTTTTCATGATGTACTCTATATTTATAACGCGGTGACGACAGCATGGATGTATCTGACACCGATTTTTTATCCGATCGAAAGCCTGCCGGAGAATGTAGCGATTGTGGTTAAGACAGTGAATCCATTGTATTATTATATTGCGCAGTTCCGGGATATGATATATTTAGGGAGAATTCCCGGATGGCGTATTTTTTGGGGTGGTTGGGTAATTGCTTTAATCATGTTTGTGATTGGTTTACGTGTATTTTTAAAGAATCAGGATAAATTTATATTGTATATCTGATGAAGGATGAGTAAAATGGGACAGGATATATATGCGGTTGAGGTCGATCATGTGACGATCCGTTTCAATCTGGCGAGCGAGAAGGTTGACAATCTGAAGGAGTATGTCATCAAAATGATAAAAAAACAGTTGTCATTTAAGGAATTTTTCGCTCTTCAGGATGTTTCCTTCAAGGTTAAGAAGGGAGAGGCTTGGGGGCTGATTGGAATCAATGGCTGTGGGAAATCAACGATGTTAAAGACAATCAGTGGAATTCTGAAGCCATATGAAGGAAGCGTTACGGTGCGCGGCGAGATCGCGCCTCTGATCGAACTGGGGGCCGGATTTGACGGAGATATGACAGCGCGGGAGAATATTTTCCTGAATGGAACGGTGCTGGGACACTCCAGAAAATATATGGAAGAGCATTTTGATGAGATTGTTGATTTTGCGGAATTGTGGGATTTCCTTGACACACCGATTAAGAATTATTCTTCCGGTATGAAGGCAAGACTGGGTTTTTCTGTGGCGACAATGGTTTCGCCGGATATTCTGATCTGCGATGAAGTGTTGTCGGTGGGCGATTTCCTGTTTCAGCAGAAATGCATGGAACGAATGTCACATATGCTGAGCGGAGGCACGACCCTGTTATTTGTCTCTCACAGTGTGGAACAGGTGAAGGCGCTTTGTGACCATGCCGTGTGGCTGGATCACGGCAGAGTGCGGGAAATCGGGTTGGCGGAAGAAGTCTGTGACCATTATACGGAGCTTGCAAGAGCGAATCAGAAGAAAGGAACAAAGAAATGAACTACAAGGTATCCGTGATTTTACCGATCATGAATGTAGAGCAATATCTCCATGAATGTCTGGACAGTGTGACGAGACAGACACTGAAAGAACTGGAAATTATCTGTGTCGATGATGGATCGACAGACAGTTCCCTTGCCATTATCCAGGAATATGCGGCGAAGGATGATCGTGTGGTCGTGATTTCTGGTCCGAATGGCGGCTATGGAAAAGCGATGAATAAGGGACTGGATCGGGCGACTGGCGAGTATATCGGGATCGTAGAACCGGATGACTATGTACCGCTCGACATGTTTGAGGATCTGTACCGAATTGCCTCAGAGAAGAAGCTGGATATTGTGAAAGCAGATTTTTATCGGTTTGGACGCAGTTCGGACGGTGATATGCAGATGAAATACGTAGCGCTGGACGGTTCCAGAACCCGTTATGGCGAGTTGCTGCATCCGGATCAGGATCCGAGCCTGATCAAGTTTGTGATGAATACATGGGCCGGTATTTATCGGCGTGCGTTTATCGAGGAATATCATATCCGTCATCACGAGACACCGGGTGCATCGTTTCAGGACAATGGGTTTTTCTTTCAGACGACGATCCATGCGAAGACAATGATGATTGTAGACAGACCATATTATCGGAATCGCAGGGATAATCCAAATTCTTCTGTAAACAATAAGGAAAAGGTTTACTGCGCAAATATCGAATATGACTGGATTCGCGATATCCTGATGGAAGACCGGGAGGTATGGGAGCGTTTCCGGAATCTGTTTTACTGGAAGAAATTTCAGAATGGCCTGTTTACGATTGATCGGATCGGGCAGGCATTTAAATATGAATATATTCAGCGAATGGGAAGGGAATTCAAACGCGCACTGCAGAAGAAAGAATTTTCGCAGGAGCCGTTTACGGCGTTGGAGTGGAGAAAGTTGACCATGATTATGGAAAAGCCGGATGAATATTACACGGTGTTTGTGGCAAACAGCGATCGCGAACGCAAGCTAAGTGCTGAATTGACAAAGACGAAAGCGGAACTTGAGCTGATCAAACATTCGACTACATACAAAGTGGGCAGGATCATTATGTATATACCCTGTGCGTTGAAGCGAATGATAACCGGCGAATCACGCTGAACCATATTGGTCTTTGTCTGATAAAAAAGGATAGCATGGAGGGATCATGATGAACCCAAAAGTATCAGTCATCATTCCGGTTTATAATGTAAAAGATTATCTGCGGCAGTGTCTGGACAGCGTCTGTGCGCAGACGCTTACTGATATTGAAATTCTGTGTGTGGATGATGGTTCGACGGATGGCTCTGCGGAGATTATAAGGGAATATGCGGGGGAAGACTCCCGTGTACGTGTGATCACGCAGGAGAATGCAGGAGCCGGGGCGGCCAGGAATCACGGTTTGCGTGAAGCCAGAGGAGAGTATCTTTCTTTTCTGGATTCGGATGATTTCTTTGAGGAAAATATGCTGGAAGAGGCGGTCCGATGCATCGAAGCTTACACAGCGGATTTTGTGGTATTTGAGTCGGATCAGTATCACATGGAGAAGGATGAATTCGTTCGGAATTCCTGGGTGCTTCGACGGGAGGATATTCCGCCGTACATGCCATTTAAACACAGACAGCTGACGGGAAATGTATTTAAGACATTTGTCGGCTGGGCCTGGGATAAGCTGTATCGCAGAAGTTTTGTGATGGAACATGATCTCTGGTTCCAGGAACAGCGGACCTCGAATGATCTGTTGTTTGTGTTCAGCGCTCTGGTGCTTGCGAAGCGAATCGCTGTCGTATATCAGACGCTGGCTCATCAGCGCAGAGGTGCTTCGGATTCCCTGTCGGTAACCAGAGAGAAATCCTGGTTCTGTTTTTATGATGCTTTGATCGCGTTGCGCAAACGCCTGGTGGATGAGAACATTTACTGGGAACTGGAGCAGGATTATATCAATTATGCGTTGCATTTTTCTCTCTGGAATTATCGGACGCTGGCGGAACCGACGAAGAGCAGACTCAGAGAAAAGCTCTGCGGAGAATGGCTACGGGAACTGGGGATCGAGGGAAAACCGAGAGAATATATTTACAACAAGGGTGAATACGACGAGTATCTGGCGTTGATCGGAAGATAAAGCTGCCGATTGGGAAGGAGGGGACTGCAAATGAAAAAATGCCTGCTTCTGCTCCCACGACCAGTATTTCCGCTGGTCTGTGGCTATGCGCTGAAGAATTACAATCTGATCCGGATTCTTGCTTCTCATTATGAATTGCAGCTGGTTATCCTGTCCGATCATGGATTGAAGGCAGAAGAACAGGAATATTACAAAAGTCTCGGTGTTTCGGTTCTGGTTCACCGGATTCCGAAATGGCGGAGTTATCTGCAGGCCCTGATGGGCCTGTTTTCCTCTCAGCCGCTGCAGGTCTGCTATTATTATGACCACAGCCTGCAGAGACGATTGCTTCCTTTGCTGAACACAAATGATGTCCTGATTGCCGCATTGGTGCGCACGCGTGAGTATCTGAAACCAGCCGAGACCATGCCAGGCAAGACAATCGTCTTTGACATGGTAGATTCGATTGCCTTAAATTACATGCGGTCCGGGACAAAGACGGCTTCGGTCTTCTGGAAGCTGGTATACGGAATCGAAGGGAAACGTCTTCTGCGCTATGAACGCCGCTCAGTGGAGAACAGTTTCGTGACCTATCTGTTCAATCCGCAGGAACAGAATTACTGGAAAGGATTCGGCCATGTCGTGCGTCTGCCTCATGGCGTCAACGAGGAATTGTTCCATTATGAGAAGCGAGACCCGAAGTGGGAGCATGCGGTCGTCTTTATTGGAAAGATGGATTATCAGCCAAATGTAGACGCCGCTGTCTGGTACATGCAGAAGGTGCATTCCGTGATTGGGAAAGAGATTCCGCTTGTCATTGTTGGCGCGTATCCATCCGAGAAGGTGCTTTCCTGCGCCCGATCCTTGCCAAATGTGACGGTCACTGGTTTTGTCGAGGATCCTTATCTTTATGTCCATTCCGCGATGGCGGTCGTGGCGCCGATGCAGACCGGCGGCGGCATCCAGAATAAGGTTCTGGAGGGGATGGCACTGGGCAAAGTGAATCTCATTTCCACACTGGCAGCGAAGCCGATTGCCGGGGCCAGAGATGGGGAGCATTTTCTCATCGCGGATACATCGGAAGAATATGTCGGCCTGCTGCGGAAAATAGCGGCAAAGCCAGAGAACTATGCGGAGATCGGGAAACATGCCAGAACCCTGATCAAAGAAGAATACAGTTGGAAATGTTATGGAGAACGGTATCTGGAAGAAATCAGAGAAAGTGAAAAGAATTGATGAGTGTCTCACTTTTACAACCGAACATGACTGAATTCTGGATACAATGAACTTGAAAGTGGTTGAAAAAATGAGACGGGAGGAGATACAAATGCCAAAGCCCAGAGGAAATACGGGTCAGAAGAACCTGATTGCCGATCAGCTGAAAGAATTACGAACCGAGAGAGGTTACTCACAGCGTCAGCTTGCCGCGGAATTCCAGCTGAGAGGAATTGATATCGACAAGAATGTGATTACTCGTCTGGAGACGAATCAGCGATATGCGACGGACATTGAGGTGAGTGCAATCATGAGGATATTTCATGTTTCCTTTGAACAGCTGACCGGCCAGAAGTTTGAGGAGGATCAGTAAATCAGCGCAGGGGCGCCGCAGATGCGGCGCCCCTTAAACATCGCTTGTCATGTCGCAGTTTGCAAGAGTCTGGAATTACTGAGCCATTACAGGGAAACGCCAGAAAACGGTTGCAATGAAGGACAAAAACGATTATGATTATAAGAAGGTAAAAGCCAATGCCGGACTGGATTTTGCTTTGTCAAGCAGCCGCCCGCGCCGGTTTTCTGCCTGCCAGGAAGCTGATTTGTGCGCAATCGTCGCGTGGCCGCGTTGCGTCGGACAGCGGACAGATTGCAGCCGATTCGGGGCCAATGTGAGTGGGTGTCGGAGTGGCGAAGCGTGTCTGAAAAGTCCCAGGAAAGGATGGAAGGAAGCATTGGAGATTCGGTTACAGAGTATCCTGCTCCCGGAGAGCGGTATCTGCGATGTCGCAGAACTTTATTATCATGAGAGTGGCAATGTAGTTGCTTTCGACGGCTATTTTAACTTATTTTATATTGAAAAGAGAAAGACTTATACAGCGATAGACGATGTGTTCCTCTCCCTGCAGCTTCAAGGTTACAGGGAGATTGTTTTGTATCATGACCGGAAACGGGTTGGCACCCGGGAACTGGAACCGTCGGTTGGCAGAGAGTACCGGATGGAACTGCCGTATGCGGCATATGACAGCGGTGTATTCTGGTTCGAACTGGTGAAGGATGCCGCGTGTGAAGAGAGGTCTGTGTCCGGTTCCTATGAGGGGCAAATCGACGAACAGCGGGTGAGACCGGTCAATATCGGAATCGATATCTGTACCTATCATCGGGAGACATATATCGAGAGAAATCTGAATACGCTGAAGCGCCGCTTTTTTGATACGTGTGAACTGGAAGCGGGCAGGCATCTGCGGATTTATGTCGTGGATAACGGGCAGACGCTGGGAAGCTGTGAGGGAGTGCAACGTCTGGTTGAAGCCTCCGGCGGCCGGATTCGGATTATTCCGAATCGGAATTCCGGCGGCGCGGGCGGCTTTACGCGGGGCATGCTCGAAATTCTGGATGAGAAGGAAGCATATGATCTGACCCATGTTCTCCTGATGGACGATGATGCCGTGATCGAACCAGACGCGGTCGTCCGGATCTACGGTCTGGTCTCGACGTTGAAGAATGAGTGGCGCGGCATGACCGTCGGCGGCGCCATGATGCGGGAGGAATACCCGCATATTTTGTTTTGCGCCGGTGAGAACTGGGAGAATGGACAGATTATCAATACCGGCTGGAATCTGGACGTCCGGGATTTTGCGAATGCCTGCTGCAGTCGGCTGACGGAGACGGGACATGAGCACGACCGGTATTCCGGCTGGTGCTGCTGCTGCTATTCACTGGATACGGTACGAGCGGATAACCTGCCTCTTCCATTGTTTATCCATCACGACGACATCGAGTTTGGCCTGCGGAACCGGGGACAGGGTATTGTGTTCCTGAACGGCGTGGGCGTCTGGCATCGTGGAGCAGAACTTCTCTTTCCGGGGGCAAACTTATATTATGATGTGAGGAACAATCTGATTGAGACGGCCTTACATCAGGACAGGACACCGAAAAATACGGCAAGAAAGATTGTTTTCAAAGCATTTATATCCGCTCTTCTGCGAATGAAATACAGGGATGCAGAACTGGTATATCGAGGTATTACGGATTTTCTCAGAGGCCCGGCGTGGCTTTATCGCCAGGAACCGGACAAACTGAACGCAGAGATTCGGGCAATCAGCTGTCCGATGGTGCCTGTGGAAGAATTAAAAAACGAATTGACGGAAGAAGAATATGAATGCGTATCGAATCAGATCAGTCGCTATCGGGCGAAGCTGGATATGGATACGATTCTGACCGGCAGGGAAGTGAGTCGTTGGAAGTGGATTTTGTGCTGGATTACATGGAACGGCTGGCTTCTGCCAGATGACGGGAAGGGGATTCATGTTGTCTGTTCGACGGATGCCCCCTATGCGGCGTTTCGCAAGAAAAAGGTCGTTTTATATGAAGCAGGAAGCAACCGTGCGTGCGTGCTTGAGAGAGATTATCGAGAGATGGTGCAGCTTCTGATACTGGCCGGGAAGGCATGGTCAGCGACGGAACGGGGTTTTGATCGGGCGGCAGAAAGTTATCGGAAACATGTGGGGAAAATCACGAATGAAAAAGCGTGGAAACAATATCTGAAATGAGGCAGAAGACTGTCACAGAGACAGATGAATTCTGTCACAGGGCAGGACGGAGAGAAAACATCATGGGAAAAACAGACAGATCGGAGACGCCGAAGATATCAGTCATTGTGCCGGTGTACAACACAGAGAACTATCTGTCACAGTGTCTGGAAAGCATTATCGGCCAGACGATGAAGGAGATTGAAATCATCTGTGTGGATGACGGTTCCACGGATCATTCGCTGGATATCTTAAGGCAATACGCGGCGAATGACAGCCGGATTACGGTACTGACACAACCGAATATCAATGCGGGAGCCGCAAGAAATTATGGATTGAAAAAGGCAAGGGGGAAATACCTGTCCTTTCTGGATGCGGATGATTTCTTTGAACCGGATCTGTTAGAGAAATTGTATAACGCGTCAGAGAAAAACAGGGCACAGATCAGTGTCTGCCGGTGCGACCGCTATTTCCATTCAAAGGGAGAGTATGCGTCGATGTCCTGGTCTGTCAGGAAGGAACTGCTCCCCGGAGCGACTGTTTTTTCGTTCAGAGATATCAGAAAGGACCGGTTGCAATGCTTTGTCGGATGGGCCTGGGATAAGCTGTTTTTATCTTCTTTCATTCAGGAAAATGATCTGTTTTTTCAGGAACAGCGGACGACCAATGATATGTATTTTGTGTTTGCGGCGCTGGTAAAGGCGACGCGCATTACGGTAGTAGAAGACGTACTGGTTCATCAGCGCAAGCTGGACAGTGGAACCCTTTCGATTACCCGAGAAAAATCCTGGGATTGTTTTTACAAAGCGCTGTTGCTGCTTCGGGATACGTTTCAGAAATGGGGAACCTGGACGTGGATGGAACAGGATTTTGTCAACTACGCATTGTATGCCTGCCTGTGGAATCTTTCCACGCTGCAGCCGTCGGCACAGAAGCTTTTATATCAGAAACTGAGCAATGAATATTTGTTTGAGCTTGGGGCGACCAGTCACCCAGGCTCTTATTTTTACAATCAGAAAGAATACAATGAGGCGATGTGGGTCATTGCACTGCCATATGAAACGTATTATCGGACGGGAAAAAGCAAGGGAAGCAAAATAGAGTCCTCTTTCGATGACCGTGCAAATCTGGATAGCAGCCCTAAGGTTTCCGTTATTCTGCCATCCTTGAACGTCAGGCGATACATCAGGGAATGTCTGGACAGCGTGGTCAACCAGACTCTGCGCGAGATTGAAATCATCTGTGTAGACGCGGGCTCTACAGACGGGACGGTGAAGATTCTGCAGGAATACGCCGAAAGAGATCCCAGAATTCGCATCCTGTTCTCCGACCGCAAAAGCTATGGCGCACAGATGAATATGGGAATCCGCGCCGCGACCGGCAAGTATATCGGCATTGTGGAGACCGATGATTATATTCGCGAAGGAATGTATGAGACGCTTTATGCTGTCGCAGAAACGCATAATCTGGATTTTGTCAAGGCGGATTTCTTCCGTTTTACAAATAACGAAAAAGGGGAACTGCAGCTGGATTACAATCAACTCTCGGAGGATCGATCCGTTTATGGAAAGGTAGTCCGGCCGCGGGACGATCTTTCTCTCTTTCTGCTGATCATGAACACATGGAGCGGTATTTACAACCGGCAATTCCTTCTTGAACAGGATATCTGGCATCATGAGACGCCGGGCGCATCCTATCAGGATAATGGATTCTGGTTCAAGACCTTTGCCATGGCGCAGAGAGCGTATTTCGTCAATCGTCCATTCTATATGAATCGCCGCGACAATCCGAATTCTTCTGTCTACAGCAAAGAAAAAGTTTACTGCATGAACGAAGAATACGCATATATTTTTGATTTCCTGAATGACAGATCAGAACTGAAAGAGCTCCTGATGCCGGCCTATTGCTGTAAGAAATTTCACAGCTACCTGTTCACCTATCGCCGTATCGGTGAGGAATTTAAATCCGATTATATTCTGAAAATCAGCGAGGAATTTAAGCAGGATTATGAAGCGGGATATCTGGACGCCCGGTGCAGAGAACTGATCGGCGAGCCGGGGTGGGAAGAACTAATGCAGATCATTCGTGATCCGTTGAAATATTATCTGTATCACTCCGCTTATATCGGTTCCGGAGGTAAGATTGACGCGCAGATGACATGTTCGGAGGAAGAGGCAGAAGCCATCCGGAATCAGCTTGCCAGACTCCATCACTCTCCGCTGTTTCGGGTCGAACGGGTTCTGAGAAAGTTCACCGGTTTCTTCCGGTGCTGGCGCGATCACGGGTTCCGTTATACGTTGAACTGGACAAAGCAGACGATAACCGGAGAGAACCGACGGCAGTGGCATTGAAAATGTAATTGGGGATGGAAAGTGAGGTGGCAGAGTGTGAATCGCATTGATATAAAAAATTTCGGACCGATTAACGAAGCGTCTGTTGATCTGGATAAAAAGGTACAGGTCTTGATTGGAACACAGGCGTCCGGTAAAAGTACCATCTGCAAAGTCATATATTTTTGTCAGAAGATAAGAGATTATACACTGGATTTTCTGATGGATACCGAGCAATTCACTCAAAACCACAGAAACGAATATTATGTTAATTACTTGAAATATTTAACCAGGCAATTTATGGGATGCTTCGGTACGACAATCCATATGCAAAAGTTCAGTATCGTGTATCAGTTTGGAGATAAGAATATTTCGATTCGTCTGAACAAAGATGGATATGTTCGTTTTACATTAAGCAAGGGCCTGAGGGATAAAATCAATGTGCTGATTTGCGATGCGGCTGCTATGTACAGCAAAACGGATCAGAACAGTTTCGATTCTATTATTGATAAGCTTATGGCGATGGCTGCGATGAAAGGGCAGTTAAGTAAATTGCTGAATGAGACTTTTGGGAATTCGTCTGAAATCATATACATTCCGGCCAGACGAAGTCTTCTCGCAACTCTATCGGAGCAATTGCAGGATTTTCCCATATCGGATATGGATCTCACCATGCAGGAATTCATTCGCCAGATACGGATCACAAAAAGTAAGTTTGGGAGCAGGATACCGGACATTGTGAGGGATTATACCAAAACGGTTCGAGGGCAGATCAATAATCATTCCGTTGAACAGGCATATGGTCTGATCCAGAATATTTTGAAAGCGGACTATATGAGTGAAAACGATGGCGAACGAATTTATTATGATGAACGGCATTGGGTAAAGCTGATGTATGCTTCTTCCGGACAGCAGGAGGCGCTGTGGATCTTAATGCTGTGCTTTATGACGATTCTGGAGAAAAAGAATTCCTTTTTTATTATTGAGGAACCGGAGGCGCATCTGTTCCCGGTTGCGCAGAAAGATATTGTCAATCTGATTGCCCTGATGGTAAATACAACCGGGAGCAAGGCGATCATCACGACACATAGTCCGTATATCCTTACCTCGTTTAATATTTTGTTATATTCGGGTAAGGTGGAAGGCCGTCAGAAAACCGGCGACGGCGTGGTTATCCATAGGGATATGCGCCTTTTTTATGATGGCTTTGCGGCGTATAAGCTGGAAAATATATCCGGGGGGATCAAACGCATAGAGTCAATTATGGATGAAGAAAGCCATATGATCTACACAGATTACATCGACGAAGTGTCAAATATTACCAACAATGAACTGGAGAGACTGTTAGACGTGGGGATGAATCAATGATATGCAATAAATTGAGCGAGTGTGCGCAACAACAGTTTTCGGGGAATTCCATAGCCAGATGTTCCAATAACAATTCTGCAAAATGTGTCGCATCATCTGACAAACGTTCTGAGGTAATGTGTAGCGAGAAGCAAAAGAAATATTCCCTGGAGAACACCATGCGCAACCATATTATTTCCTATAAGATGGACGGCGGTATTATTGTGGTGGACAAGAGCGTCCCTGAGGGAACATGTAAGTGCGATTATCTGTATGTGACAGATGGAGATAATCCCTACGCGATTTTGATCGAATTAAAGGGTAAAAATGTTTCTCATGCGTTATGTCAGATAAAAGAATCATTATGTCTGTTTAAGGATTTCCTGAGACAATTTTCACATGTTTACGGGAGAATTGTGGTATCAGCCGGGGCGCCTGATTTGAGAGCGACGCCGCATTATACGAATCTTGCTAGTGTTCTGAAAAACACGTTTGGCGGAAATCTTAAGATTTTTAAGGAAAAAGAACTGGAAAAACATCCGGAAAAAGATACGGAATTGTAATTACATAAAATCAGTAAAATGAGGACTAAATTATGAAACAGTTGATGAAACATTTTTTGAGGAATCTGCCTCCGTTTAAACAGTTCCTTGCGAGGATGAAACACTTGGAAGAGCGTATGCTCGCGGAAACCGATCGGATTCAAAGAGAAACCAATCAGATTCGAAAGGAGGTCGTAATCATACAGGATCAGTTGCAACGCCAGAACAGAGAAAAGGAGGCGTTGCAAGCTCAGTTGCAACATCAAAATACGGAGCTTGATTATTTGAATCAGAAATTGGAACAGGTACAAAAAGAAAATGTTTCGTTGTGTCAGATTCTTGAGAGTCAAAAGATAACTATTGATTCATATAAGCGGGAGAGCGATGCGTATCAGTCAAATACTGCGAAGACGTTGACCGGAATTCGTTTGGATCAGAAAGAATTTTCAAATCAGATGAAAAAAATTAATCTGGAAACCAGACGCATTAACGTGCGGATCAATGAGACGAACAAAGAAGCAAATTATCTGTACTTTAAGGGATTACATCCGGACGCATATAAGGACGCTTTGGCGGACTGGTTTTATCAGCGGGGGGGGTATATCCTGACCTGAAAAATCCGAAAACCTTTAATGAGAAGATTCAGTGGCTGAAGCTGTATGACAGCACGCCGCTGAAAACTCGTCTGGCGGATAAATATCTGGTACGGGATTGGATCGCGGAAAAGATTGGAGCGGAATATTTAATTCCTCTGTTGGGTGTATGGGATCAATTCGATCAGATCAATTTTGATCAGTTACCGAATCGGTTTGTGTTGAAGGCGAATCACGGCAGCGGATGGAATATGATTGTGAGGGACAAAGAAAACTTTGATTTCGCAGATGCTAAGAAGAAATTTGATATCTGGATGAAAAAAAATTTTGCTTTCATGAATGGACTGGAACTCCATTATATGAATATTCCGAGAAGGATCATTGCAGAAGAATATATTGCCGATTTAGATGGAAGAATTTTTGATTATCGTTTCTTTTGTTTTAACGGAATTCCGTATTATGTGTGGGTGGATGTAGGGAGTGGAACGAAGGAACATAAAAGGAACATTTATGATCTGAAATGGAATTTGCAAAATTACCGAGTGAATTACCCCAACATTATCCCTTTACCGGATAAACCAAAAACATTTGAGCAGATGATAGTTTTAGCATCAAAATTGTGTGAGGGATTTTTGTTTGTCAGGGTAGACTTTTATTCTGTGAATGGGAAAATATACTTTGGAGAAATGACTTTTACACCACAAAGCGGAAGCGGACAGTGGGATGATGAAAGCAAAAATCTATACTATGGAGAGTTAATTCATCTTCCTCAGGAACCTCAAAGCAAAACTACCGATTAAACAGGTGGCTGCGAATTTAAGGATGAGCATATGCCTTGAAATTATCGAAATAAGGTAATGTATAAGCCTGTCGTTATAGTATTCCGTCGATTCAAGACCAATAATATTGTCATATTATCTTTAAATGCCAGAGTCTCAAACGAAGAAATTAAGTGATATAAATTATCACGGTTATTTGTAATTTGGGCGATTTCATGGGACGAGATTTAATGAAAGAGCAACGAAGTAAAGGCGTAGTTGCTTGTTTTGAAGGTAATTGAAAAGTAATGTGTAACTGCAATTATATTGGACGATGAAGGAGACGAATATATGGCGTGGAAAGATTTTTTTGAACATTTTTTTCCAGTAACTTATCATAAACTGGATTGTGAGAACAAAAAAATTCTCGATGAACTGCATAATACTACATCAATTATATTACAATTGCGTGAAGAATTACAGGGATTAAAATTTCAAATATCAGAAGTTCAGAGAGAATATGGAAAACAAAATGAAAGAGTGATCCATTCTTTTGAAGAGGATAATCAGGCTTTCAAGCAAGTATTCAATCAAAAAATATCAGCGAGTACAGCAGAAATTCAGTCTTATATGGAGAAGCAATTTGTGAGATTGGAAAGGACAGATGCTGCGATAAATCAGTCGGTTGAGGAACTTGAGAAAAAAATGTCGGATTGGATAGAGGATAATTATAGATTAATAAAAATCAGCAAAGAGAATATTGATGTAATAAAAAGAAGACAACTTAATATCGGTCGGACTGCTGATGAAGCAGTTTGGGCACAAATATTTAACGATACGATAACTGACAGTAAATGGTTAGTTGATAAGATGTTTTCACCCGGACGGTGGGCATTGGGATATCCGGCGCTATATGTGCTTTATCGAACATTGAACGAATTTCAACCACAATCTATACTTGAACTTGGATTAGGTCAGTCTACAAAAATGACTACACAATATATAAAAACCGACTCACGGAGAGTCCATTATGTGGTTGAAAATGACTTGGATTGGATAGCGTTTTATCGACATGGTGAAAAATTGCCTGAATCTACTTCACTTGTACAATTGGATACAGAATTGGTGTCTTTTGAAGAATCTGAGGCTGTTCGTGTGTATAAGAATTTTTCGAAGAATTTTGCCAGTCTTAAATTTGACTTGATCATTATTGATGCTCCGTGGAGTGGAGATATGACAAAATATGCGAGAATTGATGTTCTATCAATCCTACCTGGATGTTTGAATTCTTCGTTTGTTATTATTTTTGATGATGTACAGAGGAGCCCGGAAGCAGCTACCGTTCAGGCAATTAAGAAAATATTAAATGACAGTGATATTCAATATCAAGCAGGAGTTTACCGTGGAGCAAAGGATACACAAATTATTACTAGCATAGATAAAGGATTTTTGTGTACAATGTAAAATATTTATATAATAATGAAAGGATAAATAGAATGCTTGTATCAGTTATAATGCCGGTATATAATGCGGAACTTTATATATGTGAAGCACTGGATAGCATTATTAACCAAACACTGGGAGATTTTGAGTTGATTTGTGTGGATGACGGTTCCGATGACAGATCAAAAGAAATTATTTCCGAATACATGGAACGGGATAGTAGAATTAAAATGCTTCATCAGGATCATTTAAGTGCAGGTGCAGCCAGAAATCTTGGAATGTTGCATGCAACTGGAAAGTATCTGTATTTTTTTGATGCGGATGATAAGTGTGATCCAACCTTATTAGAGGATACAGTATCTATTGCGGAGGAAACATCAGCAGATATTGTGGCATTTAATTTTTATCGTTTTTACGAAGATGGAACGGAAATCAGGGCCAATTTTGGCATTCGTAATTATCTGTTGCCAAAGGATGTAACGGTTTTTAATTATAAAGACTGTCCGGACCGTATTATGAGCATTATCAATCCGACCCCCTGGAATAAAATATTCAGGGCGGAGTTTGTTCGGAAACATGGTTTGAAATATGAGGAGATTACTTCGAGTAACGATATTACTTTTTGCGCAGTTTGTTCTGCATATGCGGAAAGAATTGCATTTTCCACAAATGCTTATTTGCATTATCGGGTTGGACATGCCAATACGATTACTTCGGATAAACACAAAAAGCTTCCTAATGTGATTCGAGCTGTTTCCAGTGCGATGGAACAGGTAGAGAAATTGCCTTACTATCAGGAAATTGAAAAATCAATCAGGTATTTTTCCATTGATAATTATATATTTGCATTGAAGCATAATGTGAAGGATTTTAATGATTCGATATGCAGGCACTATTATGAATATATACATCAGTATTTTAATAGTGATTTCTGTAAGGATGTGTCAAAAGAAGAAGTCAATTTGCAGGATTTGTATGAATCATATTGTATTGTAAAAAGGCATGATTATGAAACAATGCAGATGTTGAAATCTCGGAAGCGAATTGTATCTATCACATCATATCCCGCCAGAATTTCTGCGGTTCCTGTGGTTCTGGAAAGTATCTTTTCTCAAACACTTCTGGCGGATAAAATCATGTTATGGCTTGCCGAATCGCAGTTTCCGAGGAAGAATGCGGATTTGCCATGTGAACTTGTGCAGATGGAAATGGACGGTCGTATTCTGATTAAATGGTGTGATGATTTAAAACCGCACAAGAAATATTTTTATACCATGCAGGAGTATCCGGACGATTTAGTTATAACAATTGATGATGATATTATTTATCCTGAAAATACTCTTGAGAAATTGTATCATTCTTACCTGATGTATCCAGATGCGGTGTCCACAATAAGAGGACATTTGATGATTATAGATGAAGAAGGTAAACTTTTGCCGTATAATATGTGGATTCGTGAAAGCGATCGGGGGGGGTATACTCAGCCATCTATGCAGTTGTTTGCAACTGGCGCCGGCGGCGTTTTGTATCCGCCGCATCTTTTGAATGTTGCATTGTTTAATAAACAGGCAATAAAAGATACATGTCTTTTGGCTGATGATTTGTGGTTGAAGGCAATGGAGGTGGTAAATGACGTTCCGGTTGTTGTCGCTTCGGAATATATGCAACTGCGTTATATACCCGGAACACAAGAAACCGCACTTTATCACACGAATATGAGTGATGAAAATAATTTGAATGATATACAATTAACGAATATCATTAACTGGATGGATGAAAATTTTGAAAAGGATATTTTTGTAAATAGAATAATAGAATCTCGAAATGGTGTTCAAATTATTGGAATTGCGGCGCTTTGTCAATACTTTGTCGCTGAACGTACAGATTTCAGACGTAAATACCGTGCATCTGAAAGAAATAGAGTAAGAACGAATGAACGACTTCAAAAAGCATTCGAAGACAAATCAAAAATCAATGAGCGGCTTCAAAAAGCATTTGAAGACAAGTCACGAATTAATGAACGTTTGCAATTGACTTACCAGGAAAAATCTGAGATTAATCGCAAGCTTCAAATTACATATCAGGAGAAGGCGGAACGCGGTATACGTATCAAGCAACTTGAAAAACAACTGGACGATATGAAGGATCGGCAAATACGTATTGAGCAATTGGAAAATCAGTTAAATGATATACAACACTCATTATCTTTTCGGATAGGTCAGGCAATAACCTGGCCGTTTAGAAGACTGGGGCGTCTGTTGAAATATTAATTGTGTATTGTAGTGTAATTCCTTCGACAAGATTTGTAAGCTGACATGAATAAGTTGGTATTGATTTCTAACGGTATTTATCATGGAACAAAAAGTAATAAATTATTGCCAAAAGTTTTGTTCATCAAATAAATAGTATATTAAAAATGTGAAAGGATAAATGGAATGAAAGTATCAGTTATTATGCCGGTATATAATGTTGAATCTTACATTTGTGAGGCATTAGAAAGTGTAATACATCAAACCCTGACGGATATTGAAATCATTTGCGTAGATGATGGCTCCAGTGATAAATCAGTGGATATTATCCAAGAATATATGAAACAAGATGGGCGGATTCGGCTGCTTCAACAGGATCATAAGAATGCTGGAGCGGCTAGAAATCTCGGAATAGAGTATGCATCAGGAGAATATTTGTATTTTTTTGATTCGGATGATAAATGTGAGTTGAACCTTCTTGAGGAGACTGTGTCAATAGCCGAGGAAACAATGGCTGATATTGTTGCATTTAATTTTTTTAAATTTTATGAAGATGGAACAGAGACAAGAGCGAATTTTGGGATCCGAACATATTTGCTTCCTAAGGATATTACAGTTTTTAATTATAAGGACTGTCCCGAACGCATCCTGTCTGTTATAAATCCGACGCCATGGAACAAAATCTTTCGGTCGGAATTTGTTAGAGAACATTCTCTAAAATTTGAGGAAATAGCTTCAACCAACGATATCACTTTTTGTGCGGTGTGTTCAGCTTGCGCCGAAAGAATCGCTTATTCTGTAAAAGCCTTATTGCATTATCGGGTTGGACATGCAAATACAATAACATCGGATAAGCATAATAAATTGCCAAATGTTATCAAAGCTGTTTCGAGTGTGATAAGTCAAGTAAGGGGACTACCGTATTATTCAGAAATTGAAAAATCGGTTCAGTATTTTGCTATTGATAATTACATATTTGCATTGAAACATAATGTTAAGGATTTTAATGCTCCTCTTTGCAGACGGTATTATGAATTCGTTCATCAATTTTTCAACAGTGGACTTTGTGTTAATATAACTGCAGAGGATATCAAGAACCAAGACATGTATGAATCCTACTGTATTATAAAAAGACATAAATATGAAACCATGCAAGCGCTGAAGTCACGAAAACTGATTGTGTCATTTACATCATATCCTGCACGAATTAAATGGGTGCCTGAAATGTTAAAGAGCATTTTTTCACAGACATTTCCTGCGGATGAAATTGTATTATGGTTAGCAGAGTCTCAATTCCCAGAAAAATTGGCAGATCTTCCGGAAAATCTGAGACGACTTGAAGAAGATAAGCAAATACAAATCAAATGGTGTGATGATTTAAAGCCACATAAGAAATATTTTTATGCAATGCAAGAGTATCCGGATGATTTGATTGTTACAATAGATGATGATATTGTTTATTCGGATCAGGTTCTGGAAAAATTATACCATTCATATCTTATGTATCCAGATGCAGTATCTACTATGAGAACGCACTTAATAATTGTAGATGAACAAAAGCAACTGTTGTCGTATAATACGTGGATCAAGGAGACTGACGGATGTCGTTTACAGCCGTCTATGCAGCTGTTGGCAACAGGAGGGAGTGGCACACTATATCCACCGCATTTATTGAATCCGGCGCTCTTTGACAAGCAAGCTATGATGAATACATGTCTTTTGGCTGATGATTTATGGCTGAAAGCAATGGAAGTAATAAACGATGTTCCGGTGGTCTTGGCTTCAGAATATGCCCAGCTTCAATATATTCCTGGATCGCAGGAAGAAGCGTTGTGCCATACGAACACTAGCAGCTTAAATAATCAGAATGACGTACAATTGGCGAATGTTATTAAATGGTTAGATCAAAATTTCGAAGAGAATATCTTCGTAAATAAAATAGCAGAATCTCAAAAAGGCATTCGAATTATAGGAATTGCTGCGCTCTGTCAACACCTTGTATCAGAACGCAATGATCTTCGACGCCGTTTGCGATTATCAGAGCGAAATGCTTTCCGATTAAACGAACGTCTTCAGATTTCCTATCAGCAAAAATCAGAAATCAATCAGAAACTACAGATTGCATATCAAGAGAAGTCTGAAATTAACCGAAAACTTCAGATTACCTATAAGGAGAAAGCTGAACGAGGGATTCGGATTAAAGAACTGGAGGCACAATTAAAGAATCGGTCAGCGAAAAAAATGTCTCCTGATGAAGCTAGTAAATGGAACAAGTTAATTGGAAGAATAAAAAGTTTATTACAGTAAAATTTATGTTGGAGAGTTTCTAATGAATATAAGCGAAGCATTGAAAAAAAAGCTTTTTTTGATTTTAGGTGTGTCAATAAAACGGTTTGAGGATCGCTTGGGAGAAGTCCTTAAGAGACAGAATGAATTGATTGATCAACAGACGAAGATGCTACGACGCCAGGATGATTTAATTAATCAACAAAAAGAAATGATACAACGCCAGGATAGCCAACTGGAATTTTTGCAGAAACAATTACGGGAAGCACGGGATAGGGAACAGGCGCTTCTTACACGGGCAAGAGAAAATGACCGGAAGGTAACAGCGATTAAAAGTCAAATGAACGCTATGGAAGTCATGTTAAGCAGTCAGAGTATTGGTACTGTTCGTATAGAACGTACGCCTCGAATTATTGTTTCTATGACTTCATATCCGGCAAGAATTCGGTTTGTCCCAATCACCATGGAGCGATTGCTGAACCAGACATTGAAACCGGATAAAATCATTTTATGGCTTTCGATGGATCAGTTTCCAAATAGAGAGGAAGACCTACCTTTTCGGTTAGTTGATATGAAGAAACGAGGACTTGAAATAGAGTGGTGTGAGGGTGATCTGAAAGCATATAAAAAGTTACTTCCGGCATTAAAGAAATATCCGGATGATTTGATTGTTACTATAGATGACGATCTTATTTATGATGTGGATTTGATCGAGAACTTGTATGAAGCACATCGTATGTATCCTCATTCTGTTATTGCGTCTCGTGTTCATAAAATTAAATACGATGAAAATGGAAATATAAAACCATATTTTGACTGGGAAAAGGAGATTGATTATGATTTTTATAATCCCAAACAGGACTTGTTTGTAACCGGTGGGGCAGGGACATTGTATGCTCCGGGAGTGTTTGACGATGATGTTTTGGATGTGGAAAAAATAAGAAAATTATGCCCTTATGCAGACGATGTATGGATTAATGCTATGATTGCCATGCAAGAAACGCCTGTTGTTTATACAGGAAAAAATCGTTGGTTAAGATGCATTCCAGGCACACAAGATGAACGGCTTTATGATATTAATCTGACTGAAAATGATGTACAAATACAACGGTTGGTAGATTACTATGGAGAAAAAATTGGACGTTATAAATGCAATTCAGACAGTAAATTGACTTTCTATGGTTAATTTCCAGCTTGGATTTAAGGTATATTTTACGAGGGCTCATAATTTATTGCTAGTGAATATAATACCGACTTACAGATAAATATCTTGAATAGAAGAGTAGGAGAAACGATGTTATACAAAAATAATAAAGGGGTTTATATAATTGTGAGATACATGATGTTTTTTATAATATTTTTTTTATCTTTGTCTGCTATCAACATAGAGCCGAAGGT